>NZ_JABBXG010000001.1:0-680288 GCF_012932945.1 Thalassotalea sp. Y01
CGAAATTATCGAACTAATTCGATTACTGCTTTTAATTGATTTGAATATTAAAGAAATATGGTGGACGGTACTGGGCTCGAACCAGTGACCCTCGCCTTGTAAGGGCGATGCTCTCCCAACTGAGCTAACCGTCCATATAGGGATATTTACTTGATGGTGGACGGTACTGGGCTCGAACCAGTGACCCTCGCCTTGTAAGGGCGATGCTCTCCCAACTGAGCTAACCGTCCAACAAGTAATAATTGATATTTGAATTTGAATGGTGGACGGTACTGGGCTCGAACCAGTGACCCTCGCCTTGTAAGGGCGATGCTCTCCCAACTGAGCTAACCGTCCAAACAAATTCAAAGCGCAAAAGTAAGTGGTGGACGGTACTGGGCTCGAACCAGTGACCCTCGCCTTGTAAGGGCGATGCTCTCCCAACTGAGCTAACCGTCCATTTACTTTGCGACTCTCTTATTGCATTGCTACAGCAAGAAAGTGATGCGTATTATAGGGATCACTAAAAAACTGTCAACAGTATCTTTAATTTATTTTGTGATTATTTGATCGTTCGCTGTTTTTTACAGCAATCAAGTCAATTTATAAGCTAGTTTTGCAGTGGATTTTGACAAAATTAGTCCGAAATTTATCACAGGATGTAAAAAAGTATGTTTAACACTTTTCTTACAAATGTAACCTGCACAGCAATAAATGCCATACATTTCAGTAAATAAGCCGTTTTTAGCGCCACCCTGGTCACTTTTTGACCGCAACACTTTGTTACATCCCCCCAAAAATAGCATGCAACTTTTTTCCGCTATTCATACGTCTAGTAAGTTAAACCAAATAAAAACTGACTTTTTAACTTAAAGAACTGCACACAGGAAGACGACTATGAAAACCTTAACAACACTAGCAACAGCAATACTTTTTTCAGCAACCACCATGAACGTAAATGCCAATAATATGGACGACCATATTCATAATGCTTTGGTAGACACGTGTAAAGCAGCCATGAGTGGCAATACCTTACGCTTTGAGCGCACCGTAAAAGAATATCGCCTTGATAAAGAAACCGTCGCCTTAGGCGTAGTATGTAATGGCCAAGACATCATTGCTTTTGCCGAAAGCCATGGTGCTAATAAAACAGCTGAGCGCTTGAGTGACGCACTAGGTCAAGCCAGCATCACTGACTTAGCATCAATTGAGAAGTTTGAAGTAAACTTTGTTACTACACCATAAGCTTGGCTAATTACTGTCACATCAGACTGCCAACCTGTTCTGTCGATAAACGCCATCTGTAAAATACAGGTGGCGTTTTACTATCTAACGCCGCAATAAACCCTGTTTACTTTAATAAAATCAGTGAATTTAATGGTGTGGGTGAAAATGCTCATGATACACTTAATGCATCTATCCTTTTTGAGATGACACTGTGGAAATCGAAGTTCTCGCCATTGAAATAAATCAAGAGCCTATAGAGCTCTATAAACTGTTAAAAATTGCCAACCTGGTTGGCGGTGGTGGAGAAGCGAAAATGATGATCTCAGAAGGCTACGTGTTCTTAAACGGCGAAGTTGAATATCAAAAGCGCAAGAAAGTTTATTTTGAAGACATTGTGCAGTTTAATGGGGAGGCAGTTATGCCTATCTTAAACCCAAATTATGTCGCCCCAGAGCCAACAATTGCCGTGGTATCTGCTAAAAAGCCAGCCAAGCAAAACAAACCGAGCAAGCAAGAGAAAACCAACAAAGCAAAAAAACAGCCCAGTACCGGCCGTCGTAAAAATCCGCAAAAACAAAAAGGCTCAGACAATAAAGCTGAGCCAGACACTCATTCACGCACTGGGCGTAAATCAATCTCGTTTTAAAGCGCCTTTTCCCAGAACTCAGCTAAGCCTAATTGCGGATCAAGTTCATAGCCAGTAAAACCAAATTTAATGTAACTGGCTTTGGCGACTTCATTACCGTTTAATACTTCCAGCGTCAGTTTACAACAACCTCGCCCTAGAGCTTCTTGCTCTGCGCGCGCTAATAATTTATGACTTAAGCCACGGCCTCGATACTCTGGCAGCACCGCCATATCATGAATATTCAATAATGGCTTGGCTTTAAAGGTGGAAAAACCGATAACACAATTGCAAATAGCCGCCGGTTTATCGTCAACATAACACAGTAAAGAAAATACTTGAGGGTTATGTTTCATCGCCTCTATCAGATTTTTTTTGGTGTAGTCTGACAAGCCCTCGTTGCCGCCCATAGGATCAACGGCATAAGCGTTGAGCAGCATAAGTAAGTCTTGCTGATGTTGTGGGTTTTCTAGTTGTGCTAATACAATATGTTCTGACATGACCTAATCCATTGACGATAAAGGCATTCAATGTATACAAGGCATGGGCTAAATTCAATAACGTTAAGTAAATAAAAAGCCCGCTAAAGCGGGCTTTTTATAATTACGCGAATAGCGCATTTAGGATACATAGCAGCTTATTTGCTTAGCCACCAAAGCGGATAACGCCTTGAATGGTAACCGTGCGAGGCGCAGCTAAGTAACCTAAGTCAGCAAAACCACCGAACTCCTGAACACCGGTAAGAATTTCTTCTTCGGTCAAGTTATTACCGATGACATTAACTTCCCAAGTACCTTCAGATGAGGCGATACCTAGACGTGCATTCACTTTGGTATAAGAACCCTGCACCAAATCTTCATTTAAGGCTCCATCGGTATAATACTCATCAGAGTAAGCAACCACGACGCCACCTTGCAATACAAGATTTGAGGTTAAATCAAAATTTAAATCAGCGAATACGCTACCTGACACCTCTGGCGCATACGGCATGGTTTCACCACTCAAATCACAACCGCCTTGGCCATTTGGATCTTCAGGCAAGTTGGCATTGTAATTACATGGACCATTGCGGAAACTGTCATACTCAGCATCCAAATACGCGACGTTGGCACCAATGGTTAACCAGTCCGTCAAAATCATATTAACGTCCATTTCAACACCTGCGGTTGTCGCTTCACCTACGTTAGAGGCAATGCTTACCGGCGCGCCCATATCATTTAATACCGATGTCTTAACCTGTAAATCATCAAATTCACTTTGGAATACGGTAATACCGAAGCTACCCGCATCGTCCATAAAAGACAATTTGTAACCTGCTTCAAGCGCAAACACGGTTTCATCATCAAACACTAGGCTTTCCGGTGCGATAGAACCTGCGGTGGCAATTCCACCAGATTTCACACTTTCACCCGCCTTAGCGTAAATAGACGAGTCGTCATTGATTTGGTACTTAATGGTGACCTCTGGCATTACATTATCTGAATCAATGGTATCTGAGTTACCATCATAACCTGCTGGAGAACAGACAAAAGCGCCACCAGGGTTTACTGGTGAACCAAAAATGTCAGCAGTATTCATAAAGCCTGCGCCCATATCCCACTGACAGTAAGCTTGACGATCATAATCTTTTTCATCGTCAGTCCAACGAGCACCAGCGATGACGGTTAAGTTGTCAGTGATGTCATAGTCAGCTGAAAAATAAACCGACATCATGGTTTGCTCAACCGTTAGCGGGTTATCACCGCGCTCAACTATCGCACTGCCGAACCAATTCAAATCAACGATATTTGGCTGTGCGGTATAAAAATCACTGGTTTGGTAATAGGCACCAACGATGTACGAGAAGCGACCATCGGTTGGAGATAAGAACACCAACTCACCAGAGGTTTGCTCATAGGTCTCAAAATTATAAGCGTCCCACAACGGTAGAGACGTGGTATCCACATCCACTGCAGCAGAGTATTCAAAGTCGGAATAACCTAGATTCGCTTGCAACTCATAACCGTTGCCAAATGTATAGCTGGTTTGTACAAAGGCATTATCAGACTCTTGATACGTTTCACCGCCATTGACATTAAAGTTAATGGTCATGCCACTGGCATCGTTAATCAATGATGTATCTGAAGATTGTTGCCAATTTAATGTACCATCATCGTAAAGTGGGTAGCCAAACGCTTCACCGGTTGGTTTAATATTAAAAATCTCCCCCATCGATCCATCTACAGTAAACTCGCCGGTTTCATAGCCCGCAGTTACTTTAAAGCTACTTGATGGTTCAAATACGGCGGTGATTCTTTGAACCGATTCATCACGGCCGCCAACATAGCTATCTTGCTGGCTTAATTCACCTGTGGCCAATAATGTTGGCACATCTGTAACAACGTTCTTCATCCAGCCATCTGAGTCTGCCTCTCGCAAAGCAACACGTACGGCAAAGGTGTCCGTTAATGAACCACCAACAATAACGTCGGCTTTCGTACCTTCGTATTCGGTTTCATACTCAGCTAACACACTGGCATGAAAATCGTCACCCGGGTTAGTCACATTGTTGTGGATACTCACCGCACCAGCGGTTGAGTTCAAACCAAATAATACCGATTGAGCACCGCGTAATACTTCAATATGGCCGACATCAAAAAATGATGCTCGAGTTTGACGAGAGCGTGGCATATACACACCATTCACATACATAGATACTGATTGTTCAAAACCTCGATCAGCCCCTGAGCCCATACCGCGCATGTAAACGTTGTTTGTGGTGAGTGAATCGCCAACAATAAAGTTAGGGATTGTTGCAGATAAGTCTTCTAAGTGGGTGATACTTTGCTTTTCAATGGCTTCACCTGTGGTGACATTGATGGCCATAGGGATATCTTTAGCATTCTCTGCACGCTTGGTCGCACGTACCTGAATGATTTCAATATCGTCTTCAGCCGCTTGTTGTTGTGCCGATACTGTTGCTGACGGCATATAAGCCATGCTTATACCACAGGCTAGCGCTACGCCTCGGGAAATCTTGTTGAACTTGATATTCATAACGTTTTCTCTTTGGATACTTATGTAATTTTTATTCTTTTTTTATTGTTATTGCACCACGTCCTTGCAGTGTAGCTGCCTCATTAACAGACAGTGAATTAAATCATTGGTTGGATAGGCCAAACTTTATTCACATGGCTAACATTATGACGTTAAAAATTGATTGTCAACACTAATGAGTCAGATTCATTAAAGTTCAAAATTACGGCCGTAGTATGAATTCCAACCGGTTTCAGTCACTTGTTAGCGAAAATCACTTACGAAAAAAGTATGTTAAAACTTGTCAATATCGGCCAGCATGATGAAAACTCGCCTGTAAATGTATCAATTCACAATAATGAGCCCAACTCATATTGACTTGTTTGACCGCAGGTTTTATAAAAATAGCAAGCAGGCTATAAACAATTAAAACAAGGCCTAAACAACACGACAAAAGCAAATTATTAGGAAGCCAAGAATGAGCGCATTACAGCAAAGCTATTATTGTGGGGAAGGTAGTAGCCAACTTATTTATCAAACCATAGGCAATTATCTCGACAATATCAGTGAACAACATTCGGATACCGAAGCCCTTGTCGTTCGACATCAAAATATCCGTTGGACCTATAAACAATTCAATGAACAAGTCAATCGATTAGCCACCGGGCTGCTCGCCATAGGTATTGAGCCTGGTGATCGAGTTGGCATTTGGGGACCAAATAGCTACGAATGGGTGTTGACACAATTTGCGACAGCCAAAATCGGCGCCATTATGGTCTGTATAAACCCAGCGTACCGATTATATGAGCTGGAATATGCCTTAAATAAGGTTGAGTGCCGCGCCATTATATGTGCCGAGTCATTCAAGTCATCGCGTTATTTAGACATGCTCAATGAATTGGCGCCAGAGTTAAAGCTTAGTAAACCCGGCGCATTGCAATCAAAGAAGCTACCGCATCTCGAATTTGTGATTCGCATGGGCGATGAACCGAGCAAAGGCATGGTTAATTTTGAGCAACTGTGCGATATGGGCGGCGACAATGAACGGCTATTGTTGCAGGCACTTAAGTCACAATTAAAGCCTGATGATTCAATAAATATTCAATTTACCTCTGGCACCACCGGCTCGCCAAAAGGTGCCACCCTTACCCATTGCAATATATTAAACAATGCCTCGCTATCGGCAACGGGTATGCAGCTAAAAGCGGGTGAAAAACTATGTATTCCGGTGCCCCTTTATCATTGCTTTGGCATGGTGCTTGGCTCACTTGCCTGTGTGTCTCAAGGCGCGACCATGGTATTTCCCGCGGCCAGTTATGATCCGCTTACCACCTTACAGGCCGTTAGTGATGAGCAATGTATTGGCTTACATGGTGTACCAACCATGTTTGTGATGATGTTAGATCATCCTGAATTCAAACAATATGATGTGAGCAGCTTGCGCACTGGTATTATGGCCGGCTCTCCGTGTCCTATGAAGTTGATGAAGGAAGTGATCAGCGATCTGCATATGGACAATATTTTGATTGGCTACGGTCAAACTGAAGTAAGCCCACTTAACCACTTAACGTTGCCTGAAGATACAATAGAGAAACGCACCGCAACCGTTGGCCGAGCGGTGCCTTATGTCGAAATAAAAATCATCGATGACAATGGCAACGTGTGCGCAATAGGTGAACCTGGTGAAGTGTGTACTCGGGGCTATTCGGTGATGCAAGGTTATTGGAATGACGAAGAAAAAACCATGGAGACCATAGATAGCTCTGGCTGGCTCCACTCTGGTGATATCGGTAGCATGGATGAAGATGGATACGTAATGATCACGGGCCGAATCAAAGACATGATCATTCGCGGTGGAGAGAATATCTACCCACGGGAAATAGAAGAGTTCCTATACCATCACCCTAAAATTGCCGAAGTACAGGTATTTGGCGTCCCTGATGAAAAATTGGGTGAACAAGTTTGCGCCTGGATTCAAATAAAAGAAGGTGAAACTTGCACAGTGGATGAAGTATTAGCATTTTGTGAAGGTCAAATTACCCATTTTAAGATCCCTCGTTACATTGAGTTTGTCGAACAATACCCAATGACGGTTACCGGTAAAATGCAAAAATTCGTGATGCGAGATGAAATGGCACAGCGCTTAGCAGATGCCAGTTAACATTGAGTTGTTCAATAACTCAAAGCAGATTTAAACCGCATTGTTAATTTAAATTGCGGCTTTTGATCGCAATTTTTTTTACAAGGTGAAAATACACTGGCACAATAGCTTGCGTAAGGTTTGCAAAAGAGCAGTATGTTATGACAACAAACGCCAAGAAAAAAAGAATAAGACAAAAGCCCGAAGAGCGACTTGCCGAAATACTTGATATTTCACACAAAATGTTTGTCGAAAAAGGTTATGAGGCGACATCGATGGCAGATGTAGCCAAGCAAATTGGCATCGTTGAAGGAACCATTTATCGTTACTTCAAAACCAAAAAAGACGTGCTAATAAGTGTCTTAGAGCGTTGGTATAACGACGCATTAGCCGACTATACCCATAACCTTGCAGGCATTACCGGTGTCAAAAACCGCTTGCACTTTATGATCTGGCACCATTTAAATGTATTAAAAGCAGAGCCAGCACTGTGTGACATGATTGTCCAACACGTGCGGGTTGGTATTGATTACGAAGCAACGAAAATTTTTGAGCTAAATAAAGCCTACTCGAGTAACGTTGATAAAATCATTAAAGAAGGCATCCAAAACAATACCTTTCGCAGTGATGCACCGATTACGTTAATTCGAGACATGATTTATGGTGGCGTTGAATACCATGCTTGGCGGTATGTGACTGGCCGCAGTAATCGCTTGGATGTCGACAGTATTGCCGATCAAATATCCGATGTTGTCTATCGTGCGCTACTCAATACCGACAATAAAGGCTCTGGACAGCCTCGGCAAAACGATAACAGTGCTATTCTGGCTAAATTAGAACAACTTGAGCAAAAACTAGATAAACTCAGTTAACTCAAGTAAATTAACATTTACTGGCAATAAGGCAAATGATTCTCGAGCTTGTCTTATTGCTGCTCTTCAATACAACACTCATCTTCTAAAAAACCAATCACTTTTTGCACCATGTCAAAATTGGCAACGCAATATAATGTGCGCCCTTCTCGTCGTTGCGTTAATAAATCGGCATTAACTAATGCGCTAATATGATGCGACAAAGTAGAACCAGGGATCTCTAAGCGATGCTGTAACTGGCCTACCGCAATACCGATGTAACCGGCTCGCACCACACTACGAAATACCGATAAGCGCGTTGCATGCCCTAATTCCTTAAAAGCTTTGGCTGTCGTTTCTATATCCATTTTAGTCTCTTTCGTAACTTATATTTCGATATTACTAGAAATAACTTGATTTTACCATAAAAGATCTTTATATTTCGATTATTCTAGAAATACAGATAAAGGTTTATACCCATGTTTACCAATGAAGCGATAATGCAAACGCTCAATATGTTCCTATTTTTAACGGTCGAATTAACCGCCCTATTTCTGATCATCAGTTACTTGGTTGGTTGGTTGCAATTGAAAATACCACCAGCAAAGATCGAAAAAATCCTTAGTGACAAAAACGGTCGAGGCTATTGGGTTGCAGGATTACTAGGTGCGATCACGCCATTCTGCTCTTGCTCAACCATTCCATTTTTAAAAGGTTTGTTACGAGCCAAAGCCGGCTTTGGCACCATGATGGTATTTTTATTTGCCAGTCCATTGCTTAACCCAATCATCATAGGCTTATTTATGGTCACCTTTGGCATAAAAGTTACCGTATTTTATTTTGTCATGGCCATGGGTATTTCAATGCTCGCTGGTTTTCTTTTGGAAAAAGCAGGATTTGAAAATGCGGTAAAAGAAAGCGCCTATCAAGAACCAAAGCCCGCTGGCTGCGCCACAGGTTGCGGCAAAGGTAAAGTGGTTATCAGCCCTTATAAACAAGTGTGGCAATCGACAATTGAAGACTTTAAAAAAGTCTTACCATATCTCTTATTGGGTATTTCGATTGGATCGTTAATATACGGTTTTATGCCAACCGAATTAGTTGCCAAATATGCGAGCGATGACAATCCATTTGCCATTGTAGTCGCTGCGGTTATCGGTATTCCGCTGTACATTCGAGCAGAAGCGGTGATCCCGTTAAGTGCAGCACTCGCGGCAAAAGGCATGGGAATGGGCGCGATTATGGCTCTGATCATTGGTAGCGCTGGCGCCAGCTTAACCGAAGTGATTTTATTGAAATCAATATTCAAAAAGAAGTTGGTTATAGCCTTTGTAGCTGTCATCATTTCTATGGCGGTGATCAGCGGTTACTTATACAGCGCGCTGTTTTAATCCCTAACAAAGAAAAGGGCTAACCATTCGGTCAGCCCTTAAACTATCTATAACCTAAAGTGTTTACTTCCAAGATTGTTTATACACTCGGATTAAGTTTTCACCCATGAGTTTACGAATATCTTCGTCCGAGTAACCCATTTTCCATAGCTCATCAATTACTGGTGCTAAATGTTTAGACATTTCAGCAGCACCTGTTGCACCGCGATTAAACGCATCAACCATGTAACCATTATCGGTATATGCGTCAGGGTTTGCTTTTGCAAAGTCGGCTACCGCGCCAACCGTCATCATATCGTCGGTGCCAATACCTACATGGTCAATACCAACAACTTTAACCGCACCGTCAATCATTTCAGCAATTTGCTTAGGTGTAATATCTTCTGTCCATACACCATCCATCATCCACTCAGTCGCTGTGATAGATACCATTCCGCCCATTTCTTTAACGGTAAGTGCCATCACCTCACTTTCTTTAGAGCTGGATGGGAAAAGCCCTTATGTTGAGTTTCGTGCTTTGGTTAAACACCCAGAAACGACCCGCCATTTTCATTCAACCACCATCGTTGCGGTGTTGATCAAAATGATCAGGCAGATATTTCGCCCTAATTATATGCCGTACAGATTGCAGTTGATGGGGCAAATCAACCTCGCTACAGAGCAACAATACGTTGATCACTTTGGCTGTGCTATCGAATATAATTGTGACTCAACTCGTATTTTCCTTAATCGCGACGAACTCGACTTAGCCTTACCTGCCGAGAATGCTGAGCTTTGTCGTCAGCTTGATGGTTTAGTGATTAAATATCTGGAAACCTTATCGAAAACCAGTCTAACGGCAAAAGTTAAAGAGCTATTAATCGCCTCATTACCGGCGAATAATTTTGCTCGGGAAAGCATTGCCAAACAGCTATATATGAGTCCAAGGACCTTTCATGACAAACTAAAAAAAGAGAATACATCATTTCAACAGCTCTTAGATGAAACGCGGCAGGAGCTGGCATGTCGTTATTTAGAAGAAATGAAGGTACCGGTTGGCGAGTTAACCCACTTATTGGGTTTTGCTGATAGCAGCAGTTTTACTCGCGCTTTTAAGCGTTGGTATGGCGTCGCACCAAGTCGTTATAAAAAAACGTTTTCGAGTTCGTCATAAAAAAGCCCCTAAATCCTATTTAGGGGCTAATCACCTGATAAATCAGGATTTTACATAAGCACCAAAGGAAAACCCGGGGGTAAACTTTGGCTATCGGTTCCCACCGACCTGTTTAGATTAACAGATCAAATGCGCACATAAATAGCTTAAATGGCATTTCACTTGGCTTTTTTGGCAATCAAAACCACGCTTAGTTCTGCTATCGCAAGCCAACAATACCTTCATCAACCAAATCATTTATATCATTATCGCTTAGCCCTAATGTGTGCAATATGCGCTGACTGTCAGCGCCTCGCAACGCAATATCACCCTTGTCAAAACTTGGGGTTTGGCTAAACCTTGGCGCGGCGGCCGCCTGCAATATACCGTCTTTCTCAAAATAATAACCACGCTGTTGGTTATGTTCATGCTGGGCTGCTTGCTGTGGACTCAATACCGGCGCGTAACACGCATCACGTCCAGCGAAAACCTGGTCCCAGTGAGCCTGAGTATGAGCGGCAAATATTTGTTGTAATTTTTGCTTTTGCTTAGGCCACAAACTTGGGTCAAACTGTTGCTTAAAGTCATCATCTTCGCCAAGCCCGAGCGCGTCGAGCATTATATGATAAAACTTACTCTCTAAAGGCCCGACGGTAACCGCTTTGTTATCGCTGGTTTTATAACTATCAAACCAATGCGGTCCATCCAGAATACTTTGGCCACGATTAAAACTGGCCATATTATTGGCTACCATCGACAAAATCAGATTCATCATATTGGCAGAACCATCGACGATATTGGCATCGACGACTTGCCCTTGCCCATTAGCTTTGGCATTCAGTACACCAGCCAATAAGCCAATCACTAAGTAAGTCGCGCCACCGCCTATATCGCCGGCCAGTGTCGGTGGCGCAAATGGCGCATCACCTGGTTTCCCGGCATACCAAAGTGCGCCTGACAAGCCAATGTAATTGATGTCATGGCCTGCTCGTTCGCTCATAGGTCCAGTCTGTCCCCAACCGGTCATTCGGCCATAAACAAGTTTTGGATTAACGCCTAAGCAAGCATCAGGACCTAAGCCCAAACGCTCCATAACCCCAGGCCTCATTCCTTCAATTAAACCGTCGGCTTTAGCGATGAGTTGCAAAACTAAGTCGCGACCTTTGTCAGACTTTAAATCAACAGCGATAGACTGCTTACCACGTTTGAGAATATCTTTGTCGGCCAAATCAATAGAGTCATTACCATCAGGGCGTTCAATCACTATCACCGTAGCGCCCATATCACTTAACATCATACCGGCAAAAGGGCCTGGACCTATGCCTTCAATCTCAATAAAGGTACAGCCTGTTAATGGACCCGCTTTTTTATCATTTTCCATATCTATTTACCGTTATACATTGACGACATCGATTTGCGCTTCGACCGCTAAATGCGCATGCTTAAACGTATGCAGCTGTTGCTTCAGCACTTGTTGATACTGCTCAACATTCGCTTCCTTGACATGGCCATAGCCGCGAATAATGTCCGGCAGTTTTGCTAACTGCACAGCCAAATGGTAATTGCTTTGATCAAGATTTAGTAGCAAATCATCGACCAATAAAAAGTACTCTTCGATAAGGGCACGTTCCATTTTTCGCTCTGCGGTTTTACCAAAAATATCAAAAGCGCTGCCTCGCAAACCTTTAAATTTAGCCAATATCGCGAATGCTTTTAACAACCAGCCGCCAAGTTGTATTTTTTTAGGTTTACCGGTCGATTTGTTCTTCGGTGCAATAAGTGGCGGTGACAAATTAAATTGCAGTTTAATATCGCCTTCAAATTGGGCGTTTAATTTGGTTAGAAACTCCTTGCTGCTATACAAACGTGCCACTTCGTATTCATCTTTATATGCCATCAATTTATAGGCATATATAGCGACAGCTTCGGTCAGACTACTGTCTGTTATATCTAAGCGTTTTTCCGCCTCGTTAACCTTATTAACTAGTGACTGATAACGTTCAGCGTATGACTGGTCTTGGTATTGCACCAGTTCATCAAATCTTAAAGCAATACGTTCCGATAACGTCACAGGCCCCGAGTCATTGGCATTATTGTTTAATTGTTGCAGTGTCGTGTTTGCGTCGTGGGCGAAATTACGTCCCCAAGTAAACGCTTGTTGATTAAACTCAACGGCGACACCATTCAAAGCTATGGCTTGCATAATGGCTTGCTGTGATAATGGTAAACGACCTTTTTGCCATGCGTAGCCGACCACAAATAAATTGACCGCAATCGCATCTCCCATTAATTGAGTCGCTATTTTACTGGCTTCAATGAATTCGAGTTCACTGCCCAGAGCGCTCTGCAAACGGCTTTCAACCGCATCAATTGGATACTGTAAGTCACCGTCACGGGTAAACTCTCCGGTTATCGCCTGATGATTATTGACCACCGCATAGGTTCTGCCCTGTTGCACCATACTCAAGGTTTCATCATCACTACCAGCTAACATATCGCAAGCTAACAGCAAATCCGCTTGTCCCGAGGTAATTCGAACGCCCTTAATTGAGTCGGCGCTATTGCCTATTTTCACATGCGACTTAACAGGACCACCTTTTTGCGCAAATCCAAGTTGCTCAACTACCGATAAACCTTTGTCGTCGATATGAGCCGCCATCCCCAAGATTTGACCAACGGTAACCACCCCAGTACCACCGACACCGGTGATAATGATGTTGTATGTATCATCGCCATGAATAGTCGGCTGCAGTGGCTCTGGCAAGTTTGCTAATAAATCTGGCTTGGCGCTAATGCCCTTTCCTTTTTTCACGTCGCCACCCAAGACCGTGACAAAGCTCGGACAAAATCCATCATTACAGCGATAGTCTTTATTGCAAGTTGATTGGTTTATCTGGCGTTTGCGGCCAAATTCGGTGGTTAGCGGTTCGACTGACAAACAGTTCGATTGCTCGCCACAATCACCACACCCTTCACACACACGGTCATTGATAAACATACGTTTGGCAGGATCTGGAAACTTGCCACGTTTGCGTCGACGGCGCTTTTCCGATGCACAGGTCTGATCGTAAATAAGCACACTTACGCCTTTGATCTGCCTAAGTTCTTGTTGTAGTAAATTCAAATCATCACGATGATGTATTGTTGTTGCCGCTGGAAACGCAGGGTAATTGTTATATTTAGCAATATCATCGCTAACGATAGCAATGCGTTCAACACCTTCAGCGCGCATTTGCTCGGCAATGTTATTAACCGAAATAGGACCATCGACCGGCTGTCCACCGGTCATCGCAACTGCATCGTTATACAATATTTTATAAGTGATGTTTATGCCTGCGGCAATGGCGGCACGAACCGCTACAGAGCCGGAGTGATAGTAGGTACCATCCCCGAGGTTTTGAAACATATGCTCGGTCTTGACGAAAGGTGATAGACCAATCCACGTTGCTCCTTCACCGCCCATATGGGTATATAAATCGACGTCTCTGTCCATCCAATTCGCCATATAGTGACAACCAACACCACCAAAGCTGCGACTGCCTTCGGGGGTAACCGTTGAACTATTGTGTGGACAGCCAGAACAAAAATACGGTAAACGAGCCATATTTAAGCTTGGTAGGGCCGCTAATTTGCAACCGGATTGCTGTAAGTCTTGTAACTTTTGTTCGACCATGTGCTGTGGTGCAATATTCAATAAGTGCGTGGCCAATGCCTTGGTAATATGGTCGGTATTGATGTTACCAAAATTTTGCAAGATGGTATTGCCTTGTTGGTCGTAACGACCGTGCACTTTAGGACGTTGTGCTTCAGGCAAATCGTAACAGGCTTGAATAATACCTTTTTCAAGAATTTCTCGCTTATCTTCGATTACGATGACATGCTCTAAGCCATCGGCGAATTCTCGGTAGGTCTGTAGGTCGACTGGAAACGGCATAGACACTTTCAAAATACGAATGCCAAGTTGCTGTAGGTGTGACTCACCCAGTCCAAGGTCTTTTAGAGATTGCAAACTATCACGCCAAATCTTACCCATGGCAACAATACCTATTTTGGCATTTTCGCTATCAAAGGTAATTTTATTGAGATTATTGGCTCGAGCAAAATGCAGCGCGGCTTTGAGCTTATGTTGCTTAATGCGTTGCTCTTGAATGTATGGTGAGTCTTGCTTTCGCGCGTTTAGACCACCTTCTGGAAAGTCATAATCTGGGTAGACAATGTCAAATCGATTGTCGGCAATATTGACTCGAGAGGACGTTTCAATGGTTTCTGGTAATAGCTTGTAGCCGACCCAAGCCCCGCTAAAGCGAGATAGCGCAATCCCCATTAAGGCATAATCAAGCACCTCTTGAATATCGGCAGGAAACAATACTGGCATCAGCAGATCTTCAAATAAGATTTCACTATGATAGTTATTGATCGTTGAAGACATATTTGGATCGTCGCCGGCAAGAATAAGTGCCCCACCGTGTTTAGCACTGCCATGCCAGTTTCCTTGGCGTAAACCGTCAATGGTTTGATCAACACCTGGGCCTTTGCCATACCACATAGCAAAAACACCATCGTAGTTTTGATCACCAAAATAGTCGATTTGCTGTGTGCCCCAAACCGACGTCATCGCCATATTTTCGTTGATACCAGGAACAAACTTAATGTGGTTTTCAGTCAACCGTTGCTCTTCGCGCCATAATTGAACGTCCATAGCGGTCATCGGTGAACCACGATAACCACTAATATAACCGGCGGTATTTAAACCGTTTTTTTCATCAAGCCAACGCTGCTCAAGCAAAGCACGGACCAATGCCTGTGATCCTGTCATATAGGCACTGTCTTTATCGCGCTCGTACTTATCCTGTAGAGAAACCTTTGAATCTTGCATGTTAATCACCTAACCGATTAGTGCAGTTCTAATTCTGCTTCGACTTCAACCGATAGGTTCATTGGTAACGCCGCCATGCCCACTGCACTGCGACAGGCCATACCAACGTCTTTACCGAAAACGTCAATGATGGTTCGTGAAAAGCCATCAATGACAGGGGTCTGGCCATTAAAGTCAGGGGTCGAATTGACCATGCCTAACACTTTGACCCAAGATTTGATGCGTGATAATTCGCCAAGTTCGCGCTTTAAGCTGCCAATCATGGCTAGAGCTGTTAGTTTCGCAGCTTCTTGAGCTTGTTCAATTGTGACAGTGTCACCGACTTTGCCCATAAGGTGAGCGGCAATGGTGCCATCAGGATTTAATGCGCCATGCCCAGATACGATAACGCGCTTATCTAAAACCTTTACCATCGATAGCAAGACTTCAAAACCAGCCGGCAGTTGCAGCTCTGCAGTAATGTCGTAGCCCAGTTGTTGCATACGTTGTTCGGGTGTCATGTTATCTACCATTGTCTTCTCTTCCTTAATACTCAACGCCACATTAATGCCGCAGGGTAAGTTAATTTATTATTATGTTTTGTGATGATGATTAAAAAGTAGCACTTGTCTGCTAAAAAAAATTGTCAGAATCGGCAAAGACATTGCCTAACAGTGGGCTTATCAAGATTTAAGCAATCATAACCGGCAATAATCTTGCAACTTTGCCATTAAAGGTAAAACCGCCCGGTCAGCTAGGTGCATTGTTTGGGCCCATCTTTTAGAGGTATTATCTGCGCGTATTGCCTGCGCGTATTGCCTGCGTGTATAGCCTTGTCTCGAAAATGGATATGATGTCTGCTGGGTTGTTTCACCCGCAATGTGAGTAGCAGCTGGGTTATCGGCGCAGCATATCGGCATTAATGCTGGCGATGTCTTTGGCGCCACTGACCACCATGGCACGTTCTACTTCGGCGCGTAGCAGGTTAATGACGTATTCGACCCCTTGCTGACCAGCTGCAGACAAACCGTAAACAAAAGGTCTCGCAGTTGAGCAGGCTGTCGCGCCTATCGCCAAGGCTTTGACCACGTCACTGCCACGGCGAATACCACCATCAAGAATAATGTCAGCCTGACCAGATATGGCATCAACCACTTCCTCTAACGCGGCAATAGTCGATGTAATGCCATCAAAGTTACGACCGCCTTGATTAGACACTATTACCCCGTCACAACCAATGGACACCGCTTGTTTGGCATTTTTACTGGACATAATGCCTTTTACTGCCATTGGCGCATCCCAGTTGTCGCGCACAAACTGTAACGTGTCCCAGGTAATTGGCGTAACCAAGTTATGAAATAGCCACATATGGTCTTTACCATCGGCAAAGTAACGGGAAAAGTTGGCGAAATTAGGTTTATTTCGCAGGTAGTTGAATACCCACTTAGGATGAGCCATCAACGATAACAAACTGCGCATAGGGAATGTTGGAGGCAGGCCAAATCCACTGCGATGATCACGCTCTCGATTACCATGAATGGGGTTATCAATGGTGACGATTAACGCTTTGTAACCGGCAGCCTTGGCGCGTTGCATTTGTTCAAGCATGATGGCTTTGTCACGAGCCGGTTGCAATTGAAAAAACTTAGGTGCGTCACTGATATGAGCAACATCTTCGATAGAGGTGGTTGAAAAATTCGACATCGAATAAATACAGCCGGCTTGCATTGCTGCTTTCGCGGTTGCTCGCTCACCGTCTTTATGCATCAATTGATGCACACCCCATGGTGACAACAATATGGGTGACGCCGATGGTTGGCCAAGGATAACAGTCTGTGTATCGGCGGTTTCCTGTCCAGTGCCCATATCGGTCATTAGCGTGTAATCGTCAAAACCACGGCTATTTTCCCGTAGAGTTTTTTCATCATCACCGCCACCTTCGATATACTCTCGTATCGACCAAGGCAATGATTTATGAGCCACTTTTTGTACATCTCGAACACTTAAACAATGTTTAAGGCGAGCGGGTATTTTATCTTGTTGCATAACCTATCGTCTTGACTTCAATATGTTAGGTTCAGGTATTCGTTTTATTCAACGTATCTCACTTAACCAGCGTATCCTGAAATTGCGTTTAGCATTGTGCGATGCTTTTCAGGCCACTTTACACACTATTAGCCTAACAAAATTGTCATTCTGAGCATGGCCGTTTTCAATGCCGCCATATATGGCAAATAAAACGCAAAAATAGACAAATTTATTTCATAATGAGCAAGCAAGATAAGATGCGAATACAAGATTGAGGCAGCAAACTTATGAATGAGAAAAAATACCAAGAAGATGATGAGCATGGTAACAGTTGCCAAATCAACGGCAGTGATAGTTCATTACGCTTTCCTTTTGCTGCGCCTGAACCCTATTTAACGCAAAAAATATCTGACGATATTTATTGGTTGCGCATTCCACTGCCCTTCAAGTTAGATCATATCAATGTTTACCTTATTGCAGAGCAAAATGGCTGGTGCTTAATAGACACCGGCATGGGCACCAACTACAGCAAACGCTATTGGCAACAATTATTCGATAGTGCCTTACAAGGTAAACCAATAACCCGTATCGTTATTACCCACAATCACCCAGACCATGTTGGTTTAGCCAACTGGCTTCAGCAAAAATTTCACTGTCCGGTGATCATGTCCAAGCGTGAATTTGAGATCATGGCGTATTTATTTTCGATTAGTGGTTCAACACCTCCAGATTATTATCTGGATTACTTACTCAGAGCCGGCATGTCTACAGAGCATGCTGATAAAGTCAGACAACAGCGCGACAACGGTTACGATAAAGCCGTGGATGGTTTACCTAAGGACTGTCAGTTTGTTGACCATGGTGACAGCATTACGTTAGGGAAATATCAATTTAACATCATTATTGGCAGCGGCCATTCGCCAGCACATGTCAGTTTGTATTGCCCACAGTTAAATATTCTGTTTAGTGGTGACCAAGTACTGCCGGATATTCCCTCCATGGTCACCTTGTACCCGAAAAATCCCAAATTTAAAGACCATCGTAAACAAAACCCATTGGGACGATGGCTAAAAGCCCTGCACGGTTTAAAGGCCCTGCCGGGTGATACTCTAGTTCTACCGTCTCATAATAAGCCTTTTATTGGCTTGCACGCTCGAGTCGACGAAATCATTGCCAATCATTGTGCTTTGTTAAATCAACTTTTAGCGGCTTTGCAGCAAGGAAAAACCGTGAGCCAAAGCATCATGCCGATTTATAAGCGTAAGGTGCGCGATCAAGTGTACGTGATGTTTATATCTGAATTGTTGGCTCACATTCAATTTTTAGAACAACTCGCTTTAGTGGAGCGAGAGCAAGGCGCGGAGGTAGATATCTTTAGCACCATAAGCGCGCCAGATATGTGTCAACAAATTGACGATTACCTTAACCGATAAACTAAAATAGGGGGCAATCCGCGCAGCAATAATCGCGGCGATTAACGCCGCATAAGCCATGAATTAAATACATGATTAGCCCACAAATCAATCGACAGGTTGTGTTTTTTTCGGTTGTTTAAAGACGCTAATATCAGGTAATTCGCCACAGTACTTTTCCACCTCAACCAGGCAACTGTGGGCGCTGCACCCTTGCGCTAGTCGCGATGTGCCTACATCGGCGGTCAAGGCATTGGGATTGCCATGAGCATCTAATACACTTTCGCCAAGCTGCTTTGGGTCATACCAAGCGCCGGTCGGTAACTCAATAACACCATCACGCAACTCATCGCTGATTTCAACACCGGCAAGGCACTGACCACGATCATTAAATAAACGCATAATATCACCATCTTTAAGGCCTCTTTTATCGGCTTCATAGCGATTTAGCCGAGCTCGTTCACGCCCATTTATTTTATGCTGCACACTGGTAACACCATGATCAAACTGACTATGTAAGCGGGTTTTCGGTTGATTAGAGATCAGGTGCAGCGGGTACGCTTTGGCATGTTCGGAACCAAGCCATTCCCGCTCGCTATACCACATGGGATGGCCATGACAGTCGTCATAATTAAAGTTGGCAATGGTGCTAGAGAAAATCTCAATCTTTCCAGATGGGGTGCGTAAAGGATATTTATCAGGGTCTTGGCGAAATCGCTCTAAAGTAAAACGGATATCCGGTAATTGATCGCCAACATAAAACTGCTCACCTTGCCAAAAGGCATCAAATGTGGGTAATTCGACGCCTTTTGCTTTGGCGTTTTCACGGGTGGTATTGTAGAGGTTTTCTACCCACTGCATTTCTGTTTTACCGCCAGTAAACTCATCAGCAAACCCTAACCTTTGTGCCAATCCAGAGAATATTTCAAAGTCTGAGCGTGCTTGCGCATAGGGTTTTACCGCTTGGCGCATAGGGGAGATAAATGCATCATAGCTGCTACCACCTAAATCATTGCGCTCTAACATGGTTGTCACCGGAAAAACAATGTCAGCATGACGGGCTGAGGCGGTCCAAAACGCATCTTGAACGATAATGGTATCAGGTTTTGACCAAGCCTTTGTCAAAGCGTGCAAATCTTGATGATGATGAAATGGGTTGCCACCAGCCCAATAAATTAGCTTAATGTCTGGGTAGGTAAGATCTAATCCATTGTACTGATATGACTGCCCTGGGTTATTCAACATATCGACATGACGCGCAACCGGTATAAATTTTTTATCACCAAGCGCCGGTCGCTCGCCAATCTCCATTCCAAGGGCGCCCATTTTGTAGGTTGGTACTTTTCGACCACCAAAGCCCATGTTATGAATGCAGCCATAGCCATAGCCAACACCGGCACCAACTTTACCAATATGCCCCAACATCGCTGCCAAGGTTGTTAACATCCAATAGGTTTGCTCACCGTACTGTTGTCTTTGCAATGACCAACTGATGCTCAAGGTACTGGGTTTATTGCCCAATTCAAAAGCTAGGTCAATAATATCTTGTTCACTAATTTCGGTGAGCAAACTGGCCCACTTAGCGTTTTTAGGCACGCCATCAGACTGGCCCGTTAAATAGGGAATAAACTGGTCAAAGCCTACGGTGTAGCGCTCAAGAAAATTGGCGTCATGCAGGTTGTTGTTGTAGAGGGTATGCGCTAAGGCTAACATCAACGCCACATCGCCATTGGGGCGAATCGGCAGCCATTGAGCGTCTACTTGTTCGATAACATCATCCCGAATAGGCGATATGTTAACCACTTTAACACCCGCTGATTTAAGCTGAGACAATTGCTCAACGGCATTGTGCGAGCCTATGCCTCCGGCGTTAACCTGTGAGTTTTTAATGGCCGCGCCGCCAAATAGCACAAATAATTGCGAATTGTCGGCGATTTCTTTCGGGCTCGGTGCTTCTCGTACCAATAACAGAAAAGGAATGCCCGTAACATGATTCATAATCACTTCGGCAGCGGCTGACGAATAGGTATTCACCGAGTCGACGTAACCGCCATACTTTCCTAAAAATCTGTGTATTTGACTTTGTGCATGATGGAATCGACCTGCACTTGCCCAACCATAAGAACTGCCATACACCGCATCTGTGCCATAATTTTGTTTGGTGTGCTTAAGCGCTTGCGCAGCCAAATCAAGAGCGACCGACCAACTTACTGGCACAAACTTTTCATTGCCACGGCCTGCCCCACAACTGTCAACGCCATCTTTAAAATAGCTTTCGCGGATCATCGGCTGAGGAATACGCGCGCCTTTATCTAAGCCATCGATCAGTGAATCGCCAATGGCTGTTGCTTCTTTATCGACATCGTAATGATTGATAGACAACAGTGACTCACCATCGGACTCAACTAAGTAGTTGCCCCAATGGGTGCATGTTGGTGTAACACGAGAATTGGCCATAAAATGGGTTTCTATTAAGGAATATACAACCATCTTATGTTGAACGTTGTGGTAGGGTTTTATCTATTTGTGTCAAACAGTTGACCAAACATAGAGCTAACATAGGCTTATTATATTACGCTAATATTAGAATTTTATAGTCCGTAATCCTGGTACATGTATGCCCCTTTCGCGAAACTCCTCAGGTAAAATTCCGGTCCACTGCATGAAATGCGCGGCAAATTCATCTGCGCTGCTATAGGCGAGTCGTGAAGCGATATCACTCATACTCATGTCGGTTTCAGTTAATGCTTCTTTACCAATTTCATAGCGTACCTCTTCCAACATTTGCTCGTACTGATAGCCATACGCATTAATCTTTTTCTCAAAATCAGCCGCTGACATGGCGAAATACTCAGCGAGGTTGTCCATAGATAAATTTTGCGCCACCATAAAGTCTTTTGCTTTTTTCTCTACCAGCAATAAAAAATTATTGCTCGACAGTGAATAGAAGCTTTGCTCGGTCATTTCCTTATAGCCCTCTTGCAAGGCTTTATTGGCGGTAAATATCGACAAATGCATATCGTCTTTTTTAAATCGTAGACGCATATGGTGCTCACTTAATAATAAGGGACAGTCGAAGTATTGGCTATAGTGTTCGCCATTTAAGGCGATAAAGTCAGCAGGTAATGCCACTTCAATTGGTTTAATATGCGACATGCTAAAGCGACGCATAAATAGCAGTAAAAAGCTCAATACAGCTTCATTGACTTCAACATTAACGGCGCGAGTAAATGGGTAAGTGACATCATAAAAATCATCGTAGGCAACGAGCGAAACCTTAATGGTTAAATATTTTGAAAAGCGCTCGTAGACCTTAAGAAAATCCAACAAGGTGTCCTGCGAGTACAGTAATACACCCCAACTGCCAATATATTCCGGCTTCATTTTTTGTCCAGTAAGCAAGCCTATATGAGAAATGCCACTTAGTTCTCGGGCTTTTTCTAGTGTTTGCACAAAGTCAAAATGCTCTAAACGGTTGTCATAATGATGACTGCTGTGATGATTGCCTGCGGCCATTATGTTACTAATGACATCTTGCTCAATATCATACTCCACCAATACTTTGTGCAGCGCTTGAAAAAAGCTTTGGTGCGAGCCATGGTCGTGCGACAGCGTACTATTTTGATTTGTCATCTGACAGTTTGGTGTTAACAAGTAGGTAATGCAAAGTATAGACGAGCGTTTGATTTACGTTAGTTACTTAAAATCCGCTTATTGTTTACTCAGGGCAATACCAAAAAAGCCCGCCAAGGTGAGCTTTAATTCTATGCGAGATCTCTATACGAGGCTTTATTGTGAGAGCTGTGGCCAATAACGAACAATAAAGTTGCCTAGCGTTACCGGGCTAGTTTCAGCATTAACATGCCAGCTAAAATCCCAATGTACGGCAATGCCTTGCTCACGCTGCTCAACTTTATGACAGGAAAACCGTAATGTGAGACTGTCACCGGCTTTCACCGGTTTTAAAATACGAAATCGATCGGTACCTAAAAACAGCGCTTTCATATTGTGCAATTCAACATGTTCGAAAAACACAGAATGGATCAAACTCATGGTAAACATACCGGGTGCGACAATAGCACCAAAACTGGACTGTTTCGCTCGCTGCTCATCAAAATGAAACCAATCTAATTGATTTACACTACGACAAAAATCTTGAATCATCGTCGTCGTCACCAATAGCGGCTTTGAACAGAACAACGTCTCTCCTTCGAGAGCTCGTATAGAGTCTATTCCGTCTAATTGAATTCTTTGTCCGCTCATATTAGTCTCTGCTTATTGCGCTTTAGCACCTTCGATGACAATAGCATTACCCTTACCTGATGTTTTTAGTAATTTGTATATGCCGACCGTAAATAACGGTATAAAAAACACCACGATAAAAATCATAAATAGAAACTTATAGCCCGCTAATATCAGCGCAACAATGCCTAACGTTGATAACGCCAAACTTAACAATACCATCGAACCGGCAACCCCTGCATGCTGCGTTGCTGATAAGGTCTTATTGTGTTTCTCTTGCATATAATTATCAATACGTTCAACAAAGCCTTGCATCATACCCACGCCGGTTTGCAAAATAAGTACAAACAGAATGAGCACATAGACATCTATCAACCACGTACTTTCCAGTTGCTCCAGTAACCAATATACTGGCACTTCAACGCCTGATGTTAAGACTTCTGGATAATAAGATAAAAAGGCAAAGTGCAATGCAGCTAACGGTAATACGCCAACAATAGCGGCGCTGATCGAGGCAACCACTGAGTCGGTCGATTTTTTAATGTGACGACCAGCAAACAATAGCAAAGGAAAAAATGCCACATTGACCATAGCATATTGGCTACCGACACTGGCGGCGGCCAATGAAACCTCATCGTTCGCTAACTCAAAGGCAACAATCTCACCTAAGTTTACGTAGACATAACCGGCGATAATTGCGAGGATCAATAACAACGACATTGACGCAATTGTCATAGATTTTTCAATGAACTCTCGACCTTTGTAGGTAAAAAAGATCACAACAGCTAGCAATGCCACTTGCCCCACATAATGATTAGTTTGCAAGTACTCGCCTAATACGGTGCCCGCAGCAGTCGATGAAATAGCGATAACGATGATCATCGACAATAAAATAGCGATTTCATACAACCACCATAGCTTGCCTAAAATTACTTTACTAAATTGTCGATAATCATAAGCTTTATAGCGCCTAGAAAGCTCAAAGCAACAAAACATAACGGCCATCACCACCAAAGCAACACTGCCAATCGCCACGAACCCACCGATTGGCCCATTGGAGGTTATGTATTGCACCAGCTCTACACCTGATCCCATAGACCCGCCAAAAAATACCGATAACCAAACCGCCGCTGGTATCATGATAATTCTGGTTAAAAATGTATTTCCCACAGAAACCTCGTTTTAAACGTTTACTAAAAAATGTGTTTTTATTAGGTCGTTTTGATGTATTACACAACAATGTTGTTAGCGCTGTTAACGTTAGTGCTTTAGTTAATAAAGCAAACACCAGCCGATGCCAAGCAAATACAGCGACCTTTATTGTTAATTATTGTTAAAGCCACTTATTCGAAAACACCAATGAGCCTAACTCATTACAGGCAAAATGACAAATATGCAAATCAAGCCATAAAACAATATAACGACGGCAAAATAAAAAACATTGCTAAACCTGCAACGCAAAGATAACATGAGTGCAACTCATTATCTTTTTATTGCGAGGCACGGAGAATGAGCAAGCGTACCTTTATTGGTGATTACTACAGTAAAACCATCATACTATCGAAACAGGATATTAAAGCCGGTGCTAAAGCGCTTGGTGACACCAATCCTATTCATTTCGATAGTGAGGCTGCGATTAAAGCCGGTTATCCAGGCATTATTGCTAGCGGCGCACATATGTCTGGTTTATGCGGAGGTGTGTTGACGCAAAAATTTCAGGACTCTGGTACCTTTATGGGACTCGATTGCAGTTACCGATTTCATAAGGCCGTGGCCGCTGATGACGCATTAACCATTAGTTGGAAGACTAAACGCTTGGAGCCCAAAAAGTCGTTACAAGGTTATATCGCAGTGTTTTCTGGAAAGATGACAAATAGTCAGGGCGAACTGCTGATTTCAGCTCGCATGAAAGTATTACTTAGAGACGATTGAAATTAGTCATCACTAATACATTGCGCTTTGACTGCAAGTCATCAGTCTTAACGTAATGTCTTGTTATTATGGTTAGAAAAGCTGATAAACAACTAAACTGATCCAAATACCCAATCACACCGTAACCTCTTCAGCGGCACCTTAGTTCAACAGTTATTAAGATTCTAACCTCCTTATAACGAAGTTGATTAAGTCGGAACATATTGATTATATAAATTCATTATTCGCCGCTTTACAAAGCAACATTTTTTTTACATTGTAGATACTGACCTGAATAAATTTTCGGGGCGGGGATATTTTATTGTCGTTATTGAAGGAATAAGGATTTAGAAAATGGAAAGATTAACAAGCGTTAAAGAAACAGTCGTGGATTTGTATCAACAGTACCAATCAGAACTCAACCTTAATGGACCAGAGCTTAATATTGAGAATGTTGAGTCCATAGAGAGAGCTTTAGAGTCTGTATATGCTAGAGATGCTATAGCGACACGAAACCGTACTCGATTTCCACGAACCTTAACGCAAAAGTTGCGCAGTGCTTTCGCTGATTTACTGTTACTTATGGACGGTAAAGACATCAAAAAAATGAAACCAGGTAAACCTGAAGCAGCAGAAGACAAAAAGTAACCTTGCTTGTATTTGTAATGACAGGTTGATGTTAATACCCATAAAAAAACGCCCGATATGATATCGGGCATTTTTATGTCAATCGCTTAGAACCATTACTGATCCATTGTAATAAACTCTATATTGTCGACTGTTAATGTATAACTTGTCGGTATCTCTTTCGCGCCATCGACTAAATTCAATTCAGGTGATGCTTGTTCAGACGCCATTTTACCTTTAACTTCGATTGGCGTGAACATGCTCAGTGACGGTGGCTCAATAGGGGTCACTAGCTTAGCATATACAATCTGATTCGCTGCCGGTGGTGGCTCATGAATACAAGCTCCTACATATGGCACTAACAAAAACTCTTTAACCTTTTTTCCCTCAAATTCAAGAGGTAGTAAAAAACCACGCATTTGAATATTAGCGTCATCTAATGCAGGGTTTGTTGACGCAAACTCTTGCTCACGCTGAGCAATAATGTCTTCGCGTATTTTAAACAACTTTTCTACATCATAACCTTTGGCTTTTAAATCAGCATTGGCTTGATCAACTAGTTTCTGCGTTTCTTCGTCAACTTCCTGACCGCTAGTAATGATGTCGTTAACGATGGCAATTTGCTGCATTTTACGAATATCTTCGATTTCCATGCCTTCAAATGGGTTTTCTATTTCTTTTTTGACCACGTGTTCATTGAGCGTTTCCCAAGTCACTTTTTTGTAGTCAGCGGCCGAAACACTGGCCGTAAACAGAGCCACGGATAACGAAATTAATGCAAGTAGTTTTTTCATACTTTAACGGTTTCCTATTTAACTTTTGACCGACATGCCATCGGATAAAGCGTAACGATAAATTTGAATGCTTGGAATTAAACTGATTAATATACCAGCGACACCAACTAATGACAGCAAAGCCAGCTCTTGATTTGACGGTAAACCAATATCAAGATAGATGCCGAAATTATTCAGGACAAATGGCTTAATTGCAAATAAAACTGCATATAAACAACCAAGTCCAGCCACTAAACCGGCAACGATAATGGCGGTTGCTTCCCCCATCATCAAGCCAAATATATGTCCAGGACGAGCACCTATCGCGCGCAATATCGCCATTTCTCGGCGACGCTGGCTGAGACTGTTCAACAATATGATCAACATTGACGCCAGTGAAATAATGACCACCATAATGGAGATTGCGAACAAGGTCTTTTCTACCACAGACAATATTGACCACAGTTCTAATAACGCGACCCCTGGCATTATTGCCATCAAAGGTTCCGCTTTAAATTTATTGATTACTTGCATCATGGTGAGCGCGTGTGGTCGCTCGTATAGACCAACATAAAACCCACTTATGGAATCGGCTGCATGATGATGGTGGGCATGATCATGGGCATCAAAGCTCTCGTTAGCTAGTGGTTGTTGATGCTCTGCATGTACTGCATGTTCATTGTGTTCATCATGCTGATGATGTTCATCGTGTTCGTCATGCGCCGCATGTTCTTCATGTTGATGCTGCTCATCGTGTTTTTCATGCGCTGCATGCTCATCATGTTGATGCTGCTCATCGTGTTCGTCATGCGCTGCATGCTTCGCTTCTGTGACATGGGCGCTTGGTTTAGTATTTGGTTTAGTTTTTGGTTTAGTCGCAGACGCCTTTTTTAACGCGTCTTTCACAGACAATGTGCCACTATCTGCTATGGCAAAAGGGTCAATACCCTGTTCGATGATTTTTTGCTCTTTGTGCAGGCCTTCAATACCTTCTAATGAAATAAACACCGTGCGATCTATTGGTGTCGCGGTGGGCGCCAAAATACCAACGATATAGAAAGGGTCTTCATCATGATGAATATAACTATCCGCGCCACCATGGGAAATAATCACTTTATCACCGAGCTTATAATTGAGTTTTTCCGCAACTTCGGCACCAATGACCACATCCGTTTGTTTAACAAACCATTGCCCTTGGCGTGCTTGCAAGGATTGCTTCACTCCGTACTTATAATGCTGGTAAAACTCTGCGGTTGTGCCCATTACGGTATACCCCTTATGGGTATCTCCCAGTGAAAAAGGTATCGTCCATTTCACTAGCTTGTTGGCACTTATCTCTTCAAATGATTCGTATTTAATACCTTGTGTCGCGGTGCCCATTTGAAACACCGAGGACAACAACAAATTTACCGAACTTGTGCGCGCACCAACAATCAAGTCAGTACCCGAAATGGTGCTGGTAAAGCTGTCTTTGGCTTGTACTCGCACTTTCTCGATTGCAATAAGCAAGGCCACACTCATGGCGATAGAAAATATGGTTAATAAGACTGTGGCTTTACGATTACGAAAGCTTTTAATCGCTAAATTTGCAATAGCCATTACGCTGATACTCCATCACAAATGGTGACAATATCTTTAGCATCTATCAGCGTTTCTCTGTGCAATGACAAACTGCGATCAAAGTCTTGTTGTAAACGCATATCATGGCTAACAAAAATCAAGGTTGCGCCAGCTTCCTGACATTCTTTGAATAGCAATTGCAAAAAAGAATGGCAGCGATCGGCATCTAACGATGATGTTGGCTCATCGGCAACCACAATTTCAGGGCTACCCATTAACGCTCTTGCGGCGGCGACACGCTGTTGTTGGCCGATACTCAATTGATTAACAGGCTTATGCAATAAGTGTTCATCGCCCATGTCTAAATGCGATAATAAGCGGATGGCTTCGTCTTCAAGGGTGTCTGAATTCTTTAATGCTCGTTGTTTACGAATCGGAGAAAAGTTGACTGCCAGCATCACATTTTCAATCGTGCTGAGATACGGGATCAGGTTAAACATTTGAAAAATAACACCAATATGATCCGCTCTAAATTGATCTCGTTCCGCGCCTGACATCTTGGTTAGGTCTTGGCCTAATAATTTTAGCTCGCCGCTATTGGCACGAGTCACACCACATAGCAAACTTAACAATGTGGTTTTACCACTGCCGCTTGGGCCTTTGAGGAATAATTTTTCGCCTTTAGAGATAGAAAAGCGGTCAACATGGAATCGAAAGTCCGATTGTGGCGACCAGCTGAAATCTAGATTGGTTATGTCAATTACCGCGCTCATTAAACCCTTTGTCCTGTTATTAGCAATGGCTGCCTAATATAACGATTAGCCGATGCTATCTCAAGAAAGTATTTGTAGAACAATGTTACCTTAAATTTACAAACTGAAAAAACATAACTGTATGAAATACAACCTGTTCGATTTCATCCTTGATAATCATAGTTAACACAATTAAAACACATTTATTTGGCGTGAAATGATATTCCAATAGGCTTTTTTACATGCTAAATAACCAAGCGAATAGGCACACCAAAAACCGTTGCGCTATCATCTTCGAAATTAGTATGGGGATCGATAATGTATTGTAAATTTGGTGTTGCTTTTTTCTTTAACAACAGATGCTATAAGTTGCTTCAACGCGCTTGCCCAACCCCTTCAGCAAGACTCATTCGCTATAACTAAGCCTAGAAAAAAACCTCAGATATCAAATAAAAGTAATTTTATTTCAATGCATTAACGACAAAAAGCCAGTGTTTTCATTGCTGGGAAAACACTGGCTTTTTTAGATTGTTGTTGGCTTAGATAAAAGCCTATTAAACGTATAACCTAATTCATATCGTTCGCTTTTAGCTGACTACGAAATTCTCTTGGTGTTTGACCTGTATGCGCCTTAAATGAGCGAGTAAAATTAGAATTCTCAGAAAAGCACAACTTCTCAGCGACTTCGACGAGTTTCAAGTCAAAATTGGCTAGATACTCACGGGCTAAGGTCATCCGTGCATTTTCAGAAATATCGCGATAATTGAGACCAAACTGTTTTATTTTTTGACTCAGCGAGCGAGTACTCATGCCTAATTCTCGAGCGATTGCTTCTTTTGAGAAAATGCCTTTTTTCATCAGTTCAATGATGTTGCCGTAAATTCGCGTCGGTAATTCAAACCGAGAAAAACGCTGTTTGTAGTCATCAATTAGCTGACTATTGACCGCAAACAGCTGTGGATCATGGCCAAGCTGCTCAATGGCTAACTGACCGTGTGTCAGCTTAAAGCCGTTATATGGCGCGTTGTATTCAATATCAGTTTGGAAGGTTTCTTTAATGCGT
Organism: Thalassotalea sp. Y01; assembly: GCF_012932945.1. NCBI lineage: Bacteria > Pseudomonadati > Pseudomonadota > Gammaproteobacteria > Alteromonadales > Colwelliaceae > Thalassotalea > Thalassotalea sp. Y01. The sequence goes on from NZ_JABBXG010000001.1 coordinate 29,584, forward strand.
GCGTTAATATCCGCTTCCGGCTGTCCCATGGTTAAATAAATTCTATTAAATTTAAAATCGTTACCAAGACTAAATCTAATGTGCGCATATAACACGACCAAGCCGGCTAAGCCTAGGCGATGCTCGCTGAATTTATGATGCTTAGAGCCTGCGGTGATCAACCAGCCATCATCAAGCTCTGCTTTACTGACCTTACCACCAGTAGAGATCAAGGAAAAATTCTCAATCAGCAGTTCTACATTTTCTTTCAGGGTTTTACTTGAAAAACACAAAGGACCCAGTACATTAAAGGTAACTGGGCGATAGTTTTTGCCAAGTTCAAGTTCTAAATATTTGTGTCTAGGGTGGTTCGCGATCATCGCGTAAATGCCCAAAAATGACGTACCTTTGACTCGACCACACTGAGCCAGCAGATCTTGGCTATCTACTATTTGTAAATATTGACGAATGGACTCAAAGCTATCTCCTGTTGATTCTAACGTTTGAATCAACATGTGAAGATATGAGCGCAATACAGAATGTTGGTAGTCTAATATTCGCATAGTCGCACCTTGCTACCTTGTTATTATCCGCATAAAATGACTTGTAATCATAACGTAAATAATGACAAAAATTAATGAATTTTCAAGATAAAACAGCGAACTTGGATAGTTCTCGCTTCACCAAGCGTTATCTGTTTTTGCTCGACGCATTTAGACAGATCAACTGTTCTATCGTCGAAAAAGAAGACAAAGAAGTCACTCGACTGCTCGATACCTATAGTCAAGCGCCTGATTTAGCGACCAGTGGTCGCAGATATATTAAAAACATTATCCAACATTGGGCGGCAAGCAAACGTGAGTACCCTATTCATTTAAGTTTCACTAACCCTATCAATCCAGCGTTATTTGGTATTTTTGGTTTAACCGTTGGCAGCGCGACAACATTACGTTGCTTTTTTGAATTCTGGGCCGAGTTTTCAAGAATTTTGTTTATCTTTAACTCTGCCAGTTTTGAAGAGACTGATGAATACGGCATATTGACCTTTATTCCTGATCAAGACGTTATTGAAGACAATATTTTTACCCAGACTATCCAAGGTTTTATGTCTGCTAGCATTTCTAATTTACGTACCGTTTCCAGCGCCAGCTTTTGTCCAGATAAACTGTCATTACCTGTAGGTTCTAGTGAAAACATTCGCTCTGAATTCTCACAAATAGCTGGCTGTGAAGTCGTTGTAAGTGAGCAAAAGGTGGGTAAGCTATTTATTAAAAAGGAACGATTGCAAACACTGTTGCCAGCGGGTGATAGTTATTCAAACCTAACTTACTATCAGTTAGCAGCGAAGAGAATCAGCGAACTTTTCCCTGATAATATGGTGTTAAAAGTGCGCTCTTGGATTGTTGATAGTATATTGCAAAACAATATTGATACGGCGGATATCAGTAAAGACTTGGGCTTAAGTTTGGAATACATTAATCAAAAACTGGCAGAGCAAGACACCGATATACAAAAGCTGAAAAACCAAGTAACACCAGTAATCGCCCGTCACTTGTTACAGCAACCTGGTGTGCAAATAAAAGAAATCGCCTTTAAATTGGGCTACACCAGCTCCAGCTCATTTAACAAAGCCTATAATCGCTGGATGAATGAAAGCCCGGCAGAGTATCGCAAATCATATACTGACAGAATCAACAATTTAAAATTCTGATCCCTGTCTAATGTATTTGGGCATTGCTGTTTATGGGTTTGCTGCGCAGTACAATGACGGTCAAACCTGCATATTAATAGATCATCTATCAAAAAGGTCACTTATGTATTTAGATAGTTTTAAAGAGACCTTTCGTTATTAGCTATACCGCGCAGCGCCCCCCCTCCCAAAGCAATCCCTCGCAGCAATGTCACACCGCAAGACACGCAAGACACTAATACGACCTTGGCAAGCCTAATACGTGTTCACCTAAATAATTTAAGGTCATTTGTTGAGTGACAGGCGCTAGTCGGAACAGCTGGCACTCGCGGAACCAACGTTCAACATGATACTCGCGAGCAAAGCCGCAACCACCTAACGTTTGCATTGCATGATACGTGGCATCTAAGGCCGATTCTGCTGCAAGATACTTGGCCATATTGGCCACATCACCAACCTCTTTGTCTGGCTTGCCTTGGTCAAACAAGGTCGCCGCTTTTAACACTTGTCCCCACGCGGCCTCCACTTTGGCATAAGCCGCCGCTAATGGATGCTGAACCGCTTGATGGCCACCAATAGGCTGACCAAAAACATTGCGCTCTTTGGCATATTCTATGGCGTGTTGTAGTGCCAATTTAGCGGTACCAACGGCGCCGGAGGCAATCAAGATTCGTTCTGGGTTAAGTGTGCCAAGCAAGTGATAAAAACCTTTGCCCTCCTCACCTAACAAACACTCTTTGGAGACGCGCACGTTATCAAAAAACACCTGAAACGATTTATAGTAATGATAGCCTTGCTTATCGATAGGCGTATAGGTGATACCTTCGCAAGGTAAATCAACAAGAAATAACGAAATTCCTACCGCTTTGTTTTTAACGTCTTCTTTTTTGCTGGTTCTGGCAACAATTAGCACGGCGTCGGTATTATCGATGTTGGTGATAAACCATTTACCGCCGTTGATGATGTAGTCATCTCCATCTTTTTCGGCAAAGGTCTCAATGTTTAGTGAATTGGTACCCGCGTTTGGTTCTGATAACGCAAACGCACAGGTTTTCTCACCCGCGGCAAATGCAGGTAAGTACTTTTGTTTTTGCGCATCATTGGCATGATGTGACACAGATAAGGTGCCGAGAAGACCAAACAGGTAGCCTAGCGCAGGACCACCTCCGCCGCCGCCGCGGCAAAGCGCTTCCATTGCCAATGCCACATCGGTTAAACCTGCGGCAGCGCCACCCCACTTTTCTTCCAGTGGTAGGCCAAAAAAGCCAAGCGAACCAATCTCATTCATAAATTCAATCGGGTATGCTTTATTGTCGTCTTTTTCTCGCCAGTATTCTGGCCCATATTGCTTGGCAATGTCCGCCGCGGTATCGGCGATCATTTGCTGTTCCATGGTTAAATCAAAATTCATTTACTAAACCCTCTTATAACCCTAAAACGCATTTAAGCCAGTAATGGCACGGCCAATCATTAATTTTTGGATCTCATTGGTGCCTTCGGTTACACGAAATACTTTGGCAGCTCTTGCCATATACTCCACAGGGAATTCTCGAGTGATGCCATTACCACCATGTATCTTGGTTGCTTCATCAACGATCTCACACGCCATATCAGTGCAATACCATTTTGCCATAGCGGCATCGATATCAGAGCGTTTACCTTTAGCAATACAATCTAGCGCACGATAGGCCATGAGTTTGCCAGCTTCGATCTTAGTGATCATTTCCGCCAACTTTTCCTGAACAATTTGTTTCGCCGCAATTGGTTTACCAAATTGACTGCGATCAAGAGCGTATTGCAACGCTTCATCGAACGCCGCTTGAGCGATCCCCATAGACATCAAGCCAACGATAGGGCGCGAGGACTGCAACAAGGTTAAAAGCATTTTTAAGCCCTTACCTGGTGCTGCAACCATATTCTCTTTAGGTACCCGGCAATTATCGAAAAACACTTGCGCTGTCGACTGACTATTTAATGCGGTCTTATCAATATTCGTGGTTTCATACCCATGCTCGTTTCGGTCGACTAAAAACACCGCCAACCCGGTTTCATCGCCTTCGGTCACATTGACCAAGACATACATAAAATCAGAATAATCACCGGATGAAATCCACATTTTCTCACCATTGATGACAAAATAATCTCCGTCTTGCTTGGCGCGACAGCTTGCCGATGAAATGTCAGAGCCAGTGCCTGGTTCCGAAATAGCCACTGAGGCGATCAATTCACAAGACAGAAACTTATCAAGGTATTTACTGCGCAAAGGCTCAGGTGTGGCGGCGACCATTTTACCGGACGCAAAGTAAATTAATGTGGTTATCGCGATGTCAGGCGAGACTTTTGCTAGCTCATGCATCAACATGCCTTGGGTCACAAGATCCATATCGAAGCCGCCTAACTCCTCTGGCAAGAAGCCATTAACAACACCAAAAGGCGCTAGTTTCGCTTGAATCTCTTTCGCCAATTCAGTGTTAATATATTTATCGCGATATTGCTCAGCAATCGGTTTAATTTCGGCTTGTAAAAACTTTTGAAAACCATCAACGGCAATGGTTTGCATTTCATCTAATGAAAAATCCATAAGAACCTCTTGTTAATCCGCACCTGTTATTATTTTTAAAGCGGAGCATTCATTCACATTGCTATTGATAATACCGAGTTCAATACAATTGGCTTTATCAAAACAGGCATAGCAAGTGTTAAAACAACAAAACCCGGTAGATACCGGGTTTTAGATAATATGTTTGAATGAGCTCTCGCTTAGTTGTAATCGAAGCTTCGCGTTTCTGGCTTATCAAATAGATCGATAGTTTCATCAATACCAATTGATAACGGACGACGTGTTTTGACTGCATCTTCTGACGACGGCAATACGTATTCCCATAAGTTGGCCGGCATGGCTGATTCGACGACGCGACGACGAGCATTATTGCGCTCAGCAGCGTTCACCGGATCTGCCATGGCTTCAATCTTATCTTCGCTAAGATCGAGTACATTCGCTAATTTTTTGCTAATTTCGGCAATAAACTGTTCTCTGGCATCCCATACCGCTTGTGAACGTTGACCACTAATACGTAATGGATCGGCATCAGATGCTGATTTTGTGCCAAACCAAGCGATGGCTTGACCTAAACGTTGCGGTAAGGCCTCGATGATTTCTTGTTTTTCTGCATCACTTAGCAAGGCAAACCAACCATCGATATTCAAGCGGTGAAAATAACACTCTTTACCAAAGGCCGTCATCATAGAAGCAACCGCAGGATCGTTACCGTCCTTTAACGTTGCCATCAGTCGCCAAACCGAGTATTCCGCCAAAAAGATGCTCAGAATGAAATCGCCATAGGATTGCGGTGCCTTATCCAGCACCTCCATATTGTGTACTTGAGTAGCATCTCGACCAAACTCAATTTGAAAGTCAGGTAAATCATTTTCTTCTTCCAACCAACGGAATAAGGCACGAGTATGGCCCCAGACATCTTGCGACATCGCCGCCAACGCCGTCGCATCCTGTAGGTTACGACTGTTCAATAGGTTCTTTGTATACCAATGGCCAAGTACCCATTGTGAATCAGCGATACATAATAGGTCCGCCATTAAATTATTATCAGTACTCATTGTTCTCTTCCCATAATTTTAAATTCTTGCCACTTGCCGTCATGACTATTTCGGCATTTTGTGTTGCCACTTCATCCAACCAAAGGTGTTTTTGCAGCTGTTACAACGAAACAAGATTTCCGACACGGTACCACCAAAGGGGCTGGCGACGACGGTATCTGTGCTGTTACACCAAGGACATTCAACCGTTTGGTCGTATTCGTCCTGAAACGTTTTGACGTTTTTCTTTGGCTCATTTGGGGCGTTATCTGTCATTAGGCGAAACCTATAACCACGTTTTCATCTTGGGCGACAACACTCAAAATGTTGTCTTGGCGGATACACATTAACTCTACCCAAGGTTTTTCTGAGTAAGTCATATACGATTGTGCTCGCGCTAACTCATCGTTAAGAGCGTAAATACAACCAAGATGAACCAGGTCTTTGTCTATTTTGTGACGACCGAATACCTCGTATACATGGGCGTCTTTTTTATGGTCTAGTTTACTCATGGTAAAATCTCTCCAAGCCCCCAGAATCGCTCTGGGTGTTTTTACTTTATTCTTATTTGCTAAATAACGTAGCCATGTCGGGCGGCACGTGCGCGACCTTCACATGAGATATCTTCTTTGTCCCATTGATGGCCCCATTCAACGCGGGCTTTAACTTTTGTTACGCCGTCTAGTTTGCCAACTTCTTTGCGGATATCGGCTAGGATAATTTCCAATGCAGGACAACCAACGCACGGATTCACAATGCCCACATACACTTCATCGTCGAGTGTTGCTTCGACACGCTTAACCATTCCCATATCAACAATGGATACGCCCATATGTGGGTCGATAACATCATTAAGCGCCTTATGAACCTGTTCTAATTGATCGTTTACCACAATGAACTACCCCATTCTTCGCGCTGTAAGCGCTCATAAATTTCAGGACGCATGCGACCACCACTTTTCATGTTGGCAACAACATCGCTCCAGTCACACTTTTCCTGAATCCAATCGCCTGTTTGACGATCCCAAGTCATCGGGTAAGGCAGGTCTAATACGTACTTACCTTCGTCTTCGTCAAAGTGAGCTGGCACATTAAAGCCAATACGTTCAGCTAATTTACATGCTGACTGTAACCACTTATCGCGCATGGTATCGTTAGACCATTTACGAACACCGTAGATTAGTTGGTCCATTTTTCCTTTCATATTATCTGGGCGGCCGTACCAAAATACACCGTGCGGAAATACCCAATCGACGGCTTCTTGAACCATCTGGCGGGTTTCTTCTGAATGATTCCAGTAGTATTCCATCCAGTAAGAACCGTGACGAAAATGGAACACTTCTTCAAAGTTAACTTTCTTTAATGCGCGGCGATATGGAGCGAACGAACAGTGCAATTCGATATCCCATGTGGTGTATCGTCCAGCACGGTCAAGCAGTGCTTGGGCAACCAAAAAGTAAATGTAATTTTTTACTTCAAACTCTAAAACAGGCATTGACCAGAACTTGTCTGCAGGACGTTCAAATGCCTCAGCATGCATATCGACGCCAAAACGCTCCCATAACATACCTTGCTGATGTGCATGACCTACTTCATCTTGAATAGAGCCTGAAATCGCAATTTTTGCGCCGAGATCCGGTGCGGTGTCATAACCGGTTTGTGCCCAAGTTAATACCGTCACTTCACCAGCGGCGGCAATCTCAAGAGTGTTTTCTAACACTTTACGATAACGAGGTGTCATTTCACTGATGTCTTCTATCAGCTCACCTGCCGCGATTCTGTCTAGCAACGCCTGCTCGGCAGGATCGTCCGCTACCATTGGTGGGTTTGGCATGGGACGAATAACTGTTGATTCCATAGTCTTCTCCAATAAAGTCTGAATTCTTGTTGTTCTTGTTCAGATTGATTCAATCTTGTGCTAGTAAAATTAGCAGGACTACCTAGCCTTAGCGATAACTTTTCATCCTGCTAAAAAGACCCCCTCATTGCCGACAAAACCCGCGTATACATCAGTTAAAACAAGGGATTAGCAAATAGAATTAGCTAAATTGTGGTAAATACGCGCTCAGTAATAATATTCATTTTGAGCCAAACAGTTTACTTGCTGAACTTTTTTGCATTAATTTTGCCAATAAATGGCGAATTCGCAGGATATGACACAGTAAAAAACCTAACGGTAATAGGCACTAGAAAGCGATTTAAAGACAGTTAAGCCACGACTCTTTGGTGATTTTTTCACATAAAAAAGCCCGTCATTGCAACGGGCTAAGTTGGTATTTACAGACAAATGTCTAAGCGATAAATAGCGCTAGGCGAATAGATAAATACCAGCAAGTATTAATGCGGCAAACACTATGGTTTGTGCGGTGATCAAAAACACCGGCTTCCAACCAACTGAGACGATTTGTTTTAGTGAGGTTTTAACACCAATGGCTGCAATCGATACCACCAAACACCAGCTCGATAAAGTTTTCACGGCTGCAGCAACAAGCTCAGGTATCAAGCCGACATTGTTCAGCACCGCTAAAACAAAGAATCCAATTAAAAACGTTGGGATAAAGGTTGAGACGCCACCTTCCATCTTGCCGTCTTTTTCTTTAAAGGCAAAAAAGATGATCATCACGATAGGTAACAACAAGGCAACCCGCAGTAATTTAATATAGGTGGCGATATCGCCCGCTTCAGGTGAGATGGAATAACCGGCACCGACCACTTGCGCCACATCATGTATTGAGCCACCAATGAATACACCGGCTAACTCATCTGACAATCCTAAATAAGACACTAAAACAGGATAAACCACCATGGCTAGAGTACTCAATGTGGTCACACCGATGACCGTCAGAGCAAACATTTTTTCTTCGTATTCTTTTTTCGGCAATACCGTCGATATTGCCGCGGCTGCAGATACGCCGCAAACGGCGACCGAACCGCTAGACAACACGCCAAATACTTTGGACAAACCCAATGCTTTGGCTAACACAATGCCAAACAGCATCATTAATGCCATTGACGCAATGACGATAAGCGGTGGCGTAATGCCTAATGAAACGATGTCAGAAAACGCAATTCGCACCCCGAGTAAAGCGACGGCGAAACGTAATAGTGCCCGAGAAGAGAAATTAATGCCCGCTTGATGCTGCGGCGATTCATATAAAAAATGTAGTGCTAAACCAAGCAATAACGCAAACAGCATCACAGGTGCATCATAACGACTCGCCAACGCGCCTGACGCGATAGCAATAATTATGCTGATTGCAACACCTGAATAGTAAGACTTGCAGGTCGACATAAACTGGCTGATGTTGGAAAGTTGTTTTGAATCTGTGCCTGAAGACATGACATGTTCCCTGATATTTGTACGTCAACGCGGAATTCCGCCGCTTTATTGTGCCTTACATTGGCTGATATTACAGTGATTTTTATTATCAATTAGTGCAAAACATGTAACTGTTCGCTAAAAAGTAACGCCAGAGTATAATGCTCTGGCGTTGTACTTTTTTCTCGGCGAATTTATAGAAATCAGTCGTTATGTCGTTATTTTAGCAATTCACGTGAAATGATAACTTTTTGAATTTCACTGGTGCCTTCATAAATCGAGGTGATACGCACATCTCGAGCCATGCGCTCTAATGGGTATTCTTTAATGTAACCCGCACCACCTAACATTTGCAACGCATCATAAACCGCTTTATTGGCTTTTTCTGCCGCAAACAGTTTGGCCATAGACGCAGCCGTGCCAAATGGTTGGTCTTGCTCTTTTAAGAATGCCGCTTGCATCAATAATAAACGTGCCGCTTCCATTTCAGTGTAACGCTCAGCCATCATCCATTGTAGCCCTTGGAAATTGCTGATTTGGGTACCAAACTGTTTACGCTCTTTGCTATATTCTTTGGCGTAATCAAGAGCCGCTAAGCCAATACCCAAAGCCAAAGAACCGATACCGATACGACCACCGGCTAGCTCACCAACAGCTACCCCGAAGCCGCGATTTTCTTGTCCCATTAACGCACTCGCCGGTACTCGGCAATTGTCAAAATGTACTTCATTCGTCGGCGATGCGTGTTGCCCCATTTTATGTTCGCTTTTGCCTATCGTCATTCCCGGAGTACCCGCTTCGACGATAAAGCACGATATGCCTTTGCCTTTTTTGGCATCGGCATCGGTTACCGCCCAGACAACAAAACAACCGGCGAAGTCACCACTGGTGATGTAAATTTTAGAGCCGTTTAATACGTACTCATCACCATCTTTAACGGCAGTGGTTTTCATACCGGCAGGATCAGAGCCAGCACTTGATTCGGTTAAACAAAAACCACCAGCTAGGTATTCACCTGAACATAGCTTTGGCAAATACTTTTGTTTTTGCTCTTCATTACCAACCGCTTGAATAACTTCAGCGACCATATTGGTTACCGAGGTTGTTACCGCCGTTGACGCACACGCTTTAGCTATTTCAGTGATTGCCAATGAAAACGCCACAACGCCCGCTTCGACACCACCGTATTCAGCTTTGACGTTCAAGCCCATAAAGCCAAGTTCAGCCAATTTGCCGATATTCTCTTTAAACAGAGTCTGATCTTTTGTTTCATCAAGCTGTGCAGCAACAGGTGCCAATTCACTTTCAGCAAATTTTTTCGCCATGTCTTGGATCATGGTTTGTTCTTCAGTTAATGCAATATGCATAGCGTTCCCCAATATATTTCGTTGCGCAAAAGATACATAAAAAGCGGACATATCGCCAGTCAATCGATGCAAATAGGTTGCCGCCAAAGAGCACGAATGTATAAAAATTTTGACAATAAAAAAGCGCCAACTCATTAATAGCGGGCGCTTTTTAGCGGAATTATAGCGTGTGCGTTATAAAATAATACGTGCACGCAAACCAAATACAACTTGGCTGCCTTTGTCATTGCCCATGGCTTTGTTCATGGCTCCGCCATCAACATATTGGATATCAGGGATAACTTGGAAGTAATCAGTTATCGGCATCTTATAGTAGACCTGGCCGATATATTGATCATCATCATGACCAAACTGTTCTTCATTTGCTTTACCCCATTGGTAAGCAAAACCTAAAGTATCCTTTTCTTCAAACAGGCCATAATAGCCGGTGCCAACGGTTACCGATTCAGACAATAGTGGCGCATAACCGTCGGAAACACTGGCACGGAAAAATGGCATCCACTTGCCCATCATTAAGCTGGCGGAGAAGTTTACACCTTCACTGTCGCCGTATGGGTCGTGGCGAGACCCCTCGTCTTGATGCCAATAAGACACATGCACGTTGTCCAAATAAATACGCCCTTGGCCGGCGCCTGTATAACCAAATTCAATCGACTTGTGATATACATTTTCACTTAAGAACGCATCAACGTTATCGGTAAATTCATCTAGATCAGATTTACCCGTCGCATCAACCACACCACCTAACACATAAAGATTATCGGTTAGCATATGACCTGCTGCAATACCAAAAGCAGCATCATCTGGCAGACCCATAGTGCCGTTACCCGTACCCAAAGTTAAGTTAGTAAAATCAGTCCAAGGACTTGCTTGGGCATAAGCGTCTAAGTAATCAGTGATATCTAGAAAGCCGACCCAAAGCACGGTATCACCAAAATTTTGGCGCCAGTAAAGGTTGGTAACTCGCGCACCTTGATCTGAAAAATTAGCGCCTGTCATGCTGCCCATACCAACATCATTTAAGCCAAACCATTTAGGCGCTTGATCGGTATATGCGTGGCGATGTTCTATTTTAAAGTTTAAGGAGCCATTTTCAGTGGCAGCCCATGAACCCATGATACGGAATACGCCAGATGCAGCGTTATCATCGGCACCATCCATCACATCATTCGATTGCACATAATAAGAGTTATAGTCAGAGGCGATGCTCAAGCCATAGTTTTTTTCTAAGCTTTCTTTCCAACTCAATCGTGGTTCATGCTTAGCATCTTTAATCGCATGCTCGGTTGAGTCAGGTGAACCAACACGTTGATTATCTTTAGCATTTACCGATGTAGCAAACAAGCCAGCAATCGTTAAAACAATTAAACTTTTGTTCATTATATCTACCTATTCAATTAAGGTGGTCAACTCCAAACACGAGTTCGCATAATATGCAGGGGCGACCGAATGCGGAAAATATATACAACATTTAGTAAATCAACTTGTTAATTTGAGCATCAGTTTTTACTGAAAACGAATTAAAACAAAGTGCTACAGCGTGTTACAATTTAAGGTCAATAAAAACAAAGGACTATTCAATCACGGGCGTTGGACAATTTACGTCGTGATTTTGCGCTAAATGTCGTAGATAGTGGTCCATTATGGTAATTGCCACCATGGCCTCGGCGATAGGCACAGCACGAATACCAACACATGGGTCATGTCGACCACGGGTAATTATATCCGTTGGATTTCCATCTATATCGATAGTTTTACCGCTGACACCAATACTCGATGTTGGCTTAAGGGCAATATTGGCAACGATATCCTGACCTGATGATATGCCACCTAACACGCCACCTGCAGAATTGGATAGAAAGCCATCCGGTGTCATTTCGTCACGGTGCTCGGAACCTTTTTGGTCGATACAATCAAAACCATCGCCTATTTCCACACCTTTAACCGCATTAATGCTCATTAAGGCATGCGCTAAATCCGCGTCCAATCGGTCAAATACCGGTTCACCAAGACCTACCGGCATATTAGTAGCAACGACTTTTACACCTGCACCAATCGAATCTTTTTCACGTAAAATACCGCGCAATAACTCATCTAATGCGGTAAGTTTGCTGGTGTCAGGGAAAAAGAATGGGTTGTTTTCGACTTCATCCCACTGGTAGTTTTCCGCTTTAACATCACCGATTTGATAAACACAGGCTTTAATTTCCATACCGAATTTTTGTTTAAGGTACTTTTTGGCAATACTTCCGGCAGCAACTCGCATCGCGGTTTCACGTGCAGACGAGCGCCCACCGCCACGGTAATCGCGAATACCGTGTTTTTGCCAATAGGTATAATCTGCATGCCCCGGACGGAAAGACTTAGCTATCTCGCCATAATCTTTTGAGCGTTGATCTTTGTTTTCGATCATCAAGCCGATTGGCGTACCCGTGGTTTTGCCTTCAAAAGTACCGGATAAGATTTTAACCAAGTCTTCTTCGCGGCGAGCGGTAGTATAGCGAGAAGTCCCCGGCTTGCGACGATCCAAATCAAGTTGCAAGTCTTCTTCGTCTAATTCAATACCAGGCGGACAACCGTCAACGATAGCCCCTAATGCCAGGCCATGACTCTCACCAAAGGTGGTTACTCGAAATAATTTACCAAATGTATTACCTGCCATAATCGACTACTTTAACGCCTCTTCGAATGTTTGTTGATGTTGCTGTAATTGTTGCTTACTTAATTTAAAAACCCCTAGTCCACCACGTTCAAATTCAAGCCACTGAAAATCAACCGTTGGAAACAGCTCAATAAGGTGCACCATAGAGTTACCGACTTCACATATTAAGCTGCCACCGTCATTTAAGTGCGCTGCGGCTTGTGCCAATATCTTGCGAGTAAGATCGAGACCATCTTGGCCACTGCCCAATCCCATTTCTGGTTCATGATGGAACTCTTCCGGCATATCACCGATATCTTCCACATCCACATATGGAGGGTTTGTCACTATCAAATCATACTTTTGCTCGGTTAAGCTAGAGAAAAGATCAGATTGGATTGGAATAACTTGTTCATTTAATTCATGGTTGTGAATATTAATCGCCGCAACATCGAGTGCATCGGCAGATAAATCCACCGCATCGACGTCACTGTTTGGAAACTGATACGCACAGGCTATAGCAATACAGCCACTGCCAGTACAAAGATCAAGTATACGTTGCGGTTCCTCGTCAACAAGGCCAAAAAAGCGATTGTTAATAAGCTCAGCAATTGGCGACCTTGGCACCAATACCCGCTCATCAACGTAAAAAGGCAAACCATTAAAGTAGGCCAGATTGGTGATATAAGCCGCAGGTACGCGCTCATCAATGCGACGTAAGTAGATATCTATCAAGGTTTGCTTTTCTGATTTGGTCAATCGTGTTTGCATAATGCTATCACCCATGTTGTAAGGCAAATGCAACGCAAACAAGGTTAATGCAACGGCTTCATCCCATGCATTATCGGTACCATGACCATAAAATAAATCAGCTTCGTTAAATCGGCTAACCGACCAACGCAAGAAATCGTGAATGGTTTTTAGATCTTCAATGACTTCTTTTACATTGACTTCGAGCAAAGCAAACTCCCAACTTTCTAATTTCAATTAATAATAAACTATTTTACTGATGCTTAACTGTTTTTTACTGCAGAAAAACGCTAAAATTTGCCTATGAAATTTAAAAATCTCTTAGACGAAAACGATAAAACCTTGTTCAAGCAAGCCGTAGGGAAGGTTAAGCGTATCAAGCAGGATACCATATCTTCGCATGCAGCTAGCGACAAGCAAAAAAGTGCCGCGAAACGTTTGGCACAAAAAAAACACACACTTGAACAGCAAAAACAACTGTTTTACTTTTCTGACGAATTTGAACCTAACCTTGAAGAATCAGGGCCAATGAAATTCGTTCGCGATGACGTTGACAGTTTTCAGGCCAAACGATTAAGGCGAGGTGAATATTACCCAGAGATCACCCTCGACTTACACGGTTTAAAGCAACAACAATCAAAGCAAGAAATCGCAGCTCTTATCGCCGAGTGTATCAAGCAACACGTCAATTGTGCCTGTATTATTCATGGCATTGGCAATCGCGTATTAAAAACAAAAGTTCCACACTGGCTAGTACAACACCCAGACATCATGGCGTTTCATCAAGCACCATTAGAGTTTGGCGGTGATGGCGCGTTATTAATATTGATTGATTTAAAAGACGATTTTCTCTGTAAATAAGACGTGTACTAACAAAAGTTATCAGGACTTAAGTGACGCACGATTGGGCCGTGCATTTTTTGCAAATCATAATCGATGTGTAACACACTGGCTGTCGCGAAAAGAGGTGCGCTTTTATCAGTCGACATCTCAGCCGACAAATAACTCACTAACGGCATATGCGAAACCAACAGTATGTTTTGCCAACGCTCAACGGACAGCATACCATCAATATAATCGTGAACTTCACTGGCACTGCCAGCAGGAGTGATTAAACTAAAGGTCTGTAATGGTACGTCGGCAGCCAATAACGTATGCAGTAATATTGCGGTTTGCTGAGCACGCTTATATGGGCTAACAAAAATAGCGTCAAACTTGACGCCTTCTGAGCCAAGCCATTTCGCCATCACTTTAACCTCGAGTTCGCCGGTTTCAGTGAGCGGTCTTTGCTTGTCTTCTTGTACCCTGGTATCAGCGTCACCATGACGCATTATATATACATTCATTTTATACGGATTGTTAAGCCAATCGATTTGTTATTAGTGCGCTATTCTAAAGAATCTGAGTTTATAGATAAACAATAGTTCAGAAATAAATTGTAATCAGCTATATTATTAAAATAATTAAAAAAATAGCCTTCATAAGCTGGCCAAACGCCCTGCTTAGCTCGTCCAAATAACGCCCACTGGAGCAGTCTTTGAAAATAAGCCCTAACGATTCGAAACAATATCAAGCCCTTACTCTAGAAAATGGCTTGAGAGTTGTATTGGTTCATAATAGTGAATCAAATCGAAGTGCTGCTGCTCTTGCTGTAAATGCGGGTCATTTTGATGATCCTATCGATCGTCAAGGCATGGCACACTTTCTCGAGCACATGTTATTTTTAGGCACCGAACAATACCCTGAAAGTGGCGAATACCAGCAGTTTCTTGCACAACACAATGGCTCGAACAATGCGTGGACAGGCACCGAGCACACAAATTTCTTTTTTGATATCAATCACAAATACTTTGAACAGGCACTTAATAGATTCAGCCAATTTTTTATCTCCCCCTTGTTATCTAAAGAGTTTATCGAAAAAGAGCGGATGAACATCGACTCTGAATTTAAGTTAAAACTTAAAGATGATATGCGTCGTATTTATGATGTTCACAAAGAAACCATCAACCCTGCCCATCCGTTTAGTAAGTTCAGCGTCGGTAATATCGATACCTTAGCGGATAGACCAAACAGTGAGCTTAAGGACGAAGTTCAAGCATTCTTTAATGAGCATTATCGTGCTAACCGCATGACATTGGTATTAGAGGGGCCACAGTCTTTAGAGGCACTAAAACTGTTGGCTGAACAAAAGTTCCTAGCCATTGCTGAGGATGCATCCGCAAAACCAGATATTAATGTACCGTTATATCTTGAGAAAAATCTCGGCCTAAATATTAATATCCGCCCTGAAAAAGAAGAGCGTAAACTGATATTAAGTTTTGCTTTACCGGGCATCGACAAAGATTACCAATACAAACCTGTTAGCTACATCGCCTACTTACTGGGGCATGAAGGGCCCGGCAGTATTTTGTCTATATTAAAAAACAAGCAATGGGCATTAGGCTTAAGTGCAGGTGGCGGCGTTAATGGCTCGAACTTTAAAGACTTTAATATCAGTATTCGCTTAACCCAAGAAGGTCAAAAGCATGAAGCTGACATAGCTGAAATGATCTTCGCCTACATTGAGCTTATAAAACATGACGGTATTCGCGTCGGCTATTATGATGAAAAGAAAGCGATATTAGAGTTTTCGTTTCAGTACCAAGAAAAGTTAAAAGCATTGGATTCAGTGAATCAGCTGGTGATTGCCATGCATCACTACCCTAGTGATGATTACATCTATGGCGATTATGTGATGTTGCAATTCAAACCTGAGCTGGTGAAAAGCTTTCTTGATTTGCTAACACCAAACAACATGCGAATGGTACACATTAACCCGGATGTCATCACCAACCAAACCAGTCAATGGTATAAGGTGCCTTATAATGTCAGCGATATTGACGATGAGGTTTTGGCTCGCTTATCCTCGCCCAAAGTACATGACGAATTAAGTCTGCCTGATGCAAACCCGTATATTGTCGCCACCCCAAAACTGACCCCAGTGGTTGAAGAAATGCATGTCCCTAAGCTGGTCAAAGAACAAGCGGGCTTTAGAGTTTGGTTTAAACAAGACAGTTCGTTTTATGTGCCCAAGGGACAAATTGTAATCGGTATTGACTCACCGACAGCCATTGCCAGCAAAAAGCACATTGCTATGACGCGATTGTTTGTTGAGTTATTTAGCGACTCGGTTTTAGAACAAAATTACGACGCCGAATTGGCTGGTATTCATTATCATTTATACCCACACCAAGGTGGCATGACACTGCAACTTTCTGGCATCAATGAAAAGCAACCATTGCTACTTAAAAACCTGTTATTGGCGATGAAGGATCATTCATTGGCCCCTACTCGTTTTGACTTATTTAAAAACCAACTGATCACCAACTGGCGTAATGCAGAAAAGAGTAAATCAATCTCGCAACTGTTTTCAAAGCTCAGCGCGCTAATGAAACCATTTAGCCCATCAGGTAATGATTTGGCTAATGCTTTATCACAGGTGGGATACGATGATTTTGCTGCCTTTTGTGGCCAGTACTTTGCCAAACTAACCATTGAGTCATTTATTTATGGTAATTGGAATCAGCAACAAGCGCTGACCATTGCCAACTTAATCGTTGACGAGTTGGGTGAACATATTGATGATCAAGCTAATGTAACTTGTAATGTGGTTGATTTTGCCGGGCAGAAAACGGCGATTTTGCCACAATTGCTACCTGATCATGACTATGCCAGTGTGATGTATTTTCCAATGCCTGATTACGATACCCATACGATGGCCATCACCATGATTACCAGTCATTTAATATCACCGCATTTTTTCCATCAAATGCGCACCGAAAGACAATATGGCTATTTGGTCGGCGTGGGTTATGTGCCGATGAATCGCTACCCGGGTATCGCTTTTTATATTCAATCACCCGATACCAGTGCCGATACGTTATTTTCTGCGATAAACGAATTTATCGACGAATTTGATGCGTCTGTGAATGACAACGAATGGACCCACTTAAAACAAGGCCTTATTGGTCAATTGCAAGAAAAAGACACCAGCCCGCGTATAAAAAGCCAACGCTACTGGATGAGTATTTGCAATAAAGACTTCGATTTTGATCAAAAAGAACGCCTTATGGCAGCGATAGAAAGCATTCAATTAAAAGATATCGGCGCATTTATCAAAGCCCGATTGTCGAGTAAGTCTGACCCCGATAAGATTTGTCTGGCATCGGTTAAACACGGCGATGAATTAACCTATCTGACCCACAGCGCTATAGCTATCACCGACATTGACGAGTTTCATCGTCAGCTACCATTTAAATCCTGATTTACAGGGGCTTAACCTTTTAATCACAGTTGATTTGCTTTAAGATGAATTTCTAAGCTAATAATAAAAATATACTCGATCTATGTTGCTCGAGTCGCTAATAGAAATAGACAATTTGTGCGATTAAATAGGAATAACAAAAAGCAAAATTTCGCTAGTATCCTGACCACAGGTTTATTGGTGTTCCTGTTATTTTTCTCCGCACTGGCCACGTCAGCGACACAATCCCCACTTAAGTTTCAGCAATACTCCACTAAAGAAGGGCTTAGTGAAAATTCTGTGTATTCAATTACGCAAGATCACAATGGCTTTATTTGGTTTGCAACCCTCGATGGATTGAATAAGTTTGACGGTTATGAGTTTGTCCAATATCACACCAAAGATTCCAACAATAGCGCATTACCATCAGATCTTATTCGCGTTGTTTTTGTCGATTCGCGCAATCGATTATGGGTCGGTACTCAAGCAGGCTTGGCGTTATACAATGCGACAACGGATTCGTTTGAAGATAGATTTGAAATTTTTGATAACCAACCTATTTGGTCTATTTTTGAAGATAATCAAAAAAACATCCTAATATCGACCAACGAAGGGCTATACAAATTAAGTGCCACGCAACAGCATTTCACAAAAGTCAGTCTTAGACAGTTCTCGAACGATGTCGTTGAAGTTAAAACCATATTCCAAGATAACAACAATAACTATTGGTTTGGTACGTTTGAAAACGGCTTGTATATCGCCAATGAATCGTTAGATTTTGTATTTTCAGCTCAGGAGAATAATAAATTAGATCTAGAGATTGCAAGCTTTAGCATTTATGAAATCGAACTCATTGAAGATCATTACTGGGTGGCCACAGGTGACGGTATCTATGTTGTCGATTATTCTTTTAACATTAAAAAACATATTAAAGCTGACATCGAAAGCGATAACCCAAGCATTAATAAAGTGCGAGCTATCGAAAAGGCAAATGAGTTTGAAGTATTTCTTGGCACGGAAGCTGGGCTGTATTCATATAACCTAGTCACTGAAAGCATCTCTCAACGAAGACACGAAAGAGTTGATAGTACCAGCTTAGATATCAATTTTGTTTATAGCCTATTCAAAGATAAGGCATCATCAATTTGGGCAGGCACCTACACATCAGGAGCTACGAAGCACACAATTAATAGCTCATTGTTTAATATAGAAATGGCTGAGGGCAATAGTAAAAATAATATTGTGGATTTTGCCGAACTCGATAATCAAGGTTTGTATATTGCCAACCAGTTCGAAGGCATTTTTTACAAGAATTATAAAACCCAATTAATAAGTCCTGTAATCACTTCAATTACTGACGGCATTAGATCAATTCATCGAGGAAGCTCGAGTGAATTGCTTATTTTAACAAATGAATATCGTCTGCTAAACCTGAAGATTGAATCAAATGAAATTGAGGAGATTTGGCAATTTAATCTGAAGCACTTACGCGGTCACGATAGATTTGATTTTGAAATGGTCGATAGATTTGTATTTCATGGTTCCAATGACAGAAAGATATTTAAATTTGATATAGACTCTCAACAATTATCATCCTTCCCCATACCCGGCGTATCTGAAAAGTTTTATATATTGCCGGCAAATCATAATGATAAAGTTATGATCTTTGGTAGTTCGGGGGAATTTTTTGAATTTGATATTGACTTAGATACATTTGAAAAGCTGAATATTCCCAAACATGAACTGTTTCTAACGGATACGCTTGCTGAAGTTAAATTCACAAACGACTTTATTTGGTTTAGTTTCTGGGGAAAGGGTATTCTTACTTACGATAAACAAAAACGAGTATTTCAGCATTACAATGAAGTCAATGGCCTAGTAAACGATTATGTTTTCAGTTTTTTGCTCGATAACGAATCGAATGCCTGGTTAAGTACCAACAAGGGAATATCAAAAGTATCGCCGACTAATAAAACCGTGTTTAATTATGACAACTCCTATGGTGTACAAAACAGTCAATTTTGGGTAATGTCGTCTTTTAAAGGCAGCGATGGCCAATTTTATTTTGGCAATATTAGAGGCTTTAATAGTTTTTACGCGGAAGATATCACCCCTAAGAAAGGCGTTATATCACCTCCTATAAACACCAAATTACTTATTGCCAATAAAGAGTATAAAAAGCTCGACGGGTTATTATACGCATTAGATTCTATCACCTTAGAGTATAACCAGTCGCCTTTTACCATCGAGTTTTCATCGCCTAACTCAAGTGTTGCCGAACAAGTTTTATACCGCTATAAATTAATGGGTGTTGATAACAACTGGATTGAAACAGACAGCCATTACCGCAGAGCGACCTACACTAATTTAAATGATGGAAGCTATACATTTTTGGTCGAATCATACGATCAAAACAATTCAAAATACTTCAAAGGCAAACAATTAACCGTTCATATATTGCCACCTTGGTGGAAAACCAATTCCGCTTGGGCGATTTACGGCCTGATCATTTTCTTTATTGGTTACTACTTTTATAACCAGACCAAAACAAAGCAACTCACCAACGCCAAAATAAAACAATCGGAAGAACGATTAAAACTTGCATTGTGGGGCTCTGGCGATGAAATGTGGGATTGGAATTTAATTACCAATCGCATGTACCGCTCCAATATCTGGGGGGTATTAAATTTCCCTAAGAACGGCAAGTCGGAAAGCAAAGATGGTGAGCAAAGACGTAATATTCACCCGCAAGATTACCCTCGCGTAAAACAATTATTGCTCGAACACCGACAAGGCAAAAGTGAGCATTACGAAGCGGCCTATCGCGTAAAAGATATGAACAGCAAATGGATGTGGGTACTTGACCGAGGTAAAGTGGTTGAGCGTAACGATGATGGCGAACCAATCCGAATGACGGGTACCTTAAAAGACATCAACCAAATCAAAGCCAATGAAGAAAGCTTAAAATTATTTGCGAAATGTATTGCCAATATATCAGACGCCGTGGTTGTCTATGACGCACAATTTAAAGCGGTTGATTGTAATGATTCATACCAATTGATTACCGGCCAAACGCGCGAACAAGCGCTTGGTAAAGAGCTTGAATTTAATTCTTATCCGCCGACCTTTTTGCAAAACCTTAAGCGCAATTTATTAGCTAACGGTACTTGGCAAGGTGAAATAGAAAGTAAGCGTGATAATGGCGAGGCCTATTTAATTGATATCACGCTGGATATTATCCGGGATGAAAACGATGAAATCTCGCATTTTGTTGCGGTATTTTCGGATATCACCAAACGTAAACAAACCGAAGAAGAGCTGCGTAAGTTAGCAAATTCAGATACCCTGACCGGACTGCCAAACCGCTCATTCTTTCAAGGCAGTCATTCGCAACTGATAAACCAAGAAACCGAACACGCCCTTCTCGTTTTCGATTTAGATAACTTTAAGAAAATCAATGACTCGTTAAGTCATCAAGTCGGTGACGTATTGTTATGTAAAGTCACTGAGCGAATCGCGACGATAAATGGTATCAAAGACACCTTTTATCGCCTAGGTGGCGATGAATTTTCGTTGGTATTGAAAGGCAATAATGATATCCACAACATTACCTCGGTTGCTGACGAAATCCTCAGTACCATAGTCGAGCCATACAGTATCCAAAATAACGAGATTTCGCTGTCCTGTAGTATCGGTATCGCCTTATACCCAGATGATGGCAATAACACCCATGAATTGCTTAAAAACGCCGATACTGCAATGTATCACGCCAAAGACGAAGGTGGTGATTGTTACCAGTTCTTTAATGACTCGATGAACAAACAAGCGGTTAAGCGATTACAAATTGAAAACTTGATAAGACACGGTTTAAAAGAAGACTTATTCTCAGTATTTTATCAGCCGAAAATTGAAGTCAGCTCTGGAAAAGTTGTTGGCATGGAAGCACTGGTGCGTTTTGAAGCTGGCTCTAAAGGTGTCATTCGACCAGATATATTTATTCCTATTTCGGAAGAAACCGGTCAAATCATTGAGATTGGCGAAATCGTATTGCGTAAGGCCTGTTTGGCCACAAAAGCCTGGATGGACAATGGCATATTTAGTGGCCGCATTGCTGTCAACCTGTCAGCGGTACAATTTAAACAGCCTAACTTAGTGCAAATCATTAATGAAATACTCGAAGAAACCGGTTTACCGGCCGACCGACTTGAACTTGAAATAACCGAAGGCACGGTTATGAACTCTCCGCAAGAAGCGATTGAGACCATGCATCAAATTCGTCGTATGGGTATTCACTTGTCTTTAGATGATTTTGGTACCGGCTATTCATCATTAGCGTATTTAAAGCAGTTCCCTATCAATACCCTTAAAATCGATAAAGCCTTCGTTGATGATATTGAAGCGTCCGAAGAAGGTCGCAATATGGTTGCAACCATTGTTACTATCGCTCATAACTTAGGAATGGAAGTTGTCGCTGAAGGTGTTGAAACGGAAAAGCAACTCGATTACTTGAAAATCCTTAACTGTGAGCAGATGCAAGGTTACTTGTATTCGAAACCTCTAGCTGAACCAGATTTTGGCCGTTACTTGTTGTCACATATTATCACCAATCAATCGACGCCTACGTAAAAGCCAATCGAAAACACGAATCTCAAATACTAATCTAAAACGCTATCCACGCACATATTATCTATTCATCGCTGTTCACCAACCAACAAACACCTAGTAATCAATTGCTAATAACCGCTATCGATTACCAAGAACATTAATTCAATTTGGTTGCGCTTGTTCGCTGAACTATTGCACATTCTCATTAAATAACTCACCTAATTTTAAACTTGGCACGATATTCGCTTAAGTACTGCCAGTACAAACATTTTTATTTAAAAATAATAAATTAAGGAATATTGAAAATGCTTAGCTCATTAATTCTTGCAACACTATTAAACACGGGTCTAGATGTAGATAATTCAGTAACTACTGAGTTATTAGCACCTGCTAATAACTCAGTTATTGAGCTTACAGCGAATAACCGTATTCGTATCAAGCCGTCAGCAAACAACCGCATTCGTATTAAGCCGTCAGCGAACAATCGTATTCGTATTAAGCCATCAGCGAACAACCGTATTCGTATCAAGCCGTCAGCGAACAACCGTATTCGTATCAAGCCGTCAGCGAACAACCGTATTCGTATCAAGCCGTCAGCGAACAACCGTATTCGTATCAAGCAGTAAGAGGATAGAAAAATGTTAGCAATGATTAAAAATATTTTCTCATCAAAAATGACTGCAAAACAAGTTGCAGACAACATTGAAATTTGTGAAATGTCAGCGGATAGCTGGTGGTCTTAAGCCTTTAAAATAAAGGCCTGGAGGATATTATGCTAGGTTTCATTAAATCGTTATTGGGACTTAACAAAGCCTCTACCATACCGTCTTTAGACATTCATGAAATGGCCGCTGATAGCTGGTGGTCATAGAGCTAAGCACTATTTAACGCGTAGCCAAAAGTGGCTACGCATTAAATAAACTGTATTTAGTTCCGAATAGTTTGAAGGTTTTCATACGTTTTTCGAAACAAAACATTGGCCACACAAGTGGGCCAAAGATAAAGCCGGCTGTTGCCCAACGTTTACGTCCCATGCCAGACTTAAAAGCTTGGCAATAAAAAAATATAGCGCAGACTAGGGACAATGGAATCAACAACATTTTCGGCTCTCACTACAGCAAATGGACGCGCAGTATAGCAAATAGACTATTTACACTAAAGTCCTTTAAGGTTGTTTTTTGGGCAAATTTGTTAACCCCTTGTAACAACTGTTAAATTAAGCTCAAAAAAAAGAGGCAATGCCTTGCCCCTTTCTTCCTCAGCAAGCGGAAAACGCTTGCCGCTTTTACCGTATATTATCCATAACAGCTTTGATTATTTTCAGCCATTGTCACTAACGCAGTACATGGCGTGAAGTGCTCACCATACAGATCTTTATAGTGATTCAGCTTATCAACAACTGTTTGTGCACCTAGGCTGTCCAAGTAACGGAACGGACCACCTAAGAATGGTGGAAAGCCAATACCGAAGATGGCGCCGATATCACCGTCACGGGCATTTCGAATAATACCTTCGTCTAAACAACGTACGGCTTCATTTACCATTAACAACACACTGCGATGGCAGATATCATCAGCCGATAAGGTACCGTTCGGCTGCACACCTAATAAGGTATATACGCTTTCGTCCACGGCTTTACCGTTGGCCTTCTTACCTTTATAAAGGTAAAAGCCTTTCTCAGTTTTTTTACCTTTGCGGTTGTCATCAATTAACTTATTAAATGCGTCAGGTGCTTTGAAACGTTCACCTAACTCAGCTTCAAGAATTGGGCTAATTTTAGCGCCAATATCAATGCCGACCTCATCCAATAACTTGATTGGACCTACCGGAAAACCAAACTTAACGAGTGCGCGATCAATTTTGTCGATAGGCTCGCCAGCGAGTACCATGCTCGCCGCTTCATTAACATAAGGCGCTAAGATACGGTTAACATAAAAACCGGCTTTATCTTTGACAACGATAGGCGTTTTGCCTTGTCGTTTAGCGTACGCAACGGTAGTGGAAATTGTGCTGTCTGATGTCTTTTCATGGGCAATAATTTCAGCCAATGGCATTTTATCCACTGGCGAAAAGTAATGCAGACCAATCACATTTTCTGGTTTCTTTGCTTTCGCCGCAATTTGATTGATTGGCAATGACGAGGTATTACTTGCAAAAATAACGTCGTCTTTGCAGTTCTCTTCTACATCGGCAACCATGCTTTGCTTCAGTGATAAATCTTCAAATACCGCTTCAATAATCATATCCACGTCATTAAAGCCAGTGTAATCCACAGTACCGGTGATTTTATGCATCTGTTGCTGCATAGCGGCGCTGGACATAAAACGACGTTTGACCTTTTTATTAAGAATATCGAAACTATATTTTAAGGCATTGGAGATACCCTGATGATTTATATCCTTGATGCGCACCGGTGTTTTGGCATTATTAACGCTAACATAGGCGATACCACCGCCCATTAAGCCGCCACCTAACACACCGATTTTATTTACAGGTAGCGCATCAACGCCGTCAACACCTTGCTCTTTTTTCATATCCGTGGTTGCAAAAAAGATGTTGCGCAATTGTTTTGATTCTTTGGTTTGCGTTAGCTCGCCAAAATACTTAGCTTCAACCGCCAAGCCTTTTGCCATACCTTTCTCTAGACCGGTACGAATGCACTCAATAATGTTAAGAGGCGCAGGGTAATTTCCTTTGGTCTTCGCTAATACCGTCTTGGTTGCTTGATCAAACACAATGCGGCGACCTAACGGGTTTGACTCTAACGCTTTTTCTACCAACGATGCTTTGCGGCTCGATTTTTTCTTACCGGCTAACGCCATTTTCTCAGCCACATCAAGTAACACCGATAAAGGTACAACATCATCAACTAAGCCTGCCTTTAATGCTTGCTTAGGACGCAACTGCTTACCGGTCAACATCATATCAAGCGACTTTTGCAGACCAACCAGTTTTGGTAAACGTTGCGTACCACCGCTGCCTGGTAATAAGCCAAGCTGTACTTCAGGTAAACCCAACACCGTTTTATTCGAATCACTGGCGACTCGCATATGACATGCCATCGCCAGTTCTAAGCCACCACCTAAACACGGGCCATTGATTGCAGCAACCACTGGAATATTTAATTGTTCCAGTTGATTGAATATCATCTGTCCACCAGCAGCAATCGCAGTTGCTTCTTCGGCGGTATTGCACGCATCAAGCATAGTGATATCAGCACCGGCAACAAACGAGTTTTCCTTGCCGCTGTAGACAATCATGCCTTTAATATTGCTGTTGCTTTTAAGTTGTTGTAAAACCTCTTGAATGTCTTCAAGAAATTCCGCTTTTAAAACGTTCATCGTTTCATCTGCAACATCAATTTTTAAGTGCGCGATACCATTATCTTGCTCAATTAAGGTAAATGCAGATTGCTTTGTCGTATTATTTTCCATATTCATCACCTCAATTATTCTGCTTCTAGCACCATGGCTGCACCTAACCCACCCGCAGCACACGCGGTTGTTAGACCTACACCGCCGCCACGACGTTTTAATTCAGTCAAGGTTTGCGTAATAAGGCGTGTTCCGGTTGCGGCAAATGGGTGACCATAAGCTAATGAACCACCAAGCACATTAAATTTATCCATATCAATATCACCAATGGCTTTATCTCGACCAAGCTTTTCTCGCGCAAATTTTTCGCTGCCGAACATTTTCACATTGGCTAATGTTTGGGCGGCGAAGGCTTCATGCATTTCAACCAAATCAAGGTCAGCTAAGGTAAGGCCTGCACGATCTAATGCTAATGGTGTCGAATACGATGGGCCCATAAGCATGTCTTCCCATACGTCTATCGCTGTAAACGCATAAGAACGGATATAACCTAGCACATCCAAGCCAAGCTCCTTAGCTCGGCCTTCACGCATTAATAGCACCGCAGAAGCACCATCGGTTAATGCGGTAGAATTAGCCGCCGTTACGGTACCGTGTTTACGGTCAAACACTGGACGCAGTCGAGCGTATCCAGCTAGATCTGAATCTGCACGGAAACAGTTATCTTTTGCTACGGCTTTTTTATACGGTTCAGGGTGCGCCACCATAACTTGATCAGCCATCAGGCCATCGGCCCAAGTTTTCGCTGCAAGAGAGTGTGAACGATGCGCTAGCGCGTCTTGTTCTTCTCGAGTGATGCCGTGGCTTTTTGCCATTTGCTCTGCGGTTTGCCCCATAGACAAGCCTGTCGAGTATTCAGCAACCGCCGGTGGTTCAGGGATCAAATCTTTAAATCGTAACGCACTAAGCAGCTTTAAGCGCTGTCCCATGGTCTTAGCTTTAGATAAATCTAATAAGGTACGCGCTAATTTTCTTGATACACCAATCGGAGGCACAGACATTGAATCCGCACCGCCAGCAATACCAATATCAATGTTACCAAGCAGAATAGATTCCGCTACATTGACGGTAGATTGGAAACTAGTAGCACAAGCACGTGAGACACTGTACGCATCGGTATGAACGTTCATTTGCGTTGCCAAGGCGATTTCTCGGGCAATGTTAGGCGCTTTTGGCATTTGAACTACCTGACCAAACACTAATTGCTCTATCAACGCCGGATCGATATCAGTACGAGTCAGCATTTCATTTACGACCATAGCGCCTAAATCAAGAGCCGGTACACCATGAAAGTCAGTCGCCTGTTTTACAAATGGCGTTCTCAGACCGGTAACAACCGCGATACGCTCACCGGATGCGGTCTTTAAGTTTTGCATTTTTGCCATGCCTGTTCCTTTAATTTCCCAAATCTATTCTTAATTGTGAATTTTTTTATAGTCATTTAGTCAAAGCCAACATCGCATAAAACCGCAAAAGTGGTCAGACCTGATCGTTTTATTGATTCTAACGACAATTCACACTTTTTAAAAGAGTTGATTTTTAATAACATTAGCCCAATATAAGCATAAGTTATGAAATACCGCAGCCAAAGCCTTCAGGCAGTTAGTGCGCTAATAAACTCCGGCTGTGCGTCCATTGAAGGAAAATTATAATTATCATGGCAATTGAACAATTTTCTAAACTACAAGAGCACCTAAGCGGCCAAATCGTTGGACAACACGCTTTGGTCGAAAATCTTCTCATCGCATTACTTGCCGATGGTCACTTAATTGTAGAAGGCCCTCCGGGTTTGGCAAAAACTAGAGCAATCAATGCGTTATCTGATGGCGTTGATGCAAGTTTTCATCGTATTCAGTTTACCCCAGATTTGCTACCAGCGGATTTAACCGGTACCGATATTTATCGCCCAGAAGATGGCAGCTTTGTGTTTCAACAAGGTCCATTATTTCAGAACCTTATTTTAGCCGATGAAATTAACCGTGCCCCAGCAAAGGTGCAGTCAGCACTACTTGAAGCGATGGCTGAAGGACAGGTAACCGTAGGTAAAACCACCTACAAGTTGCCAGAATTGTTTTTGGTTATGGCAACACAAAACCCGCTAGAGCAAGAAGGTACCTACCCGTTACCTGAAGCGCAATTAGATCGTTTTTTAATGCATCTGGAAATTGACTACCCAAATGCTGCTTCAGAATTAGACATTCTACGTCTCAATCGTGGCGAAGCATTAAACAGCGAAAAACTACCTGTGGTTACCATTAGCCAAGAAGAAATCTTCACTGCACGTAAAGAAGCCTTGGAAATTTATTTAGCACCGGTTCTTGAGCAATATATTGTCGACCTCATCATGGCAACACGCCAAGGTGATAAATACGATGATGACTTAGGTAAATGGTTAGCCTATGGCGCCAGTCCGCGAGCCACCATTGCCTTAGATCGCTGTTCGCGAGCCAGAGCTTGGTTAAACGGCCGCGACTTTGTCAGCCCGGAAGATATCCAAGCGGTATTCCATAACACATTACGTCACCGTTTGTTGTTAACCTATCAGGCAGAAGCTGAAGGTATCACGACAAACCAGGTACTGGATCGTATTCTCGAATTAGTTGCAGTTGCTTAATTCGTCCCATTAGGTGAAGTAAATCTAATATGTGGTGGAAAAAAATCGCGTTAGACGATCAAAACCAGCTTGCTCAAGCCACGCTTGAGCAGTTAGGTTGTGATGGCATAAATATCGATATTGAGCAGCTCCTGCCCTATCAAGGCAAGGCCTCATTGTTGAATTTGGCGCCGAAAAAAGCCGTGCAAGGACACTTAAGCGGCAATTATTTGGCGCGCACCAAAGGTCGCGGTATGGAGTTCGATGAGGTGCGTCATTATCAAACGGGTGATGATATACGCGCAATCGACTGGCGTGTTACTGCCAGAACAGGTAAGACACATACCAAACTGTTTCGAGAAGAAGTTGAACGTCCTGTTTTAATCGCTACCGATCTCGGCCAATCGATGTTTTTTGGTTCTAAATTACTATTTAAATCAGCACAAGCCTGTCATATTGCGGCGCTTGTCGCTTGGCATGCGAAAAAACGTGGTGATCGTGTCGGCGGCTTGGTTTTTAATGAACAGCAGCATCAAGAGCTCAAGCCTCGAAGCCGACAAAACGGCGTATTACACTACTTACACACTCTTGAAGAGCTGCACCAGCAAGGCTTAGCTCACTGGCAACAAGAATTACCCAGTTCACAAACTTACTTTATTGAAAACTGTAATCGTTTAGCACAGCTCGCCAAACCTGGCTCATTGGTTTATCTGATCACCGATGGCAATCATTTTAATGAAGAGATATTACGACCACTGGCGAAAGTATCTCGTCACTGCGAGCTGGTTATTTGCCAAGTTAATGACCCTTTGGAATTCACTCTTCCTCAGTCAAAACAAAAAACGTCTGTGGCAATAACCGATGGTAGCCAAAAACAGCAACTGTTGCTTGGTGATCAGCAGACCGCACAGCGCTATCAAGATAAAGCCATGCTAACCAATAAGCTCAAACAACAGCTGTATCAGCAAGCCGGTGCACGAGTCATTCATTTCAGCGCCGGTGATAGTGTCGAACATCAATTAAAATCTGGGATTGAAACATGGATCCGCTAGAGAATTTAAAAGATATCCATCTACCAGACAGTATTCACGCATACCCTATCGCACCGGGTTGGTGGATATTATTGGCCTTAGTACTGGCAATCGTTGTTTATCTGTTCATTAAAAACAAACGAAAACAACGCTTCCTTAGCCAACAAAAAACGGCGCTAGTGCAGCTACAACAGCTTGAAGCGCCCACGGTTGAACAATGTGTGGCGATTTTAAAGTGGGTGGCTATGCATTATTTTCAACGCCAACTATTTGCCAATAACTTTTCCGCAGAGCTTTTGCAAGCGCTGAAAATAAAATTGCCTGAACAACACCAAGCTAAGTTCATTGAATTAGCCGAGTCAGCGTTAGCTCAACAATATCGTAAGAATGCCAATACCATTTACGGTGAAGATATGCAGCGTGCTGCGATTTATTGGCTAACCCATATAGACTTAGTCAGTAAAAATAACACCTCAATCGGCGCTAACACATCAGCAACAGAACCGCAGGAGAAGTCAGCATGATTGAGTTTGCTTGGCCATGGCTTGCTTTGCTGTTACCTGCGCCATTATTGGTTTATTGGTTATCACCGAAGACGTCGCCTAATGCAGCGGCGCTTAAAATGCCAGTATTATTAGGTAGTTTAAGTCGTCACTCTGTGGCGGTGAATAATAAAAAAGCACCGTTGTGGTTGATTGCCATTATTTGGATATTATTGGTCTGTGCCAGTATGCGACCACAATGGTTAGGTGAAACCATTGCCTTACCAAATGAAAGTCGCGAGATGATCATTGCCGTTGATTTATCTGGCAGTATGAAAATGGAAGACATGCGTCATAACGGTAAAACGGTCAACCGCCTAACCTTACTAAAAGCCTTATTGGGTGATTTTATCGAGCGCCGCCAAGGCGATCGCTTAGGACTTATTTTGTTTGCCGACGACGCCTATATGCAAACGCCGATGACATTTGACCGACATACGGTTAAACAAATGCTTGACGAATCGGTGATCGGTCTGGTTGGCCAAAAGACAGCCATTGGTGACGCGATGGCGTTAGCCGTAAAGCGTTTTGTTAGCAAAGATGACTCAAACCGAGTGCTGTTGCTATTAACGGATGGTCAGAATACCTCAGGAAAAATAACGCCGGAACAAGCGTTAGATCTGGCTGTCGCAAAAGATGTGACCATTTATACCGTTGGTATCGGTGCTGAAGTGATGATGGAGCGATCGTTATTTGGTACCCGTAAAGTGAACCCATCAAGAGATCTTGATGAAGAAACACTCAAGAACATCGCAAAACAAACATCAGGCAGTTATTTTAGAGCCACAGATGGTGCATCTATGGCAAACATTTATACTCTGCTAGATCAACTGGAACCTGTTGCTCAAGACGAACAACAAATGCGTCCACTTACTGCATTATTCTTTTACCCATTAGCGTTAGCGTTAGTACTTATCATGCTGCAACTGGCACTGGTTCAGTACCAAACCTATGGCTTTTTCAACCTTGGCAGTGAGGGCAAAAGCTAATGACTGAATTTCACTTTATCCGACCATTGTGGTTAATAGCGTTTATCGGTTTAGTATGGGTGTTATGGCAAGTTCGTCGCTTGCGCGTATCTAGCAGCGCATGGCACCGTGTTATTCCGTCCCACTTAAGCAGTAAGCTGTTAAGTAATACCGAAAACAATAGACCAGTGTCGATTATACCCGCAGCTCTGATAGGTAGTTTACTTATTATTGCCATGGCGGGACCTACTTGGCAAAAGCTGCCGCAACCGGTATATGACGTAGAGCGCGGTTCGGTATTAGTCATGGACATGTCATTTTCAATGCTGTCTACCGATATCAAACCGAACAGATTGACCATGGCACGTTATAAAGCCATGGATTTAGTCGAAAAGATTGATGAAGGTGAAATAGGTCTGATCGCTTACGCTGGTGACGCGTTTACTATCAGCCCGCTAACCGCGGATATCAACAACATCAGGTTATTGTTACCCTCATTGTCGCCGCAAATTATGCCAGAGCTTGGCTCGAACCCTTACCCTGCGTTAATACTGGCAGAACAAATGTTGCAAAACGCTGGCCACATAAAGGGCGATATCTACTGGGTTACCGATGGCGTTACGCAAGATGAAATTGACGATATTAATGATTTTGTCGATAACAGCGATCACCGAATTAATATTTTAGCGGTAGGTACCGCCGAAGGTGCGCCGATTACCCTCGCCAATGGCGAATTAATGAAAGACCGCCGTGGTAACATTGTTATCCCTAAGCTTACCAGCCGTCGTTTAGAAGCGTTTAGCGACAATTCTGGCGGTGTATTTACCGTTATTACCGCCGATGATTCTGACTTGGCTCGACTAAGCTCATTAAGCGCCCTCGATGCGCAAAAAGTATTGCAATCAAAGCAACAAAATATGGGTGACCAATGGCAAGAATTTGGCCCATATTTGTTATTGATAGCCCTACCACTTGCGCTTGCGTATTTTCGCAAAGGCATCTTATTAACCCCAGTGTTAATGGTGAGCTTATCTTCGACGTTTTACAGTGCGCCGTCATCTGCATCTCTTTGGGACGATTTATGGCGGACTAAAAACCAACAAGGTCAGCAACAATTCGATAAACAAGACTATCAAAATGCTGCGCAAACGTTTGATGATAACCAATGGCGCGGCAGCAGTTACTACCGTGCTGGTGATTATGAAAAAGCGGTCGAAACCTTTGCAAAGTCTGATACCGTGCAAGCCAATTACAACAAAGCCAATGCCCTTGCAAAACTTGGTAAGTTAGAACAAGCGATTGCAGCATATGAGCAAGTCATATCAGTTGATGCTGAGCATCAAGATGCGCTAACCAACAAAACCATCGTTGAACAATTGTTGCAGCAACAGCAACAAGATAACCAAGACCAGAGCCAAGACCAAAACCAGGACCAGCAACAGCAACAGCAACAGCAGGATCAAAACCAAGAGCAGCAAGGCAACGATGATTCTAGTGATAGCAACCAAGATCAGTCACAACAAGAGCAATCACAGCAAGATTCCTCTGAGCAATCAGATCCTGGAAAATCTGAGCAACAGCAATCACAGCAACAAGGCGATGAGGATCGCAACCAAGATCAATCGTCTGACTCAGACAGCGGTGAGCAAAATAAACAACAGGGTGAACAAGATCAGTCTGAACAAGAGCAACAAGCCGCTGCTCAACAGCAAAATAGTGAACAGCAAGAACAACCAGAACAACAGCAGCAACAACAGGCAGCGCTTACCGATGGCGAACAACAAAGCCAAACGGAACAACAACAAAAACACGAGCAGCTTTTGCGTCGTGTGACAGACGACCCGCAACTGTTGTTACGAAATAAAATGCGTCTTGAATATCAGAAACGTCGTCAAAACCGCAGTAGTATTGGAGTTAAGGAAAAATGGTAAATTCGACACCTGTTATGGCAGGTTTGTTCTCTTTATTGGTTAGCATTCAGGCCATGGCGTTAAATGTAACCGCCACGGTTGATAAAAACCCAGCGATAGTTGATGAATCAGTGGTGCTTACGGTTATAGCCGATGGCTCTGTTGCTGCAGACGCCTTCGACCCATCAGTACTTGAACAAGACTTTGTTGTTGGTGGTACATCGATCAGCAGCCAAACCAGTATGGTCAATTTTAAAACCACCCGAACCACGCAATGGACCACGCTTATAATCCCTCGTAAGACTGGGGTATTAACAATTCCAGCGTTAACGGTTGATGACGCCACAACGAAACCTATCCAGTTGCAGGTATTAGCACAAGGTGACAAAACCGCACAACAACAAAAAGATATCTACTTAACCGCCGATGTATCAAAACATGAGGTTTATGTTCAACAACAATTTACCTTAACGGTACGCTTACATCTTGCCGCTGAGCTTATACGCGGTTCATTAGCGGAACCTAAAATGACCGGCGCAGAGATAAAGCAAATAGGTGAGAACAACGAATACAGCCAAATAATTGAAGGTAAGCGCTTTCGTATCATTGAACGTGTTTATGCGGTCAAACCACAAACATCGGGTAAGTTTGTGTTACACAGCACCATGTTTGATGGCGAAATCAGTGCCAACAAACAACAACGACGCTCGGTATTTTCAAGCTTAGATCGTGGTAAACCTGTGCGCATGAAAGGTCAGGAAATCGATATTCAGGTTAATGCCGCTCCTGCTGATTTTATTGGTGAATGGTTACCAAGTGAATTAATTGTCATTGAAGAGAATTGGCCAGATGTGCAAAGCGAATATGAGCTTGGTGAGCCGATAACTCGTACCGTTAAAATTACTGCTGCGGCACTAGGGGCTGAACAATTGCCTGACCTTGAGTTTAACGCGCCTGATGGTCTTAAAATATACCCGGATCAAGCGGATGTGAAAAACGGTGTGCAAAAAGGCGCACTGATCAGCCAAAAGACCCAAGATTTTGCGATCGTCCCTACCAAATCGGGGACATTCGTATTGCCCGAAGTGACGCTACCTTGGTTCAATACCCAATTAAATCGCATGGAACTCGCTGTACTGCCAGCGAAAACCATTGTCGTCAAGGGAGCGGTGCCGGTCAATATCGACAACACAACGGCAATGAACACCCCACTGCCAGTGCAAGTGGTAGAGCAAAATAACACGACTTTACAATGGCTGTTTTTAGCCGGTTGGTTGTTGACGGCAATGGCTTGGTTGTATCAAGCGAAATTAAAAGGGCGTAGCTTTAAGCGGGAAACCTTTGTCCCGTCGACTAAACACGCTTATCTAAAATTGATGGCCGCATGTAAACAAAATAATGGTCAACAGGTGATGGCATTGCTACCAGCTTGGGGGAATGAATTGTTCCCAGGGCAAAATTTCAGTAACCTGCAGCAACTGAGTCAGCACTTGCAAAATGACGACTTTGATAAACAATTAAGTCATCTGCAGCATTGTTATTACGGTGCACAACAGCAAGCTTGGCATTCAGATAAATTACTTAAAATCATTTCTAGGCTGCAAACCCAAGGTGAGCAACAGCAACATATCGCCTTTGCAATAAACCCATAATGAGGTGATAGCTGTTAATTAAACAATGAAATAAGTGCCCACGTCTGTGGGCATTTTTGTAAGCTCATAAAAAAAATTGAAAAAATCGTAAATTTTTAGAAATTAAATTGCAACATGCAAGGTCAATACAATCAAGAGACGCAATAAAACGGAACCTATGGCTAGTAAACAGAAACGCTATGAAGCGCTAGTAAACGCATTGCATAAGGATTTATATCGCTATGCTTACTGGTTGGTTCATGACAAACAAGTCGCCGAAGACCTTGTTCAGGAAACATTCCTAAGAGCATGGCGAGCCCTTGACTCTTTAAAAGATGAGAAAGCCGCAAAGTCTTGGTTGATCACCATCTTAAGACGAGAAAATGCCAGACGTTTTGAACGCAAGCAATTTGATATGAGCGAATATGATGAGGCAGCGACAATGGATACACATATATTGTCGAGCGAACAAAGTCAGGAAAACCAATGGCTGCATCAGCGCATTGCCAGCTTACCTGAAGAATATCGAGAGCCTCTGGTATTGCAAATTATCTGTGGCTACAGCGGTGAAGAAATCGCACAAATCCTCGAGTTAAACAAAAACACCGTAATGACGCGACTGTTTCGCGCAAGAAACCAATTAAAAGATGCTATCGAACAAAACAAACACATCAAGGGGCGCTACAATGGATGAATTAGAATTCCGTAGAAGGCTGTATAGTGATCCGAACAGCAAAGACAATGAGCTGCTCAACGCTATTGAAGCAGATCCCAGCCGTAAAAAATTCGCCAAAGAGTTAAAATCTCTCGACGATAAAATCGATTCTGTATTGCGGGTTGATGTACCAGAAGATCTAGCGGATAGATTAATACTGCGTCAAAGCCTGGACTCACATAGCCAACGTCAACGTAAATCACGATGGCATTTGGCTGTCGCTGCGTCTGTCGCATTTATCGTTGGAATCAGTGTCAGCTATATGGCAATTACCCCATCACACTCGAGCATTGCCGATTATTCATTAGCTCATTATCACCATGAGGCAGGCAACTTTGCTCATAGCGGTGACAGTAAGTACACTCTAACCAGTTTTAACGACTCGGTCGCAGGTCTTGATGTCAGCTTTACCGACAAGCTAGGTAAACTGGTGTCGGTTGATGAGTGTTTCTTTGATGGTATGAATTCAGTTCATTTGGTGTTTGAGGGCCTTTACGACAATGTGACGGTGTTTATCATTCCTAAAAATGAACACTTAGCACAAAGCGAGCAATTTGCCGACCAAAGCGTTAAAGGTATCAGCCGTCAATACAGTAAAGGCGGTGTTATCATCATGGGAGATGTCAAAGAGCCATTAGAGCAATGGCAACAAAAAATTGACGAAACCATCGAGTGGTCAATCTAATATTCACTAGGTACTCACAAGTATGACTCCAGCCATACTTCGTTTTAGCCTGCCGTTTGGTAGGCTTTTTTTTGCCATTAATTACCCACCATAAGCGTAACCCTCTGATCACACTCCCGTTGTGCAACTACATCTCTCAATTACGTTGATCTATCGCAAAAATTCAACCAATTGTTACGAAAACTAGCACAGTAAATGTAAACTTGTTAACATCGCCGCAAACTCAAATAAAAGACGTTATTATGACAATAGAAACTCCAATGATGGTTACCTTTATTGGTTACCTGCTAACCACATTGCTGATAGGTTATATCGCCTATAAAGCAACGACCACACTAAGCGATTATATTCTTGGTGGTCGTCAACTTGGCCCTGCGGTTACCGCGCTAAGTGTTGGCGCGTCTGACATGAGTGGCTGGTTACTACTTGGTTTGCCTGGTGCAATATACTTATCTGGTATCAGTGAAGTCTGGATCGGTGTCGGTTTGGTGCTCGGTGCGTTCTTTAACTGGATATTGGTCGCACCAAAGATTCGCTCTTTTACTGAAAAGGCGAATAACTCACATACCATCCCTGAATTCTTTGAAAACCGCTTTGCCGACAAATCCCATACCTTACGATTTATATCCGCTATAACCATACTGATTTTCTTCACATTTTATGTGTCATCAGGCTTGGTCGGCGGCGCTATTTTATTTGAAAAAGTATTCGGTTTAGATTACATAACGGCGCTGGTTATTGGCGCGGTTGTGATTGTATCTTATACCTTCCTTGGCGGATTTCTGGCGGTGAGTTGGACCGACTTTTTCCAAGGTTGTTTAATGTTATTGGCATTGGTCATTTTGCCTATCGTTGCCTTAAACGAGTTAGGCGGTATTGAACAAACCTCACAAATTCTGCAACAAACCAATCCAGATTACGCCGCGCTCTTTAAAGACTTTAGCTGGCTTGGTTTCTTCTCACTAATGGCATGGGGACTTGGCTATTTTGGTCAACCACATATCCTGTCGCGTTTCATGGCAATTCGCAGCGTTGATGATATTCCTATGTCACGCAATATTGCTATGATTTGGATGATTATATCTTTGATAGGCGCCTTGGCTGTTGGTCTTGTCGGTATTGCGTATTACGCCAACGCGCCGCTTGAAAACCCAGAAACAATATTTATTTTCCTATCGAAAGCACTGTTAAACCCTTGGGTCGCCGGTATCATTATTGCCGCTATATTGTCAGCCATTATGAGCACCATTGACTCGCAATTATTGGTTTGTTCTAGTGTCATTGTTGAAGACTTTTATAAAAATTTCGCCAAAAAAGATGTCTCCGAAAATGAGTTAGTTTGGATTTCTCGTTTCTCTTTACTTGCTATCGCGATATTAGCCACATTGGTCGCGTTAGACCCGCAAAGCAGTGTCTTGGGGCTAGTAAGCTATGCGTGGGCCGGTTTTGGTAGTGCCTTTGGCCCAACCATTTTATTAGCGCTATTTTGGCATAAATATAATCGTTTTGGCGCTTTGGCTTCCATTGTAACCGGTGCTGTCGTGGTCATTGCTTGGCCAATGCTCAAAGCTGAATACGGTGGAATCTTTGCGCTTTATGAAATGATCCCAGGCTTTATTCTTGCAGGCATCGCCGGTGTCGTTACCAGTAAGCTAACACAGCATATGGATCAAGAGAGTAGCAAGATATATGCACAGTTAAACAGCAAATAATAACAACACGACAACGTAACAAGGGCTTGAAATGCACCATACGCATATCAAGCCCTTTTTGTTGTACATTTTCCCAGAAACTCGGTTAATTAAGTTAACAGCGAGCCAAGGCTGTGATAGGTTATTAATAACGGTTTAAGTTGTACCTGCCACCTTCAACAGGATAATAATAACTATGCCAAGCTTTGCAGCTAGACAAGCCATCGTTGATAAACAACAACAGGTCATCGCCTATGAACTGCTGTTTCGAGACAGCATGATCAATGTTTACCCTAAGGTAGACGCGCATACGGCAACGCAAAAATTGCTACACACCGCATTACAAAGCTCGCAAAGCAAAACCTTTACTCAACAAAAGCCAGCGTTTATCAATTTCACCACAGAAACACTGCAAAAAGGGTACCCTTTCAAATTTGATAATCGCCATATCGTTGTTGAAATTTTGGAGACCGAAGAGCCCACACAACAGTTGCTTTCTTTGTGCCAAGAACTGCATCAACAAGGCTATGAAATCGCCTTAGACGATTTTATTAATCATCAACAGTGGCATGCGTTCTTTCCTTATATCAGTATTATTAAAGTAGATTTTAGACAAACATCGACTACCGAAATACTGCAACTGATAGAGCACATTACAAACTACCCGAACATCAAATTACTGGCAGAAAAAATCGAGAATAAACAGGAATTTGAACATGCTAGCCGGTTAGGCTTTGAATACTTTCAAGGCTATTTTATTGATCAGCCCGAAGTGATGAAATCACGTCCACATGTGATGGATGAAATAGGTTTAGAGCTGGATTTGGCGTAGCGAGATTTTGACCTAGAGTGAATTTGACCTAGAGTGAGTTTGACCTAGAGAGGGTTTGATTTAGATGGATTTTGTCACAGAGTTAATTTGGTCTAGACACAATCGCCTAGACCAAGAACGACAATAGCATTAACGGTTATTCAAAACCGTTTGGATTTTGTGATTGCCAACGCCAGGTATCGCGGATCATATCATCCAAGTTACGTTCAGCCTGCCAACCTAAAAATTCATTGGCAAGATCGGCTTTAGCAAATACTGTCGCGATATCTCCAGGGCGTCTTGGGCTAATTTGATAAGGCACATCAACGCCGCTGATCTCTTTAAATTTATTCACGATTTGCAATACTGAGGTACCATTACCGGTGCCAACATTAATGGCAATACAGCCATCAACTTTTGATAGTGCCGTTACCGCTTTCAAATGCGCGAGAGCCAAATCAACCACATGGATATAATCGCGCACGCCGGTGCCATCAATAGTGTCGTAATCATCACCAAACACACTCAATTGCTGCAATCGACCAACCGCCACTTGCGATACAAACGGTAATAGATTATTGGGAATACCATTTGGGTTTTCACCAATAAGGCCCGAATGATGCGCCCCAATTGGATTAAAGTAACGCAGTGAAATAATTGACCATTGCGGATCACTTTTCGCCAAATCGAAAAGAATATGTTCGATCATTAGCTTGGTTTGGCCGTAAGGGTTGGTCGCCGATGTTGGCATAGTTTCGATTAATGGCGATAAGTTGTTTTCACCGTAAACCGTTGCAGACGAGCTAAACACTAGGTTTTTCACTGAAAATTGCTTCATCACTTCCAGCAACACTATGGTGCCAGTAACATTGTTATGATAATAGCTCAGTGGTATTTGCGTAGACTCACCAACCGCTTTTAAACCAGCAAAGTGAATGACCGCAGAAATATCATGCTCACGAAAGACGCTTTCCATTGCCGCTTTATCGCAGATATCCGCCTTGATAAATATCGGTCTTTTGCCAGTGATATGTTCTACCCTATCCAATGACTTAGTCGACGAGTTGGACAAGTTATCGACGATCACCACGTCATCGCCAGCATTTAATAATTCAACCACGGCATGGCTACCAATATAGCCGGTACCGCCGGTTATTAATAAACTCATGTTACATCCTCAAAAACACCGAATATCGACGGAGATTAATTTTTATAATAATTTGCAAGCGTTGTAATAAATGTTTCGACTTGCTCTTCAGGTAAAGCGTTTATCCCTGCTGCAGCTGCACGTCCGCCACCGGTCGGGAACTGCACACAAATTTCATCAGCACCTTGCTTATTATTTAATGGCGCTCGTACGCTGACGGTATAACTGCCATCTAAATTTTGCGTTAGCACGCCATGAGCTTTATCTGGTGATTGGTTTGCTAAATCATTACCAAAGACACCACTCACTCGACGTGACCATGCCGCATCTTCTAAAGTAACCACTTTGCAAATGTCATTCTCAAACAATACTTGCGCTGAATTGGCTTTATTCATATCGGTAACATATGCCGCCTGTAAGTCGTAAAATAACGATGATTTATTGCTAAATAAGGCTTCCGGTGACTCATAGCCAAGCAAACGCTCAAATAAATCTGCCGGGTGAAAGTGTAAGTCATCGGTAGTACGGCCATAACCGTTGTAATTAACGTAAGTACCAAGCTGTTCCAGTAAGTTCGCTTCGTTTTGTGACAGGCCTTTTAGAGCACAATGCCGGGCAGCTACCGCTTTAAGGTTATCGCCGTAAGCTGCAGCAATCGCCCAACTATGATGTGCGCCCTTAAGATAATCATTAATCAACAAACTTGTGCACACATCGGCAGAGGTGTTGATGATGGTTTTTAAAAACGTAGACTGGGGAATATTCGATGCACGATGATGATCAACATAGAACACTGGCACAGCTGCGGATAACAACTTCTCTAGTCCAGCTTGGTTTTTATCCATAGACACATCCAATGTGGTAACGGAACTTGCGTTACCAACGTCGACTTTATCCAGTAACGATATATCTCGTTTAACACCGGTGATCAAGGTACTGGTTTTTGGCTCCGATAAACGAAGTTGAACTAATGCTAAAATTCCATCGGCATCGCCGTTAAAAACATCGTAATGCATATACACTCTTCTATTATTTGTTATTTTCTAAATACAGCACGAAATGCGTAAAAAGCAAAGCACCAAAGCGAATAAACTATATTGATTTTCTCCTGTTCGCGGTATATTTGCCACTGCCTTTTGGCTTTTTTGAGCTTATTTCTCGAAATTGAGCCTGGGGTTATGCGATAACGCGTCAAGACACGGGGCAAATGCAACGCTTTGCCTGCTCTTTTTATCAGCATTAGCCAGGTTGCGTAATCTTGACCGGTGCGCAGCAAAGGCATGCGAAAGTCACCAAGTAATTGTTTATCTACCATGACAGTTGAACAGCCAAAGGTCGCCTTTTTTTTCAGTAATTGATGATAATCAATCCAGCCTAAATCGGCTTTATCGACAACTTTATTACGTGATTGGCTGTGTTGGTCAACAATATCGTAAGACGTAAAAGATAACGCCGCTTGGTGCTGCTGCATATACTGCAGGTGTTGCTCAAGCTTTGTTGGCAACCACAAATCATCGGAATCAAGAAAAGCGATATAGCGCCCTTGGGCTCTGTTTAATGACCTATTGCGCGATACAGCAGCCCCTCGATTGCGCTCATTTTGATTAAATTGCACCCGTGGATCCGATGCTTGAATACGTTCAAGAATCTTTAGCGTATTATCTTTTGAACAATCATCGGTAATCAATAACTCCCAATCACTAAAGCTTTGCGCAACAATTGAGTTTATTGTTTGTTCAACATAGGCCGATGAGTTGTAGGTAGCCATGATGATTGAGACGACAGGCAACTGCATCAGCCTTTACCTCTTAAGTATTTGATAAAAAACCGTATAAATTGCCCTAACTGGATAAGCTTAAGCCAAACCACCTGCGCCATAAATCGTCGCCTTTGTTTACCTACTAAATTGGTTTTACTCAAAAAACCATTAATTTTAATATAAAAGCTCGGTTTGAGTGGTCGCAAAACAGCTTTAGTGATTTTTACAATAGCAGCGTTTAGAGACTTTACCGCGAGTTCGGCATCACCACGAACTAAGCGATTCAATTTCTTGCGTATCTCATCAGCACTTTTACGAGTTGGGTGTGACACTTTCACCTGTGATTTAAACTGAAACCGTTTGCCGAGCCTATTCATGCGCTGACTCCAATCAAAGTCACCACCAGATTCTACTTCCTCAAAGTCGCCTATTTGTTGAAATACATCACGGCGCACCGC
The DNA here is from genome assembly GCF_012932945.1 of Thalassotalea sp. Y01. Taxonomy (NCBI): domain Bacteria; kingdom Pseudomonadati; phylum Pseudomonadota; class Gammaproteobacteria; order Alteromonadales; family Colwelliaceae; genus Thalassotalea; species Thalassotalea sp. Y01. The sequence continues at coordinate 71,125 of NZ_JABBXG010000001.1, forward strand.
CAAATTAGCTGTGACAATGTGGCCCTTTTCAGCGTTAGCTTGGTTGTCCATATGAAAGGTTTTGTCATACCACTGCCATGGATTGTTTTTGTCATCAATCACTAAATCAACAAAGCCGGAGATCACATCGATGTGCTCTTGGCTGAATATTTCATGGATTTGTTGCAACCAATCGCGCTCGACCAAGCAATCGATATCGGTAAATACTAAGATATCACCGCTTGATTCTCGAACCCCTTTGTTTCTTGCACCGTATGAACTCGCTCGTTGTTGATAATTGATTTGACGGGCGTTTAACTGAGTATTATCAGCCAATAATCGCACCAATTGCGCCTCGCTACCGTCTGATGAATCATTGTTTACAAAGACAACATCAAAATGCTCTGCCGCTAACGATTGCGACGTTATCGCCTTAATGAAATCGACGAGATAAGGTGCGGCATTATAAAAAGGAACGATGACAGTTATCTTCATACAGCCGATTGAACCCGCTGATAAAGTTCGAGTAATTTGTGCTCTTGTTCTTCCCAGCACAGTTGTTCTACCGCAGCCTGAGTATTGGCAGCGTAATGCTGCAACAGTTCTGGGTTGTCACGAAACTGAACGATCGCCTGATGTAAATCTTGCGAGTTATCTTTAATGGCTAAGCCCAGTTGGTATTGCTCTATCACTTTACGAATTTCAGGAAAGCCGGTGGAAATCACTGGCAAACCAGCCAAAATATATTCAAACAGTTTGTTAGAATCGGTCGAGTAATGATTCAGACAGGTATTCTCAATAGGCTGCACACCAAACGTAGCCGATGCGGTATATAACGGTAAATCCGCGAGTGGCACCGTTGCGATAAAATGTACCCTATCGCTTATTCCTAGATTGGTAACCAACTGTTTTAATTTATCTTCTATCCGCCCGCCACCAATAAACACAAAATAAACCTCATCAATATGTTGTGCCACTTGCACCAACCGTTCTAGGCCGCGACCTGGTTGCAACATGCCTTGATAAAGCGCAATAGGCCACGATTGCTGTAAATTCAAGGTGTCTCTTATGTGATTCGATTGCTGCGGTTCGGCAAAAGATTTGGTCGGTCTATTTTGTAATACCGTCGGCCGTGGAACTTTGTAAGCCAGACGAAAGAATTTAGCGCGCACATCTGTGGTGGTGATCATCGCCGCAACTTTCGGTGTCAACGTTTTCTCAATGCAACCGACGACTTTGCGAAACGGGCGATAGCCTTCACGATCGGTACTTATCTCATGAGCATCATAGACAAGCTTTGCAGCGCACATTTTGCTAGCAACATACGCCGTAACCAACACATTAACATCATGGGCGTGAATAATGTCAGGCTTAGAACGGCTCACCGCAGCAATCATCGAAAAGATGGTTCCGACGCGCTTAACCAAGCGAGATAGCTGTGCCAATGGCTTCATTGACAATGATTGTGCATGGCCTTTATTTTTACGACGAAATAACCCCATGCCATCAATACGGCGCACAATCACACCGGATGTCAATACGTCATGCTCGACATTGACACCGGCTTTAAATAAAGCGAAAACCGTCACTTGATAACCATTGGCGACTAGGGTTTCCGCTTCTTTTAGTACCCTGGCATCGTTGGTAAATGGGTTCCATACGATCATCGATACCTTAATTGGCTTACTCAAATTGATGTTGCTCCTACGACACGTTTGCGGCGATATATTGACTAATTAGTGTCGCAGCCGATTGCAGAAGCATTTTCTCATCCAACTCAGGCATATCTTGGCCTGTAACCGACAAGTCATCCATTTGGCCATAAACCCGATCGGCATGACGTTGCAGTAATTCCAGCTCTTCGTTATTCCAATTGTTGACTTGCTCACAGTAACGTTGCGGCAAAGTAATTTTAGTGCCACGATATTTACCCGCTAATGGGAACGCCATTTTGTTTAAGAAATACTTGCGCACGGCCTCTGATTGGCTCTTATCGTCCTTTAACAATTGATTGATCAAGCGCAGAATTTCAGTGAGCTCCATACTCAAGGAAATGTTACTGCTTGCCGATTCAATGTCAGTTGCAAACGAGTCACTAAACTCCATACCGCAAGCGTCAAAGAACAATGAGGCTAAATCACTCTTTTGCCCTTGGGTCGGCACAATCACCACATCGACTGGCGCCACTTGAGACCACAACTCAATAGCGTGACCAAACGCATAATTAGACCAAATACCGCTTAAGCTACCACGTTGCGTGCGCAGCTGTTTAAAATAGCCGGGATAAGAAATACTTGCCCCGCCCTTGATAAGCTGTTGCCAAGATGAAGGAATAGCACTCGATAAACCGCGAATCGTAAAAACCACTCTATCTGGCGCGCCGACTTTATCAATAAAGTGCGCGATGCCTTGCTTACTCAAACAAGAAAGCGCTTCCGCTGAGATGACACTGTTAGGGGTTTTCGCTGAACGCAAGGCTTGCACCAAATCCTTGCCAAGTGCCTCTGGCACCGCAGGAAACCTCCAAGGAATATGCTCTCCACAGAGCGCATAACAGGCATGTTGTTGATTTAGCCTATTACCAGGATACGACCAACCATGCTTTTTAAGGGCGGCTTGATTGCTAGATAAAATTTGTTGCAAAAAAGTGGTACCACTTTTCATCATGCCAACGTGATATATTTTCATTTATCCCCCCTGCCTGTTGCGCTTGCAGGCAACTTAATAAACACTACGATTCCAGTTTTAAGACGTTATCTAATTGTTCAAACACAATCTCATAGCCATAGTTATCAATCAGATACTGACGATTTTGCAAACGAACCTGCGTTAATGCCTGCTGATCCATTGCTTGCCATTCGATAACTTTTTTTGCAGCACTTTTTACCGAATCGACTATCCAGTCTTCAGGATAAACACTGTCAGCACTAGGCCATGGCCAAACCAATGGTAAGGCGCCGGTGCACGTGCCATCCGCTAATGCATAATGGAATGATTCAGTCTCACTCGGAGATAAAATATAATTAATGTTCTTGTACCATGTTTGCACGTCATTACCCCAGCCGGTAAAGATCACCGCATCCTTTAATTGAGAATCCTCATCAATCATGCGATACAAATCGTAGTAATATTCAAGCTCGTGTTTACGCCCTGGACCATGCATAAATTCAAGATTTTCAGGTCGATGACCTTTAATATACAACTTAGCATCGACACCTTGTTGCAATAAGCTTTTGGTTAGCTTTAGAGCACGATCAAAGCGTTTTGTTTTTGGCGTGATGCCTACCATACCTAAACTGACTTGCTGATCTCGTTCAAACATGGGCAATAAATTGTCATTCAAAAAGTTGGCAATGACGACGGTTTTTTCCATTGGCCAGCCAAACAGTTCTACCGCTTTATCACGTACCAGCGCCGATACGAAGATAAACTTGGTTACGTTATCAACATCGATTTTTTTACCAAAACGTTTCGCCTTATCGCGAACCTCTTGTGCATGAATACGAATATAAAGCGGCTTTTTGTTGACGTTATTTTGGCTATACCAGACCGCGTTAGCCAGTCCCCACTCGCAAAAAATAACATCCGATTCATACAGATACTGCATTGCCGCTTTTTCATCACCGCTACCCCACTGCCAATAATCCAATTGCACCGAGTAGTTCTTATCCTTTAGATAAGAGATGTACGGATATAAGAACTTTAAATCATTGCCTGCAAAAGCAATTTTCATTGCTTTGTCTTGTTCATCACCAATGAGAATTGGTGCCAAATTACTGGCAATGGTAGCAAAGCTATGTTGTTTACGAAGCTTGTCTGACAGTGCTTGATAATTAAATGGGGTATGGCTTTCGATACACTCTACGCTGGCTTCAAAACCAGTAAAGTCGCTGACATAACATGGGTAATCGTCACCAAGTAAGTCTTTATTAATCTGTGATGGGTAGCATAACGTCGGGATCGATAAGGTGCCCATTTCAATCAACTTAGTCGATACCTCTAAGGTATTATCTTCTAGATACGCATCGCGGTAACACCAAACCAATTGCATCGCTTTCATTAATCCCATGGCTTGAAAGCGGTTCATATCGTTATAGACGGTGACAAAAGGCTTATCTAACAAACGATTCATCTCGGCAATAAACTCGTTGCGGCGCTCGCCTTTGGCTGTCACTTTTTGGGTGACCACATGTACGTTGATCTGATGCCCTTGATTAATTAATCTTTCACTCCAATTAATCAGATGCTCTACGCCCCAGCCGGGCTGAACTTTGCCCGCGTAACCAATATTGATAACGCTGTTATCGACATTAGCCTCAATCAGTTTATCTTCGATATCCGCAGGTAATGACGGCGGCAACTGCACACTGTCAAACGCAATATCGGTTAGTTCGGATAATTTGTTTCGAATTTGACAGGTTTGTGTCAGTACCGTGTTGGCGTTGTTTAAAATCAATGGTAGTACCGCGAGTTTCTCTTCAGGTACCGAGAAACCATGTTCATCAACGGCATAAAAATCCGTTAAATACGGGTACACACGGCTGGCAAATGCTTTCTCATCCATAACCGCGGCCGTCACATCTAGACCACGCAATACCACTGATTTTAAACTGGCAATTTTGTCGTCTAAAAATTTAATCGCCTTAACTGCAGAGCTTGTGGTCAACGGCGCATTAAAGCCAATATGTTTAGGCTGCACAATGACCAAATTGCCGGCATTGACGATGTTAGACAATACATTTTTGTCCGGATCAACATTGTCTTTTAACAACAATACGGTCGGCCCTACCTGTGACATTATCGAGCTTATAGACGATAACCAAATAGAAGAGCCATCAATCACATTTGGGCTAATGTCACCAAAAATCAAACAACGAGAAGCAACCACTTGCTGCTGCTCAGCAAAGGCTGAAAATTGATTGTTGGCAAAATCATAATCGATTGCCTCACTATCTAAATCACTACTTAGAAACTGGGTAGCGACATTTTCCATGATAATAGATGGCGACAAAGATCTATCCCGAGAAAACGGGATAACCTGATATTCGAAAAAACACACCTCTGGTGGAAAGTCGATATCTACTAACAGGGTGTTCTTGTCCTGATAAAAATAACGGAACTTGCCATAACGTTTCGAATGAAATAGTTTGGTGGTCGCTATTTGCTCTACCGGTACGCCGTTATTATCAAAAAAGCGACATTTTAGAATCACTTTTTGCTCTGCCGGCAGTTCATTTTCGGTGGCTAGATTGAGGGTCAGTTTAAACTTGTTGCGCTGTTCTAAGTTAACGGCAATGGCTTTAGACGGCTGCTCTAAGTCGATAATTTGATTACTGCGGCCATCCAACAATGGCAACAATTCAACGTCCTGAAACTTGCCAAACTTACCTTGTGCCACTTGTTTTTTGTAATTATCTCGACGACGAAAATCATTGAATAGACGATACAAATCTTTCGGTAGATTTAGTACGCTTTTAGGACTGCGAACACCGGCAAACAAGCTACCTAATTGATAGGTTAAACTGGTTCTTACGCCGGTTAATTTTTGTTGCAGTTCTTGCTTTTCAAATTGCAGCCCCTTGACTTTAGATTCTAACGAAGCAATCAGTTTATCTTGCTGCTGAAACTTTTTATCTGCCTGATTTAACTCTATTTGGTATTGCTCAAGCTTTTGGTTTAGAGATTGAAACTGAGTTGATTTTTGCCTTAGCTCATCAACCAAAGGGGTAAACTCTTCTATTCGCTCAAGCTTTTGATGGGCGGTTTTCGCCATTCGACTTAAACGGTTATGGCGCAAAATGTCTTTATAAGAATCCTGTACATTCTTATATTGTACTTGCGCTAGCTGCTGCTCCAAACTGACTTGGCTTTTAGGAACAAACAAATGGGTTAATGTCGCGTTGAACGTATCCCAATATAGGTATCCACGTTCAATCAACCAATTATATGCCCACTTAAATTCTTCACTATTTAAGCACTCGATATAAATGATCGGCTGATCTTTGCTGATCAGTGCTTCACCGCCTTTAAGAACCGCCAGCTCCATACCTTCAACATCAATCTTGATCAGCTTAACCGACTGTTGAAACGACAAACTGTCGAGATTGGCTACTTGAATATCACCTTGGCCGAGTGCCAAGGATTGTGCCCCCAGGTTTTGCGCATTTTCACTGGTAAAATGAGCATGATTGCGGGACTCACCAAGACCAAGATTGTGAATCGTTAAACTGGAGGTTAATTCATTGATCTTTTTACTGACTTCAAGCGCATCACATAGAAATTTGTTCGGTTCAAAGCAAATAACATTAGCACCTAAATTCGCAAGGTATAAGGAATGATTGCCAATATTAGCACCGATATCTAAGACTAATTCGCCCACCTCAATACGGGTTGCCATGTCACGAAGAATTTCTTCTTCGTAAGGTTTCTTATTCTTATAAATTTTGCCCTGAATATAATCGCTTTGGCGATTAGGCAGATAAATTTTATAAGGGCCACTGGCCGTATTAATTTCAACCAAGTTGTCTACTGCATCACTCACGACACTTCGTACCCCATTAAAGCCAAATGCCTTTGCTATCGATTAATTTTTGCTGTTCACCGAGTGCAATCGATGCTTCTTTAAACTGTTTGTGGTCAACGAGCATAACCAGTACGTCACTGTCTCTTACGGCAGATTCGATATCCACTAACCTTGCATCGTGAGCGAGTAAATCATCAGGTAATGATTTTATGTTCGGCTCGACAATGGTTACTTGGCCTTGGTATTTTGCTGCCAATGCTTTACTAATATCGAGCGCCGGGCTTTCCCGTAAATCATCAATATTTGGCTTAAACGCAACGCCAAAACAGGCAATTTGAATATCATTGAGTTGCTTGCTACTGTGATGAACAATATCAGAAATAGCCTGCTCTACTTTTTCTAACACCCAACCCGGTTTACCATCATTAACGGTACGTGCGGTATGAATAAGGCGAGCCAACTCTGGGGTTTTACTGACAATAAACCAAGGGTCAACGGCAATACAGTGGCCGCCGACACCTGGGCCTGGTTGCAAAATATTGACCCGCGGATGGCGATTGGCTAAAGCGATCAACTCCCAGACATTGATGTCTAATTCATCACAAATTATCGAAAGCTCATTGGCAAAGGCGATATTGACATCACGAAAACTGTTTTCCGTTAATTTTGCCATTTCTGCGGTGCGGGCATTGGTAATAACACATTCACCGTGAACACATATTTTGTATAACTCGACAGCATACTGCGAGCATTTCGCTGTCATACCACCGATGACGCGATCATTTTCAACCAACTCTCTGATCACATGGCCTGGCAATACACGCTCAGGGCAATGCGCGACGCGAATGTCAGAGTTTTCGCCATGAGTTTGCGGAAAGGTTAAATCCGGTCGAGCTTGGGCTAACCATGCCGCCATTTGTTCGGTAGTCCCCACAGGAGAAGTCGATTCCAGTACCACCAAGTCGCCCTTTTTCAAAACCGGTGCTATCGCATTGGCAGCGGATTGGATATAGGCGAGATCAGGTTGATAATTATCTTTAAACGGCGTTGGTACGGCGATTAAAAAAGCATCGGCAGGCTCTGCTGTTGTGGTCGCTTTTAAATAACCTTCGGTGACCGCTGCACGGACAACGATATCCAATTGCGGTTCAACAATATGAATATCACCTCTGTTTATGGTATCGACAGCGTGCTCATTGACGTCAACACCAATCACTTGAACTTTGCGTGAGGCAAACACGGCAGCGGTTGGCAAACCAATGTAGCCAAGACCAACAACAGATATTGTTTTAAAACTCATTTTCTAATCCTTATTAAAGCGATTCAGCATATTCAGCTAAGACGGTAGCGATTCGTTGACAGGCCTTACCATCACCATAAGGGTTGTGGGCAAAGCTCATTTCTTGATAAGCATTATCATCGGTCATTAATCGCTTAATTTGTTCATATATCGTATTGATATCGGTACCAACCAATTTCACCGTACCTGCTTGCAATGCCTCAGGTCGTTCAGTGGTATCTCGCATTACTAAGACCGGCTTACCTAATGATGGCGCTTCTTCTTGAATACCACCGGAGTCTGTCAAAATGATGTGGGCTTTATTCATCAGATAAACAAATGGCAAATAATCTAATGGTTCAATCAAATGAATATTAGGTGAATTTGACAATAATCGGTTGACCGGTTCACGTACATTTGGGTTTAAATGCATTGGGTAGACGATCTGGCTATCCGGGAAATCATTGGACACTTTTACCAGCGCTTCACATATACGCTCAAAGCCGCCACCAAAACTTTCTCGGCGGTGGCCAGTGACCAATATCAGCTTGCTGTTGTCGTCTATGAAGTCGAATTTATCGGCAAATGATGAACGAATGTTTTCGTCAGTTTCAACCTTATCAACCACCTGCATCAAGGCGTCAATAACCGTATTGCCGGTAATATGAATATCGGCTTCGTTGACATTTTCTTTGCTCAAGTTGTCTGCTGATGTTTGGGTCGGAGCAAAATGCAATTTAGTGAGTGCGCCGGTAAGCTTGCGATTGGCTTCTTCTGGCCAAGGAGAGTAAATATTACCGGTACGCAGACCTGCTTCAACATGCCCTACCGCAATCTGCTTGTAATATGCCGCCAAACTTGCCGCAAATGTTGTGGCGGTATCGCCATGCACCAAGACAATATCCGCATCAAACTCAGCGAAAACGTCTTCCATACCTTTTAAGATATTACAGGTGACATCACTGAGACTTTGCCCAGGCTTCATGATGTTTAAATCAAAATCAGGCGTTAGATTAAATAGATCCAATACTTGATCAAGCATCTCGCGGTGTTGAGCAGTAACGCATACCTTGTGCTCAATTCTAGAGTCCTGATTCAGAGCAATGGCCAGTGGCGCCATTTTGATTGCTTCAGGGCGAGTGCCAAATACGGTTAATACTTTCATCTTGGTATATTTCTCTTATCTAATTCAATTCGTTTATGGTGGCCGCAACAATTCGATACACGCCAAAGAGCATTAATAAAATCACCGCAAATAGGGTTAAGTTATAAAGAATCTTTGGGTACTTGTTGTCTTCTGGCAAGGTCGGCGTTTCAACGACCACCAAAAACAGCAACTGTCGGTAGGCTTCAATACGGGCTTTTTCTAGGGATATAAGCGATGACGCGTATGCTTGCATCGTCAATTCCAGTTCAATTTTGTAGTCAGAATAACGAGCTAACTTTTCACCGACGTTTAATGACGGCGACTGACTATCTTGACCAGACAAGCGTTTATTTTCCTGCTCCAACTGGGTTTCCAAGGCCGCGATAACACGCTTTAAACTGATCACCTGAGGTGAGTTTTCCGACATGATTTCCTGCAAGCTATATAACTCGGCTTTTTTCGCCGATATTTGGCTTTCCATGGTATAGGCAATTTCTTGATAAGCCGCGCCTTCCATTTCTGGATCGAGCAAATTATATTGACTTTGAAAAGCCAGCAAGGTTGCTTTTGCTTGCTCCATTCTATCGGCCACAACTTGGTGCTCGCCTTGCACAAACGCCAGCTGTTCTTTGGCGATTTGATGACTGATATTATTGATAAACCACTCGGCGCGTTTGACAATAATGCTGTTGAGTTGTTTGGCAAAGCCCTCTGAAAACGCTTGCGTTCTGACGGTGATCACTGACGATATTTCGTCAATTTCAATGTCAACTTTATCAATATAAAATTGCAGATAATCTTCTCGTGTATTCCAACCACTTAAACGACTAAAAAAGTCTATATCCGAATTTGAATAGTGTCCTTTTAAATCGAGTTCTTGCGCTAAATACTCAAGCATATCCATCGAATGTATATAGGATTCGACCAACTGCGTATCAGTGCTTGCAGTGCTTACTCCAAGCCCGGACAGTATCGCCATAGAGGCATCCATAGTGGCCATATTATCAGGTTGACGTACAATCAATTTGGATTGGCTTTCATAGCGCGGCGATGCGAATACGACAAGATAAATACAAAAGATAAACCAAGGTAATACCACAAATGCAAAAAACTGATTTTGCGCCCAAGTGGGCAATTTACCGGTTAGCGCATTGACACGATAACTTAAGGCGGTTTTATCGACATCCGCAGCAGACTCTTTGGGATCAGCTAAGCTCACCTCAAATACATAGGCTTGATCGGTTTGTAACTCGAGCTTGTATTGATGCAGCTTTTTTACAATAAACGGGCCATGTGGACGCAGTACATTCGCCCTTTTCATGATCAGGTAGGCTAATTCAAGATCATCGTTTTCGCGCTCAATCGCCTCGTCACGCAGCAATGACGCGGACTCCCAATCCAAAGGACTTATCGAATTTTTAAATTGCGCCAAACGAGCTTCTAATTCTTTTATTTTTTTCATGCTTATAATCTTTGGTACTTATCGATGGCAACTTCCAAATCATTGAAAAACGCTAATTGCCCTTTGTGAATAATAATAGCACTGTCACAAAACTCTCTGATTTCATCCATATCGTGACTGACCATAATAACGTTGGCATCACGGCTGCGGCTTAAGAGAAAATCTCTGGCTTTGCGTTTAAATTTTGGGTCGCCAACCGATGTGGCTTCGTCAATTAGGTAAACGTCAAAGCTAATCGACATGCAACAAGCAAACGCTAAGCGCGAGCGCATACCCGATGAATAGGTCTTTACCGGTAAGTCGTATTTCTGTCCTAACTCGGCAAAATCTCGAACCAAGTATTCGTATTCGTCCAAGTTATCCACGCCATTGACTCGGCCAATAAAACGGGTATTTTCCCGACCGGTCATTTGCGGATGGATACCGGTCGCCAATGCCACGGGCCAGGAAATATTAAGATTGGTAATGACACGACCATCATTTGGGTATTCACTACCTGCCAACATTCTAAATAAGGTCGACTTACCCGCACCATTGCGACCGAGTATGGCAATATTATGATTTGACGGAATCTCAAAATTAATCTTATTGAGAATATATTGTCTACCTATCTTCGATGGGTAAAACTTGGTGAGATTTCTTAACGTGATCATCGGCTCACCACCTGTTTCCAAAACGCTTTGTAAACCGCCAAAGATAAAAACAAAGTGGTTAATGCAAACATCAACAGAAATTCAACACTCACGCCTTTTGCCGCAAACGTCGGATAAGCCGCGTCTCGTGACAATTCGACGGCATGTAAAAATGGATTCCAATCCAAGTAAGGCCAATACTGTTGCGGAATGTCTTTTAGGCTGAAAAAAATGCCGGATATAAAGAACATTGGTCGTAATAGTAAGTTTTCTAATTTACCTATTTCCGCAACAAATGCTTTGGCCACAGCAAACAACAAACCTAAGGCAACTGAAATCAGCCAAACTAAAACCACGTAACTGATAACCAACAACGGATTGTAAATATAAAATTCAATACCAATAAGATAAATCAGCAACATGCTGACTAATATGACCGCGAATATAACCAATAACTCAAACATCGCATTGGCTAATACTGCACTTATCGGTTGCACCTGCCTAAATGCAAACAACGCTTTGTTTTTTTGCACTGAACCTGAGACGCTGCGAAACGTCGATAAGAACAGTTGAATTATCAACATGCCATACATGATAAAAATCACCGTAGGCATACTGTGGGTCGTAGGGCCGGCAAGCTGGCTGCGTATAAAAGAGAAGGCAAAGACAAACAGTAAGGGATTTATCAATGCCCAGCTGATGCCAACTTTGTCATTAAACTTGCTTCTTATTTCTCGCAAAAATATCGCAAAGATCACGTCTTGCCATATTTGCAAATTACTTCGCCGCCTTACATCAGCCATAGCTCTAGTTATCCATCACCACATCAGCAGCAACCGCTATCTGATAGATTATCTGAGTAAGATCTTTTACTGTTTGCATTGTTTTTGCGACGGCTCTTGGTAACACTAGGATTTGATCGCCCGGTTGCAGAACCAGTTTTTGCGCTGACGCAGACAACCAGCTATCACTGTCGTCATCATGAAACGACACCATGCCATTGGCATGAACAATTAAAATTCGCTCGAAATTGGCTCGGTCAGTATAACCACCTGCCCAAGCAATGTAGTCGGTAATACTTGCTCTCGGATTAAATACCACAGACTGTGGCATCAACACTTCACCGCCAATATGCACTAACTGAGTTTTCTCAGGGATGACAATGATATCGCCTTGCTCAAGGTTTATATTAGCAAGCTTGCCACTTTCAGAAACCACAACCTTACCTAGCGGGTCGACTTGTTTGGCTCGTTGCACAAAACTTGAAACCAATGACGCTTCTTGCACTTGAATACTGGATTCACCGGTTGATGTCGCCGGCGTGGTATAAACACTGCGTTCTAATCGGTCCAAGGCTTGATCGATCATCTCTTTTTGTTTTACAGCTACCGATTCACGTAAAATATAAATATTGTCGAAATCCGCTAGCTCAGGATCAATCTGTACATGATTCAACAGATCATATAACTTGGTTGGCTTTTGTGCGGTAAAGTAACTTGGCCCTAAAAAGCTGCCCTCTAATTTGATATCAAGAACCTGTGCATCCCAATCATCATTGAAAAACAATTTATCACCGTCACTCAATCTAAAATCAGAGAAGTCCTTTAATGGCATATACACCGAAAAAGGCCCGTCTTTGCGGGTGCCTATAACACCAACATGTGAAATTTTACTGAGCGGTTTTGAATACTTGGTCAACTCTTCACCACTGGCATCGTATTCAAGAAACTCAAAACGAAACGGGTTTTTCGCGCCAGTAGTCACCACCACTGTCGAGCCTTGGGGTTCAACTAAAATGACGTCTTTATCTTTGAAATTAACCGCTGGTATAATGCCATGGCGCATAAAGTCATATAAATCGATGGTTTCCAGTGTTTTGCCCTGTCGAACAATGCGAATGCGACGATAACTGCCACGCTCCGCATCAATGCCACCTGCTCGCTTTAAAAAGTACAAAATACTATCGGAAGCCATGCCTGCATATTGCCCAGGGCGAATAACCGGACCAGATATATAAACGCTGACCGGTGTTGCAGTCAGCAAGTTCACGTAAATTTGCACGTTTTGTTTATACACCGTGCGCAGCTTACTGGTGACCACTTTATTGACTTGGCTAGCCGGTACATTTTGCACCTTAATCGGACCAACCTCAGGAATAAAAATATTGCCTTGATTATCGACCGTGGTGACATCGGCATAATTAACCGCACCCCATAACCAGATAGATAACTTATCTCCTGGGGCAATAAGGTAGTCATCATTTAAGCCATCCATACGCTCAGACTCATAGCCGCCAGCAAATAAGTTTGCACCGTATGGTGCTGGTAAACCTTCTTCAACGATAGGCAGTAGCTTGGTGATATCTTGTTCACCTGGCAGTATGGTGTTATCTCGGTAAACTTGCATATACTCACCCTGAGATAGGGCTTGGGTATCCATGACTTGAGTCGATTCAGCACCTTCTAACTGAGTTAGCGCTTCATTCGGCGTCATCACACCTTGCAATGCTTGATTAGCCGCATCCATTTTTGCTGACTTGGGCAGTTCCGCTAGCGCGTTAACACTCGTCAAAAACATACCCAGCACGAGCGATTGCATCATCCTGTTCATCGCTAGGTTCCTTTATAATTATTATTTTGCATCAGTGGTGTGATGAAAAACCACTTATCGCTGTCTTTACAAGCTCGACGATTATTACCGTAATAATCAGACTTAGGGTTAAGCAATTGCAGGCCATCTTGGTGTTCAAATAAGCTGAAGGCAACACACCAACGTCCCATCGCTGAAACATAAGTATTCTCAACTAACACTTGCCCATATTCGGTAGAAAACTGTGTCCCCTCGTAGGCTTGATTAAAACCAATCCACATGGATTCAGGCAATAACTCTGCATTGGTGTATGCAACTTGGGATTGCTCGATAAGTGGACGTTGAGCACTGACTTCAGGAACTGAAGTGCAAGCACTCAAAAAAAACAGGCCAGTAAAGCCGATAATGCATCTTAAGTAATTCATATTTTTATAATTAATTGTTTTTGTCGCGACTCATCTTAGTTTAGTCCAAAATGCTATTCTTGAACATTATCCTAAGCTTAACTCGTTGATAGCGTATCAAACTCAGTTTCTACATATGCTGTTATCAGTAAGATAATGATAATTAAATAGTTTAACTATTGAGTTTTGATAAAATAATTCAGTGCTTTGGTGCTTCTCAGTACCGCGTTATATATTGCAAATATAAACAAGTACAGAGCAAACATTAGGCTCTCTGTAACGTGAAACATTTCCCCAGCAATACCTATTGCTGACAACATCACTGACATGGTCACAATAATGGCAAGGGTTTGCCGTTGGCTATAACCAAGGCGAAGTAAAATATGGTGGATGTGATCTCGGTCAGGTTTAAATGGCGAGTGGCCCTTTTTAACGCGACGAATAACGATAGCTAGCATATCCATTAAGGGAATAGCGGTAATAAATAACGCGGTAACGGCGCTAAAGGAAGGGTCTGCCCCTTGTGAGCCTTCAGCAAGTAGCCACACCACACTCAAACCGATAAACATCGAACCGGCATCGCCCATAAAAATCTTACGGGTTTTTCCCTCAGGAATACCAAGATTAAACAGCAAGAACGGCAAGATAGCGGTGGTGATAATCAAGGCATAGCTGGTGTGGTCAATTTGACCCTGCAAAATAAACAACACCGCGATGCTAGCAAAGGTGTTGATACTCAATGCCCCGACCAAACCGTCGATACCATCAATCATGTTAAAGGCGTTGATCGCAACAATGATAGCGAAATAGGTAAAAGGAATACCTAGCCAACCTAAATCAATCGCGCCTAATGCAAGTAAGTTGCCTAAATCCTGAATGTAGGCGCCTACGCCATATATCATCAAACTGGCAATAATTAATTGGCCAACAAGACGCACACTGACACTAAGGTCATACTTATCATCGACGGCACCAATAAATACCATCATCGCCGAAGCAATTAAGTACAATCGCAACTCTTGCGTATTAGGTAACCAAATAACGGTGGCAAACAATACCGCCAAAAAAATCGAGATACCACCGATTAACGGCACATTGCCGCGGTGTGTTTTTCGTGCTGAAGGGGTGTCAACTAGACCAAACTCGATGGCAATAGGCTTCATCGCTTTAATAACGATAAAAGCACAGAGAAACGCTGTTAAAGCAGGATATAAAAATAGTGATACGTTAGTCATGCCAACCTACCTGGTGACAGCTGTACTTTACTAAAAAAATAACCTTTCTCCCATTGCTTAACATCCTTATTAATCAGTATTTGTAACTGCTTTTGAACAAGTCAATATAATCCATGAAAGAAAATGTAAAGTATTTCAAAAGGATAGCCCAAAATACTAAGCACTTTATGAAAATTACGTTACAAACTTTTCAAATTAAGTTGCAAATTATAAAGATAAACCTCATTGATTTAAAGGACTTACCAACAATAACTTTGTAAATTTGTGTACATAAAACAAGTGTACAAAAAAACACAACCACTTTTTCTCACAATTGTACAACAATCCATATGTTTGCTGCACTACAAGCCATTGATTAACTGCTTTATTACAAACCCATATAAAAATATGTTTACAGCATTCTTTAAACGAATTGTTACAAGTTGGTTATCTTTGCTTGCAATTGCCGTTTGCACTGGGGTATAACATTGCGGATTTTAAAAATTTATAAAAACTGTTAGTTAAGGAAGTTTTGATGTCTAACACAAATTCAGGCACCATGTTTGGTCACCCGAAAGGTCTGTTTTTACTTTTCGGTACCGAAATGTGGGAGCGTATGAGTTACTACGGTATGCGTGGTATCTTTGTACTTTATTTAGTTGCCTTTGCCGCAAATTTTGGCTGGGATATGGCCTACTTTGGCATTGACCCTGCAGCAGCTGACGCGCAAGATCAATTAACCAAAGCACTTAATAAAAACGCTCTAGGTATATTAGGTATATACGCGTTTTGGGTATATGTAACACCTGTGCTAGGTGGTTGGATGGCCGATAACCACTGGGGGCAGCGAAAAGCCATTATTGTCGGTGGTGTGTTAATGGCATTAGGTCAATTTACACTAGGTACACCGCATTCAATGATTCCAGGTTTAGAAGTTGAATTCTTATACCTAGGTTTATTCTTACTTATCATGGGTAACGGTTTCTTCAAACCAAATATCTCTACCATGGTTGGTGATTTGTATACTGAAGGTGATAAACGTCGTGATGCGGCATTTACTATCTTCTACATGGGTATCAACTTAGGTTCTATCTTGGGCTACTTTGTCGTTGGTACTATCGGTGAAAAAATTAACTATCAATATGGTTTCTTAGTAGCCGGTGTAGGTATGCTGTTAGGTGTTATCCTGCAAATATCTATGTCGAAGAAATTCTTAGGTAATGTTGGTGTTGAACCAGCCGCCAAGAAAAGTGCCGACAATCAACAAGCATCTAATGCGCCATTAACCTCAGAAGAAAGAGATCGTGTTAAAGTTATTTTGATCATGTCTTTCTTCACCATTATTTTCTGGTTAGGCTTCGAGCAAGCCGCAGGTTCAATGAACTTATTTGCCAAACAAAAAACCGACCTTGTCATGTTCGGCTTTGAAATTCCAGCATCATGGTTACAATCAGTAAACCCTATCTTTGTTATTTTGTTTGCACCGATGTTTGCTGCAATGTGGCTAAAAATGGGAGCAGCAGAACCTAATTCTCCTAAAAAGTTTGCCATGGGTATGTTCTTCCTAGGTTTAGGTTTTATTTCTATGGTAATGGCAGCTATCCAAATTGGTGATAGCGATACCGCGAAAGCGAGCATTATCTGGTTAATTCTTGCCTATATGTTCCATACCATGGGTGAGCTATGTTTATCACCAATTGGTTTATCTCTGGTAACCAAATTAGCACCGCTGAAATACACCTCTTTATTAATGGGTATGTGGTTCTTCTTCTCTGGTGTTGGTAACTATGCAGCAGCATGGGTTGGTCAAATGGTTGGTGATGTAGGTCCATTCGCTGCATTTATGGGCGTGGCGATCATGGCCTTTGTTGCAGGTATCCTGTTATGGTTAATCAGCGGTAAGTTAGTTGACTGGATGCACGGTGCTGAAGATAACCAACCTAAAGATCTTACTGAAAAGATCGAAGAAGAGTTATCTGTAACCGGTACTCACGAAGGTATCAAAGAGCAACACTAATCAGTTAGCTCAAACAGACGAATAAAACGGAAGCCAATGCTTCCGTTTTTTTTAAGCTATACCATAACAAAAAATAAAGTGTTTACAAAAAGTAACATCTTATTACCTGTGAGTTGCGTAATGTATATACTCACCACACTATTGGTGAAATACGCTAATTGTTGATGCTGTGTCGTTAATCCGTCGATTAATTGCCAGCCACTGGTATTTGGAGTTTAAACGCGTTGTGAATCATTCATTAATCATTGCTATTACTGCCGCATACACCCTGACCTTTTCATCAGGCGTTGATGCAGCGAAACGAGATGTAAAAAACAGCACAACTGTTTCTACTGCACAAAGCGGCCAAGTTCGTAATGTTGATAACTTATATGCGGTAATTCTAAAAGGTGCCCCTTTAGCACAGGCGTCTTTACAAAGCCCAGCAAGTAATAACCTTAGTAACAAAGCCCAAGGCTTAGATATTAATTCGGCTCAGGCTAAGAGCTATATAGAGTCTCTTCGAAACAAACAACAGCAAGTCATTGATAGCGTTGCCAAGGTTAATAAAAACAACCAACCTAAAATCAAATTCTCATACCAGTTAGCGGTCAATGGTTTCACCCTTGTGCTTAATGATGAGCAGTTGCAACACATCTCGCAGCATGCGGATGTCAAATCAGTACACAAGATTCAACCGGCGCAATTGCATACCGATGTCGGTCCACAGCAAATTAGCGCCGATAAAGTTTGGTCAGGCTTAGACTCTGACGTCGGCTATCAAGGTGAAGGCACCATAGTTGGGATTATTGATACCGGGATTAATGCGCAACATCCGTCATTTGCCGAAATCGATGCAACCGGTTACCGCCATACCAACCCTCTGGGTGACGGCGTATTCCTTGGTGACTGTCAGCAATCAAGCTACCAGCGTTATTGCAATAACAAACTCATTGGTATTTGGTCTCATCCAGATATTACCAACACCACAACGTACTCTGGCGACGACCCAATTGGCTTGGATATTCAGGGCCACGGTTCTCATGTAGCCAGCACTGCCGTAGGCAATAAAGTCAATAATGTCCCTGTCTATAATGTGTTTGGCGATGCCACTCAAGAAACGTTTGGCAGTATTTCAGGTGTTGCACCACGTGCCAACATTGTCAGTTATCAAGTCTGTGACTTGCAAGGCTGTTGGCCAGACATCACCGCATTGGCGGTAGAGCACGCCATTGCCAATGGTATAAATGTATTAAACTACTCAATCGGTTCACCTGGGTATAGCCCGTGGCAAGCCATCGATGCCATGGCACTGCTTTCGGCACGTGAAGCTGGCATTCATGTTGCCACATCTGCGGGTAACAATGGTGCAGATGGCGCAGCAAGCATTAGCACTCCGGGCAACGCACCTTGGTTAACGTCCGTTGCTGCGACAACCCATGGCCGAAGTTATACCGCGAAAACTCTGATATTCAGTGGCGGCGACAGCTCATTAGCAGCGATCAGCGGTTTTTCTGCAACATCAGGCGTTAATGCACAAATCATTGACGCCGCACAATTTAATAATGGTGATTGTTTATCATCATTCGGTGCCGGTACATTAACCGGCAAAGTTGTCGTCTGTCGTCGCGGCGATGTTGCTCGTGTCACCAAAGGTCTCACCGCCTCTAGAGGTGGCGCGGCTGGTATGATTTTAATTAATACCGCTGACGGCAGCCAAACCCTGCATAACGACCACCACGTATTACCTAGCGCCCATATCGGTGCCGAAGATGGACAACGTCTGGTGCAATGGTTAGCAAGCGGTGAAAATCATCGAGTGCAATTTGACGGTTCTGAGATGGTCATTAACCAAAACAGTGGCGATGTTTTAGCAGGCTTTAGCTCGCGTGGACCCGAACCTGCATTTGCCGGTTATTTAGTGCCACATGTATCAGCGCCGGGCGTTGATATCTATGCCGCCAATGCCGAGCGTCAACCCTACACCAACCCAAACGTTGACTTTCCAGCCTATCGTTTTGAGAACGGCACATCAATGGCCAGCCCACACGTGGCGGGTGCATTGGCTCTATTGCATGGTTTGAAACCAGAATGGTCACCAGCAATGGCACAATCAGCATTAATGCTGACTGCCGATAACAGCGTCAAAAGCGAAGATGGTAGTGTACTTGATTACTACGATTTTGGCGCAGGTCGTCTCAATGTCGCTAATGCCGTGCGTTCTGGATTAGTGCTCGATGAAAATTACGATAATTATTTAAATGCCGACCCAGATTTTGGTGGTGATTTAAGCACCTTAAACCTAGCTGCATTAGTTGCCCAAAATTGCATGATCCGTTGCACGTGGACGCGTACCCTAACCGCGACAGAAGCGGCATCATGGCATGTACAAACATCATCAGTAACATCACAAATTAATGTACAGGTATCGCCAAGCAATTTTAGTTTGGCAAAAGGCGAGTCGATAGCCTTAACCATCAGCGCAGAAATAAATGAACGCTATCAAGGTGGAGATATAACTGCGGCAATCGCCTTGCAAACCGATAACAGCAATCTCGTTAATGTGACCTTGCCTTTAATCGCCTCGTTCAGAAAAGGTCAAGTACCAGACAATATTCGAATTACAGCGAATTCAGACAAAGGCGCACAAATTATTCCGAGCATTGTTACTGTTGGTGTGAATCATATTGAAGCGACTCACTATGCCTTAAATGCCATTGATATCTACAGTAAAATGCTAAGCCGCGATGACGCTGATGACAGCCCTTGGCCGTATAACGTGTTTAACGATCGCGACTCGCTGTTTTCTATGCCATTGAGCATTGGCTTTAATACCCGCTATCTCGAGGTAAATATCTTATCGACCTCGTCACCAGATTTGGATTTATACATTGGCTACGATCTAGACTTTGATGGTCGCCCAAGTGCCGATTATGAGATGTACGACTTGATTTGTTCATCGGCATCAATCATCACCCTTGAGTCATGTAAGTTAGAGTTTCCTCCGGTTGGCAACTACTTTTTGGCCATTCACAATTACGGTGACTATAACAACCCGAGCAATACGACAGATGAGATTGAATTTGAAGTGGTCATGGTTACTGAAGACCAGGACCAAGTAACGTCGAGCTTTATTGTCGCGCCGTTGCCATACCAAGACATACAGTTTCAATTACATTGGGATGCACAAATGCAGGCCGATAGCCAGTACATCACTGCGGTAGATTTGGCCAGCGGCAATGCTGGTGCTGCTATTAACGACATTGCCTTTTTCCCAGTACGTATTAATCGTTCACAACAGTCTTTATCACTGGCGTTAAGTAAAACCGATTTAGATGCGCAAGAAGTCTTTGATGTCAGCGTTAACATCGACGCAAATAACAGTAATAACAATAAAGACTACCAAATCGACATTGAATTGCCGCAAGGGTTTAGCTATGTATCTGCGACTGGCGAAACCCAGCTAAATGGCAACATGATATCCATTCAAACCCAACAAACGGTTGGTGCTAGCGCTAAATCCATTTCCCTAACCTTACAAGCTCCCGAACTTACTCGAGGCGATAGTTTTGTTATTGACTACCAATATGACGACGGTTTTGTGCAATACAATGAAAGTACAAGAGAAATCATGGTCTATGCCTATCCAAGTGCAAAAGTAAATGGTGAAGAGATATTGGCTTTGACTGTCACCGCTGGTGAGCAGGTCACCTTAAGTGCAGCACAAAGCACCAATCCCAATCCAGGTAGTGATTTAATCTATCAATGGCAACAAGTATCTGGTCCACTATTGTCGCTAACCAATACTAACCAAGAACAACTGACGTTTACCGCACCAGATGTGAGCAGCAACAGCAGTATTGAAATACAACTTATCGTCAATAGTCGCGGTAGAGAGTCACAAACCACGACCACGATAACGGTGCAACCAATCGCTCAACAACCGGCGCCAAAGAGTGATTCATCTGGCGGTGGCAGTACATCGCATTGGTTATTAATTTTACTAATAGGCGTACTGCTAGTACGAGTCTCTAATAATCCAAAAGCAGAGCACACATTACAATCTTTCAATAGCGATTAATCCCCATATCAACCTCAATAAAAAGGCCGATGCACTTAGCAACAGGCCTTTTTTGTGCTCCCGTTATTTACAGTTTTTTACGGTATTTTCATTGCGTTACAAATATTCAATCGTTACTGATTAAGGGCGTTAACAAGCGCTAGAGGTTTTTACACTTTTTAACAACTCATTTCACCTCGATAACTTACTCTGGTTTGTGTCAAAAACCATGTCCCCTGGCTAATAACAATAATTTTAGGGGCTAAAAGATGAGAAGATCAATGAGTAAGAATTTAAATAAATCCTATTTAGCTTTATTAGTCGCCTCTGCTCTATCGCTTACCGCTTGTGGTGGCGGTGGCGGTGGTGGCGGTACGGAAAAGAAAGAGATAGAGCCACCAACAAATAACGCACCAACGATCAGCGGCTCACCAAGCCTTAGTATTAACGAAAACCAAAGTTATAGCTTTAGCGCTAATGGTGCTGATTCAGACGGCGATGCACTAACCTACTCAATCGCCAACATGCCGCAATGGGCAACGTTTGATTCAGCGACAGGTACCTTAGCAGGTACGCCGGGTAATGCCGACGTAGGCACGTATACAGGAATAACGATTTCCGTATCAGATGGTACCGACTCTAGTAGCCTTAGCCCTTTTAATATCACCGTAAATGATATTTTCGCCTTACAAGGTTCCGCCACTTTAGAGGTTACTGTAGACGAAACCAATGTGTTTACCCCTACCTTAGTTGATCACGTTGATGCCGACTTTAGTTTCAGCATAGATGGCGCACCAGAATGGTCAGGTTTTAGTTTTGACAGCACAACCGGTGAGATTTCAGTTAACGCAAGCGCAGATAATGTCGGCACGTATAGTGTCACCATCACCGCCAGCAATGGCGTTAATTCCTCATCTCATAACCTAATCATTACCGTCATCCCTGGTAGCATCTTTATTAACGGTAAAGTCATCGACGGTTATATTGCCGGAGCGCATGTATTTTTAGATATCAACAACAACATGATGTTTGACGAAGGCGAGCCAAGTGCGATGTCAGGCAGCCAAGGTGAATTTGCTTTAGAAGTTGCCGGTAACCTTATCAATAACATCAAACGCAGTACCTTAGTGGCAGAACTTGGTAGCGGATTAGGTATTGACGCCGATGATATCCATCGTTTCGACGATGATTTTAAAGCGCTGCCTATCAAAATGATCAGCTACCCTGTGACGGATTTAAGCAATATGGCTGACGGTCTGACCGCTTATATCACACCATTTACCCATTTAATTCATCAAGAAATCCTAACCTCTGCTGGCGATAGCTTTGAGTTGCTTGATAATGAATTATATAGCCTAATCATGGAGCAAGCGGTCGAGCGTGTATCAGGTGTCTACAGCGTTGACTTACAGCTAGCAACGTCTGACTTCATGAGCCCTGAAGTACCAAGCAACAGCCGCAATGAAATTGCCGCGGTTGCCAAAGCGGCTCTTGAAAAACTGCAAAATGAAATCAACGATTCTGACAATGACGGCATTAATAACGCCTTTGATGACCTACCATTGAACCCTGACTACATCAGTGATATTGACCAAGACGGCTTGGGTGATTGTGAACGTGTCGCCGAAGATGTCACCTGTCAATCAGAAGACGAAGATATTGATGGTGATGGCATTGCCAACGCAGACGATCCAGAACCTGCGATTCCAGCCGGTTTAGCTGTATTTGAGCCGGTACCGGAGGCCCGCGTACCAGGCTATGACATGTGTGTTGGTTTGGTAAGCCAAGATAAACTGCTGTGTTTAAATAATTATCAATGGTCTGTGGTTGAATCTATTAAAGGCGAACCATTACCACTTTCGCGTGATTCTATTATTAAATCCGGTGATTCTGCCGCGGCTGCCGGTACGTGTGCCATTGCTAATAACGAAGTGTATTGCTTGGATGGCAAGTTTCGTTTTGACTACGCTGGTGCAAATCCAGTGAGTTTGAACCCAACTGAATTAGAGACTGGCTACTTAAACATGTGTTTTCTTGATGAAACCGGCGTTAAGTGTTTCGGTGGCATAGAAAATAGTATGCCGGAAGGTCTAACGAATGTCAGCACGTTAGAGTTATCTTCGGGTAATGCCTGTGTTATCTCTGAAGTTACAGAAAATGAGCAAACCTCTAATGCGATAACCTGCTGGGGTGGTGATGAATACGCTCTAACCTCGGGTGTGCCTGAATTTAGCAACCCTACTGAGCTCTACGGTAGCTTAGTTAACATGTGTGCAGTAGATGACAATGGCATCAAGTGCTGGGGTAATCCAGATTATGGCTTAGACAAGGTTAACCATGCATCAACAGCACTGTCTAATATCCGCTTAACCTCAGACAGCCTGTGCTTTATCGATGATCAAATCCCATATTGTTATGGTAGCAACGATCAACGAACCAATATCACTGCAACAAAAGATTACTATAATGATCAAAGCGGTGAACTACTTGTAGCACAAGGTGAATTAATCGCGCCATATGAAGACACATTAACCAAGTTTATTGAAGGCGTACATCAAACAAAAGTCGTACAATCGCCGGTTGTGTTTAAGGCGGAACAAACCGCTGAATATGCGTTTAGATTAGATAATTACGCAGCCAATAGTTGTTTGATCAGCGAAGGCATTCTGAGCTGTGATAGCCAAAAAATCTGTGGCTTCGACAAAGAAGATGTGTGGTCGTGTAAAATGGTAGAGTTTGATTTCAGTGCGGTCGATTTTGATGTTAAAACCGTTATCGATAACAGCTCGACTATTTGTGCTATTGGTTCATTAAAGGCCTACTGTGTTGGTGAATATTTCTCAGGTGAAATCAAGCTTAACTAAATTTTACGCTTAGTTAAAGCGTATTTAAATCTAAATTCGCCCTTGAGCAACAAAACATAAAAAGCCCTCTATTGTGATATATGGAGGGCTTTTTTACTGCAATAGTATCTCAATGACGGCTTAGAGTGCGTCGAATAGCACCCAAAACTCTTGCCACATACTTCTTGATTCTATGGCCTGGTTTCGTATTTGTTGCAACTGTTGCTGGGAATACCAGTTGCCACTTTTTACCACTGCGTCCGGCTCTTGTAACACACTTAAATCCTCTATTGGATTAGATTTTGAATAGATAAAATCCGCACGATATTTTGGCGCTATAGTGCCAATTTCGTTCGCCATATTTAGCGCTTTCGCCGGATTAATGGTTGCCGCCTGTAATACCTCATACGAGGTTAATCCGGCTTGCTGTAAAAGCTGCATTTCATTATGGGTTGCAATACCATGTGGCGATAACAAGACACCAGAATCAGAGCCAACCAATAAAGACACGCCACTTTGATGCAGTTTTTTGGTGATGGATATTAAAAAGTTCAGTGTTTTTCTATTGTGTGCCGCCATATCGTCAGAGGCATTTAGCCAACGTTTGACCTGATTGTTTTTGGTTTCAAGGCTGATAATATCAGACGTATAGTGTTGTGAGGTTTTGCTTAGGTGGTCCTGTTTATCGCTACTTAACTTAGTCAGTTGCTGAAAAATATTCAGTGTTGGTGTGATGGCCACTTCGGTTGCCTTTAGCTCGGCAATAATCTCGGGTAATTGGTCCGCATCAAACTGATGATTTAGCGGCCCTTGATAAATATCTTCTACATGCTCAAAAGACTGTAACCCGGTTAATGCGGACACCGACATGGTGCCTGATGCGTGCGGGCCATGCTTAGCAATAGGCATATTGAGCTTCTGCCCTTCCTCGACAATGGCGGCTAATGCCTGTTGATTAAGGTTTCCGTAGGCTTTTATCACGTCGTAGCCTTGCCTATGATAGGCTCTCACAGCCTCTCTAGCTTGCGCTGCTGTTGTGACGCTATGCTGTAAATAGGCATCCTCATAGGCAGAAATGATCGGACTGCTGACCGTTGACGTGCTGCCGATTAAGTCGCCAGCGTTTACTTGCTCACGCCAAATCAATTGCTCAGCAACGCCATTCATGATGCGCACATGAGTTACGCCATGACTCAACGTTAAAGCATACGATGCTTTTTCGTAGATATGCACATGCATATCAATAAGGCCAGGGGTAAGGTAGCCTCCGTTACCATCAATGTAAGTAAGCTCAGTTTTGGGGTAACGTGGTAACTCATTGCTAACATCATTTATGCCAGTAATATCGGTGATTACACCGTTTTCAACACTAACGGTTTTATCGCGGTGAATGATTTGCTTTTCAACATCAACGATATGCACATTACTGAGCACAAAGCCGCTAGTCAATGCTGCGGGCTGTGTTCTTTTGGTGCTGACTTTAGCACTGTTTGGGGCACTGCAACTTGCCGTGCAGATTAATAAAATGACGATAAAATATTTCATGGTTAACTCCTTAAACTCGATGTTTAAACGTTACCTTGATTAGAATAAGTGATCGTCCATTGTCATGTTTTTATCCGTCTAGTTTCTTGATGTTAGACCTCATTTGCCGATTTATATTGGCTTGGCGTTTGTCCTGTGATGTGTTTGAACACCTTATTAAATGACGCTTTCGAGCTAAACCCAGAATCAAATGCAATGTCCGTCAAAGATTGTTTATTGGCTTGGCGTAAGGATTGACAAACATAGTCGACACGATAGCCATTAATATATTCATTAAAGGATTTTTTCGCACAGACATTTATTGCCCGTGAGATATCTCGGCTTTGTAATCCTGTTAATTCACTTACATCATTGAGTGTTAACCGTGGTGTCAAATACCAAAAATTGTTACTAACTAAACGGTCTAATTCAACAAAGATTGGCGCATAATCCCCTTCAGCTTGTTGTGTATTCTCAGACTGTTCTATCGTGCTTTCTGTTAGCTTTTTTAATGGGTCTTGGCGAGTACTTGGCATCTTATTCTGCAGCTGCAATTTAACAATAATCAGCATGGCGCTGATAAGCCAAATAAAGTTATTTAAGCCTTGCCCAAACACATTAAGTTGCACCGGAATGGCATGTTGTAAATTTAATCGTATCAGGTCGAGAAGATTAAACGTGGCGCTGATGGCTAAAATCCAAATAAGCCAGATTAAAGAGAACTCATCTGAATCGGAGCGTTGTTGATCGAGTAAACGCTTATAGTTGAGTAACAACAGTACCGTTAACAACGCATACACTAAGCGCCACAGCGTGCCGATAGCGATAACCACTTCAACATAAGCAGTTACCAGTAAAATCGGCAAAACCGGAAATAAGTGTAGCAATTGTATTGTATTTAACTGCTTTTCAATGAGTAACTTAATCGCCAAATAGCTCGCGGGCCCAAACAACATAATAAACACTGGGCTTATCAAATATATATCACGTGTTAGCCCTGATTCTTCTAGGATATTGATGCAAGAAGCGATTGCCGTCATCAACAGCAATAAAGCTATTCCACGATATTCTTTGCCTTTGCTTTGCCACAACAATACCGCCCCTAATATACCTATGGTGGTGATACCAGCCTGAATCAGATTGACAAAATTTAATTGTTCCATTTGAGCGATGCTCGTCCTTAGCGCTTATGCCGTTTTAAGTCGACTTATGCCGTAACCTTTGCCACGAAAAGTATGACATGTCATACCAACATTAACCCTTTGCATGGCGTCTGGTCAAATTTATAAATCATAGTTAGTTCCCTGAATTTAAAACAAAAAAATCCGCAGACAAGCTACGGATTTCATTTGAAATATTGTCATTTTTTAGCGGTAACAACGGCGCCTTGCTAGCAACAACAATAGCGCTGAAAAACATAGGCTTAGAGCTCCACCCGAGCTTGATTCTTCACGCTCAGGCTGCGCCATAAGGTTGACGGTAACCACTTTTTCAGCATCTAACATCGGGCTGTCAAATACCACGGTAAACGAGTTTTGTTCGCTTGCCTCTCCTTTTCTTAGACGTCGAATGCTGATGGTTTTTTCCGTTTCTCCGGCTAAAAATTTAACGCTGTCGTTGGTATGCACATAGTGAGTGCCCGCTAGCGCTGTATCATCAAACGTTTCAAAGTGAACCAAGATTTCACCTTGGCTAGCGTCATCACGGGTTAAGGTGATATTAGCACTCGATGCGTGATAATCAACATCAACAACCGCTGAGCGCAATACTATGCGACCAGTGGCGGCTTCATCATCACCAATAACCACTTCAGTTCGTTGTACGTCGCCATCGACATCAGAGGTTATTTCAACATAAAAATTGCGATTAGTGGCGTTTTGATAATCATCGCCAATCAACTCAATTTTAATCATTTTGCTGCTATCGTTTTCGCCAAAGACCACATACCCACTGTCACCAACAAAATCGCTGCCCTCTTTCGCCGTACCTTCAACCACGTTGTAACGAATCATTTGCGAACCGACAAAATCGCCGCTTCGAGTTAATTCAATGACAGCGGCTTGCTCGCTCTCATTTACAACAATAGAGTCACTGGTAAAGTCAAATCGACCGGGCTGCTCAGAATCGTTATCCTGAATAATAAGCTTAGAGATCGTACCTGACTCGACCGTCAATCGCTTGGCAAAGTTTAAGGCGAGATCTATGGTGGCGTTTTTACGATACACATCGTTATCAATAATGCGTACTTTAACTTCAGCTTCTTTGTCACCTGCGGCAAATTCCGCGCGAGGGAATCCTTGCGAAAAATCAACCCCAGCAACCGCAGAGCCAGGGTTACTTTTACTGATCGCAGCGACTTCGACGCTGGCGCTTTCAGAGACATCGCCATCGCGTACCAAGGTTACCGTCGCCCATTGTTGATTTTCATTTGCCAAGTTGATCACTGACTTAAATGAAACCACAGAGCTTGTCTCTGGTCGCTGACCGTTGTTGGCCATACCTGGTAGTGTTTCAGTAACAACTTTTACGTTATTGTTTAGCTCATCACCACAGGCTTCACCTTTATAGGTGACAGTAGGTGATGACAATACCGGCAAAGGGTAATTATCGTGTCCATAATAGGTGTTCATTATGGTTGGATGACCGTTACAGCTGCTCGCGTGAGCATAATCACTGATACCACCAAAGTCCATGCGACGGTTCGCAGGCAAGGTTGGGTTATCTTTATAATACTGACGGTGTGCACGCGCCATATTATGAATAAAGAACCAACGACTGGTAAAGGTGTTGCGACAAGACACTTTATTACCGCCTAATAGTGTACCGTATAGGGTATCGGCGCGATTTTCTTCATCATCAACAACAAATTTCGGTAAACCAATATCGTCCAATTCATATTCTTGGCGTAAAATGCCACAGAAAAATCCAGCGCCACCAATCCATGAACCTACGTAATCGACACCGAAATCCATCAGATATTCACGCAGGTTTTCGGCCCCCTCTAATTCACCGAACATGAACTCTCGACCGGCAATATAATCACGACTGTTCGTACCTTGTTCGAAGAATCGAGCATCTTGTCGTTCGATAAATACCGGATTCAAATAGAAGTCGATGCCACTGTTATCTAAAATATCTTGTACCTGATAGTGAGAATACAATATCGATGCTCGCATACCCAAACGACCATAACGTGCTTCAAGCAAGTGGGTATATACATATCCAACATCAACATTTAGGCTGGTTAAAGGATCCGCGGCAACAGGCTCAGCACCGTTAACCAACAACTCACCCTTATTTGGTATACGCCAATCGGCGGTAAACCATGCACTACCGCCAACCGCTGTATGCGGCATCAAGGTGTAGGCATTAACGCCATTACTTACATCACCAAACCAGCGAGTATCATCACCTCGGATCAAGCGCAGAAAATGGCCTTGTTCATTCTCACCATATAGATGCAATAAACCGTACTTATACTCGGTTCGAGTATTAAATGAAAATTGCTCACCATCTACACTGAAGGTTATTAGATCGGCACCAGAAATGACATGTTCATTGAACAAGTCGTATGCCGCAGTCAATAATTCAAATGGGTTTTCTAGCTCAGAATCGGCATTACCATTGCTAGGTAAAATACCTGCGTCAGTAAACACAGGATCGCTAAATTCATCCTCTCCAACATGGTTATAGTGTTGCTCTGGAAATTTATATTCCGCATCGTCGCTGCTATTCGCCAACACTGTGCCACTATGCACAGCGAATGCGACAGATAAAGCAATTCCGGTTATTTTTTTATAATTCATCATTATTCTCCACAAAGGCAGCTAATGCTGCCCTATTCGCTTTAACCTTTAATAGCTCTGAAACGTAATACTGCCAACAGACTGAACAGCAGCATCCAAACACCGAAACTACCACCTGAAGAATCATCTGAGTCTGGCTCTTTATCTTTGATTTCTTCTTCTGTTGACGTTTCATCGCTGTCTTTGCTGGTGCTACATTCGTCACCAGAAAAACCTGATGTTGCCAATACGGTGACATCAATCACAGCCATTGCGCGATCGTCGTTGTTGTAGTCATCAACCACTTCCACTTCGATTTGCGTCTCTCCGGTGAATGAACAGTTAGCATCAATAGTCAACATCGAACCAGACACTTTGCCATCAACCGACAAATTTAATTCGTCACTGTATGCACGGATGGTATTTGAGGTGACATTTGAATCAGCATAAAATACCGGTACATTGATGCTGCTACCTTGATTTAGAACCACACTATTGAATTTACCAATGGTAATTTGGCTTGGCACATTAACGATATAGGTTTGATCGACAACCGAGCCTCCAACCGCCGCTTCAATGTTCAGTTCCAGTTCTTCACCTGCACTTTGATCATCGACACGTACCCAGAAGCTAAATTCTGATGCACTGTAGTCTGGGCCATAATAGTCGTAACAGATAACCAAATCGTCGTGAATCACCTCTTCAATGTTATTAAAGGCAAAGAACTCACGTCTTGGCGGCTTAATCAAACCAAAGAAATGAATATCCGATTCAAGGCCTTGAAAACCAATGACATCGCTGCGATTAAAGTTGGCATCGGGTGCCATCATATCGACGTTGTCGTAGGCAAAAATAAGCTCGTATTTACCCGGTAAATGCGAATGCTCTAAATCAAACCAAGCTTGGAAGTCAACGTTATCATCTAAACGAACACCAGCGTCTTGCGTATGGGCATTATCCCATTCGATCATCGCTTTGTATTCGATGCCATCGGCGAATAATGCCATGCTCATCCCCTCAACTACGTCCGGGCTTTCACCTGGCAATAGATCGCGACCAGATTTCAATGCAACCGTTTGCTCATAGGTCACACCTTTGCGCATAAGCGGCGCAATTAATACTTCATTGCTTGGCCAAATAAGTGGGCTGAAGAATTTGGTATCTACAAATGCCCCCATGCCTGCAGAAACATAACCACGTGGCGATACTTTAAATTCACTATGGCGACGAGGGCCGTCATACAAACTAACGTCATAACCACGGCTGTCGAAATAGAACAATTTTTCTAAATCAACATAGGTGTCTTCCCCCCACATGTTACGAGCATAAAGAGGATTTAACTTGGCCAAATCGACATAGCCACCATTAGGACTTGAACCATCATAATAGTTGCCAACCGCTGGTGTGCGACACTGCGCACTGTATCTATGGCTGCCATCAATCACATATGGATGATTGCTGTTTTTCGGGTCTTGCGGATCGATGTTGGTGGTCATCACATAACCTTTACCAAGACGATGTGTATTAGGTTGATATAGAGACAACTCCATACCTTCACCGTTTTCCATCTCCTGATAACCGGTGACAAAACGGCCATCGCCACTGATGGCACCACGCACATAGGTGATACCTTCAGGTAAATCGACTTTCAGACTTACCGGACGATCGTAGCCCGACATATTTTGCGCAACATCCAAGTTCACTTTCATATAGCTGCCAGGTGCTGCAGATACAACATTGTCTTGCAGTTCAAGGGCGCGAGTGCGCTCGAAGCTAATCGATACTGGGTCATCTTCTCGATACAAACGTACTGGCACGGTGCCCATATCGGCAGCAGTGGCAAATTCATTAGAGAATAACTCAACCACAGCAAAACGCGCTTCATGCTTTTTCATCGGCAAGCTGTATACAAGATCCAGTTGCAGCGCACCTTGTGCTGGGTTAGCTGTTTGTGGCGCATCTAAAATCATGTGACTTGATAGATCGTCTGATACCACAGATACCGCGTAATCATAGGTATCCAATAACCATGACGAATAACCAGGGAAGCTATCGTTCACGTTTTGCATTAATACCCAATAACGACCAGGTTGTGGATCGATGATGTAACAGAAGTTACGTAGGTTCTCTGCCATAGAGGCACAGCTACCTTCGTGTTCAAAGTCTAATTGACCCGGATTGATCATGTCGCGACCAACCGCCATCATCAGCGTACCTTGTGCAGCTTGTAACTCAGGCAAAGAATGTGCATTGGTGGCTACTTTTCCTAGCACATCAATGGCCAGCATTTTGGTGTTTTCTGGCACATCAACCCAAATCAATTTGGCCGATTTTTCTTTATGTGCGGTTGCAAAGTCAAAGTTAAGCTTGGTCTCATCTAGTGGTAATTCAACACGACCTAACCATGTTTGACCATAACCAGTACTTGCTTGCAGCTCCACCACACCACTGCCTGTTTTAGCAAGTTCACCGTGTTCATCAGTATTGATGTATTTGATGTTTTCTTGATGATATACCTTAGAAATCATGCTATCCGTTGACATCGCAGGCATGCTTAAATCCACTGGGTATCGACCCGTTTCAGATGATGCTTGTGCCTGAATCAAGGTTGGTAATGAGTCATTATCTAATGACACACCTACAGGTAAGCGAACGTCAGGAATGCTGATATCATCGGCGACAAGGCGCACTTCACCACCGGTGTAACCGGTACCATTAGTGACATAGTCAGACTGGTCTTGGGCAATACTACGATCAATTTTAGCGGTGAACATAATGGTGATGGTCTCGCCTTCACTCAATTCAAAGCTATCCACTGATGAGCTGATTTGTACCGCTGCATCAAGCTTCTCAATATTCACTGTCCAACGACCTGCGCGTTTCGCCGTAAAGGTACGTAACCAAGTACACACTTCAGGGCAGCTACCATCAAACATGTACGGCATATTCAATTGGCGAGCGTCACCGCCGGCGCTTGGGTTTGCCGCAATCATATTGTCGAGCGACTCATCAAGTGCCAAACCAGAGTTAATCGCTGATTTTAGATTGATAATGCCGGTACCAACATGCCATGAGCTGACGTTGATAACTTTCATGTATTGAGAGATTTCGATCATCACCAATACACCATCTTCGTCGTAGACTAGCTCGCCATTTTCATCCGTTGCAGGAACTAAACCAACCGATTTAATATGATCTGGATTATTTTCATCATAATCATTTTCATTCATGTAAACGGTACGGTAGGCCACTTCACCAGAGGTCATGGTAAGCGCTGATTCACGTTCGTGTTGAGTCCACTCTGGGCGAACTTGTTTAAGAATAGCCAATGTACCAGCAACAACTGGTGTAGCCATTGATGTACCACTGTTGAACGCCCAATCTGCAGAGTTCCAACCTTTGTCTAAAATTGCATTATCCGTCCATGGAGCATAGATATTTACACCTGGCGCCATCACTTGAACAGGCATTAAATCTTCTTGATAATAATGCGGACCTTTTGAGGTAAAGTTGGCTAAAGTGTGATTAATACGCTCGTCGTCTTCGTTAATAGGCACAACTTCAATAGTTTGTGACGATAACGTAATGCGACGATCTTTTTGCAGCTCCGTCAGGCTTGATGGCACATCACCACCTTTAAAGAATGGAGCAAAGTCAGTCACCCAAGAGTCAAAACGAACATTTACAAACGGGATATCCGCTGGGAATTGATACACACTGCCGTATGTTTCCACATCGTTATAGACCACTATCGATGCCTGCATTTCATCGCTTGCACGGCCGGCTAGTTCGGCATCGCGCTCTGCAACTTCAATAACGTTTTTACTCTTTTGTAAATAGCTAATGTTGTTACCGTTACCACGGGCACAAAACACCACAGCATTATCAAAATCGAAAAGTTGTTGCGGGTTATGCGGATCACGCCATTCGTGCAAGTTTTCACAATAACGGTCACCTTCAAATACACGCATTTCAGGCTGCAAGCCAACCGCACGTGATTGCACGCTTGAGTCAGGTGCCTTGCTCGAACCTTTAAACGTTGGTGTTGGCGCTTTGTAATCGGTGATCACTGGGCGATTTGCAATAACACCAAAACTATCAGTTGATGCACCTGGGCCTGTGCTGTTTTCATAGATACTGTAATCAACATCACGATCGGCTGGCGCTCGTACGCGACATTGGCCTAGCGTTGGCTCATCAATGGTTGAGTTTTCGCCATCACCATCTCTATCTTCTGGTACACAGTTTTCTTCTTCGCTGTCTTTACAAGAGTCACCATCCCAATAAACGATGGCGTTTTTGTTATTCCAAGTGAAGCCATTGTTGAATTCGGTTTCCATGTACGGTTCAACACCGTAAGCACAAACCACACCTTTAGAACCACCGAGTCGACCACGATAATTAGGGTGAGCATCATCTACTTCGACATCAGGACAATAAAAACGTTGTTTGCTTTTTTGCTCATAAGGCGAGCCAGAATCTGTTAATGATGGGAATATCACATCATCATTACTAAGACAGATTGATTCACGGGTTGTGTAGTTAGTTGGAACGTTACGGTTGATATCTAAACAACCCCACTCTTGGCCAGAACCCACTTCGTCTTGTGCGACCCATTCGGTACCAATCAAACAATTGGCAGGGTCTTTTTGATCCGGTAAGTCATCAATCTCAAAACTGTCACATGATAGCGTATCTGGATCACGGAACTCATCGTCCTTACATTCCAGATAACACAAATCATCGTCAAGCATTTCAAAGCCAACTTTACACACCGGGCCTTCTGCACAATCATCTTCAACACAGGTACCCATGAACTCGCCTAATACAGCGCGACCATCTTCATGATCACCAGAAATGTTGTACCATGCTTGACTCAAGTTGATAGGAAATTCTTCACCATCGATACTTGCAGGAACAACCGAACCGGTTGTCATTTTGTCGTCAGAGGTTGTGCGTTCACGACGGTTAGTTTGCGTCGCACCAACGGTCATTATCCATGGCGCAGCATGTTTTACCGACCCTTGATAACCATTGTTACCTGCAGAAACAGCGATGTGCATGCCCGATTCGCGAGCAGATAAAAACGCCTGACCTAATGGATTCTCCCAGGCATCGTATGGCGCACCACCCAATGACCAGTTCATTACATCAACACCATCTTCAATCGCATCTTCTAATGCTTCGACCATAACGTCGGCAAGACAACCGGCATAACCCGAGTTACTGTTGGCTGAAATACACACTTGATAAGCAATGATGTTGGCGCGTGGCGCGACACCACTGACATTACCAATTGGCTGTTCAGAGGCTTTTAAACCAGGACCTTCAATGGCGCGATATAAGTGATGAACATCTTTAATGGCATTACCCGCAGCGGTACCAGCGGTATGTGAACCGTGACCGGCATGATCTTCACCTACCGGTGGAACTGCGTAAAAGCGGCCATTCTCTTGGTGTAAATCAGCATAAGATAATTCACGCTCTTCAAGCATGTGATTGATCAAATCAGTTTTACTGTATTGGTCTGTTAAACGTTCATATGAACGAACACCTATAAGCTTGTCATTACACATGTGCTCAAAGCCATGCTTATTACAATCACCGACATAGTTACCTTCGCCCCATGGATTAACATGGTCATATAGCTCAACGGCTTCCCATGTGACGCCGCTTTCATCGGTATAAAAACGTTGGCCACCAAAGTCGACAAACGATGGGTGGTCGGTATTGATACCAGTATCACTGACACCAACGATGATGCCTTCACCTTTAGCACCCATTTCCCAAATATGGTGGGTGTTGATGATATCGTGAGCACCAGTAACATCGTTGTCAGCATTAACCAACGTTTGTACCTGGTGGGCTGTAACACGATGAATATTTTTCACCGATGCAAGCTCCGCTAAATGCGCCGCTTGTTGTTGCGTTAGCACGACAGTAATGGCGTTGATCGCCGTATCATATGAGGTTTGAGCTTCAAGTTCATATCCTAAGCTGCTTGCCGCATTAATAAAACTGTCTTGCTTAGCGCGCAAGTAGTGTTTGTACTTCTCAACACGTATTTGATAAGCATCCGATTTTTTAATAAATCTAAGATCAACGTGACCATCAGCACCGGCAATTAAACTGCCTAAGCCTTGCTTGGCGACCGTTGCTAGATTCGTTGCTGCCAATCCAGCAATGCCACCGGTATATTGCGCAACCGGGCGATCTTGCAGAGTAATAAAATAACGATGCTCACCTTCAATCCCCTCTTCAGGGGTAAATTTAACCGGTTGAGACATATGCTGATTGACACCGCCAACCAAAGGTAAACCAGTAATACGGTTAACAGACGACAATTTTGAGTCTGTTGACGTTGGTAATTCCTGATGCTCGAAAGAACGAGTCTGTTTCAAGTTGTCAGGCAAACCGGAATTTGCAAGATCCGGTAGTGCAATGCGATCTTTTACTTCGGGTAAGGTAACAGCAGATGCTGCAACCGCGCCCATATAGAGCGTGGAGCAAGCTGCTATAGCTATTTGCTTTAATTTCACCTTAAATTCCTCTTCATATTGGGCAGATAATCTGCCCGTAACAATTCACACAACCAATAACGCGAGCTATTAGAAGTTGTGTTCAAAACCAAAATAGAACTCTCTGCCAATGGCAGAACCTGCGTAGGCACCAATGTTGTACCAAGGCCATTCATGGGCCAGGAAGGTATCGTCATCTGGTGACTCTTCATCAAACACGTTATTTACGGTGAAGTTGATGCGGGTATCACCTTCGTTGAAGGTGTAACCAAGAACTAAGTTGGTCGTGATGTAAGGGTCTAAACGTTTCTGTGATATACGTTTTTCTGCATTTTCGATTGGCTCACCGCTACTCGGATCAATCGGCATATCGTCTTCGTCAAACACGTAGTCGATTTCTTTACCGGTATCAATGTCGTATAGCGCATCGTTGCCATCATCGTTTTGAATCGGTTGCGGGCGACGCGGACCTAAACCACTCTTGTAGCGCACATTAACGTTGGCGGTGAATTCTTGGTAAGCCCAACCTAGTGAACCAATAATGGTATCGATAGGCTCCGGGTTACCTAAAAGGTCATGAATTTCAACTGGCGGGATGCCGTCGCCTTCAATGGTATCGCGCTGGGTGCTGATGATACCGGTATGGCTGATTCCAAAGTTGAACACACCATAACTTTCAGTGAACAAGGTGTAATTAACCTTGGTATCGGTACCAGTTTGACGGTGCATCGCCAAGTTAAATGGTGTGGTATTAACACTTTCCAGATTACTTTGGTTTAGCTCACTGTCTTCACTCGGGGTACGAACGATAAGTTGATCGACTTTCTCACAACCAAAGGTAACGTTATCGCTGACTTCATCTTCATATGCACAAACAAACTCGTCATACAAAATGCCATTTAAGCTTGCCTGTTGAATTTGATCATTGATTTCCACTTCGTAGTAATCGAATTGGATAGATAAATTGTCGATAGGCTCCCACACAAAACCGATACCAAAGGTGGTACCGCTTTCGTTTTTCAGATCGCTTGCTGGCAATTTATTGGCTAAGAAAGTCGCCGAGAAACTGCGACAAGCAGATTGATAAACACCGGCATTTGGACCATTAGAGAATTCTTCTGGTGAAACACCTTCCGGTGCCCAAATTTGCTCGTAACAACCTAACCAGTCAGTACCACCGCTGTAGAATGAACTTTCGGTATAGATGGCTTGTAAGTCTGGGGCTCTGAAAATACCGGAATATGAGGCACGTACCAATAAATCATCAAGTGGACGATATTCAAGGCTGATCGCCGGAGTCCAGTCACTGTTTACCGGACCGGTTGCATGATATTCATCGTAACGAATCGCACCGGTAGCGCTTAAGTCATCAAGAATTGGCACCTTGATTTCCAAACCAGCTGAGTAACGGTCACGCTCACCTTCACCACCAAAGCCGGCAAAGTTATACCAACCTTCACCAGGATCTGCGGTCATCTTATCATCGGCGTTATACTCAAAGCCTTCGTGCATATATTCAGCGACAGCAGCAAACTGCACGTAGCCACTGGGAACTTCAAATAAGTCACCAGATAGAACCGCCGTGGTCATGTACGAGTAGGTTTTATTTTCTTCTTTGGCGCGACCAAAAAGATCATCGATTGCTTGCTGATTTAGCGGGCCGAATACACCTAATTTGGCGTTACCATCGTATACAGGTGAGCCGAAGTAGCTCAGCTCAGTGTCTTTATTAACCATGACTTTTTCGCCAAAGAAATACTCTTCAACCATTTTATGGTCCGCTAACGTACGAGCGGTATCCATGGTGTATTCACTGTGGGTGTAACTCACTTCCCACTGGTAGTCATCAAATACATAACCTTCTAGGCCAAGCGACACACTGAACGCTTGCTCATCAAAACTGGTCGATGTATCGCCAATCTCTTCTGAGCCCATTAAACGCAAGTGTGTTTCAAGGTGATGGTTATAGCCGTACTGATTACCCGGAATTAATACCGCGTTATCACCTTCACCAAATTGGAAAACAGGTGCTGCAGAACTTTGATCTTCAACCACACCTTGAATGTTGATGTAGCCGCGATCATTTTCTGCTTCAATGTCGGTAAAAATCACATCAGCGAAAAAACTGACCTCAGAGTTAATTTCGAAATTGCTCGAAATCATTGCTGAGATTTTAGTTTGACCGTTGCGAATAGTGCTGCGCTTGCCGATATCAAAACCGCAATAACTGCCGTATGAACCAGGAATAGAGCTTTCTTCATCACGGGCACGATATTGATATTCCTGGCCAGGTAATGAATCACATAGCTCTTTACCAGGATCAATATAGGTATCAGGCTGCAAGTCAGCAGGCAGGTTATTAAAGAAGGCATCGTAGCCCTGTGATGCAAGAGTGCGCACTTTTGCGGCACCGCGATTCATTACTGGTGTGCCATAAGGGTAATCAAGATCTGACGGCCCTAAAATGGTATCTGAATCAGCATATTCTAAAACGGCGGTAACATTACCGTTATCAAAATCCACGCCTTTTACGATATTAAAACGATACGAATCACCGTCGACATTATCCGGTGTACCGAAGGTACCGCCTAATGCTGTACCTTCATAATCGTTTTTCAAAATTACGTTAATAACAGCGGCGGCTGCATCCGAGCCATAAATTGCTGATGCGCCGGTAGAAACAACCTCAATACGTTCAACCGCTGCCATTGGCACCGAGTTCACGTTGACAACCGTCGCATTCGAATTATACGCCGCTGGATAATTGGCGATACGACGACCATTAATCAAAACCAAGGTGTATTGAGGACCTAGACCACGGAAATTTAATACTTTCGCATTTGGTGTGAAACCATTTGAGTTCTCATCACCGGTTACTGAACCGGTATTTTGCGAAAGATTTTGCAGGGCATCATAAACCGTCAAGTTACCTGCCTTGAGCATGTCTTCGGCACTGATGACTTCAACCGGTAAAGGTCCTTCTAGCGTTGTTTGGTTAATGCGCGAACCGGTGATTTGAAATACTTCAATTTCCTCTTCCGCTTCTTGGTATTCTTCAACGTCGTTATTGTTAACTTGTGATACTTCTACTTCATCAACTGCATTGTTCTGTTGCTGATTTGCATCCCTTTCAGCTTCCGCTCTAGCTGCTTGCGCGAGCAGCAGAGACGAAGTTAACAACGAATATCCCATCGCTCTTGTTAACTTGTTCAAGCTTAATTTCATAGTGTTAGCCTATACAGTGTAGTTATCGTTATAAATTACCCTGCAGGCCTCATAAACACTGACATCCAGACTTATTAAAAGCTGCAGAGATAAAAATTGCAGCCTCAGACTAATGTAATTAAGTGCGAAAATATGTGAAAAAAGGTTAACGAATGAACGCCTATGGAAGTGTCGATTTTCAAACACATAAAAATAACAAAAACAACAACTTATTAACCTATGTAACACCTTTCAATTGAGTGGAAATTTTGACAATTGGACAAACTTCAAACAGTTAAAATAACCCTCTGTTTTTAATGAATATTATCTACTCAAAAGCAAGTGTAAGGATAAACAAACCTCCCTATGCAGCGGCAAATTTACACTTTTTAACATCCGCCTAATATTTGCTCTTATAAAGTGGTGAGTT
Source organism: Thalassotalea sp. Y01 (assembly GCF_012932945.1). Classification (NCBI taxonomy): domain Bacteria; kingdom Pseudomonadati; phylum Pseudomonadota; class Gammaproteobacteria; order Alteromonadales; family Colwelliaceae; genus Thalassotalea; species Thalassotalea sp. Y01. The sequence continues at coordinate 110,714 of NZ_JABBXG010000001.1, forward strand.
GATAACGTATTTCAACTCGGGGAAAACTATGAACAATCCATTCAAGCATCATCGATTAGCCATGCTGATAGCCGGCTCTTTGACAATGACCGCCTGTGGCGGCGGTGGCGGCGGCTCAGATCCAGATCCTATAGATCCTATAGATCCACCAACAAATGCTGCGCCAACCATAAGCGGTGCGCCAGAGGTTTCAACCATCAATGAACTTGATTCATTTTCATTCACGCCTTCTGCAAGCGATAGTGATGGTGACTCTCTATCGTTTTCAATCAACAAGAATATTGATTGGGCAACATTTGATAGCGCCACTGGTACGCTTTCTGGAACCCCGACGCTGGCTGATGCGGGCATCACGGCAGACATCATCATTAGCGTAAGTGATGGTAAAGTTTCAACGGATTTGACTGCGTTTGATCTAACCATTAACAACCTGGTGCAAGTAAGCGGTACAGTATTAGATGGCCCTATTAGTGGTGCGCTTGTTTACTTTGACGCTAATGCAAACAATCAACACGATGAAAATGAATTAGTGGTCACCAGTGACGCGCAAGGCCAATTTGAATTTCTATTAACTGCAGATCAGGCTGGCATGTACTCTGCGGCCAATATGAATGCTTATTTAGGTGAAGGTGCAGATGACATAACGCGTCAAGATGATGACTTTGCCTCAGCACCTATTACGCTTTCTACTTCAGCGTTAAATTTTGATGCCTCGACTGATGCTGTTGCGCCGGTTATTTCACCTTTCTCAACTCTTGCCGCTCATGGTGAATATCAATATTTACAGCAAATCACCAACTACCTGTCTGTTGATGGCGCTGAATTACTAAGCGATTTTGTTAATTCAGAAACCCTGTCTTCACAACAAAAAGACATGATCAGTTCACGTGCTGCATTGTTGGTTGATCACTTCCAAAATAAGATGTTAGCGAACAGCGACAATCTGGACACCGATAACGACGGCATCATCAACTCAGAAGATGATGATTCAGATAACGATTTGGTTCTGGATATGAACGATGCTTTTCCGCTTGATAAGTCGGCAAGTGTTGATGCGGACGGCGATGGTCACCCTGACTTTACAGTTACTTTCCTAAATGACTTAACGTTTGCTAACGAAGAATTGGAAAATTGTATTATTGAACAGCACGGTGAAAATGCCACGACAAACAATATTACTGATATCAGCTGTGACGGCCTTAGCAATGTAGACAGTATTGCCGACCTTGCCTACTTTACAGAGCTTGAATCATTAAACATCAGCAACTCATACTTTGCGGGTAGCGTTGACTTCACCGAATTTTCTCATATGACAAACATAACCTCTCTTGGTTTTGCATACAGTGATGGTGTTGATATTACTGACCTATATGGACTTTCGCATTTAAAAAGCTTGGATTTATCTGGCCAAAACATTCGTACATTAGATAATATCAATGGCCTAACAAATCTTGAGTACTTATCAGTTGCCAAGGCATCGTTTACTGATTTGGTTAACGAGTTAAACCCAGTTGCTGATTTCACGCCAATGTTTAACCTACCAAAGCTTGGCAAAATCAACTTATGGGATGCCGACTTTAATTACAGCCATTATAAAACGCTGATAGAGCGCAATGTAGAAATTGAGTCAAAACCAATTTTAATAGAGCACATCAATACGGCGAAAAAGTATATTGAAGACCGTGGTTTAATCAGCGTAGAAAATCACTTTAATGCCGATAACTCAGGTAATACTGACAATAAAGGTTCGGTTAGCAACTTCACGTGGTCAGTAGACAGCGAAGGTCGACTATTAGTTGATTATGATGGTGCAGGTTTGCCAATGCGTTATACCTGGATTGGCCAGCAAGACTTGTCTATGGGTGCACAACTTATGGTTGAAACAGGAACGTTAACGTATGCTGTGACTCGACTTGTTAGCTTAACTCCGTGGTTACTTGAAGGTAACTGTTTAGTTGGTGAACAAGACAACGGTGCAGGCGGCTGTGAAGAGTTACCTGACCTAGGCCCTACGGTAAACATTTGTGAAGAAGCCGGGTTAGATACAGCACTATTGGTTAAAGATCCTGAATACGTAGTACGTAATACCTTTATGTGTAGCAATGTACCGGCAAACTTGTGTGTTGAAAGCCACCGCGGTTTAACAGGCGAATCCAATGGCAAATGCTGTGCCTTCGGTAAATTCCCTGAGGTTGCAGCAGGTGAGTTGTCGAATGGCGATGCCGTTGCAGGCTCTTGTTGTAACGCCTCAGGATGTAACTACGTTGCTAATGGTAGCTTTCTAGAAGAGTTAAGTAAGCAATAGCAACACTGCACTTTAACGATAAAAGCCCGGTTTATTACCGGGCTTTTTTATCTGTGGTTTTGTTTGCGGTTTTGTCTGAGTTAATTGAGCCTCCCTAAATCAGTCATTATTGCTATTTTGGCCGCAAGGAAATTGACAATACCGTTTATTTCAGTACATTACTATCTGTGACCGACAAAGTTACTTACCCCAACTTGGTGGATTCATTACATCTCTAGTTAATAGGCCAGCAACCAAGTCTCTATTAGGAATCATAAAAAGTTTATGAACAAGCACTCCATTGCCATGTTTTTTGGTGTCATCGTTGCGGTTTTGGTTATCTTGCTAATTAACGAGTTCACTATCGTTGACGACTGTTTAGACCATGGTGGACGCTTTGATTATCAAACCGGTCAATGTCTGCTGGCTGACGCTAAGGTTCATGTAGCCAGTTTTACCAATTACCTCGTCGCCTTGTATTTCGTGTTAGCGATTGCGATAGCATTCGCGGGATCACGTTTGACGAAAAAGCTGTTTAAGCTTTAGCACAAACAAGATAAAGATCCGATTATGAATAAAGTAGAAATTACCTATTGCTCTCAATGTCGCTGGCTGATGCGTTCAACATGGATGGCGCAGGAGTTATTGGCCACCTTTGATGGTGACATTGACGAGCTCACATTGCGTCCGGGCAATGGTGGGATTTTTGAAATCGTCGCCAATGGCAAACTGGTTTGGTCGCGCAAAAAAATGGCTCGATTTCCAGAAATAACCGAATTAAAGCAATGTGTGCGTGATGCTATCGCCCCCAACAAAGATTTAGGCTGTATCGACCGAAAATCAGCTCACCCGTAATGACATGCCAGCAGGCGATTGATGGTTAACATCTATCGTCAGTGCGCACACACGAATATAAAAAAACCACAAAGCGAACTTTGTGGTTTTTTATTATACGCGTATTAATCGTCGTCTTTATCTCACTAGAATCTAGCAGATATCGACAATTCGACATAACGAGGTGCCGTCGTTGATGACACCAGACCATAGTCGGGATGGGTGTTGGCGATCATCTCAGGGTTAATTTCTTTTAACCTTGGCAGAGTAATGTCGCTCACTTCACCGGTTTCGTAGTAACGTGTTGCTTCAATCTCATTAAACACGTTTTGCACTTGTAATTGCGCTCTGGTATCAAAACCCATAATGGTGGTTTGATAAGTTAAGCTTAAATCAAGTACAAACGTTGTTGGTGTACGACCTTTTGAACCACGCGAGCTTGGCACAGATTCAGCAATATATTCCGGATTTTCAGGATCACTATCCGGGTCTATTACTTCTTCTTCACAATAGAAAGATGTTGGGCCATAAATGGAAGGCACAGCACCTGGATCAGGGTGATAACCAAAGCAGTTATTTGGACGTCCCGTTTGCCATGTCGCATTAAAGCCGACTGACCATTCTTCATTAAAAGCATAGGCACCGGTTAATTTGAAGGTATGACGACGGTCGTTCGGTAAATCTCCGTACGAATGGTCCATAAGTGCCGCATAGTCAAAACTTTGCGTAGCACCGGCATCTCGCTGACCAATATCGGAGTCAACCAAACCTTCGGTATTACCCCATGAATGAGACCAAGTGTAAGTTGCAGAGAAAGTAAAATCATCTTGCCAAGGGCGAGTAATTTTTAAGTCCCAAGCGATATATTTACGCTCTGCTTCTGGATACTGTAGATATTCATTTGGGATGGTAAAGTTTCGCGACTCTTTCGGCCCTTCAACCAAATTCCCATTCTCATCCACATAGTTATCGGTATCTACCCAGATATTCACCGATGAACCTGGGTTTGTCAGTACATACATCGCAGCTTGTGAGCCACTACAGGCAGGACAATCTTCATCAAATACTTCATCAAGATATTTTTCCAAACCACGTTGTACGGTAACATCTTCAATGGATTCGCCAAGTTCGCGATAAGTACCACGAATACCCCAAACATAATCGTCCCATTGCTGCTCAAAACTCATGGTATATTCGTCTTGATACATAGGTTCGATGTCCGCATCAACCAAACGACGCGTATCTTTTAGGGTGCCGTCAGCGGCGATTAAATCTAGTTCACTGTTACCTAGGATATCAGCGATACTTTCAAACTCTGAAGCAGGAATACTATCGAACTGATAATCGCGTTTGATGACATACAATTCTTTACCGGCCAGACGAATGTTGGTATTGGTTGCTACTGGTAGATAAAAACGGCCGAATGAGGCGGTAAATACCGATTCACCATCGCCAAAAATATCCCATGCTAAACCTAGGCGCGGGGCAATTTGTCCATCCATATTGATGAAGTCATCACCATTGATGTTTTTATTGGTAAATTCGTCATAACGCAAACCCAGGTTCAATACCACGTTATCACTCACTTGCCATTCATCTTGAATATAAACCGCAAAGTTTTCGGTTTCATAAGTACCGTTGTTATTTAAATCAACCGATTGAATGATATGGCTATCCTGCTGATAAATAACATCAGTAGTTCCTTCCAAATAATCGATCAGATTGTCTGTACCAACAGACATGGTATAGGTTCCAGAGCCGTAAGCATCACGGTTTTCGTAAGCTTCCAGATTTTCAACGTCAACACCAAATCTGAACTCGTGATCGCCCCAGAAATAATCGAAATCGATACGGAACTGATCACGCTCATTACGAGACGTACCAAAATTACCAACCGATGGACCGTGTAAAATGATACCTGTCTTGCTATCAACAATTCGAGTTTGGCCTTCATTCACTAAAGAACGATTCGATGTTTGAGATTCATTATGGCCTAGCATTGCAGACATGGTCAGATCACCATCAAGATAGTAACCTGTGTACTTCAAAGAATAGTTTTCACCACCCTCTATTTGCTCATAAGAACCAAAGTTGTTCCCGACGATAGGTGTCACGACACGACCATGGTTGGCGTCTTCAGCATTAATGCTAGGTTTAAAGTAATAGCTGCCAATCACCTTGTTGGTTAAGTCATAAGGCTTGGAGCTAACTTCGTATTCTCGTTCATCGTTAAAATAGGTAAAGTCTAAACGGTGGTCTTCACTGATATTCCAGTTAAATTTCGTTGCCCAAATCGCATCATCACTATCTGTTTCGGTATATCGCCATAAACTGGCGTTTTCACGAGTTTCAAATAATGGGTTATAGATCGCATAGAAGAACAAGGTATCTTTGATGATTGGTCCGCTAGCCCAGATATCTAAATCAACTTTTTCATAGGTGCGGCCATGATTAATTGAAAAATATTCCGTACCATAAAGTTCAGCACCAATATCGGTACGCTTAACATCAGGGCGGTTTTCACGTAACTCATCAGGAATGTAACGAGCATTAATACCGCCTTGAAATTCGTTGGTACCACTTTTGGTGGTGGCACTGATGATACCTACAGCGCGACCGTATTCTGCTGAGAAAGCACCGGTCTTAACCTGAAAGTCTTGGAACATTTCCCAAGGAAGCTGACTAAAACCTAGACCTGTTCGTACATCGGTAATATTAATGCCATCAATGTAGTAAGCGTTTTCAGCAACAGAAGCACCGGGGAACGACACCAAATTACCAAAGGCTGCGTCACCTTTATTGGTACCAGGTGCAAGTAAGGCTACTGAACTCATATCACGAGGTACAGGAAGAAGTTCCAGTTCATCTTTGGAAATAACCAAACCCGATTCAGTATTGGTGGTGTCAATACTGGCGATTGTGGTCGCGCGAACTTCAATGCGCTCGACACCTTCCTGATTCATACCAATATTGATAAGTGTTTTACCACCAATATTAACCTCTACATTGTTTTGTTCTGTCACTACATAACCATCTTTATAAGCAATGATGTTATAGGTGCCAGCGGGTAACAATGGGAATCTATATTTACCATCTTCATCAGATGTAATGGTTTTACTGTAACCGGTGTTAACATTAATAATGGTTATTTCAACGCCTTCAACAGGGGCATCGTTATAAGTAATCGTTTGCCCTGAAATATGACCTGTGGTCGCATCGGCCATAGCATGACCGGATGCGAATACAGTTAATAACGTTGCGGCAATCAGCGTGCGCTTAAATGGCGCGGTAACTTTATTTTGCATTTTTATTCTCTTTATATTTCCGCAAGTTAACGACTAAAATTGCACTTTAGTGGCGCGCAAGCGCGCTACTAAAGGTAAAAGGAAAATGGTAAGCCAGCCGAAACTGCCACCAGAAGATACATTCGACTCTCTTGGTTCAACCGTAACCATGGCTGAGGCAGTGGCACTATCACTGCCATCGGTTACGGTGATTGAAAATTCAAATGTTTGTGTGTCATCAACATTAGGAGCATTAAAGCTAAGCACTTGTGTACGAGCACCCTGCATTTGTACCGTGTCGCCGCCAATTTGCTGCCAACTGTAGAGTAAAGCATCCATATCACCATCTTCAGCAACCGCTTCAACTCGGACATGATCGCCCTCAGTGACAGTTAAATTAATGCTTTCGACCGTAGGAGCTATATTCACATCCAACAAGCTCACAATGACTTCCTTACTTCGGGAGTTGTTATGCGTGTCTGTGGCGGTTACTTCAAAGCGTAATTCTTCATTGCGATTGATCACAGGAGCAATAAAGCTAACCTGAGTACTGTTTGCATTGTTCAGTTCCACATCTGGACCAGAAATTTGCTGCCAGCTCACTTGAAAATCGTCGCCATCAACATCGCTAACATTGGCTGTTAGGTTTATGCTCGCTTGTTGACCGTTAGTGCGTTCAACAAAGCTTTGACGATTCTCTACGTTGATCATCGGCACGCGATTACCGCAAGCTTCTTGCTGTTCAGCTAAGGCTGCCGAAAAAGCAGGAGCAGTGGTGTTTTCGAAAGCGAAATCATCTATGAACCAACCGGCAGTAGGCGCTTGTTCGTCAGTACCGATAGCGAAACGAACACGAACGTTTTTGCCATTTAATATTCCCTCAGGGATGACAATACGCACATCTTCGCCGCCTGGTAATTGACCGGCATAACCCATGCGATAACCAAGTGGATTTTGGCTTTCCGCTATTTTGCGCTCGAATGTACCGTGAATTACCGCGTCATATGGATCAGACATAATGGCATTGAATTCAGTAATGTCTTGCCATTCACCGCCATCAACGCTCAATTCAATAACACCGCCATCCCAATACTCCAATGTCCAAGGTGCATCTTCTGGAGCGCCAGCTACACGATATTCCGCAACTTCAAACTCATAAACATGGAAAAATTCAAAGGCAAAATCACCGCTGTCATTAACCGTTACTTCTGGCGATTCAAGCGTTGTTAATACACGGGTTGGACTTGCCGCACCCCAGAACATTTGTCCTTGGCGAATACCTAAGGTATTGGCACCAAAGCCATTATCCAATACCCAAGGGAACACAGCGTTACCATAAGCTGCCGGTGAAACATTCTCAGCCGTTGTCTTCCAGTCTGCATAAGTAGCGGTATTATCGTCAAAGCGAGTTAACTCGTTTTGATTTCTAATGATGTCGGTTTGAGAACTGGTCCAGGCGGTACCAATTGGCGGAATAATTGCCTCTGGATTATCACTTTCAAAACTGATGTCAAAACGCACGGTCGACAATGGATCGGCACTATGTAACGTCACTTCGAATGGAAACTCGATTATTTCGCCATATTGATTGGCATGAAATGCCAGAGGTAAGCGGCCATCGACTAACTCAACACCATCCACAGCAAGTGTTACGTCAGAAATGGTATCGATAACGGCGTAAATACCGGTTAGTGGCATATTACTCAAATTTTTCAGATGTAAGGAAATCTGCATGGTTTCATTAACATCTAAAGACTCATCGATATCACAATAGAAGCCTGAATTACCAAGGTATTGATAATCGGCAGTAACGTTATCGACAACAAACGATGGGAATTGTGTGGCAAAGCCTTCACGAACATTATCGAATAAGAAGTCAGTACGATCTGGCGACACCGCATCCAAACCAAAACCGCGTTTAGCAAACGCTTTGAGCATGATGTCGAAATCACGCAAATCAGTTGCTGCGGTAACCGCTAACAACGCATCACGAGCTTCGGTAAACGTTGGCCAATAAGGTGTTATCTTCAAACTGGCAACCAAGTATTCCTTCATGCGTTTTTCAACCATGTCGAAATTCAGGTCACTACGTTCATTATGCAAAGCAATGTAAACTTCCCACAAAGCCGCAGTCCAGACTTCACCGGCGTTGTGTACTTCATTGTTCGGTACTGGATGCTCAGCATGGAATGAACCTTGCTCATGATCAGGTAATTCTGCACTGAAGGCGATATGACCCAAAGTCAATCCATTAACGTTCATATCCGTGGTATAAGGAAAACGTCGAATACCTTCGGCAAAAGAAGCATTACCAATCAAGTTACGGCCGACAAATGTCGACATCGGGATGTGACCAGCAAATTGCTCGTTTCCTACCAAGTTGCGATCGTCTTCACGCAGCATCAGCATCAAAGCAATAAAGTCAGACCAACCTTCACCAAGTGAAGCGCCCTGCCATTGCATCAAGCCCCAAGCATTGTGAATCAAACGGTTTGTCAGGTAGTGGCCCCACTCATGCGCAACGATACTGGTATCAAATGCTGAATGGTTTTGGTCCGTTTCTACTTCGACATCAATACGAACAGTCTCACCTGCATCAATAGACAGGTAAACCGGTTCGGCATGTTCGTAAGACAAGAATACGCCTGGAATTTCCATATCTGATCCATCGTCATTTGGCCCTAATGCCATATTGATGGTACCGCCAGCATTGCCAGCCGCGTTTACTTCACCTTCCTTTACATGGTTGGTCATCAAATAGGCTGTGGCACCTGCAGCTTGCGCATAAAATGCCTTTTGGAAGAAGTTACAATTACCACGACGAATAACCGCTGTTTTGCCACGCAATTGTTCTGGGTTTATCGCTGGCTCACATAAATCCTGACCATCGACACCTTCGCCGTCATAGGCAATAACCAATTCATTTTCAATGATATCGGCTGTATCTTTATCATCTTCAATGGTGAAGGTTGACGGACCAAACACTGAACGACCAAAGCGAGGAACCCAGAAGAATTTTTCACCGTTGTCATCAGTGGCATCGTCTTCAGTGTAAAACTCATCAAGCATGCCACGAATTTCAAAACCTAGTTCATACATACCCCATGGGTACATACGCATAATAGGTACTTGACCATCTGGTGGTGTCGCCATTGATGCGTTATTAGCAGAGTTAAAGTCGACGCGTGCTTCTAGCGGATCGCGCTGCAAGCCACCACGACCATAGTTGTCGTATTGGGCATTACCGGCTTTTTCGTCAAAACCAGAATCATAGAACCAATCATGCAGGAAGTTGTTTACGTAAAACATTGACGTCATCGCCGCTTTTACGTTGCTGTCTTCACTGGCAGGTGCACGATAGTTATATGGATAACTGAAGGTACCTGCTGATGACGTCATCAGGTAATAGTCACCGTTTTCAATACGCTCGTTTTCCAAGTCTTCGACTGGATCAAAGCCTTCTGGCGGAACTTTATCAACAAATGCCCATACGTTGTTGCCTTGCGCCAGTTGCGATCCAGCAGGCAACCAAGGGTCTTGGGTACTGACACCAGCATGGTCAATAGACACCAAATTGCTGTCACGTAAATGCTGTTGGTAATCACCGTAACTATGTGGGTCCAAGCCGATTGGGTATGGAGATACTTCAATAGTCGTTGGTGAATCAAACGGTTTAAATGGTGATTCCGTTTCTGCATATAAGCGATAACGGAAGCTATGGTCAGCTTCAAGTTTGCCTTTATGCAAGATGCGTTGGTTAACCGCGGAAACAATGTATCCCATCATTTCACTACGGGTTTCATTCTCAACCACACGTTGCAGGTTGATCATAAAGGCAGGCTCGACACCTTTGGCCATCGGGTAATAAATAAATTGCGCTGCAGACTTACCAAGTCCCCAGCTTTTGCCGTCTACCAAATCCGCTTGATTGTTAATTTCAAATTCATCAAATTTTCCGCGACGACCCAATGACGTTAAACCTGCATGGTTAACATCAACACCCGCATCACGGAATGCAGCAACCACAGAAGACTTTGCCGCATCGCCCGGAAGCGCTGACAATGACGCAGCTTCGCCAACAACTGGCGCAAACGTACCTGTGCTGGCTATCGCGTTAAGGTTCTGATCCATAACAACATTAATCTGCGAGCTAAACACATCAACACCGTTGACCTGTTGCTGATAGCGCATAATGATTGGACCGTGTTCACCCGCATGAACCGTGCTCACTTTAGCCTGACTGGCGCCGTTATTAATGAAGCCATGTTCGCTTGCGACTCTGGCAAAATGTGTCGCAGCGGCTTGTTCAATTTGTTGTTTTTTGTCTGCGACAAAATTTAATTGGTTTTGTTTTTCTCTGTTATCGAACCACTGAACTGTCGCTCGTTGCTGGCTGTCAAACTGACTAGCCATTTGATAAGGCTTTGCTACGCCAGCGTGTTGTTGGCTGCTCGTCACTGACTGTTTGAAATCGTGAGAGATAGCACCAACTGCAAACACCGTCATGGCTGAACTTATCGCCAGCGTTAATGGTAATTTTTTCTTCAACATAATCTTTTCCATATTTCTTCTTAGTAAATAGCGTGTACACAGAGCCCGAAAACCGGGCTCTGGCAAGTGTTACTTCATCTTCAACAATCGTTTTCTAAAGATGCTAAGAAGGGTGAAAAGTGATAACCAAAGCATGGCGCCGCCGCTTGGTTCTTTGCGTTCAGTTGACGCGTCTTCTTCGGCTTGTGTCACGCTAACCGAGAACGATTTAGTGACATCAACCTGACCATCGGTGACATGCAATTGATACATGTATTCACCTTCAGGCAAGTTAGATAAATTCAAAGAAGCATTATTGATTTGAGATTCATCGATGTGCTCACCTGACCAGGTGTAGGTCAGCTCATCGCCATCTTTATCGATAGCAAAAGCAATCAGTTCGACAAACTCGTTGCTCATGATGCTAAAACTGTCTTGTTCGTAATGCAGTTCTGGCGCGTCATTTATCGCGGTAACATTAACCTCAAAGCTGGCATGAACAACATCATTACTGTTGCTGTTAGATACCAGTTGTACAGAGATAGTCGCAGGAGATGTGGTGAAATAATCAGCGTCGCTGCTAATACTGATTTGTAGTTGCGAACCGACAACCTTTGCCTCAGCGTCAATAAAGCGATCGCTTGATTCAACAAAGGCACTCACATCGGCATCAGAAAGTGCTGCTGTAACCAGTCGTGTTGGGCTATCTTCATTGATGGTCAAATCAGATAATTGTGACAAGCCTAACGACGGTGCAACAACCAATTGTGCACTGTTACTAAATGCTGTATTCGAGCCTGTATTGGTTAAGTCAAACTGGAATGTTTGCCCGGCAACGGCATCATTTGGTAAACGTACTTTAAAACGAACTTTACCTGATTTTGCACTTGGACCGGCATAATCGAAACAAACCACCTTATCGCGTTTTACCGCATTAAAGATTTCTGAACGATCGGCTGCTTTTGATGAGTTATAGTATTCAGCACCGTGGTAAACACCTCCATAACTGTTTTTATAACCTTCATGTCCTAGCAAGCCAATGTTGGCGCTATATAGAGCATCGTCAAGCAAGGTGTCGCCATAGCTAAGATTTTCGTCTTCGAAAATAATGCGTTTGATATCACCATAGGCAATGATCACTTCATAATCACCAGCGCGGTTCTTCGCTTCACCTGTCTCCATGAAAATTTGGAAGTTGTAACGATCGTTACCGTAAAATTCCATCAGGCTTGGGTGAATACGCTTGCCTTGTGTGTTGCTAATGTAATCATACTCGCCAGTATTTAATAAACACTGAGTAGCGTTGCTGCCGTCTTCCAGTTCAATAAGCTCAGAGTGTAAACAGGTTTGTTTCCAGCCAGTTTGCGCATTTTTATAATCGACAACCAACTTGCTGCCTACATGGCCAACCGAAATACCTGATAATTCCTCACCTTGTTTTGGATAAGGGATAAACGGGGTAATAAATTGCTCATTGAAACCAGCCGCACGCCATAAAGGAGTGATGGTATTGGCAAGGTTGCCACCATTTAAACCGCCGTGATAATCAAAATTAATGCCTGCACTGAAATTCGGTGTACCCGTACCTAAAGGGTTAGGCCCGGCGAAGTTTTGGAAGTCAATAAAACCGTTACCAAACATGTACATGAAACGACCACGGGCATAATCACTGTTACCAAAGAAAGATACCCAAGGTGTGGTTACGTCTGAATCGGCAAACACTTCTCGCAAATCAATAACAATATGCTCACGGTCGATGTATTGTTGACCGTTTGCATCCATTGTCGCCATCCAGTTGAATGGTCCCCACTGATCTTTATGCACACGCTTGGCCCATTCGATATCCGTTTCTGGTTCACCATCTTCACGCAATCGGCGCGGATTAGAGATAATCATTTCAGCCATCGGTGACAGTAAATAATGCTCTTCGCTGCTTTCATCAAAGCGCATTGCACTACCGGTAATAGGTGTTAAACCAAGATCGAGATACTTGCCATGAGTTTGCCCTTCCAGATCAGGTGTGCGACACATATCGTCGTTATCACTGGTGGTGATGACATACTCACGAGCAAGCCCCTTGGCACTGGCAATATTTCCAAATACACGGAAACTGTCATTGGCATTTTGCACCGCTAACTGCAAATGACTATTGGTTTCAGGAATAATACTGCCAACCAATTCAACGCCTTCAGGTAGTAGCGTCGTCAAGTTAATTGATTGATTCTGATCAGAAAGGTTTTCCTTGAACTGAATTTCCATATCAATTTCAGCACCGGCAACAATATCCTCTGCTCGAGCATTGGTTGTTAACACAGCGACATCATCTGAACGGGTCAAATTTAAGCTAACGGTTTTACTGTTATCTACCGCATTAAAGGCGGTAAATACGGTTTCACCAGGGGCTAAGTCCGCATCCCAATGTACGGTGACTTCCTTAGTGCTTGTATTGGCGGTTAGGAATACATTATCGGCCTGCTGTCCAGTAACAACACCCGTATGGGTTTTAATGGTGGTTGTTAACTGCTCTTTGTAGAATTCAGCATACTCGCGACTAAAACCACTGCCCCACTGATACATCACCCAATAATCGCCAGCACCAGGATCAGTAATACTACAGAAGTTATTAGAACCCGGCGTATAGTCGTTTGATGACATAGGTGGCGCGAAATCAGAGATACATAAAATCTCTTCTCTAAAATCGACCATTCCGTTCTTATTCAAATCTCGACCAACCGCCACTTTCACCGAGTTACGACGACGATTTTCAGTAAGGTTTCGAATACCAACAGATTGTGCTTCTGCGAATAAGCGTTTGCTGCCCTCTTCAACGCGCAGCCACTCAACATGTGCCGTTTTATTGGCGATGTGATCTTCAACATCAAATAAAGCAAATTCACAAAATTGTGAGTGATATAAATAACAACTCATATCATCAAGTACATGAGTTGGTAGGATGTCTGTTTCAACCGGTGCGGAAAGCACTGGCTGATAGGCAGTAAACAATGGTGTGCTTACATCATCCGTGGTAAATAAAGGTAAAACTTTTGAACCTTGGTTTAGCGGTATATCGACACGATGCATATCGTTAACGATATCAAGCTTGGTTTCTACCGCTAACGGCAAGTGCACTTCCGGGATTTCTTTATCTTCTGAGAAGAATACCAGGTCACCACCCGTCAAGTTGCCTTCGTTATTGATGATGTCGCTTGCACCTTCTTCATATTGAGTATCCCAACGGTCGAAATCCCAACCAAAGCGTGCAGACTCATCAACTACCGTAAACTCAACCATGATTTCAATGGTTTCGCCTTTTTTCAGACTGAAACTTGCTGGTGTCACCGCCGCAGTTGCCGATGCATAATCCATAAAGATTTCTGAACGCCAGCTGCCATCACGAGTCGCTTTAAAGGTACGAGTTAATGAACACTGACCATAACAAGCGCGTTCGATTACCGCAGGCATATTCAAATCAGATACATTATGTAAATTCGGATCTGCCGCCAGGTAATTTTCGACACTTTCATGCATTACCAAGCCAGTATTTATGGCACGTTCAACATTGATAACACCTGCCCCCATGGTATAGGCATCAGGTAAACCAAATAAATTACTGTTACCAATATGAATGGCTGGTTTCGCGGTTAGGGTTAATGCAGATATCACCTCTGATGGAGACCATTCAGGATGAGCCTGTTTAACCAATGCAGCAGCACCAGAAACCACAGCCGCAGCGGTAGAACTGCCCGAACGAGGCAACCAGTCTGAGGTATTACCCAGTTCATTGAACGGACGTTCATCAGCCGAGGCAGCCAAAACATTTACCGCAGGTGCAACCACGCTCGGCAGCAGATACTCACCGTTAATACCTTCGCCAGGACCTGCAGCCGAATTATTGGTGTACATCATGCCCATGATGGTTGGGTATTTAAATTCGCTTAGCGGATTGATGGTTGCTTCAACCAATCGGTCCAGGTTGTTCGACGTCAAAACCCAATCGTAAAAGATATTGGAATCATCTTGCGGTGTTGAGCGCATAAAGCTGACAGGAAAGTCTGGGTTATTGTAATTTACCGTCAGATTTGGTGTCGCATATTCGCTTGGTACAATGAGTAGACCGCCAGCGCCAGCTCGCTCTGCTTGCTCAGCCATGTGCTGATAAGCCTGATAATGGTTCAAGCCTGGAAGTAAATCCGTGTTAGCAAACTCATTCGCCAAACAGACAAGGATTTCATTACTGGCGAATACATTTTCCGGAACATCAATACACGATGATAGATTCAGCTTTTCCTCAATAGAGTACAAAGTGGTATCAATTTTTGCTTCCGCAACAACAGGGTTGCCGGCGAAAGATTGTCCAGTATAGCCGGTATTGGCGCTATATTCGGTAATCGCCACCAAGCCGGCAAAGTCAAGGCGTTTCGGGATCGTTTCCGGATCACCACCGCCAACTTCAGTTACCGCCGTGCCGACAACATATGAATCACTTTTGTCTGCAGCACCAACACTCATCAGCCAAGGTGACGCATGATCGCCCAAGCCTCGGGCATAGTTATCACCATTACCAACGGCAGTTACAACAACAATGCCTTCTTTGTGAGCATTTAAAAACGCCAGTTCAACAGCATCCTGATATGGATTTTGATTAGCACCAGCAGCTTTAGCAATAGAAAAGTTAATGACATCAACGTCGTCGTTTATGGCATCTTCAATCGCCTGTAATACCACCTCATCCGGGCAACTTACATCATTACCAATTGGATCACATACCTGATAGGAAATGATTTGTGCATCTGGAGCAATACCTGATACATCATGCTTGGAGATATTTAACGGTACGCCATCCGCTTGCCATTGTTTGTATGAGGGATAATGTAAAGCAACATCGGTCAATTGGTTACCAGCAATTAAACTGGCAACATGCGAGCCATGACCGTTATAGTCTTCACCATCGCGATAAACAAACTCTTCGGCTGCTCCGTTATACATGGTAAGGCCTGGAATATCGCCATTACCCAGTGTGACATCTTTTATGTGTTGATAAGAACGAATACCAATAAGTTTGTTATTGCAACGTTCATCTGCGTCACCTTGTTCAGCACATAGGCCTACTTTATCGGTTACTGGGAATTCAGACACCAACGCTGTCTGTTGGTCGTAAGCGTTATCAGAAAATGATGGATGGTCAGAGTTAATACCGGTATCGAGCACACCAATGACCATGCCCTGACCACGAAATTCTTCGCTACTATAGTCCGACAAACCATCCCAAATTTGGTCCGCACCAATATCTTTGCCTGTGCTATACGACTGTAATCTAGACTCTCCTAGTTGCATAACCATCGCCACATCAGGTAAAGATGATATGTACTCAGCCAGCTCTTTATCGGCACGAATGGTGAAGCCGTTTAGTGCTTTACTAAATTGATGACGAATCTTTAACGAATGACCTTGTCGATTGATTTGACTTAGTAGTTGCCTTTGGCTTTCGAGAATGTGCGTTTCATATTCGCTGCGCGATAAAAATGAATGCGAAAGATTTGCAGCGCTTACACTGTTAGCAAACTTTCCTTTGCCTGTTCCAGTGTTTAGTTGAGATTCAAAATGGCTGCTCGATGGTTGCTTAAGCATAACCACAAAGGTTTGCTCACCAACTGCATGTGCATCGACAACGAATTTATTTTGCTTTGCGTTATCGATAATTTGATTGATTTTTCCATGGCTATTAATGGACTCATTACTACGTAACATTTGTTGCGTAACAATGACTTGATTGCTCACCGGTTTTAACTCGGAATCGTTAACCGAGCTCGAAACAGACGCGCCGACACCAACGGAATAACCTGCGGCACAAATGGCAGCAAGTATGCGATTTAACTTCAAGACTATCCCCTTATCATAATTTTTTTATCGGTACGATAGACTGCGCTATCGCCCTAGGGTGGTGTATTTTTCGCCTTTTAAGGCTTATAAATTAGCGTCCCGATTATCAATAATGAAATGCGTGAAGTATGTTAAAAAGTGTTAAGCAAGTTAATTCAGAGTTGCCAACGTTACTTTTTTATGTCGACACATCATCATTTTGTTAAAAAATGTTAAACAAAAAATCAACTAAAAGACCTGAACAAAATCCCAGCAACAGCCAACAACGCATTGATTTAAAAGCCTTTCAAGCACAAAAGCACACCATACCAAGAGAAGAATGAGTAAGTCTGAACAAAGCCCCCAAAAGCGCGTGTTTGGTGATTGGTTTACATTGGATTGTCGATTATTGGCGAATCAACAATAACAACAGCCAAATAAGAATAAATAAGAGGAATATTAAATGAAGCATTTAGGAATTACCTTTTCCAGTCTGCTAGTACTTACCGCCTGTGGTGGCGGTGGCGGCGGTAGCGATACCGAAAAAAAAGTGAACCCACCACCACAAAACGCAGCGCCAACTGTTAGCATCAACTCTCCAGGTTCTGTACAAGAACAACAAGAAATCGTCCTAACCGCGAGTGCCAGTGATTCCGATGGCTCAATAAGCAATTACAGCTGGGTGCAAATGTCAGGCCCGGCGATGAGCATTCTATATGGTACAAGCTCACAAGACATTCAGTTCACCACGCCAGCGGTAAGCGCATTGGAGCCGGCACCGACTGTAGAATTTGAACTGACGGTTACCGATGATGATGGTGCCACCGCTAAAGATACGGTTAGTTTTAGCATTGAAGCAATCAATACTGCGCCATTGCTAAGCAATCTAACAAGCATCAGCGTTAACGAACAAACGAGCGCCACCATTACGGTTGATGCCGATGACGTTGACGGTGAAATTAGCAGCTATCAATGGAGCAGCACCAGTGATGAGCTTGTTTTCACCGTAAATGATCAAGCCACGGCAGTTTTTACAACCCCAGCCCTAACTAACTCCACCGAATACTCAGTGAGTGTAACTGTGACTGACAACGAAGGCGCAACCAGCAGTGATAACTTATCCGTTAGAGTTAATCCTGTTGTATCGGGTCAGTTTTTCTCACGCCCGGCTTCGGAAACTCGCGAGCAATACCAAACTGCATCAATAATCGATAGTGAAAATAATGATGAACCACCTTATAAGGTGGAAGTATACGATCTGGCAGGTACCTTGATAGGTTCTGGTATTCCAGAACAGGATGGCAGTTTCTCGGTAGCCGTTAACAGTTCTCTTAATAATGGCTACATCGTCCAGTCAAGCCACTTAACGTACACGCCACAATACGAGAAAAATGAAGATGGTAGCGTAAAAAAAGACGAGTTCGACCAACCTATTCCGAAAAAAGACGAAAACGGTAATATCATCCTGGAGCCGAACTGGCAAAATGATATTAACGCGGTTTGTCATGCCGAAGAGCGCAATGCTTGCCAAGTCACGCCTTTAACCTATTTGGTAAATCGTTATATTGAGGCACGAGCGCAGATCGGTGAAATGGTCACTATTAGCGAAGAGAACGCCATCATTGAGTTAGAGAAAGGTTTGAACATTTCATTGGCTCAAGACCCATTTGTTGAACAAGTCGATGAAAATCAATCAAATATTGACTTCGAACAATTGCAGCAGCACATGCAAGCAACCTCAATGGATTCTGTCGTTAATTCGATTATTGGCTATCTATTGCAAGAAGAGACAGACGAATTGGAGCTTATCGGCTCAATCTTTTTAGCCAGTGATACAACCCGTTTGACCGTAAACTTGGGCGCCGCATTCGATACCCAAGCCTATGGAAAAATCAGCCTGTCAGCTAACCCTAAATACTTTGGCGCAAACGCAACCGCATACCTTACTGATAGCATGAGTTTTGAGTGGGTATTGCCTGAAGGCATCGAATTAGTTGCTGAAGAGCTAGGTAAAGAAACATTAAACATTAAACTTCCGGCTGTTGAACAACTGACCACGATTACCATCAAGGTCATTGCCAGCACCGAACGTTTCGTTGAAGAGTCTAGTGTTGATATCACCATTTCTCCGGCAAGCGCACCAGAAAATACGCAACCAAATGTCGAAGATATGGCGGACTTAGTTGTATCATCAAACCAAACAGTAACTCTTTACAGCCAGGTTATTGACGGTCAGGATTTCGCTTCTGAAATGACCTACCAATGGATGCAAATTGGCGGTGAGACGGTCAGCATTCTTGATACAACGGCAGCCCATGCAACCTTTAATGCACCTGTGGTAGACAGTGGCTTTATTAAGTTGCAATTTGCCTTAACCGCAACCGATTCAGGCGGCAAATCAAATTCGAACAGCATTGACGTCTACGTAACAGAAACGTTTAGTTATGACGCTATGACACTAAACGATAGTGGCGTGACTAGCTGTGGTAATTACGGATTTGGCGATAATGTAAGTGAAGGTCATTTAAACGATCAAGTGTGTGCTGAGATTGAATCAGATCGATATACGCCATTAAATCAAGATGCTAACTATGGTCGTGATGCAACAGCAAACGATGCGAGCGATGGTATTGCAGGCTTTAGTTTCACAAAAATTGCTGCCGATGGCACAGAATTAAGTGATGACGCTACCGAATACAGCTGTTTACTTGATAACGTTACTGGCTTGATGTGGGAAGTTAAAACGGAACAGCAAGGCATTCACTTTAAATTTGAAACCTTTGATTACTATGACAGTAACCCTGCTACCAATGCTGGTTATCCAGGAAAAGATGCAGACAAACGTGCTCAATTTTGTGATCCAAATTACTTAAACTGCTTAACCACAGAAGAGTTTGTCGCACAAACCAATGAAGAAGGCTATTGTGGCTACAACGACTGGCGCATGCCAGATGGCACCGAATTGTTATCCATCGTTGATTACAGCGGCACCAATAAAGGCAAGCCTGCTATTTCTACCTTATTCAAGAACGCGGTAAACAAAGCTTACTTCTCCAGTACTCGTACCGGTGAAGGTGGCTCTCTTGCGGGTGATGTAGGAAATCAGGATTACCAAACCCGTAAGGTTATCGTTGTTGACTTTAACACGGGTGAAGCACTTCACTTTAATGCTTCATATACTGGCGATGCTCGCCTTAACACCCGCTTAGTGCGCAAAGCAACTCAGGAGTAATATAAGATGAAACTTAATCCAACTATTTTGGCGGTTGCACTTGCTGGTTCAACGTTTGCCATGTCAGCCATCGCACAAGTTGAAACCGTTCGTGGTGTAGGTAGCAACACTCAACACTGTGTTTATAACGTTAAAGGTACTGCAGATAACGCCAGATTTAGCATCAGCGAAGACGGTGCAAGCGTTTTAGATAACAAAACTGGATTAACCTGGGCGCGTTGCGATCTGGGTCAAGCCTGGAGCGAAGAACAAGGTCGATGCCTTGGTGAACAAGAGGAAGTGAGCTGGCTACAAGCACACAAAAGTGCAGAGAGCTACAGTGCAAGTGGTCAAAGCGATTGGCGCGTACCTAACATCAAAGAACTTTATTCTTTAGTTGAAGAGCGTTGCGCGGGTCCTGCAATGAATACTCAAGTATTTCCATCCACCTTCTATGCGGATATATACTTCAGCTCTACCATTAATAACCTTAAAGCAACGGGTGACTCTGCCTATGCATTTTTCAGTCGTCTAGGGCAAATTCAATCGGTTGATAAAGACAGTTTACTTAAAGTGAAATATGTTCGTGATTAATCATCGGTAGAACAAGCCAATAAAAAAACCACCTTACGGTGGTTTTTTTATTCCTGAACAATACATTTATTTAAAATAACTTAGTGCATGCTGGAACGCATCTTTACCAATTTGGTAACCAATCAGTCGACCGGGAATATCATCAGCAGGTGGATGAATACCGCCCCAGATACGAGATAAACTGCATTGATCTGATGCATCCTGATAGGTTGCCCATTGCAACGTCATATTGATACTTGGGCCTTCTTCAAATACCAAAAAATCATTAGCATTTATCTCAAAGCTACTCATACCTCCAGGAAAATACTCACTGCCGGTTAATTCTGTTAATACTTCGGCCGCTGCGCGAGAATAAGTCGAGTGACCAGATACGTATCCTGCAAATGGCGGGGTTACGAACGAAGGTCGCTGATAAGGCCACCAATTTTCGGCCAAAATCCAATCGACACCTGCCACATCAATTGCTGGATCTGATATTGCTGCCGGCCCTTGCCAAGCATAGACTTTTATTTTGCCAACGTGTTCATTATTAGCGCCAGCGAGTTCATCGCCTTCTTCTACCAACTCAACAAGCCCTTGTTGTAAGCGCAACCCTTGCGGATGATAGTTTGGCTTGCTCTCGTCACTGCGTTGACCTAAATCCGCCATGGCTCGAATGGCAGAGATAGGCCGGATATAGTCATACCAGCCCTTAATCCCCCAGGCACTAATTGCCGAATCATGCATGGCTCCGCCGAGGGTAAAATAGGCTTTAACGTCCCATTCGAGGTTATCCAATAATTCCCCCTGCCCGGCAAATTTAGGTTCGAATTTTTGGTGATCAAAGACGGTATTAAGAATAACAAACCAATGACCCGGTGGTGTCTCGGAATCAGGCCCATCTGCCCAAAACTCGGCTAGCACTCTGGCATAGTCGCCTCTTGGCACCATTTGCGGTTCATAAGGGTCTCCCATTACTGGGTTAAGTTCATACCCTGTGCCAATATCTCCACCCTGTGGTAAATAGAATTCTCTATGTTCGCTAAAGCTAATTGGGTATTGCTGCATACTGATATTGCCCTGCGAAGCAGGTGAAATATCTATCATTACGCCATCATCAGGATCCAGTTGCGCCGACCATTCGCTTACCAAAGAAAAACCCCACTCATATTCATCGGCAAGCTCATTGGCAATCAAAGGCGGCATGCCAGGGTCATGATAAATGTAATAATCAAAGCCATCGCGCTGCTTTATGGTTAAATCACCTGACGATAAGGCAAATGGTGTCACTTGCCCCCATTCCGGACTCAAAAACTCAATGGCACCGACCACTTCATTGCCTGACTGATCGATATAAGTACCAAGATCAAGCGACTGCCATCGGTTTAGATCGCTAATATTAGGATTACCCGGTAGCTCAGGGTTAAGTGGTTCATTACTTACCTGATAAGCAATATTACTGTATAGAATGTCTTCTTTTGCGCCGTCATTAAAACCGTATGCAATATAGCATTCGGCAATATAATTCCCCAGTGCTGCCGCATCACTTGTACTTACTTCAGTGGTAATATAATCGCTATCCAAGCCTAATTCTTGCATCAAACCATCGGCTAAAGAAAACGTATCCTCGGCATCTGGTGAGAGTTCAAAACGATGCTTAATAATACGATAGGCAGCATAGCTGATAGCTATTTGTTGCGCTGCCTTTATATCGTCAACTTGCAAATCGACATCAATTGGGCAGTCAATATTATTCAACGATTTAGCGGTTAAGTAAGTGTCGTTGTCGTTAAATATGGCCCAAGCATCATACATAGCCGCTGAGACATGGAACAAATTACGAGCATGTACCGTTGGTCGGGCAAAATCATTGCGTATGCCCTCAAGTAAAACCTCATTCCATTGCCGGGCAACACTGTGGCTTTTATCCACTGGTTGCTTTTTTACGATGTCGGTTTCAGCCGAGTCATTGGATCCGCCACAGGCGCTTAAAGCAAGGGCAATGGCCATGCTTAGGGTCGTTTTAGTTATTTTATTAGAATTCATAATCAACTGCTTACAGATTACTGTCTGATTTTTTAATTAAAATGGATTGATTGACGGGCATATTTTCAACGTGTTGAATTGAACCGTCAGGCCATGTCACTTGGATATGGTCGATTTGTCTATTTTGCCCTACACCAAACATGGCTCTGGCCGGTGATTGAGAGGTAAAATTGCTGTTGAGGTTTATATGGCGATATTGTTTGCCATTACGGGTTTGAATTTCGACCATAGCTCCTACTCCTTGGCTGTTTTTACCTGCCGATGACAAAACAATTGTGATGTAATTACCTAACTGATTACCATTTTGGTTTTCATAATAAACAAGAGCATTTTTTCCTACCGTATGGTCTGTTAACAGGATGTCCGTATCACCGTCACCATCAAAATCAGTGCACAATACGGCGCGCCCCTGACCTTTATGAGTTAGCCCGACATTAATGTTGGTGCGGCTAAATTTTCCTTGCTGATTGTTGATAAATAAGGCGATGGTATCATCGAGATGACTTTCATATTGATTTGTAGAGTCGGATTCGATCAGCCAGCCATTTACGTTTAATAAATCAATCCAGCCATCATTATTAAAGTCGGCTGCGCAACTCGCCCACGCCCATCCACCATTGAAACTGTTACTGGCATATGAGATGTCTCTAAAACTGCCATCACCATTATTTTCAAGCAATTTATTGCCACTAAAAGAGAGACTGCCATTGTCGGCGTCAAATTGAGTGATGCTGGTAATAAACCAATCTAAATCGCCGTCATTATCGATGTCAGCCAAACTGCTCCCCATACCTTGGAGATCATCGATGCGGATATTTAAATCGCTGCTGCCATTGTTAAAATGTTTACCCTGCTGATTCATTAATGCCGCGCTGGTACTGTGGTCTGCGGCGATAACAATATCTTGCCAACCATCTTGATTAATATCGGCAAAGCTGGCGGTAAACATATAGTCTTCACTTTGTTCAGAACGCTGCTGATTGCTAACTACTTCAGTAACGTTTAGTTCATCATCAACAGACATGAACTGTTTATCACCTTGGTTTTTCCAAAGTAACTGCGGACTTGATTGCAAGGTCTCGCCATAGTGGGTTAACAACAAATCAAGATAGCCGTCACCATCAAAGTCACCAAACGATGACGAAATATTAAAACTCTTTTCGCTTACCAGGCCTGCTTCTCTGCGATGAAATTTGCCATTGCCTTCATTGATAAACAGTGTGTTTTCGAAGCCCGGTAAAGCAGCCACAAACAGGTCAAGATCGCCATCGCCATCAATATCTGCAAACGCAGGTCCAGAGTATAAGCCGGTCAATTGCACACCCGCACTAGCAGCGACATCTTTGTAGCTGCCGTCATTTTGCTTTTGATACAATTTACTGGATTGTTCATTACCACCTACAACGAATATGTCAATATCACCATCTTGATCATAATCAGCACTAGCTAAGCCACCAGCGACATTGTAAGCGACTGTTTGAGTGGCGTTTACTGCCTCTACACTATCGATAGCCCACTTATGCGATAAACCTAACAAGTTCGTCGATTCGGAAAAAATAAGACCGCTATTTAATGCATCAGCGTCAAAGTGTATATCATCAATGTCATCTTCTTCGTCAGGTATGCCATCGTTATCATCATCCTTATCGGCGTTATCACCGATACCATCCCCATCATTATCCTTGCTTTCACTGGCATCTAATGGAAACGCATCATGAATATCGGCGACTAAGTCGTTATCATCGTCATCGTCTTTGTTATTACCAATACCATCGCCATCCGTGTCGATGTATTCCGTTTTATCTAGAGGAAAGTCATCATAAATATCCTGAACGCCATCATTGTCGTCATCCATGTCAGGTGCCAAACCACCATTGTCGGCAAAGCCGTCATGATCAGAGTCAACAAATAATAATTCTGGTACGCGATTATCAGAATCGTCAGGGTCTTGCCCTACAGGCCAGCCATCAAGATCGGCATCGTCACTCTGCCATCTGCTTTTATCTAACGGGAAGTCGTCATTAATGTCTAAAACACCATCACCATCGTCATCGGCGTCGGCATTATTTCCTATACCATCTAAATCTGTATCCAGATATTCATTGCGATCGAGCGGGAAATGGTCTTGCTCATCATTAATGCCATCATTATCATCATCAGTGTCTTTTACGTCGCCAATACCATCCGAGTCGTTATCCTGAAATTCATTAACGTCGAATGGAAACGCATCTTCAACATCGATGACCTGATCATTATCATCATCGTCATCCGCTGCATCCCCTAAACCATCAAAATCATTGTCAGCATGCTCTAATGCGTTTACCGGAAATGTATCGACAATATTGATGAAACCGTCATTATCAACATCATTATCTTCACTGTTGACCACACCGTCGTTATCCGAATCAATTTGTGCACTTTGCAGTAACAAAGAATTTGTTAGAAACTGCTCTGTAATTCGTTCATAGATACCTTTTTGCTGCAGAGACAAGCTAGCCGAGTATTGTTCAAATTTCGTCAACAAATTTTGCAATGGCAGCGAATATAATGAGCCCCAATATTGACCTATTGCTTGCGCTTGCTGCTCAAATATGGCGATGTCGATTTCTTCAACATACAGCTTTTGCCTATAGGATTCGGTCTTCGCTGCCATCACAACATGCAATGGTGTAAGTACTAGATGCTCTAGGTTGATGTCACTGTTTTCGATGGCAATAGGTAAACTTGGCAATTCGCCAGCAAGGTCTGCCAATTGTTTGGATTGCAGATAAGATACTTGGTCACCAGAGAACATGATTACCGGCTGCACATAGCGTAATTGAGCTAAAGAAGGTTGCTTAAGTCGCCATTCAAATAAGCCATTGTTAATTTCGCTCACTGGCTCTTGCGGATCAAAAACACCATTATTGTTACTATCAATAAATGTGCTCAAATCGTCGACATTTAGGTGTTCAAATCCCTGTAATGAACCCGATATGGATAAACTGTCATAAACATCGATAGAAAATGTCTGAGACGCTGTTTGAGCATCATAATAAGCCGTTAGTGTAATGCCTTCATAAGAGCCAGAATCCGTTTGCGAAGGTGTCCCTGTTAAACGACCATTATCACTATCAAAGACAAGCCATTCAGGTTTATTGGCAATGCTAAAACTTACTTGATTGCTTTCAACGCTTAGTTGAGGAGTGTATTGGTACTCATCTAACTCATAGGTTATTTCTGTCGGCACTGAGTTAGTACTAAATGATAAAATTGGTTTTTCGTCTGTTGATGAAGATCCCCCGCCTCCACATGCCGAAAGTGTGCAAATAAAACCAATGGATATGATGGTTGATAGATGAGAATTTATATAGCAAACGTTGTATTTCATGGTGTGTATTACAGCTTATCAATAACACTCCTATCCATATCACAATAGCATCGAGGCATTATGTTAACTTTTGTTAAAGTTGGCGCTAATGGCATGTTATCAACAACATTCAGACGAAAATCAGACGAAAAAAAACAGTAGCCGAAGCTACTGTTTTTTATTTTGACTCAGCTAAGTGTTAATTACTTAACTGGCATCATTACGTTTTCAACACGAATAGATTCGCCTGAAGCAGTCGTTAGGTTAAGATCCACAGTGATGTGAGTAACCGTACCACGAGTATCAGTCGGGCGAAGTGAAGTTAATGAACTGGTGATCTTGTAGAAGTAGTTCTTACCTTCCATAACGTCTGCTGGGAAACCAGTACGTACAGGCATACCGTAAGCAGAACCTTCAACGTCAGACTTGTTGCTGACGTTATAGATTAAGGTGTTATCCCACGTATGCATTACATAGAACATTTCTTCCGCAGCATTGCTGTATGAAGCGTCTTGCTCAAGGTTGATACCAACAATTTCATTGATTTCACGCTCACCTGTACCTGCACCACCTAAGCCTTCATTAGCTGTTGCATCCCAGTATACGTTGTGAGATTTAACGATGGTTACGTTGCCCGTTAATGGCTCTGGTGATATCAAATACGCTGCACGGAAAGATGTTTCACCATCTGCATAAAGCATTTTGCTAACCACTTCAAAATCATCAACAATGTATGATGGCCAGGTTGCCATATCTACAACTTTCGTTTTAGCAGGGAAGTAATCAAAGCCTTCACCTGGGTAGATACATTGCCATGTACCATTATCCCAATATGGATGTGAGAATGTACATTGACCATCTGGGGTTTGTTGCCATTGCCAGTATGCATCACCAGCGGCTGCCATTTGACCATTCAGACCAGGAAGTTCAACCCAGTTGTCATCTGATTCTAACCAGTTTTCTTGACCTGCATACTGTGTCCACTGGTAACCTTCGTTAGTGTAGGTTGTTGCTGAAACGTCAATACCAGCACCGGTAGCAACAACCAAGTTGTCGGCCGTCGCTTTTGTTGCCATAGCCGCAGGAACCATTTCGTCGATCATTACGTCAATTGCTGTGGCACTGCCTTCAGCAGGAGTTGCAACGAACGATAGTTGCAGAGGCTCACCATGTTGTAGGTCGGTAGCGTTGAAGTAACCACGAGGTAATGCATCTACGTGACCTGTAGGCAATACTGGCGTTTCCGCTTCTGCATCATAGCTTTCAGCGTTTAAGGTGATAGTTAGAACGGTCATGTCTTCGTTCCAGCTAAATTCAGCACCATCTTCGCCTGCAGCAACTAGGTCGTGAGTGGTATTGCTACCTGAATCACGGTAGAAACCGTGAATCCAGCCATTTGTACCGGCTAGGATTTTACCATCTGTACCAACCATAGGCGCGCCTACAGTCACTTCTGACCAAACGCTTGTGTCAGCATAATCGTCAGCTTTATACTTGATAACACCTTCGACGATGTTATTGCCGTCTAAATCAACACCTGTAACAGCTGTTGAATCAACCGCTTGAGTATCGCCATTAACGGTTTCAGTTGGACATAAACCTTGCTCCCATGGATCTTCACAAAGTGTGCCGTCTTCATTAAAGAAGTAGTAACCGTGCTCACGGCTTGATTGACGGAAAGAGTAATTATCTAATTCACCACGCATTCTTAGGAATTCTGAGTAAGCAGAAATGCGGTCACCCAAAATCTCTACCGGCTGGTTAAAGATCACAGTAAATTTCGCTTCAGTACCAGCAACAACTGATGATGAAACAATTTTATATTCAATAGGTAGTGCTTCACCATTTTCGGTATCAGTGTTCATCGCAAGAGTGATATTTGCAGATGATGCAGCTTGATCAAATGATGGTAGACCTGCAGATGCAACGTCAGTCGCGGCAAACATTACGCCATCGATTTCAACCATATCAAGAGCAATAGGGTTCATCACTTGGTCAAACGTCAGGTCAGTTACCCAGTACATTTGTGAGTCAGCATCCCAAGAAGCCATAAGTGCACCATCGTTAAGGTATAGATGTGCTGGGCCTTCAGTAACCATAGAACCATCTGCATATTCCAGACCGAAGCTTACAGTAAATAGAGTTGCTTGGTTTGCGTCGTCTACGTAAACCATTGGGCTTTGACCGGCAGCAACAGACATTGCGCCACCAACAACTACGTAGTCAACACCAGCACTAGCAAATGCACCCGCAACTTCTACGTCAAAAGACTCGCCATTTGCAGGAAGCATAAAGGTGTATACACCGTTGCTTTCACTTGCGAACACATTAGGAATACTTGATAAGAATTCGCTATCAACTTCCATTTGCGGGCTAGCCATTGAATCGATACCAGCAGTGTCTGCACCATTAACGTATAGTGATAAACCTGTTACTGGAGCACCCATCATGTCAACAACACTTACCGAAGTAGGTACAGAGTCATAAACAGAGATAGGATCAATATTTAGTGCGCCAGCGTTGGTAGTACCTTGTGCATAGGCAGTCGCTTTACCTTCAACAGTAACAGCAACAATAAAATCTGAATTAGTTGGCAAGTTATCAATTGAATAACCTGAGTCTGTAGCGACAGCAGCAATCACCTTACCATCGATATGAAATTCAACGCTTGCACCTGATAGTGCCGCCATTGTGTTACCGTCAATCACAGACACGTATGCAGATGCCATAACTGGATCAGCTGGTGTTGGCGTAGGCGTAGGAATTTCTACGATTTCAGTTCTGGTGTCTTGAACTTCAACATCGTCACCACCACAAGCAGCAAGCATGCTGGTAGCAACCATTGTCGCGATCAATGATTTATTAAATTTAATTTTATTGGACATTTCTCTTCCCATTAGACTAGTTTCTATACCAATTGAAATAATTATTTGCACAGTTCAGAGCTGTGTCAGGGAAGTTAGAACAAAGCAAATTGATGCCGATGTAGTCATTCTCCATCAAAACAATTTGTGAGGTTATTACTTTCCTGACAAGCTCCCAAGGGCGAATTTAAAAGGCTTATATGCGTCGTTATTGCTTTTGACAAGGGAATAACCATTCTCTTCAATCAATGCCTTGCCTTGCCTTGCCTTGCCTATAATCCTTTTAATTTTCGCTGAATGAGCAAATAGTTTTCTCAACTGGTATTCTTCGTGCTTCTAAGCGTCTTATTGTTATTAGTTAACATCTTGCAAACCTTTAATTAACCTTAAAAACACTTGCGCAAACCCAATGTAAAACAGTGAACTAACGATGTTTGTTAAAAAGTGTTAAACCCATTCACAATCCATCAACAAATCAATGAAAAACCATATAAAACAGAATCTTAACTAAAGAAAACTTATTAACTAACGCCGCAACAAATCAGTACTTATGTACAATAAAAATACGTAACGAATATTTTTCAACCATAGCTTTAGTGAGGTCATTAACAAATGAGAAAGGTAATTGCAGGGCTTTAATCTAGGCGCAAACAAAAGAAAACCCCGACAAACCAAATTATCAGGGTTTTAAGTTAGTCATTAAGACAGTTTAAAACTGTGTTACATGCTCCAGAGCAAAGCTTAATTAAAAGTAAATGGTTCCAGTACGTACACTTCATCTTGGTAAGTGCCACTACCACCAGGCTCTTTCAATATACATTCAAGACCAGAATTATTACCAACACAGATAGCGTTTGGACCACTTACCGCCCATTCAATATTTTCCATTAAAGGAGTTGTTGGTGCATAAGCGTCACCTACCATGTCTTCAAAACAGCTTAGCGCACCAGCACTCAACAGAGCGCAGTATTCACGGCCGATGCCGTCAATAAGATCGATTACAGTATCATTGAATACTGGTACATTGACTCTATCAATCCACTCAATGATGACCACCTGTTGTAGCTCTTCATTCCATTCTTCAACCGCATCCTGTCCCCAACAGTCAACGCTACCGTTTCCTAAAGAACAAACAGAATCGTTATGAACAATTAGACTTTCTGTAGCCGCTTGCAAGCTCGGCACTTCATGCAGTTTTTGCTCTTCCTGTCCCCAACATGTAGTGGCATTTTCATCGACAGCACACACCAGTGTATTGTTGGAATATAGTTGCGTTACTGTACCTAATTGAGGCACATCTAACACATCGTATAAATCATCGCCCCAACATTTCACCGCGCCAGCATCCACTGCACAACTGAATTGGTCACCAGAGACTAGTTGAGTAACATCGCTAAAAGTAGGAACAGTATCTGCCACCGTCATACCCTCGTCACCAAAACATTTCACTTGTTGGTCTGCCTGCGCAACGCAGTAATGAGTTAGACCTACAGCGAGGATTTCAGGGTTTGTTACTTCAGGGTTAGCTTCAAATTCACCACCATCACAATGAACACTGTTGTTATAAAGTGCACAGTTGCCATAGCTCACTTGAGCGATAATACCGCCAGCTTGCACAACGGCATCCATTGGCAATTCAACATCGTCACCATTTACATCGAAGGTAAGGATTTCAAGTTCACCAGCAATCTCATACTTACTACAACCAATTTGATTGGTATCTTCAATACCGACACAAATATCATAGTTACTTGGCATAACGTTAGGCAAAGGCGCATAGGTATAATCAAGTTTTGCACGATGATAGACAGATATTGGATGCTTACTAAACTCAACTCCTTGTTCTGTCTTCTTATATTTTATTGCGACACCCTCTTCTGCAGTTCCACTGACAACAATCAGATTTGATTTGCCCAAGTAATCAGAAATTTCAATGACGCCATCACCGACACTTTTCCAATTGAACTGGACATTGCCACTTTGTTTATAGAACTTACCTTTAAGGTTAGACATCAGCTCAATATAATAATCGCTGTAGGCGTAAAAGCCCGCGGTCTGCTCAACTTCGATTGGTAGTGAATGAATGGCAATACCAGTGTCAATCAAACTGATATATTGGGCATCGGTTAGCTCTGTGCCGTGTACTTCCACAGCCAATAAAGATGGTATAGAAAGTAATGGGTTAATATCGGTAACTGACGTATCGTTAATAACCAATTTTTGTAATTTGCTCAGAGCAGCTAACAAATTTGTATCAGTAAAATTTGAACCGCTTACTTCAATTTGCAACAAGCCACTTAGTTGGCTAATTGCCGCCCAGTCAGTTACATCGCTACCTGGCAGATTTAAATATTGCAGGTTAGATAGCAAAGTTATGTCTTGCAGATTTGTGATGGTTGCATTTTCACAGGTGAAAGAGTTTACTTTATAGGCATAATCGTTTTGAGAATTAGCTAAACAACTTTCTATCGCAGAATCGGTAAAGGTCAATTCCGAGATTTTTTTATCATAAACACTTTCATTTGGATCAACATCATTTAACAGGCCATCACCATCAATGTCATCATCGCTGTTATCACCGGTACCATCACCGTCGGTATCGAGCCACTCTGAAGGATCAGACGGGAACGCATCTGAATTGTCACCATAGCCATCGCTATCGCTATCAAGCCACTCGTCAGAATCTGACGGAAAGGCATCACTATTGTCACCATAACCATCGCTATCACTGTCTATCCATTCGTTAACATCGTCAGGAAAGGCATCTTCATTATTTTCGATACCATCACCATCGCGATCGTTGTCGGCATTATCACCAATAAAATCCATATCCATATCTGACCACTCAGTTGGGTCAGTTGGAAATGCGTCAAGTTCATTGTTTACGCCGTCGCCATCAATATCATTATCCAGGCTATTAACAATACCGTCATTGTCTAAATCGTGGCTATCACTTAGCTCATATTGCCATTGCGTCACGAGTTGTTCAGCTCGAGCAGCAAGTCGAGTTTTTTCATCCGCACTAATTGGCGCAGTGGCACTTAAAAAGTCTCCAAACATTCCAGCGGAATTAATGCCATAGATGTTCGATAACTCATTTTTTTCAACCGCAACGGCATCTCTAAAGGTCTGAAAACTTATACTTCCTGAATGCAACTGGTTAAGCTCTGATTGCAACTGTGTCGTCAGAATGCTTGTGTACGGTGAGATAACATGGGTAATGGCTTTATCATAATTTAAGGCCGTAAATGGTATGGTTGATAAGGTTACCGGCATGGCTGCGAAGTCATCATTATCACGGCTGATATCGTCAGCCTCAGCACCTAAATAAGCACGTAATGGGGCCATGCTTAACATGGCTCTATCGTCACCATGGATATGCAATTCATATATGCCTGAGGCATCGGAAATGGCAAACGGTTCGGTTTCATCTTGCTCGCCATTTAAATTACTATCAAGATAAACAACAGCGCCAGAAACATATCCATCAACAACAGGTCCGGAGACCACATAGGTATCGTCGACCATAATCGTAAAGGCCTCAAGCGCATCACTATCGGTACCATCGGACACTGTTATAACAATATTTTCATACGTCCCGGCATCATCTAACCCAGGCGTGCCCGAAATCTCTCCAGTGGCAGTGTTAAGCGATAACCATGCAGGTAAGTTTGTCGCGGAAAAAGTCAAAGTATCGGTGCTATCGGCATCCGTCGCACTTACCTGCGTAGAATATGATTGCAATTCACTAACTGATAATTGCGGCGCGCCTGAAATTACAGGGGCATTATTCTGTGCTGGTGGTGGCTGTTTCTTATCGTCGTCAGAACTTGAACCACCGCCACCTCCGCCACATGCGGATAATGAAACAGCAAGAGCCACTGTTGATAAGCGCGTGAGAAGCTTTTTATGAACCTTACTCATAATTTCCCCTGAATATATTTAACTTGTATTTGTTTTTATTGGTGCTTTGCAGCAACGGCATTAAGCGCCAGACTATCAAGCTAATCTAAAGAAAGGGGGGGCAGATTAATGTTAATAAATGTTAAACATGCGGCTACGCAGCAGAAGGAACGCCACGTTTATAGATTCTGAAGATTGGTATTGTATCGAAGTTAAAATATCAGGTGCATCAGTGCCAAGGACAAAACACCGGCAATAATATCATCAAGCATAATACCTAAGCCGCCATGTACTTTTTTATCGGCGATAGAAATAGGCCAAGGTTTGAGGATGTCAAAGATACGGAAAATAATAAAACCAACCAACAGAGTCTGCCAATTGAGTGGAATCGCGATCATGGTAATCGTATAACCGGCAACCTCATCCCAGACAATGGCGCCATGGTCATGTACTTGTGCGTCTGCAGACGCTTTACCACAAATCCAGATGCCAACCAATGACATAATAATGGCCGCGGCGATATAAACCGGTAAGGCAAACTGAGCAAGAATAAAAATAAAAGGCAGAGCCGCTAAGGTGCCAAAGGTGCCTGGTGCTTTTGGCGCCAATCCAGTACCAAACCCCAATGCTAAGAAGTGCACGGGGTTGCTTAAATTAAAAAGCTGACTGGCATTTTTATTGCTCATGATGTTACAACGCCATTAACTAAAGTGCTGAAAACCATTGTTCGGTACCGCAAAGTTTTCACCATCTAACAACAGGTTTATCTGTTGTGATGGATTCAGTTGGCCTAAGCAGCGATAGTCAACATTCGCATGCGCCATAGCAGTTTCAACACCAACTTTATTGGTCGCAGGCACGGTGAATATCAATTGGTAATCATCACCACTGGTTAATGCCATGGTAATCGCCTGCTTTTTGCTTAAGTTGCTTAGCATCACATCAGATAATGGCACATTGGCCAAATCGATATCGATACCTAAATTAGACGCTTTGCAAAGGTGTTCTAGATCGGCAAGCAAGCCATCTGAAACATCAATCGCTGCGGTAGCGAATTCACGGATCATTTGTGCGACTAGCACTTGCGGACGAGGAAAGTCTAACTTCTCTTTGACTTTAGCAAAGTCTTGTTCTGACAATTCCACCAAACCATTGATAGCAGCTAACGCTAAGCCTGCATCGCCGATGGTATTGGTGACAAACACATAATCGCCATTTTTTGCGCCACTGCGACACAACGCTGTATTTCTAGCAACGGTGCCTTGAGCGGTAATGGTAATGCTTAATGGTCCTTGGGTGGTATCACCACCAATAAGCTGGACATTATAGTATTCTGTTAGCTCGAACATACCTTGGGTAAATTCGGCAAGCCATTTTTCATCTACTTCAGGTAAGGTAATCGCAACTGAAATCCAGCTTGGTACGGCGCCCATAGCGGCCAAATCACTAAGATTAACCGCAACGGCTTTGTGGCCAATCGCTCTTGCACTGGTATCCAAAGGGAAATGCACACCAGCAACTAAGGTATCCGTGGTAACGGCAATTAAGCTATCACCACTGGCTTCTATAAGCGCACAGTCATCACCGATGCCCATTGCCACATCTTTGCGATTGACAGGCTGCGCCGTGAAGAACTGTTTTATCAGTTCAAACTCTTTCATAGAAAAGTAGAAACCTTACTCGTTTGGACGGAATGCCGTGACGACTTTATCTAACACACCATTGACAAATTTATGACTGTCATCAGCGGCAAAAGATTTAGCCAGCTCGATAGCCTCATTGATCACCACACGATATGGTACGTCTTTGCAATCACGAAGTTCGTATATGCCAACACGTAAAATGGCTTTTTCTACCTGATCAACTTCATCCAACGGACGGTCAACATGCGGTCGAATTGCATCATCAAGTTCACTGACGTTTGCAGCAACGCCACGCACCAACTTGGAGAAAAAGTCGATTTCAAAGCGACGTTTTGTGTTATCGGCAATAAAGTTTGATTCAATTTCGCCGATATCGTTACCAGTTAATTGCCACGAATAGATCGCTTGTACGGCAATTTCACGTGCTTTTCTTCTAGGAGATGGTTTAGCCAACGGGGTCACCTATAATTGTTCTAAAACATTTACCATTTCAAGTGCACTTAGGGCAGCTTCTGCGCCTTTGTTACCTGCTTTGGTACCTGAACGTTCAATTGCTTGCTCAATGCTATCAACGGTAATCACACCGAATGCCACCGGAATATCAAACTCCATTGCCACTTGTGCTAAGCCTTTATTACATTCGCCAGCAACAAAATCAAAGTGTGGTGTGCCACCGCGAATAACCGCACCAATAGCGATAACGGCGTCATACTCACCTTTTTGTGCCAACTTCTTAGCGGCAACTGGTAACTCATATGCACCAGGAACGCGAACCACTGTGATGTCACTATCGGCAACGTTACCGTGACGCTTTAGCGCATCAACAGCACCTTCTAACAAACTTTCAACAACAAAGCTGTTAAAGCGAGAAACAACAATGGCAAATTTCTTGCCTGTGGCTACAAAAGTTCCTTCAATTACGTTCATTTTTATTAACCTGTTACGAAAATTGGCGCAATTGTAGCAAAACACAATAGATTTAGGTACTTAAAAATGGCCTAAAAATTGATTTATTACATTTGCTATACAGATGGCACCGATTAGTCTGTATTGTATATTTTTGCTGGTATTTAGGTTTGCCTGTTACCTAGCCTTTGCTACAATACCGCCTACGTTAGTTTAGTCGAATCATTATGAAATTCTATTTTTCCAGTAATCAATTTGAGCAATTACAAGACTTTAATTTTGCCGAAAAACAGCAAATTATTGAGCTCGCCAATAACAAAATGCCAGCACCTGCTAAGGTCACCTTGAACATTTTAAAACTGTTGATTTTGATCCCACCGTTTTTATTATTAGCGCGGGTCGATTCATGGATGTTTGTGCTACCTTTGCTATTGGTATTGGTGTGCTACTTTGTTATTTTACGACCGGTCTCGTTAATGTTTCTGGGCAAATATATTGATGAGGCTGTGGCGCAATTTAAGCGCCGCCAGCAATTACAAGACGATTAATTCTTAGCGGGTTCTGTTTTCGTATTCACTTGCCATTGGCTTGTTCGAAAACGGCTAATTAGAAATGACTAGTTAGAAAATCACCATAGCCAGTTTGAAACTAAAGTGAATAACTCAACTGAATAACTAAAAAAAGAGCGCATGTTATCAACAGTGCGCTCTTTTTTTATTTCTATTTATGGGCTAATTTATGGCTTGAGTTAGAGCTCTTCTAACAAGTCATCCAACTCTTCTTCTTGTTCTTCATCCACTTCAATCGGTGGATTACCATCATATAATCGGTAACGTATATTCTGAAAGTAAGCGTTTTTCACAAACTCATAAGGGTCTAACGACTCTTCTAACAAAGTCTCTTGTTCGGCAAGCTTACTGCGCGCATCTAGGGCGATGATCAAGCGCCTTGCCACGTTTGGCCAAAAATCGATTATCGCCAACGGCCAATAATAGCCATCAACCAAATCACCTACTTCGTCTCGTACAGAGCTTGGTCCAAGCACAGGCAACATTAGATAAGGGCCATCACCAACACCATAATAACCAAGCACTTCACCAAACTCTTCTTCTTCGCGCATCAAGCCAGCGTGTTTGGCTAAGTCAAACCAACCAAACAAGCCAACCGTGGTGTTTAGCACAAAACGGCCAGTAGCAACCCCGGCACGTTGAAATTTACCCTGCAACACATTGTTTATCGCGGTAAATGGTTCATTTAAATTTAACGCCACATTAAGTACACCGGTTCTCACAGGAGACGGTACATATTCGGCGTAGGCTTCGGATACGGGTTTGAATACGTATTTGTCTGCGTATTCCCAGTTAAAGGTCCATATCGGACGGTTAATGGATTCCAGCGGATCTCGCGGATCGCTGTCTTCGGAAGTGGTCGAACACCCGGTCATAAAGATGCTAAGCACAACGAGCATGATGCTTAGTGATGTAAACTTCATTTGTTTTTATTCCTACCTGGATACGCCTTAGGCTTTATCTATTTTATCTTTTACGCGTGATGCCTGATTTGTGATGACATCTTACAATGTTAATACACTGTTAACTCTATGCAGGTAACTCTATACCACTTTCACGCATTTTGGCTAGTTTATATCGCAATGTGCGAGCACTAATGCCCAATCGTTCGGCGACCTCTTTGCGCGATCCATCGCATGCTTTTAGGGCATCAAGGATTATTTGAAACTCTTGTTGTTTCAATTCGGCGCCAAGATTGTCTTCATTGCTGGCCACATCATCCGTCGCATCTGAGCTTGCAATGATGTCGTGTTCGTCAATCAATAGGTCTTGCGCGCAGATTTCTGCCGATGATTTTAATATCAAGGCTCGTTGAATAACGTTATCCAGTTCACGAACGTTACCAGGCCAACTGTAGCTCAACAGTTTTTGTCGAGCACCAGCATCAACACTAACGGTTTCGCCAGCACAATACTTACGGACAATGGCTTCGGTCAATGGGATGATGTCGCCCTTTCGCTGGCTTAACGGTAGCCAAGTCAAAGGAAAAACATTTAAGCGATAATATAAATCTTCTCGAAAACGCCCTTGCGCGACAACTTGTTTTAACTGGCGATTGGATGTTGCCAATACACGGACATCGAGATTAATGATCTTTCGTGAACCTAAGCGCTCGACTTCGCGCTCTTGAATAACGCGCAAAATTTTCGCTTGTAGGCCAAGGTCCATTTCGGTGATTTCATCCAATAAGATGGTGCCACCTTGTGCTTGTTCAAATTTGCCAGGACACGCATTTAGTGCGCCGGTAAACGCACCTTTTTCATAACCAAATAACGTTGCTTCCAACATATTCTCAGGAATAGCCGCACAGTTTATCGCTATAAACGGTTGCTCTTTTCGCGGTGAATTATCATGTATATAACGTGAAAGCACTTCTTTACCTGAGCCACTTGGACCGAGGATCATAACGGAAGCATCTGTTTGTGCGACTTTTTCAGCGAGCTGCAATAATTTTTGGCTGCTGATGTCTTCGGCGATCGGACGATTAACCTCTACATTTTCCAACGGCATATATTGGTCAATCATATTTAAAAGAACTTGTGGTGCAAATGGTTTGGCGATGTAATTACACGCGCCATCTTTCATCGCTTGCACGGCATCATCAATGGTTGCGTACGCGGTCATTATCAAAACAGGTAACTGCGGCCAATTTGCTTTGATGTTTTTTAACAGGGTCAGGCCACTCATCGCGCCCATTTGCACATCGGTAACCACCATATCCACTTTACGTTGATTGAGGATCACCAATGCTTGCTCAGCACTGTCCGCTTCTATGCATTGATATTCAGATAATGACATGGTGTCAACGACGGCTTCGCGCAAACCTGGATCGTCTTCCACAACCAGAACCAGCTTACTGGTCATATGTGCCCCTTGTTATTGTTTTTATGTTGTCAATAATGTCGGTACATTCGGGGCGACGGTTAGCCTTAATCAGCTAGGATTGGATCAGTCTTTGTTTGTCATAAACAAAGGAATTGAAATGCAAAATTCCGCGCCTTCGCCCAAGGTACTTGTTAATGTTACATCACCATGATGGGCTTTTGCTACCGATTTTACAACCGCAAGCCCTAAACCTGTGCCTTGTACTTTCGATGTATAAAACGGTTCGAAGATTTTTTCTGCATCTTCTTCATTGACGCCCTTGCCATTATCCTTGACGCTGATCTGTACCACGTTATCGCTACTTTTTACCACTACATCGATAACAGCATTAGAATCAATAACTTGCAATGCATTATGAATTAGGTTTTGAATCGCTCCAGCAAGCGCACTTTGGTTACCTATGATTTGAATAGGTGTATTGACCTGATAATCAAAGTTCAGCTGTGCAGACGCTTCACTGACCTGTGCCTCGACACCCGCTAATGACTCATCAAGTAAATCAGCCACATCGAGAACCGCGACCACTTGTTTGCCACCACTTTTGGCGTACAACAACATGTCATTTACTTGTTGCTCGAGATCTTGCAAACGTGAGGTCAATTTTTCTTGAAATCTTTGACGCTTTTCATTATCAAGGTTTTGGCTACCAAGATTAGAGCAATACAACATCGCGGCAGACAACGGAGTGCGCACTTGATGAGCTAAGGTAGACACCATTCGACCCAGCGCTGATAAGCGTTGCATTTGACTGAGTTTATCTTGTAGAAGGCGGGTCTCAGTCAAGTCGGTTATTAAAATAAGTTGCCCGGCTTGTGAACCAAACGAGGAGATGTCGAGTTTAACCCTGCGACCATCTTTTAAGGACACTTCGTGGCCATCATCAGCGCGTGGCTTAAATGCTTGTTGAATGACATCAATCCAGGCGCGCTTTAATAAATGTTCACCAAGCAATTCAAATGCTACATCATTGGCTTTAACAACAATACCATCACCATCAATGATAACCACACCAGCAGGCATAACATCAAATAACTGATTAAGTTGATTTGACTGTAAGCGCAGCAAATCCAATTCACCTGGATAGGCTTCGCTTAGTAGCTTTCCTTGTCCAGCTTGATCTGCTTTGTCCACTGTCGACGCAAAATCATTGTCGTCATCAGTAAAGCTCATAGTAATACCTCTGTTTTGCCATATTTAGTTGTTATTATTGATTTGAGCCTTAATATCACCATGGTGTTAACGCTCTGTTTTTTCTGGCATCTGTGCCATCATAGGATAAATCAGCTTTACCCTCAAATATTCTAAAAGTTACCATCTTGTTTAACAATTTGGGATACCTCGCTCAACATCAAGGTATCATCATTCTCTAAGTACAAGCGCAAGTCTTGGTGCGCCTTATCAACGCTGACGCGAATAACCTTATTATTGGTGAAGGGTATCAACTCTATAACCTTGCCATCGCATAAGCAGGAAACAATAAAACGGTAATCACCTTCTGCGGCGAGATCACCCGTTCGCGTGGAGCCATCCCACGAAAATGCCAACTGGCCTGGCCCACAATCACCTAATGGCAATAGCTTAACGATTTCACCCTGCTCATTCTCGACATAAACCAAGATATGCACACAATCTCGCTCAAGCTCAAGGAAGGCTTCTGCGTGTTGATTGTCTTCCAGGTAAATACGGCCATTTTGCACTAATACATTGCGACCAATCAGACTACTGGCCTGCAACGCCATATTCGAGGTGTTTAATTCTGACTTACCGAGTAATTTGTCATGATATTCATCAATACTTAAACTGATGGAACTGGCCAATAATTGGGAAAACTCTTCGTCAGCTTTGAGGTTGGTTTCGAGATCGGAATCGATGGGCTCAGGAATAATATGCGCAAAAAACTCATGCAACTGCACTGTCGCTTGTTTGGTGACCAAATTTTGTAGAGATGAGTCTGAAATCACTTGCGAGCTTCCTGCTTGCTGGTCAGTTTTTTTATCTTGCACCAATATTTCCAAAATCCTGCCTGATCAAAATGGCATTACCATTAAAGTCATTTTGTGCAGGTGCTAATACGCTATTATTGTTTTTTGTGTATCAGAGTGAATTAAACGTTAACCCTCAAGTTAACCTATAAGGTTTTGTTGTTCGCATTGTCTACTTTTCTAATTGATTATTTACTTATAAATCACTTATTAAGCAATACCTATGGCTGCAAATATCAATTCACTCTAACTATTTATTCAAAAATTGTGCCAAAAAGCAAATAATTAGACTTGATGCATGTTGATCGATATCTGTCGATAAAACGATCAGATGACAACACTTTGGGCGTATCGCAGCCTGTAAAGGATCATTTATCGAATGACAATGGATAGATTGCCTGACATAGGCGGCAAAGCGAACGGCAAGCTGTTGCCACCTAGCTCAATATTGCCGTTTACATTTGTGGAATAATCGGATAATTTGCTACACATAAGGCAATAGACACTGGTGTGCAAAACGAGTTTAGTCCCTGTAGCTCAGCTGGATAGAGCAAGCGCCTCCTAAGCGCTAGGTCGGACGTTCGAATCGTCTCAGGGACGCCACATATTAAATTTTTTCAGGACAAATAAAAAACCTCGCAAAAGCGAGGTTTAAGAAAATTAACAATAATTATTTTTTATTATTGTTCAGATATAATTTCGTTAACTTCCGTGTCATGAGATGCGTTCGAGCTGGAAAATCCCGCTGAAACACCCAAAATTAAAACCGCTATAAAAACAGTACTTAATTTCACTTCCCTCATAGACGATCTGTTCATGACGCAGGCCCTGAAAGAGTTGTTATTATTTTAAAAACAAGACCACTTTATACACTTTAAAGAAGTAAGACAAGAGGCTTTTTTAACTATTTTTTTGTACAATTCTGCAAGCAAAAAACTGAAAGTCGACCATAAAACTTTCATGACGCCATAACCTTTTGTTTTGCGGTTGTTTTTCACAAAATTACAGACCGATTACAGTATATTACAAAAAACAACCTCTTCAGCGGGTAAAAAATGGCTTCACAGGCCGTTATTTTGATTGCTCGATGCTTAAAAAACACAACAAAATAAAAGTTTTCACACCAACTTTCACTTATTATTTTGATTATTTGTTATTCCTAAATGATTGATCGCCCTTCAGTTACAGGCAAAAACAGAGAAAATATAGTGTGAACAAAGATTTGAACGAGTAAAACTAATTGCAAAAAGCTTACATTTATCATTGATCGAGAATGCTTTGTAAGCGAAAATACGCGCTGTTTTTAATCAGAGCCTAATAACAACGGAGCAAAAATGCCGTCACGTCAACAACAAGCCAACGCCATTCGCGCGTTAAGTATGGATGCAGTGCAAAAAGCTAAATCAGGTCACCCAGGCGCGCCTATGGGTATGGCTGATATCGCTCAAGTATTGTGGTGTGATCACCTCAAGCACAACCCAACAAACCCAAACTGGGCCGATCGAGATCGATTTGTGTTGTCAAACGGTCACGGTTCCATGTTGATTTATTCGCTTCTGCATCTTACCGGCTATGATGTGAGCATTGAGGATTTACAAAGTTTCCGTCAATTACACTCAAAAACGCCAGGTCATCCTGAGTATGGTTACACGGCAGGTGTCGAAACGACGACAGGACCACTAGGTCAAGGTATCACCAACGCAGTTGGTTTTGCTATTGCTGAAAAAACCTTAGCAGCACAATTTAATCGACCTGGTTTTGATGTTGTTGATCATCATACCTGGGTATTTTTAGGTGACGGCTGTTTGATGGAAGGTATTTCTCATGAAGCCTGTTCATTAGCCGGCACATTAGGCCTCGGCAAATTAATCGCTTTTTGGGATGACAATGGCATTTCAATTGATGGCCATGTTGAAGGTTGGTTTTCTGATGATACGCCTGCGCGTTTTGAAGCCTACGGCTGGCACGTGGTTCGTAATGTAGATGGCCACGATCCTGAACAAATTGAAGCGGCGATCCAAGCTGCTAAACAAGAAACAGGCAAACCGACCCTTATTTGCAGCAAAACCGTTATTGGTTATGGTTCACCAAATAAAAGTGGCAGCCACGATTGTCACGGTGCCCCACTTGGCGAAGACGAAATTCAAGCGGCACGTGAATTCTTAGGCTGGCAGCACGCCCCATTTATGGTTCCTGACGATATCAAATCTGCATGGGATGCATCGTCACAAGGCGCGGATAACGAAGCGACTTGGAATCAGCTATTTGCGAGCTACCAACAAGCTCATCCAGAACTGGCAAAAGAGTTTGCGCGCCGCACAAAAGGTGAACTACCTGAAAATTGGCAGCGACATACCCAAGACTACATAGCAACCTTGCAGGCAAATCCAGATAATGTTGCGACCCGTAAAGCAAGTCAAAATTGTCTTGAAGCATACGGTCCTGTATTACCAGAATTTATTGGTGGTTCAGCAGATTTAGCCGGTTCAAACCTGACATTGTGGTCAGGCTCTAAAGGTATTAGTGCTGAAGACCCATCGGGCAACTACCTATTTTACGGTGTACGTGAATTTGGTATGTCAGCCATTATGAACGGTATTTCTTTGCACGGTGGATTTGTACCTTACGGTGCGACCTTCTTAATGTTCATGGAATATGCTCGCAATGCAGTACGTATGGCGGCACTGATGAAACAACGTAATATCTTTGTCTATACCCATGACTCTATTGGTTTAGGGGAAGACGGCCCGACCCACCAACCAGTTGAGCAGCTTGCGTCATTGCGCGTGACACCGAATCTAT
The DNA here is from genome assembly GCF_012932945.1 of Thalassotalea sp. Y01. NCBI lineage: Bacteria > Pseudomonadati > Pseudomonadota > Gammaproteobacteria > Alteromonadales > Colwelliaceae > Thalassotalea > Thalassotalea sp. Y01. The sequence goes on from NZ_JABBXG010000001.1 coordinate 153,738, forward strand.
ACAACTGGCGTCCATGTGATGCGGTTGAATCGGCGGTTGCTTGGAAGCGCGCGATCGAACGCACTGAAGGTCCAACAACCTTGACCTTCACTCGTCAAGGCCTGCAGCAGCAACAGCGTGATGCCGAGCAATTGGCAAATATCGAGCGCGGTGGCTATATTCTTAAGGATTGTGGCGAAAAGCCGGATCTAATCTTTATCGCAACCGGTTCTGAAGTTGAACTTGCAATGGCAGCCAGCGAACAATTAACAAGTTACAACGTGCGCGTTGTGTCAATGCCTTGTACTGACGCATTCGATGAACAAAGCGCCGAATATCGTGAGTCGGTATTGCCAAGTGATGTAACCGCACGAGTTGCTGTTGAAGCCGGAATCGCTGATTACTGGTACAAGTATGTTGGCTTTGATGGCCGCATCATCGGCATGACAACTTTTGGTGAGTCAGCGCCTGCTAACGAGCTTTTTGAAATGTTCGGTTTTACCGTTGAAAACGTAGTAAATACCGCTCGCGAATTACTGGACTAACGGATACCGGCCGGGCTCTCACCCGGCCGATTAACCAATGACAATAAAAATTGCAATAAATGGCTTTGGTCGAATTGGCCGAAGCATTCTCAGATCACTCTATGAAACAGGTCGAAACGACCAGTTTACTGTGGTCGCTATCAATGAACTAGCCAAGCCAGAAGGCATTGCTCATCTATTAAAATACGATACCAATCATGGCCGTTTTGCGTTTGATGTTCGCTATGAAAACGAGCACCTATATGTTGCTGGCGACGAAATTGCCCTACTTCATGAACAAGACAGCAAAAAGCTACCGTGGGATAAATACGATGTTGATATCGTTTTAGAATGTACCGGTATATATAAAGATAGAGCCCACGCCGCAATTCACCTTGAGCGTGGCGCGAAAAAAGTATTGTTCTCGCAACCGGCACAAAACGATGTTGATAAGACCATCATCTATGGCATTAATCAGCAACAACTAATCGAGTCAGACGTTATCGTCTCTAATGGTTCTTGTACCACCAACTGTATTGTTCCGGTGATACAGGTGCTCGATCAAGCCTTTGGTGTGGAAAGTGGCACCATTACCACCATTCATTCATCGATGCATGATCAGCAAGTTATCGATGCCTATCATGATGATTTACGTCTATCACGTGCTGCTAGCCAATCGATTATCCCTGTGGATACCAAATTAGCCGCAGGAATTGAGCGAATTTTACCGAAATTTTCCGGCCGCTTTGAGGCAATTGCGGTACGAGTACCTACAATTAATGTTACGGCAATGGATCTGAGTGTCACCTTAAATACCGACGTCGATATCGATAGCGTCAATGATGCGATCAGCAATGCGCTAGACGGGCCATTGCAGGGTATTTTGGGTTTTACCAAAGAACCTCTGGTATCAAGTGATTTTAATCATGATCCACACTCATCGATTGTTGATGGAAATTCGACCCGCGTCAGTCATAGGCGCCTAGTCAAACTTTTGGTTTGGTGTGACAACGAGTGGGGGTTTGCAAACCGCATGCTCGATACCGCATGGTGCATGCACTACTGCAAACAATAACAACAGTTAACTGAATCTAACTAAATACGCAAACGGAGTCTAACTATGTCAGTGATCAAAATGACTGATTTGGATTTAACCAGTAAACGCGTTCTGATCCGTGAAGATCTGAATGTGCCAATTAAAGATGGCGTCATTACCTCTGATGCTCGTTTGAAAGCCGCATTACCAACCATTAAAAACGCCTTAGCCCAAAACGCTAAAGTGATGGTTATGTCACACCTAGGTCGTCCTGTTGAAGGTGAGTTTGATAGCCAGTTTTCAATGCAAGTAGTCGCTGACTACTTAAGCAAAGCTCTTGCTATGCCGGTTCGACTTGCCGCTGATTACCTCGACGGTATCGACGTTGCAGACGGCGAATTAGTTATTTTCGAAAACGTTCGCTTTAATGTGGGCGAAAAGAAAAATGATGAAGGCTTAGCCAAAAAAATGGCGGCACTTTGTGATGTGTATGTCATGGATGCTTTTGGTACCGCACACAGAGCACAAGCCAGTACACATGGCGTAGGTCAATTTGCGCCTGTCGCGTGCGCAGGTCCATTACTTGCAGGTGAGCTCGACGCGCTTGGTAAAGCGTTAGATAACCCTAAGCGCCCTCTTGTTGCGATTGTTGGTGGCTCAAAGGTGTCAACCAAACTGACCGTATTAGAGTCTTTAGCAACCGTCGTAGATCAATTAGTGGTTGGTGGTGGTATTGCTAATACCTTTATTGCCGCTGCAGGTCATGGCGTCGGTAAATCACTGTACGAAGCAGATTTACTTGATGAGGCAAACCGCTTAACCGCCAATGCTAAAGCCAATAACGGCGACATTCCGGTACCAACTGATGTTGTTGTTGGTAAAGAGTTTTCAGAGAGCGCTGAAGCGAATTTAAAAGCCGTTGCCGACGTTGAAGCGGACGATATGATTTTTGATATTGGTCCTGATTCAGCCAGTGCACTGGCGGATATTCTTGAAAATGCCGGAACCATCGTTTGGAACGGCCCAGTCGGTGTGTTTGAATTTGATCAATTTGGCGAAGGCACAAAAGCAATCGCTCAAGCCATTGCCAACTCAAGCGCTTTTTCTATCGCCGGGGGTGGTGACACCTTAGCAGCTGTAGATAAATATAACATCGCTGACAAAGTGTCTTACATTTCTACCGGTGGCGGCGCCTTCCTTGAATTCCTCGAAGGCAAAAAACTTCCAGCGGTTGCTATGCTTGAAGAACGAGCAGCAAACGCTTAAATCTAAAGGGCCAGTAATGCTGGCCCTCATTATAAAAATCGATATTACAACTTGAACTATAATAATCGCATGGCAAGTAAAATTGTGACATGCACCTATCACACAAATAAGGAGTGTTGATAATGGCTTTAATTTCAATGCGTCAAATGCTGGATCATGCAGCAGAACATAGCTACGGTATCCCAGCATTTAATGTGAATAATCTCGAGCAGGTTCGTGCCATCATGTTAGCGGCATCTGATACCGACAGCCCGGTCATATTGCAAGCATCTGCAGGTGCTCGTAAGTATGCTGGCGCCCCATTTTTGCGTCATTTGATTCAAGCAGCTGTTGAAGAGTTTCCAAATATTCCGGTTGTGATGCACCAAGATCACGGTACATCACCGGCCATTTGTCAGCGCTCTATTCAGTTAGGTTTCTCATCAGTAATGATGGACGGCTCTTTAATGGAAGACGGTAAAACACCATCGAGTTATGAATACAATGTAGATGTTACCCGTCAAGCGGTGGCGATGGCCCACGCGTGTGGTGTATCGGTTGAAGGTGAGCTAGGTTGCCTAGGTTCGCTTGAAACTGGTATGGCTGGTGAGGAAGACGGCGTTGGTGCAGAAGGCGTTTTAAGTCACGATCAACTGTTAACGGATCCAGAAGAAGCGGCTGACTTTGTTAACAAAACCAATGTCGATGCATTGGCTATTGCCTGTGGTACCTCACATGGTGCCTATAAATTTACTCGTCCACCGACTGGCGATATTTTAGCGATTGATCGTATTAAGGCGATTCATGAGCGTATCCCAAATACCCATTTGGTTATGCACGGTTCATCGTCCGTACCGCAAGAATGGTTAGCGGTGATCAATGAGTTTGGTGGTAATATTCCTGAAACCTACGGTGTTCCTGTAGAGCAAATTCAAGAGGGCATCAAAAACGGTGTACGCAAGGTCAATATTGATACCGACTTACGTCTTGCTTCAACCGGTGCTATCCGTCGTTTTATGGCGCAAAATCAATCGGAATTTGACCCTCGTAAATATTTAAAAGCCAGTACCGATGCAATGTACGAGATCTGTAAGGCTCGTTATGAAGCATTTGATACCGCAGGTAACGCAAGCAAAATTAAGCCAATTTCGCTTGAAACTATGTTTGGTCGTTACGAAAACGGTGAACTTAAAGCTGTTGTAAAATAAACAAATAGTCACCTATAAAGAAAAAAGGGAGCTGAGCTCCCTTTTTTGTTGCAAAAAATACTGCTTTGTCGTGTTCTATTCGACGCTGTAATTCTATATAATCGCTGCAGGATTAAGAAAAACAAAGCTCAGTACCAAGCGATGTATAATCCCAGATGCGGTAAATCGCATAACCACATTTTCTGAAAAAAATAACAATCTTAAGCGCTTAACATGAACAAAAAAATCCCCATTTCTTTGCTTGCATTGTTCTCGCCGCTGCTAGCTGCAGAGCAATCGAGTAATGCCGAAGCCATTGACGCGATAGTTGATGCGCTAAATAAAAAAGACCAGCCTGAGTGTTATCACTTTACAGATGAAGTGCCACCAGAAGAGTTTATTGGATTTCCTGAGTGTGATTTAACGCCATCTAAACTAACCGGCTCTGTCGAAGTTGGCGCGTTTTTTAACACCAGTGATAATGACTACTTTATTGCCAAAGCGCGTTCTGATTTAAATCATGAAGTGGGCAAGCTTAGAACCAATTGGATTTTAGACGTATTCGGCCGTAAGTCGGAAGTCGAAGATGATGTAACCGGTAAAAAGCGATACGAAACAACCGACCAAAAATGGCTAACCTCCTTACAAAGTAACTACACCTTAGAAGAAGGTGGTCGTAACTATCTGTTTGGCTATGGCTCTTATGAGGCTGACAGATTTAATGGTTTTGATTACCAAGCCGCAGTCGCTGCCGGTTGGGGTCGTCGCTGGTATGAAACCGATATTGCCTATTTTGATGCGGAAATTGGTCCGGGTTTCAAAGTCGATGAGATTGCTGAAACCGATGACCATAACAACCGTACTGAGACGTCGACCATTGTTCGTACCGCGGCAACCTATGAACGCCGTATCTATCAGACCATGGAATTCAAGCAAACCTTAAGTGCCGAGATTGCCACCAAAACAGGTGAAAATAGTAAACTAAAATCGGTCAGCTCAGTAACCACCAAGCTGATCGAATCATTGGCTTTAAAGTTTGCTTTTACTGTTGACCACAATACTAACGTCGATGGCGACATCGAAAAGACTCGTACAGAAACGTCACTGACTCTGGTTTACAGTATCTAATCCACTCTGCTGATGCCGACAATATAATTTCTGATGTAGGCCCCTTTATTATTCATAGTATTTATAGTTAAATAAGTACTATGAATATAAATGATATAGATCTTAACTTACTGATCGCATTTGATGTTTTGCTACGAGAGAAAAACGTCACTAAAGCGGCAGGCCATCTTGGCATAACCCAACCGGCAATGAGTAATAGTTTAAAGCGGCTCCGAACATTGTTAAATGATCCCGTCTTGGTGCGCACATCAGAAGGTATGGTAGCCACCGAGCGGGCTAACTTTCTCGCTCCAAAAATTCGCAAAATCCTGTTGGATACGAAAGAAGCCTTACAACAAGTTGACGCAGACTTTATTCCCGAGCAGTCTCAGCGTGTATACCGCTTAATGGCCAGTGACTATGCCGCATCAACTCTATTGCCAAAACTGTTAGAACACTTAAATGCAGTAGCGCCCAATATAACCATCGACATTATGACCCCAAGTGATGTGACCTTCCACGACGTTGAAGATGGTAAAATTGATATGGCAATTAACTTGTTTAATGAGTTGCCTTTGTCCTTTCATCAAAAGGTTCTCTGGAAAGACAGTTTCTCCTGCCTCACCCGTGCTAGTAACCCTATTTTAGAAAATTTTAATTTGCAGTCTTATATGCAAAGTAAACATGTGTGGGTTTCAAAAACAGGGTTCGGTGTAGGTTTGGGTATGAACCCAAAAGACATTCAAAAGCTCGGTTGGGTAGATGAAGCGCTAGCGCAAATAGGTAAGCAACGCGATATTAAGGTGTTTACTCGCAATTACCATGTTGCGATGCAACTGGCCCACGATGATCAGTTAATTGCCACATTACCAAGTAAAGCAGCTCATATTCATCGTTTAGATACGGGCTATGCGATACTGCCACCGCCTTTTGCAATACCGGATATTGAGTTAAAAATGATTTGGTCACCTTTATTGCACCACGAACCCAGCCATATTTGGTTTAGACAGCAAGTGGTAAAAGCTGCCGAGAATTGTTAATGAAATTCGATTAAAGACCCTTTCATTAAATTTTGCTCACAAAAAACGCAGCGCCTGCAGCGTTTTTTATAATTAGAAATAAAGTTACTTACGACGTCTGCGTGTCGCCACAATACCCGCAAAGCCGAATGCTATCAATAATATATTGGGACACTTTGGTACGGATGCTGGATTTACCACGCCATCGGTATTTAGGGCCATGGCTGATAAAAAAACGACTCGTCAATGTAGCTAATAACAAATGAATCGCCATCACCAAACATGTACTTACCTGCGTCATCAACCCAAGCATAAGTGCCGATAACGCCGTCAACAGGGGTACCGTCTTTCTTGGGGTCGAATTCACCCGACATACCACCAATATCTGAGGAATCGATGCCAATTTTATTACCAACTTGAAAACGATCGTCGTGGTTATTGTTAAACTGGAATTACTCTAAGCCGATTTGCCCACCTTCTAGGTTAAAGGTAATCATTAATGACTCTTCGGCACCCAAACTGTCCTGACTCGTAGATTCATCGGTCATCTCAAGAAAGACACCTAAACCACCAAGTCCTCTATTATCATCTGATTCATCTAAATAAGAGTATGCTCTCCAGCGCCCATGGGTATGATTGTAACCGTATACCCTTCTCTTATGATAACCCATGGGTTTTCTTGAGATCCGTCACTTATTGTTACGTCGGCCATTTCCATGAAATTTATGACACCGGCAAAAGCAGGAGAGAAGCAAGCCTAAGCTAACTATAAAAGCATAGAAAAGTTTTTCAAAGTCACCTCGCTCATTGCTTAAAATCATACAGCACTAGTTACAACGCAACTTCTAAACCAATAAAAGTAAGCATTTTAGAATCAATACTTTGCGCTAAGCTCTTTAAAATTGTGTTTAGATAAATATCGAAAACATAAATAAACCCGACATTTTTAAAGAAAGAGGTTTCGATAAGAGAAGATCAAATAAAGCCCACACGGCACAAACTTTGTGGGCATGGTTAATTAATTACATCATGCCTCATAAAGAAAAAGCGCCGCAACGCGACGCTTTATAGGCTGGAAATATAGTGCACTCAATGCACAATAAACATATCTTAATTAGTTTTGGCGACGACGTATCGCAAGCCCCATCAATCCCAATGCCATTAGCACTAAATTCGAAGGCTCAGGTACCTCGGTTGGTGGGCCAGTAACATCTAAAGCAATGGCTGACACGTAAAGTTTCTCATTGAAATAAGAGACACCGAAATAGCTGCCGTTTCCAAACATGTATTTACCAGGGTCTGCGATAAACGCATAGGTCCCTTTTATACCTTCAACGACAGTACCATCTTTCACAGGGTTAAACTCTCCCGACATACCACCAACACCAGAGAAGTCCAATGTGATAGCATCAGTGTCATCGAAACCATCGTCGTGATTATTGTTAAACCAAATTTGATTTAAAGTGACCGTATATCCATCATCAACTTCAAAGGTGAACATTAAGGATTCACCGACAGTCATGTTATCATCGTCACCACATTGATCCGTTTCGATAGGGCAAACCCCCAAACCACCTGGTCCACGGTTATTGGTCTCATCTAAATATGGATAAGCCATGGCGCCATCAAGCATCGCGGTTATGGTAATTTTATAGCCCTCACCTTCTATGATGAGAGGATTATAGGAGTTTTCTCCAGGCTCAGTATCAGCCAATTCCATAAAGTTTATTACCCCTGCCGAAGCGGTCGATGATAGTATCAAACCTATACTTGTCAGGAATGCGTAAAAGAGTTTTTTCATATTCACCTCGAATGTTGCATAAATTTTACAACTGGCACTAGCATGCAAACTCCATTCCTAAAATATAAATACCTTTTATATCAGCTACCTATTCAAAACCAGGTCGTTATAAAACCTGAATACACGAATAACCGTAAATAATTCTGACGTATTTTCTTAAATGAGGAAGGCAATAAAAACAGTTATTTTTTAGTCACTTATCCGTTTCCATGGCTAATATATCGCTAAGTATCAGCGGCTTAGATACATTGAATCAAATAAAAAGTAGATAACTAATCAAGCTCATATCTGCGCTAAACGCATAAAAAAAACGCCGCTAAAAGCGGCGTTTCGAGGTTATTAATTGTCACTTTCAACAGCGTCTTTATTAACTGCGGCGTCTGCGAGTTGCTGCTAATCCTACTAGACCAAGTGCTAATAACACTAAGTTCGAAGGCTCAGGCACTTCAGCAGGAACATCTAAACTAGATGCAGCGAAACCTGAAACATAGAATGTTTGATTAACATAAGAAATTGTAAAGCTATCACCTTCACCAAATAAAAACATACTTGGGTCTTCGTTAACCCATGCCCAATTACCTGGATCCAGTTCCGTACCATCCATTACAGGTTCAAAGTCAACAGACGGACCACCTATACCTGAAAAGTCTACATTAATTAAGTCGCCTTCACCCAAATTACCATCATGATAGTTATTAAACCAAAGTTGTTGCAAACCAACTTTAGTACCTTCTGCAAGACCACTAAAAGTAAATACTAAGTACTCACCTTCAGTGACATTATCATTGCTCGATGGATCACATTGCATAGCGGCGTCAACGTCAGCACAAACACCTAAACCACCAGGTCCAGTATTGTTTGGCGCATCAAGGTACGCATAAACGTCATCGTCATCATCAAGATCATCAAAACCTGTAATGGTCAGAGTGTATCCATCCATTACATAAACTAACTCCAAAGAACCACCCTCAGTTTCACCTAACTCCATAAAATTAAGAAAACCCGCTGACGCAGTCGAAGAGATCGTCAAGCCTAAGCATGCTAGAAACGCGTAAATTAATTTTTTCATATTTAACCTCTGTAAAGACACAAAAGAATCACCGCTTTAACTTATGCAAATTGCTCACCAATATGTATAAACCAATACAAATCATGAGGTTGATATATTTCCATCGATATTTTTTTATTCGTCATAGAAAAATCGTAAAAAAAACTGACGCTATTTTTGGCAACACTTTTAGCAATAGGCTTGCAGGCTTTATTCATCAATGAACAGATGTAAAAAAGCGCCGCTAATGCGACGCTTTCTGTTACTACAATAGATATATTTTTCTAAATACGACGTCGGCGCGTCGCGATCAGACCGATTAGACCAAGTGACATTAGCACTAAGTTTGCAGGCTCTGGAACTTCAGCAGGAGGACGTGTCACATCAATTTCCATCGCGGACAAGTAAAATTCCTGATTAAAGTAAGCAAGTGAGACATAATCGCCACTACCAAATACATACTCGCCAGCATCTGCTACCCACGCGTAAGTGCCTTTAACACCGTCAATAGCTTCGCCGTCTGCGACAGGGCTAAATTCACCAACCATACCACCGATACTAGAAAAGTCGACACTAATCATGTCATCGGCATCTAAACCTTCATCATGGTTATTATTGAACCACAACTGAGTCAGACTAACGGTTACACCTTCGTCTACTTCGAAGGTCAACATCAATGATTCGTCAATGGTAATGTTGTCATCAGAACCACATTCATCCAAATCTTCTGGGCACACGCCTAATCCGCCGGGGCCTCTATTGTTCGATTCATCAAGGTATGGAAATGCCATTTGATCGCCTAGCATCGCTGTGATTGTTAGCGTAAAACCGTCACCTTCATACACCCAAGATTCACCGACAGAGCCTTCACCAGGCTCGTTATCGGCAAGATCCATAAAATTGATTACGTCGGCAGATGCGGTTGAAGAAATCATCAATCCTAGACTAGCCAAAGTAGCATACAGAAACTTTTTCATATTATTCACCTCAATATTGCAATCGTTATTATAGTAACGAACAGATATCTGCAAACACCTTGCCAAGATTAATTTACCTAAATTATTCAGCAACTTAAGAAGCGGTCAGTATAGAAAACTACATTTTATAAGCCGTTACGTAAAATAAGCTGACGCAATTCATATCTTTACCACTATAAAAGTAAGGTTATTGTTGATTAGTTATTCATTTACCTATGATTCTTATCTTTTTGAAAATCACTTCAAATGGTCAAAATCACTATTTACAAGCCCTACCGAGTAGTCACACTAAAAACATGGTCAAATAGACTGGTTTATCGTTTTTTGACAGGCAACTGAAAGCGAAATGAGTATTTTATGGTCACTTATCTTGTAAAACCGGTTGTTTACCGCCTTGCACTGGCATTTAACAATCAGTTAACATAGGTTAATAAAGACGCAAATTTGATATGGTACGTAAAGAGGGAGGAAGAACAGTGAAATCAGTAAAGCTAACTCTACTGTGGTCGTTAATCACTTTTTTCAGCTTACTAAGCTTGAAGTCATATGCTGTGTCCGGGGATAAATTTCTGTTTAACAAGGAAATGCGTGCCACAATCACGCCTATTTCAATTTCACGCGATGATCTCGGTGCCTATGCATCCTTGATAAACAAGCCATTGGTTCAATTAGTACAAGCACATAGCAATGAACCAGTACTACTACATAAATCCAAAGCAAAATCTGCAAATAACGTGTTTGCTCTAGCGATGCAAATGCAAGACAAAATGCAGTATTATTTTGCGATGATTGAAAACGTTTTTGATAATGACGAACCAGGTTATAGCGATGAAGAATGCCGAGCATCACGCATGGCACGGTTCATTCTCTGGTAGTCTAACTTTGGTAATCTAACTCGGGTAATCTATTCTTTACTCGCAGCGCCACGTAACGGGTTGACTCGTCCACCCGTTACTTTGTCGGCGCGACCTTCTTGTTTGGCCTTTTCCGCTCGTCGTTTACGCACTTCTTTTGGATCGGCGATAAGCGGTCTATATATCTCAATACGATCACCATCATGCACGGTTTGCTGAAGCTTAACCGCTTTGTTCCATATGCCAACTTTATTGACGTTCAAATCAATCTCTGGAAATTGCTGACATATACCCGATTCCATAATCGCCTGCTCTACGGTTGAGTTTTCATCAATCAATAGTGAGATCAAGGTTTGTTCGGTAGGCAGAGCATAAACCAGCTCTATTGAAATTTGTTCGATCATCAGTAAACCTGTTTCGCTCTTTGAGTAAATGCACTCACCATAGAATTGGTTAAGCTATCGAATATTCGGCCAAATGCCATCTCGATGAGCTTACTGGAAAATTCATAGTCAAGTTTCAATTCGATTTTACAAGCATCGTCACTTAATGGTGTTAGCAACCAATGCCCTGTTAAATATTTAAAGGGGCCATCTTTTAAATGCATGCTGACTTTTTGATTTTCTTGCAAGGTGTTTTCGGTCGTGAACCATTTTTGCACACCACCTTTGGAGACCTTCAATGAGGCGGTCATTGAGTCCTCATTATGGCTGACAATTTTGGCATCAGTACAACCAGGTAAAAACTCTGGATACTTACAAACATCATTTATTAACTTATACATATCAGCGGCACTACGCATAACCAGTGCACTACGATTAATCGCTGGCATTTCTTCTCCTATGTTACATTCGACATGATATCAAAGGATTAGCGAAATCACATCTGGAAAATTTCGCAAAAAATGTTTTAATCAGTACCATTAATCGCCTTTATCCGTATAATAGTCGCCGTTATGGCAAAGAAAAAATCAAACAAACAAGCAAGTAATACCATCGCTTTGAATAAAAAGGCGAGGCATGAATACAATCTATCCGATAAATTTGAAGCTGGCATGGAACTTCAAGGCTGGGAAATCAAATCTATTCGGGATGGAAAAGTAAATATATCAGACTGTTACGTTTTCATTAAAAATCGCGAAGCGTATTTGCTTGGTGCTGAAATCCAACCTTTATTGTCGGCATCTAGCCACGTGGTATGTGATCCAAGACGTGATCGAAAGCTATTGTTAAATCGTCGAGAACTTGATCGCTTAATAGGCGCAGTAGATCGTCAAGGTTTCTCTCTCATTGCGACTGCGATGTACTGGAAGCGCAATTGGGTTAAGCTGGAATTTTGCTTAGGTAAAGGTAAAAAATCACATGACAAACGAGCTGACATCAAAGACCGGGAATGGAAGGTTGATCAAGGCCGAATCATGAAGCACAAAAATCAATAACACATAAAAAAGCCTGCGCATGCAGGCTTTTTTATTAATCGAACATCAGACTTGCTTACGCTCGTTGGTATATTTTAGGCTTTTTTAGGCTTTTTCTCACTAACCCATACCGTTATTACCGCTTTCGCCACCATCACATCGTTGTCATCAAATGCTTCAACCGGGATACCAAAATCCCCCACTTGCCACTCTTTGTTTTCAATATTGGCAATACAACGAATGTCAGTACCGGCCTTGGCGGTATAATCGACCGTCATTGATTTAGGGATCCAACGAAGGTTATCAGGAATACTCGCTTCACTGACCGCTCCCATAGCCATTTCCATGCCGTTACAAATTGCAATCGCATGCACAGTACCAATGTGGTTTTCTACTGCTTTACGCTTAGGTATAAGCACCTCACAGTAACCTTTTCTTAACTCTTTAACCAAAGGTTTTATGGTTTTAAAGTAAGGTGCCCAACGCGCAAAAAACCATGAAAAAAGTCGGTTACCAAATGAAAATTTGGTCCACTTTTCATATACACTCAATATTTTAGGAAGAGCCATTATCGCCTCTATTTGTTATTATCACTCATCACTGGTACAACCAGTATAACGAATTAACGTAATATTTAAAGTGCTTTACCGCTTTATGATAATCAAGCCTAGTTTATCAACAATTACTGTTCGCTATTTAACCGCGTTGTTTTCAGCCATAATTAACAGTACAATATACAATGTAAAGCGCGTTTAGCGTTTCACTTTGGGGCGGATCTAGGATTCGACGGGATTCACGAAACCCAAGGTGCATGCCCAGGGGCGGTTGGCCTGGTAAAAAGCCGCAAAACTATAGTTGCAAACGACGAAACGTTCGCACTAGCAGCATAATGCTAGCCATCCTCTCGAAGCTTCGCCTATTGGCTTGAGATGCGATGGTCATGAAAAATTGGCTAGCGAGGGAACTGCGTCTGACGGTGAACCGCGAAACAGTATCAGACTCACCAGAACGAAGCTTGTCGCTTGGCGTCTGACTGGTTAAATAAATGAGCGACTAAGCATGTAGTACCGAGGATGTAGGTTTTTCGGACGGGAGTTCAAATCTCCCCCGCTCCACCAACTCCAAACAAAAAAAGACGCCTAAGGGCGTCTTTTTTTGTTTGGAAAAACAGTTGAAAATTTTAAGCTGACAATTACTTTAGTACTTTTCTTATTCTTCGCTCATTCATAACTTTATTGATTGATTCAGTTATATGCTCCCAACATTTCCACACTATCGCGCCCCAAACTAAACAAATAAATATAGAAATGATTTTATTTGTGGCGAGATTAAACGGCAGCATTTGAGGAACAGTTACTAACACGATCATATGTGTTAAATAAATGAAAAGTGATGATGAAGCGACTACATAGACTATTTTTTTAATTGAATGAGTGACTTTTATTTTCTCGACAAACAGTAGAATAGCCGCGAATAAGAATACAAGTAATGGCGATGCAATAGTTTCCCGTGGCTTAGACTCTAATAGTACATAGTGAATGATTGCTAAAAATAATATTGTATAAACTAAATACACGCGTTTATCTTCTGATTTAGAGAAATAAATAAGCCATCCTGCGGCGAAGAACCAAAGGTTAACGTGTGTTGAGCGATGTAAATGAAATAATTCGGGCGTTAACGCCGTTATAGGAATGAGCAATGCCGAAACAGCAAGCATTGCAACACCAAACTTATATGGTTCAGCTGACGCAAATTTAAATATGGGATTAATTGAAAATAAAAAAGCATACAAAAGAAGTATATGAATCAACACTTGTATGAACCAATAATATACGAAAAAACCATTCACTGGTTCCGTATAGTTACTATACAAAAGAATTATATCTAACCTAAATTCACCTACTTTGACGAACAGTAATAAAGTAATGACTGTTGCAGGTAAAAATATTTTCCAAGCGGACATAAGAATTGGTTTTACGGATTTCCTCTTTTGAACTAAATCAAATTGAAACTTTGCAAATAATAGACCTGAGATCATAAATAAGCCCGCAGTATTATTACGCAGCCCGATATCACTAAATGAATGTACAAAAATAACAGAGAGCATCGCTAGAGCTCTCATAAAAACAGTAGTGTCGATTTCTGCAAGTTTTGAAGTTATCAGCTCTTTTTTTGATGCTAACGCATTAATGGTCAGTTTTTCCCACCCTTCGGGAATCTTACCTAGAGCACTCTCTAATTCAATACTGGTTTGCACATATGATAATGAGTCTCCGCCTAAGCTGGCAAAACTATCACTAGCTTGTATATCCTTTATATTTAAAGTTTTTTGATAAACTTTTAATATTTGCGATCTTAACTCGACATCCACAACCTTTGATGTTGTTTCTACCTTGTTTTGACTTTCTGTATCACCAAAACTTGAATCGCTAGGACTTTGTTTTTTCTTCACCTCTGGGTGTGGTAGCGACTTTCTGTCTACTTTTTTGTTTGGTGTTAAAGGGAGCTCACCTAAATAAACTATGTAACTTGGTATCATGTAGTTTGGTAGTACTGGATTCAATAATTCAGTCAACTCGCCTTCTTCATAATGCTTATGGTTTCCGTCTGATATTATATAAGCCACTAATTGTTTTGAACTATTACTGCGAGTATAAACATCTACAACACAATTACTTACACCATCTAGAGCCCTTATAGCGTTTTCAATATCCTCTAGTTCTATTCGAAATCCACGAATTTTAACTTGACTGTCTTGCCTTCCCAGAAAAACTAATTCGCCATTTTCTGTATACTTGGCGAAATCCCCTGTACGGTACATTTTCGCTGCTTTAGATTTAGCGTATGGGTCATCGACAAATTTTTCACCTGTCAAATCTGGCTTGTTATGATAACCGGCTGCTACGCCGTCCCCAGCTATATATAACTCACCTATAACTCCAATAGGTACTTTAGATAATGCATTATTCAATACGTAAGTTTTAGTGCCTCGAATAGGCGTACCTATAGGAACTGGGCTTTCAACTTTTGAGACTTGTTTTACGGTGGACCAGATCGTTGTTTCTGTTGGACCATACATATTCCAAAGTGAGTCGCACCTTGTTATCAGCTTTTCAGCTAAGTCAGAAGGCATTGCTTCACCACCGCATAACAGTTTTAGTGATTTATTCCCTTGCCAATTGTTTGCTAATAAAAGCTGATACGTCGCAGGTGTCGCTTGAAAAACGGTGATCTTGTTCTGCGTTAAAAGGTGTTCTAATGCTAAACCGTTTTTTGTATCATCGCGACTAGCCATGTATAGCGTAGCCCCTAACGTGAGAGGAAGAAATATTTCTAATGCGGCAATATCAAAGGCAACCGTTGTAACAGAAAGCATGCGATCGCTTTGATCCATTCCTGGTTTTTGAGACATGGCAGTAAGAAAACAAGTAAGTCCTTTTTGATATACTTCGACACCTTTCGGGCGACCAGTGGAGCCTGATGTAAAAATAATGTACGCCAATTCTGCAACACCTGAAGGCTCTCTAATATCCTCTTGTTGCTCCCACATAGCATCCTGTACTAGGAAATTTTTTATTTTTACTTTGTTGGTTAGTTCACTTATAAAATGATTATCTGAAACGACTAAATCAATATTAGCATCCTCAATAATCTGAAGGATTCTTGACTTAGGGTGTTCTGGATCGAGTGGAACATAGGTTCCTCCAGCGTGCATAATTGCTAATAACGCAATAATCATATTGGTTGAGCGCTCTATGCAAACAGCTACCACGGATCCATGAGTAACCCCCTCAAGCTGTAATTGTTTGGATAAAATAGATACCTGCAGCCCCAGTTCCAAATAAGTTAATTCAGACTCTTCAAAAACAATGGCAGTGTCAAAAGGGTTATTGACCACTTGACTCCAAACCTTTGATATAACCGGTTCAGGCTCATCTTTAAAATCATAAAATGAATCGATTAGGTTCTTTTCAGTGGTTGTTAATATTGGTAGCTTTGCGATAGTTTGATTTGGTTCGGTCAGGAATTGATTCAAAATAATGTTAAAATGCTCTATGGCGCGAATACATTTATCACTATTGAGCCAAGCAGCCTTATTAAATAGCCAATATAAATCAATTGTCTCGCTTTTCTTATCAACCAAAACAAATAAGCAAATAGCTTTTATAAAATTCGGGGTACCAAGATTGCGTTGATAAAAAGCTCTATAATCATCAATGGCTTCGTTAAATAAAGTCGAATGTTCAAAAAAGCAAGTCACAACATCATTTTTAAAATTGAAAGTGTCGTTAACGGCTACCTTATTATTAGTTGCAATAGATAAGTACTCCTTTTCTATTTCAGCTAACGTCACTTCATCATCATGTATATCTGGAATGTTATAATGATGGGTTTTCCCTTGCTCTAAGCTGCATACATCAAGTTCAACTTTATTATCATCACCTATTCTCTTTAATAAAACTTGCAGTGCAATTAGCAAACTTAGATCAGGTAATCGTTGACGATTTAAAAGTTGTGTAGCTAACTTTTCATTAACTTGAGATTGCTTTTCATAGTAGTCATTGACCCGTTTGTTAGTTATATCACCGTAAATCGAAATTTTAGGGCAATCAAAAGGTGCACCTTTATTCTCGATAACTAAATTATCTGCATGATAGGAATCCTCTTCCCCTGCTTGTTGAATATTACTGACAATCTGCAACCCTTGAGAATAATCCATTCTCGCTTGCTCTAATGTTACTTTTTTATTTTCACTAAGAAGAGGATAGCCAAAATGATTGAGTAAAGGGTTAACGACAGATGCAACTTGATATACTTGATGTTTTGGAAGGTTTCGCCATTTTTCCGTACGATTATTTTGAATGTGTTTAGATTGATAACTTTTATGGTCACTAAAACCAATTATTTTTTCAGAGTCTAATTCTGAATCAAGAATATGGCTTTCATAAGACTCACCAACAAAGGCAAGCATATCTGAAAGTGTATCTTTGGGAGCCGAAACTAAGTCTTCATAACGAAATATTTTACAGTTATCAGCGAATTCACTTTGCAGCCACAATAAATCAGCATTTACATCTGCCCATGATTTTGTAAATGCTGCTATGTGATTAGGGTTTTCAATGATGTATTTGTGTAGCTCTTTAGGGAAATAACCAAGAGATTGACAGAATTCGTTACAGCTCATTGCGACATCAAGAGGATGCCTCACTATTCCAATAAAAAGTACTTTATTTTCCAATAGTTTTACGATGTTTTTCATATGAAAAGCATCGAATGCGGTCTTCTCTAACCAACGTTGCTTTCCTTGACTCTGTGCGAAATCATCCAAACAAGAAAATGCTAAATCACGTAGTCGATTAAGAACAATATGTTCCTCTAGACCAGCAAATTTAAGACCCGACAATACCCCTATATCTAGCCCTGTTGATGTCTGTTCATAATCAAGGAATTTACCGCATGCTCTGAATAAATGCGTTTCAGGAGGACTCGCTATGTTAGAATGTCTATTTAATAATCTCCTGGTAAGCGTGGTACCTGACCTTGGGTGGCCAAATACAACAATTCCTTTTGAATTAACCTGTTCCAAATAAAATTCCTATTATTGTTATATTGTGAATAAACATTTAACTAGCGTTTTTAATTACTTAACTATCAATTTAGTATGAAAACGCACATTGTTCCAGTCAGAGCTATTGTCATAATAAACATGGCTAAAAACTGGCATTCTCAAGCGATTAAATACCAAATAAAAAAAGACGCCTAAGGGCGTCTTTTTTTGTGCCTATACGCTCAATGACTATAGAGCGAGATAACAACCGTTATTGCTTTTCAGCCGTAGGACTTAAACCTTCAGAGCGATTATCAATAGCGTCATCAAGTTCAAAACCGCCATCCATCCATGCTCGTGCTTCTGATGCACTAAACTTGGCTTCAGACCACTCAACAATCATTTCTGGGTCGGTAATTTTTACCGCTTTCCATTCAGCATATTGTTCAGGTGTTACACGGTTTTCAGTTAAATAATTTGCAGTTTCTACATCGACACCATTTGCTTTCCATTCGCCAATAGTCTCTTCAGACATGTTATCCCAGGTTGCGGCACAACCGCTTATCAATAAAGCGATTAGCAGCGTTGCAATTGTATTTTTCATCATTGTTCCTTAGCGTTAATTTGACGTCAATTACTACACAGGGTTTGTGATATCTAGAGGGGCTCTAGGTATCGGTAATCATTAAAAGTCGTGTATGGCTTGGTCACGACCTTTGTTGGTAAGTTGTTGTGTCAATAATAAAAATCCTAGTTGGTTTTATTAAAAACTCCACTTTTTTTGCTTTAAAACGAGGCAATTAACGTTTTGCTTTGCGATTTTCTAATAAAAAATTTGCTTTTGTGCCTTAATTACTGGCTTATATAAACAAGCGCAACAGATTGCACATTTGTATATAAATAGAGCAGTAGCATTTATCTGACATGTACGTAGTGGTATTTATCGATTTGCAGCTAAACAAAGGCCTCCAAGGACTGGTTATTTGCTTGCTTTTCAAAGTAATTTTTGTCATCTTAACAAGATAGCAACACCTATATAACAACAATAAATACTGTGACATAAAATGGATCATCACAGTAATAGGAAAAAATCTATGGCTCCTTTGTTTTCCAGTTTGCGCAGTCGCATCTTTGGACTTTTCATTCTTCTGCTTATTGCAGTACAAACTGTTTCCTTTGTTACGTCTTATTACTCCAATAAACAGCGTGCCGAGCATCAGCTAGCGAGCGTGTTGTCTAACGCAGAACATTTATTAAAAGAAAAACTACAAAGTCGAAGCTATTACTTATCTGCCTTTACTGAAATATCAGCAACCGACAGAGTCTTGGTTGAGCAATTTTCTAGCGCACATCGAAATCTGTCGTTGCCATTAAATAATCACCGAAAGCGCATTGATGCCGATATTGCTCTGGCTATCGATGTCGACGCGGTGATCATTGGACATTTGCAGGTAAAAGACAGTAATAAAGAAATAAAGCGTGTTGAAAATGGTAATAAGATAAATGAACCATTTGTCCAAACCGATTGGCTCAAAGATCACCCGGTAGAAGTGTATTACGCCAACAATAAGCAAATTTACCAAATGGTGATTACTCCAGTCTTAGAAAAATTTGAAATCGTCGGTCACATTGCATTGGGGTACGAAATCAACAAAGCATTGGCGAACGAGCTGGCAGGTTTAAGCAGTTTTTATGTGGGCTTTGCGCTGCAAGAACAAGAAAACTGGCAATGGATCGCGCAAAATGATGCGATGCGTCAGGACAAATTTATTATTGAAGGTGACTCACCGTTGCAGGCGATGCATGAAGGCTCTCTGATCGGTAAACATTTGCGCTTGGGTGAGATTAATAACGTCGCCGTTAATGCGACCTTCTTTCAATCCCGTTCGAATCTAATCGCGGCAATAAAACAAGACAGCTTTAATATCTTCCTGCTTATCGCGTTAACGTTAGCAGCCTCTTTATTTGGTGCGTATTTTATCGCTAATGGCGTATCACGCCCTGTGCGCTCGTTTGTCGATTTGGCAAAACAAATTGCCCAAGGTAACTATAACTCTACTGCGCGTATTGGCAGTACCGATGAATTAAATCAATTGGCTGCGCAATTTAGCGTGATGCAACAAGCAATTGAAGAGCGTGAAAACGAGATTACTCGCCAAGCATTTAGTGACTTACTGTCAGGGCTACCAAATCGTAGTCAATTTTATCGTGAAATGCATGATATAAAAGAACCTTACCTGCTATGCCAAATAAACGTACGCCGCATATCAGAAATCAACGATACCTTAGGTCACGATGTCGGCGATGAAGTTATTCTTGAAATTGCCTATCGCCTTGGCAAACTGGAAAAACCTTTGTTCCACGTATCAGGTAATGGCTTTTTAATTCGTTTTGATCATCAAACCGAAAAAGACATCAAAACCACGGTAAGTCATATCAACCGTGTTATCGAGCCAAGCTTTATTTATCAAAATATCTCTATTCATTTGCAGGTTAATATCGGTATTACCATCAGTGATGGTTGGTCACAGGCAAATCAGGTATTAAAAGAAGCCGACTCAGCGATGCAAATCGCCAAACGTAAGAACTTAAAATATCAAATCTATGACCGTCAAATAGACCTAAATACACTTGATAGATTGCAGCTAGTCAATCGCTTACGCGGTGCCATAGAGAATGATGAATTTTTATTATTCTTTCAGCCGAAATTAAATCTGGCGACCAATAATATCGAAGAAGTCGAAGCTTTATTACGCTGGAACCACCCAGTTAATGGTCTTATTACACCAGATAGCTTTATTCATATTGCCGATCAGACCGGGCAAATGACGGCGTTAAGTAAGTGGGTCCTTAACGAAGCGATTGAGCAATACATTTACTGGCGCAGCAAAGGCCTAGCATTAAATATTGCCATAAACATTTCCCCAGAGAACTTGCTCGACGATGAGTTCTGTCAATACTTAATCGATACCTTAGCGAATGACGGCTCGTTGACCGATGCGTTGAGTTTTGAAATCACCGAAGATGCCTTTGTTGATCACAGCTCAAAAGCGGTTGATAACATCATCATGCTGCGCACCCATGGCATTAATTTGTCAATCGATGATTACGGCACCGGTTACTCGTCTTTAGCACAGTTGAAAAACTTACCCGTTCAAGAGCTGAAAATTGATCGCGCCTTTATTGAACATCTAATACATCAACCACAAGATCAATTGATTGTCGAATCAACCATTCAATTATCACATCAGCTTGGTTTAAAAGTTGTTGCAGAAGGCGTTGAAGATAAACTAACACTAGACTGGCTACGAGACAAAAAGTGTGAAACGGTGCAGGGGTATTACATCAGTCGACCGCTTTCTAGCGAAGATTTAGAGCAATGGCTAGAGAAAGGTGAATACAAGGTCAAACTTTGGGATCAACCAGCCGATTTATCCCTTGAAAACAAATAACTAGTAAGCGCTAGACTGTAACCGATATGTAACTTTGTGTCGCATTTGTTATCCACCTTTGCTAGCATGCGGGCAGTTTACAGCGCGTAAAAACGATGATTGTTAACACTTTTTTACAGCGATGTTAATAGCAAACTATTAAAGTGAAATAGTTCGATATCAATATGCCCTGGTGAGCAAGTTTTGCTTACTTGATATGCATATTGATGATTTCCATTTGGGATGAAGACAATTAAACAATCATATGACAGCCCGTATCATAAAAGCAGCACTAGTTAGTGCTTTTTGCTCTGTTATGGCATTTTCAGCATTTGCAGAGCAACAAAAACCGCAAGCAACCGAACAGTCATCACAAGGCGCTGATGACACATTTTTCGCGATCAAATTTTCCGCTGGTAAATATCACTTTGAATCGCCATTAAATTTCAAAGAAGATGTAGAGTTTTATTTTCTTCCAACTTGGACTTTTTACTATAAAGATTTGTTTTTTATAGAAAATACCAAGATGGGTTTAAACCTTTACATCGACGCCGATGAGACTTCCACCACCATCGTTGATCTGGTGACAAGACATAACTTTGATGGCTTGTATTATCACATGGATAACGACATTGTTGGTTTTGTTGACCCGATGCTACCGCCATTTAACCACCCTTCGACCAATGCCCATTTAAGTTATTTAGGTGGCGTTGAAGTTAAGCATTATTACGATAAAAACATCATCACCTTTGGTGTGTTCTCCGATATTTCCAATGTTCACCATGGCGAAGAAGCGGAAGTGTCTTGGCAGCGAGTGCTGTTTAACAAAGGTACAGATTTTAAATTATCCGCAGAAGTTGGCGCACTCTACAAATCGGATCAAGTATTAGAGTATTACTACGGTTCGCCATTAGATGGTGACAATATCAATTATTATTCTCGAATTGATGCCGCCTATGAGCTATCGGATGGTTTATATTTGGTGGCGAATTTCAAGTATGAACGTTTGTCGAGCAAAATCATTAGCTCGCAAGCGACCGATAAAAAGGAATTACAGAGCGGTTTCATTGGAATAAGTTGGTTAACGAATTGGTAAACCCTGTAATACTATGAAATACAGCGTCAAAGTACTTGCCTTATTAGCTTTGTTAATGTCTATGCCGAGCCTTGCTCAGGCAGATAAGACTGTGTTTAGCGTTATGCCAAACAAATGCATTGTTAAAAATAAAGGAGAGAGTTGTAACACCGAACTCACCCTACAATGGCAATTACCCGACGCACAAAACATCTGCATTCTTAAAAATAATAACATCGTCCACTGTCAGCAAAATAGTAAACAAGGCTCATTTGTTTACCCGGTAGAGACGGCAGAAACATTGAATTTTAAATTGGTAGAAATGGCCACCTTAACGGAGCTTTCGACCTTCAAATTCAGTCTATTATACTTAGGTAAAACATCGGCGAAACGCCGCAAACTTCCTTGGCGATTGTTATAATGCAAGAATATGAATTACAAAAAATACTTCTGATAGAAGATGATCACAAACTTGGTCTAAAGATAAAGCGATTTTTAGAGCAACATGATTATGAAGTTGAATGGCTTAACGGTGGCTCTTTGTTGGGTGTTGATGCAAAAGTTAATGCTTTTGATGTGATATTGTGTGATATCGACCTGCCGGACATGTCTGGTTTTGATATATGCAACCAATGGCGCGATAAGTTCGATGGTGCATTTATCTTTATCACTGCTTTTACTGACTCAGATTGTCAAATTGAGGGCTTAGAAATGGGCGCAGATGATTTTATCGTCAAACCTTTTGTGCCAGATGTATTGCTAGCCCGTGTTCGAACCGCCATTCGCAAATTAAAACTGTTTAAAGCAAAAGATGAATCGCCTTCTTCAACGCAAAGTGACGATGAGACACCTATCACCCTACCTGAGCTGCACTTAACTCCAGCAACACAGCAAGTTAAAGTGGCTGATACACTACTCAACCTAACCCAACAAGAGTTTAAAATACTCTACCTATTTGCACGCAATTTTAATTATAAAGTGACCAGGGATGTGATCAGCAAGATCGTCATGAATCGTGAATATGATGGCTTTGATCGAAGTGTTGATGTCTATGTAAGTAAACTGCGTAAAAAGTTTAACACCATAAATGGTAACCCTTACCAAATTAATACCTTATGGGGTAAAGGTTACGTGCTTACTAATCAGGAAGATTAACAATTAAATGAACAAGCAGTTTCTGCGTCTCACGCTATTTTTGGTGGCGTCGCTGATTATTTTGGCGCTAAGTCTCCAATTAGTATGGGAGTCCGTTGAACCAAGTGAGACGGTGATATCCGTCGATGATTTTTATCACTCGTCTATTGAACGTAAAGGCGATATCTTTACCATGGTGCCGTTAAACACCATTTCATTGCCAACGGATATGCTTGAGCCGTTAAAAAGCGGTGAAATCATTCGTGTTGATGATGAACAAGATAATGCCTATTACTACAAACTACACAATAATGCGGTATTAATTTTAGGGCCGATTGTTGACGACGATCAGGGCCAAGGCAGTCACCAGTTAGTGACAACATTATTTTATGCTGGCTGTGGTTTAATCATCTTATTTTGGTTTCGACCTGCTTTTGTCGATTTACGTAAATTATCGACCTCAGTTATGGCGTTCTCCAAAAATGCCAAATGGCAACACTTGCATTTAAAGCCTACTTCAATTGCCTACCCTGCTGCCAATACCATCAATCAAATGGCTGAACGCATTGAGCAATTAATCGATTTACAAAAAAATCTATCACGTATGGTTGGTCATGAAATACGTACACCTCTGGCTCGTACTGGGTTTTCGATAGCCAGCTTAAAGCACGAGCCTAGCCTTGATGAATTGCTATCTATTGAAGAAGACTTGCAAGAAATTGAAGATCTCACTGAAGAGTTTTTGCAAATTACCAAGCTGGAATTCGACTCGAAAGACATTGTTTTAGTTAAGCAAAATGTCTACGCTCCAATCGAAGATTTAGTCAATAAATTACAAAAAGCGTCACGCATTAATATCGTTGTCGACATGGACAATAATGTCACCGCTCCGGTCGAAACCAAAACTTTTAAACGCTTAATGCAAAACCTGATCACCAACGCCTTAAAACACGCCAATGAACAAGTTGAGATACGCTTTAGCCAGGTCAACGATCAATTTACCATCAGTGTCAGCGACGATGGTGGCGGCTTTGAACAAACCCAACAGCTTGATAAACCGTTTTATCAAGGCAATCCAAAAGTCGATGGCTATGGCCTAGGGCTTTCGATTGTTAAGATGATTGCCGCTTGGTATCAAGGCGATATCCAATTCACCCAATCAAATAGCTTAAATGGTGCTAAAGTCAGCTTTACTTGGCCCATAGATAAAGATTAACCACTAGTTTTGCATTCAGTTTCGCAAGAGCTCTCAGACAGCAGCATAGTACACTTTTAACGTGAATGACTCTAACATATTGACTTTACCCTATGCTGGCAGTTAAGCGTATCTCAAGACGATACATGAATTCACCTATAGACTTATCAGCACAGCGTTGAAAGTGGTTCAAGCACAAATAACCTACTGTTTTAATCAGCAACAAAAAAGGCCAGAATTCATTTCTGGCCTTTTACTTTTAGATACATCTAGGTATCGATTGACTATGCTTTACCAACAAGCGCTTGGTGCTTTTAACCCTTTAGGATTAGAGGCGCTAAATGTTAACGTCATTGAAGTACAACCCGTGTCTTTGGTTTGTACCCCTTGAGCTGTTGCAGTAATAACATATGCGTTGCCAGTTACACTGCCCAATGATAATTGATAATAGCCATTGTCGGTTGTCGCACTGCCTCTTACCGTTTTAGCTGTACAGTTATTCACAGAGCCAAAACTCGAACCGTAAGTTGCGCAATTACCGCGAAGTTTCTTTTGTTGAATCGCTATTTCATACATAGCGGTCTTCGCATCAGTACGTCTTGACTTCATCATCGAATCAGCAAAAGACGGGTAAGCAATGCCGGCAATAATGCCGACAATGGCAACAACAATCATTAATTCAATTAATGTAAAACCTTTAGCTCTCATTATTTACTCCTAAGGACAGCTGTCGCCATTTCTAATATTTTGCAATGTTGCGCTTACGCTGAACGTACCTGGTGACACCGCGGTAAATTCTATGTGGCTTAACGGAACACCGTCGACTTTGGTATATTTACCGACCAGTTCAATATCATTTACTGACAAACAGACATCCAAGTTACTGTCACTTTGAAAATAAATGCTACCTGTCCATGTATCACCGTCATCTATAGTATCAGACGAACATTCAAACTCTGTTTTCTCGGCATTAATTAAACAAACGCCATTAGCGTCGCTAATCGTCACACCTGCTAAAGACTTACCGCCAGAGCCTTGTGTAATGTCACCAACAACGTTAAATACTTGGCCCATTTTACAAACAAATTGCTCTGTCGCTGTGTGATCGGCTTTGATCACATCATGATATTGCCTTAAATCGGAACAGGTCATCTGCGATAAATCAGGGTTTACCTGAATATAACCCGACCAACCATTTTCTAAATCGCTTGCTTCAGCCCAATCGTAAACATCACAACGATAATCAATGGTATAGATGTTAAATATACTTTCAATTAAGCCAGCAAATACCGGTGCATCAGCAGTACAATTTAATGGTCCATCAGAGGTATTTACCGTAAATGGCGGGACATCATCACCAACTACACCAATTTTAATGCTACCAGTAATCTGATGTTTCTGTGATGGTGGGTCACTTGGATCAAACGGGCAATTACTATTTACTGAATAACCAAACGCTTCGAGTTTGGTATCATCAATATAAGCCGAGCCCATATTATTTAAACAGTAAAAATCGTCTGGATTGCCAACAAATAAGCCGCCAGTAATACCATCGACGTTAGCATCCGTACGCACCATAATACCGTCATTGACGCACAACTCACCATCACTATCACCTGGTTGCATTTTATTAACAACGAAATCATGTGGCGCCTCGGCCGGCTCTGCATCTGGGTTTGGCAATATCAAGGCATCTTTTACGCCCACTGAATAATAAATGGTATCACCATTATCATCGACAATAGGAGAATATACGTCATCACCGTCATCATCTTGAGTGGTTTTAGTGTCGTCAATCTCAAACGCCATACCTCGATATACACGACGGGTAGCGATTTGCGGTCTATCGAATGCATCTGCTGATGTAGGATCACCAACACAAACCTTGTCAGATTGGCTAATACCGCTACCAAGAATAATACCAATATTGCCATGCCAACCACCGCCAAGATAACAAGTATATTGATAGTAACTGTAATCACCATTAGCAGTAGTTAATGCTTCTGTGCTGTCCGCCGTTACTTGCACAGTTTGACCAGTATCATCAACGTAGTAACGTTGACAAAACGCAGCATCAGAAGCTTTGACGTATACCTCACCGATGGATAATTGATTTTGTGTTGCCGTATCAATATAAACATGCCCAGAAATTTCAACAAAACCAGTACACTCGCCAACATCGTAATCGATGACTTCATCATCAATCTGACAGGCATCTTTTAGCGTTAATACTATGTCGTCACCGGATGTTAAACGTAGATCACCGTCTTCTCGGTTAACCAAGCCAGTTAAATCATCATTCATGACCATTCGACTTCTATCGTCATCGGTAACCTGACCTTCGCCTAGCTCGGCTCTACCGGTTGCTGAACGCACATAAAATTCATCATCGTCACTGTTATCTATTTCGCCACTGATAACCGGTGACTCAAAACCGAGACTTGTGACTAATTCGACAGATTCCGATACACCGTCACTGGTTTCCCAGCTGACCATAACCGAAATTTCTTTGGCTTTAGCATTATCAGTGATGTTTTCTTGACGTAAAAACGAGGTGTTTGAACCTACTACTTTTGTGTCATTACTGTAACCATCAGTTGCCGTATATAAGGTTTCAAATTCAGCCGCAGTAAATGCATCATTACTGATATTACGCATTTGTTCGAGGCGTTGTTGGGCAATCGCCATGGCTTCCGCTTTAGCTTTGTTTTCAGCACTACCACCAATAAGTGAGGTTTGAAATGACGCTACCGCCAAAAGGCCAACAGCCATAATTGCTAACGCAACAAGAACTTCGATAAGACCAAATCCGAAATTACGATATTTATTCATAATAACTCCCTAAAAATCTCTCCAACTTCCTGCTGCAACAGTCGGAATTGTATTCAACCTAGTGTTTTTTAATAGGTCCGTATTGTAATGAATATCTAAACTACCACTGGTGGTATTAAAGCCACCGCCGGTGACAACGGCACCATGAAACGTCGCATTTGCCGACACTTCAGTAGTATCCATGATAAAAACCACACCGTAAAAGTGCGGAGTACCGGACATAGAGACATCACCATTAACGATAAGAATGCTTGGCGCTTCATCAGAACTTGGGCACACATTGCCCCCTGAAACAACAGATTTACAGCCTACGGTACCGCCATTGATATTGAGATCGCCTTCATACCAAATCACTTCATTTCGAGCACCTTCAACGCAATCAGCATAAGTATTGGCATCACAGCCTTTTGCATCCCCTGGTGAGGCCGGATCAATAACCACGGTCGCGACACGTTCTTTATATTGAAGGGGTGACATGCCGAAAAAGTTTTCAAACATTTCTTCAGGCGTCAAGTTGGCCAAATCAGAGTCATGCTCAAGAATATCCAAACCAACGGTTTCTTTATTTGATGTTTGAATTTCGCTACAGGCGCGAGGCACATCCATACAAGCGGGATAATTCACATCACTTGGGTCGGCAATAAACGTTGCGGTGGCGTTATTCGAACCAATATCAATATCACCACCACTCCAAATCGAACTATGTCCTTCTGGATTATGTACTGATGCAGAACCGTTTATATCTAAATTACCACGGGTACTGAGTGGGTTGTCTGGCATATTTGGAATAGGGTCTAATGCTTGCAAGGTGACAGTGATGGTTCTGGAGGCAGACTCATCTTCACTCCAACCTTGTGAGATCACTTCGATTGATATCACATCTGAGGCACTAATTTCATTGACACTAATTTGTACAGGCGATGTACCAATGGTACCAGTAGCAGAGTCACCGATGCCATCTCCGTCAGAATCGAATACCGGATCAATATTGCCATCGTCATCTTGATCTAAGCCATCAGCATAATATTCAAGTGCTAAAGCCAGACCGCCTTCTGCGGCTTCAAATGCTCGTTTCGAGCGCATATCATTATTAACCAGCTGTTGTTCAAAGATAACACTGCGAGCTAAATACAAACTGATTAAAGTGATTAGAATCAATAAAATGATGGAAATAGCAAGTACGGCCAAACCTTGCTGTTTACGGCGAAGCGTTAATTGTTTCATTATCGAATCCTCACCATGTCATTGCGAACTTTAACTGATTGTTGAATCGTATATGTCACTTCACTGTCTGAATTTAGTATTGCTGCGAGGGTGATGATGATTTCTCTAGTCTCAACCGTGGTATCGCCGCTGCCAACCGTTGGTATTTGCGCGTAGCAATCTATTTCCGCAGTATCGTCGATGCCATTGGCACCATCGTTATCTATTTCATCAGGTTCACGTGTATTTACACACTCTGAATTTTGCGGGTTAAAACTAAGACGGGTAACACGGTATAACTCTGCATCACTTATTTCTTGCCAATCACCATCACTTTCACTACAGCTATCAGCGTTTGCTACTGTACCAGGTGTGCGCATTTCGATGACGCTGCCATTGAGGCGGTAACCAAAAAATTCGCTGTCTGAATCAAGCTCACCGTCATTATCAGCATCATAAGCAAATACGATACACTCACCATCAACATTGCTATTTTCAGCAATTACGGTATTGGCTGAAATTGAATTAAACACAGCTAAAGCGCTATCATTAGGGACACTAAATGGATTAGATGAAGGTGTTTCTGTAAATGTGCCCCAATAACCCGCGCGGCGTATATCATTGGTCATCACACTCATGATAGTCATCAATTGTGTGCTGAGCTTCGACTCTTTCAAGGTACTTCCACTACTGCCAACTACTGAAACATATATGGTCGTAACACCAGCAAGGACAATTAAGCCAAATACCATGGAAAGCAATAACTCAACTAAGGTAAAGCCGTTATGCTTCATTAAAGGTCGCATGCACTGTACTCCGCATAATCATCAGAACAAATTTTGACAACACCCAACCTGTTAACACGCACCACGATTGAGTTATTTGAAGCATCAAAAAACATAAAATTTCGGCCTGCGTCAACAGTGCCTCTAGTGGGATCAAAGACCAGACTCGTGGTGACGGTACCACTTTGGTAGTACATTCTAATGCTAAGTTCATCATGCTCACTGCCGTCAACTCGAAACAGCACATCATCATTAGCGGCGCTATAGGAGCCGTCACCATCATCTATGGTTAATACACAGGCAAGTGGATCGGTGTTCGATGTTTTACTAGGATCACAAGATGCTCCTACTTTCATACCATAAGACCATGATGCGGAGGTCATATTGCCAACGGTAAAGTGAACTTCTTCGGAGCGCGCGATAGACTCAGAACGAGCTTGTTGCAGGAAAGAATACATCTGTTCAGCGGCGCTAACCAACTTACCTTTTTTAAAGGAGTCTACAAAACTAGGGCCGGCCGCACTCACCAATATACTCAGGATGAGTATAGTGATTAAGATTTCTAATAGAGTTATGCCTTTTATTCTTTTCATTATCCAATACCCCAACTGCAGCTAACATCCTGCAGAAGCGCTTCCCTTGTATCGCTTGAATATCCTATAAAACAGCTTTTTTGTTAAAATTAGTGTGTCGCTTTGTGACGCATCCTGATCGACAAAGCCTTTTACTTCCTATTCACTAATCTAACATTAAATTTAAATTACTACTAGATAATAACAACATTTTAGTCTTGCTAAGTGATTAATATTTGTCCAGAAAACACTTTACTCTAGCTGCTATGGCACGTTAATCCTAGCGATACGCTGTAAAAATAACGCTATGCTTATAACGTATGTTATCAACATGGATGTTAATAAATGCAACCAACAAGCCAGACTACGTTTTTTAAGAGACGAAATTTCAGCAAATACGAGAACAGAAACAAAAACCAAGGCAGTACTTTGCTTGAGGTGTTAGTGGCCATGCTACTGCTGACATTCGTTATGCTCTATTTAGCAAATGTTGTCTTGCATGCGACCAGCGCAAGCCACAATAATACCCGGCAAATACAGGCACAATATCTATTAAACGACCTAATTAGCCTTCTCAGCAGCAATGACGATGCGATAAATAACTACGCTCATCAGTTAACATCTGCAGCTTCTCTCAGCTCTTCAGTGGCCGCTGCCGGCTCGTTAGTAGATTGCAACATTAGTCACTGTGAGCCTGACATAGTCGCTAAGTATCAACTTGCCAACTGGCAGCAACAATTGCATCAATTGCCAAATGGCGCAAGCAAGCTTAACGTGACCTCGAATAAAGCCACAGCTAGCCTATACTGGTCTGAACTCGGCCAAATCGAAAAATATGCAGAGTGCCCTAGTAAAACCAACAATTACTACTGCCTGAGCCTAGATTATGAATATTAAGGGCTTTAGCTTAGTCGAGTTAATGATATCTATGGCGCTTGGTATATTTATATTGTCGATAACCATGGCAACATTGGCATCAGTCAACAAACAATTTAACTATCAGTCAACCCTTGGTGTCATAAATGACACTGCACGTTTTAGCTTCACCTTACTTGAGCAAGATTTAAAAGAAGTTAGCTATTGGCAATCACTAGTTGAGATGAGCCAACTCTCAGGTAGCGCCTTTATCTCGACAGTTACCAATAGCTGCCATGCTGATTCACAAGATTGGGCTAGAGCTATCCAACAAAGTGTGTTTGCCACCAATGACGCGCCCAGTGACTATTTATGTGTAGCTGAAGATGACTACCTCAGAGGTGACATATTGACGTTACGTGGCATAAAGCATGAGCTAGCCACGGCATTTGACCCGAATCAACTTTACCTTAAAACCAATATTGCTCAGTCAAGGCTTTACTTTGGTCGAGATCGTTCAGATACAACCAATCAGCTAAGTAATGCCAGTCAACATCAAACTTTTAGTCACAGTTTTTATATCGGCAACAGTCAAATTCAATGTAACGAGCAACCTGTACCCGCCCTATATTGGCAAACATCTCATCGCGGTTTTCCAATAAAAGAAGAATTACTTACCGGTGTTGAGCACATGCAAATCACCCTTGGCTTAGATAACAATGACGATAATATTGTCGACCAAATCGTGTCGCCAAATAACGTCGCGAACTGGCGTAATGTGATGCATGTTACGGTCGATTTATTGGTACGAAGCAAGTGCCCGGATAGCCAACATATTGACAATAATATCTATCGCCTTGGTGATATTAATTATCAAGTAAGCGATAACTATCACCGCCGTCAGTTTCGGCAAAGCTTTTTCATTAGCCAATAATGGAATCATTAAGGCAATAAATAATAAGACAAGACACAATGCAGACTGTTATAGATAAGGCAAAGGCAAGCAATGAACTTAAAACATAAGCAAAACGGAGCTCTGCTGTTTAGCGTGCTGATAATATTGATCATCATTATGCTCATCGCCAATGCGATTTTTAAGCAAGTATTAAATCAGTCATCACAGATAACTCTTTTTCAGATGCATCAGTTAAGCAAAAATTATCGCCATCAGACGATATCACTAGCGAAAAAAGAACTGCGCGACAAAATAACTCGAGGTGATGATTTAACTCTCAGCCATGACTACTACCATGGATACGACACCCGTTTGAAACTTAGTGACATTAACTGGCAAGACGCAAAACAATTAGGCAACCACAGTATGTATAAAATTGCTTATTTAGGGCAAATGCCCGCTAATGCCTCGTTAACTTTGTCGGCTAATTATCATGTCTTTCACCTGTTTACGCGAACGAGTTCCCAAGACTCTGCACCGTACCGACAACAGCATCTTGTTCGTATTGACGTTAACAGTTCACAGAGCGCTAACCGGCAGCAATGAAAGCTATAAATAAAAGTGCATGAACAAAGCGAATGGAAAAACCTATGAAAATATCTATGAAAAACACTTATGACAAAAAGTATGAAACCTAGAGGGGTTACCTTGATTGAACTGATGATGACTTTAGTAATTATCGTCATTCTATCAACCGTTGCGATAACTAATTATCAGCAATGGTTATTGAAGGTTAACCGCGAAGATGCGAAAGCCAGCTTATTAGCTTTGGCCATCGCTCAACAACAGCACTTCACTAAGTATTTAACATACAGCGACAACCTCGTGTCTTTAGCTCATCAACAGTGGCCAGATACAACACTGTCACAGCAACAAAACTATCGTTTAACGATTGCCACCACATCACATCATACAGGCATAACAGAACGCTTTATGATCACCGCAACCGCGCATGACACACAGCAAAAAGATAGCGAGTGCTTTACGTTCCGTATCGACCATCAGCAATTTCTGCAAGCCTTTACTCAGTCAGGCGAGCATAACAATGCCTGCCTATAACGTGTTAAGCAACGCTAGTGACGTTTAGATTATCCAAATCAAAGTTAATGAGAATTAATGACACTGTATCGACTCGCCAGATGCATCATCATGTAAGCCATCACCATCGTTATCTTGCGATGCTCGAACTCGCCCTGCTCTGGTGACGATAAGCGCTCGATTATAGCGTTGATTTTCACCCTCGATACATAATCTGAGTGTGCCATTTTGATACCAGGTAAAACCGTTATGTTGAAATTGTATGTAGTTGCGATTTTGAAAAGATCGCCAAGTTGCTATGAAGCCCTTCTTGCTAGCACCAATTCGGTAAAGCACGGTCTCATCAGTTGATTTGCTCTTATCACCATCAAGGTCAGCAAATACCATAGCCCCTTGCTGCCAGTTATCAGTGCAGCGCAATCCATCGCTAGATGGGCATAACGTGACAACGTTTGCCGAGCGAATCGCTGCTTGACGCGCAAAGGCAAACCCTTGCTGCCATTTATTAACTTCAATCATCATACGCTTTTGTAAAATAAGCGGCTTAATACTTGGTAAGGCGACAGTCGATAAAATGGCAATGATACTGATTGCCACAATCAACTCGATTAAGGTAACGCCGTTTATCGCATAAGATGGCAAGCGTGTTGATATCCTGTTGCTAGGTATCATATGAAAATCCTTTTCATTTAGTGTGGATAGGCTTCCTGCCTAATTTAAAACAAGATAATCGTTTTAGCTTTAAGATAGAACGTCTATTAGACGTGTAAGGTAGAGCATAAAGTACAGCGTAAAATAAAGCGCCAAGTACAGCGTAAAGTAAAGCACATAACAAAGCGCTTATGTCGCGCCGTTGCGACAATATTTTAAGCAATAAGATTATCAGTAACACACATTATAGATAAAAAATGGCACTCTTAGCACGCCAGAAAAAGTGCCAATTTAAACTCAAACCAAAATCTTAACTTAACTGATATTGGCAATCTCTTAGATACAAAAAAGCCCGCAATCGCGGGCTTTCGAGACTTATTTACAAAGCTCATTATCTTAGCTCGGCTGGTACCGCAAATACTGTGGTTTCTTCACGACCAGGGTTTTCCGTAACCACTTTACCGCCCATTGCTTTTAGTTGTTGCACAACTTGCGCAACCAAAATTTCAGGCGCCGAGGCACCTGCGGTAACACCAATTGAATCAGCTTGGGTTAGCCATTCTTCGTTGATATCCGATGCTCCATCAATCAAGTAAGCGGTGGTACCCATTTTCTCTGCTAGTTCTCGCAATCGGTTTGAATTAGAGCTGTTTTTCGCACCAACAACCAATAGTAATTCTACTTTAGCGGCAATCGAGCGAACCGCATCTTGACGGTTTTGTGTTGCATAACAAATATCGTCTTTTCTTGGGCCTTCGATGTGAGGGAATTTTGCTCTTAGCGCATCAACAACTTCAGCTGTGTCATCGACAGACAGCGTGGTTTGCGAGCAGTAAAACAGTACATCAGCATTTTTCACTTGTAGGCTGTCGACATCGGCAACCGATTCGACTAGGTAGATACCACCGGATTGCGACTCATATTGCCCCATAGTGCCTTCCACTTCTGGGTGACCCGCATGACCTATAAGCACACATTCGTGATTTTTACGCGACGCGCGGGTCACTTCCATATGCACTTTAGTCACCAAAGGACAAGTTGCATCAAACACTTTCAAGCCACGGTCTTTGGCTTCTTGGCGTACTTTTTTAGACACGCCATGAGCGGAAAAGATAACGGTATTATCATCTGGGACTTCGTGCAATTCATCAACGAAAATGGCACCACGATCTTTAAGGCCATTAACCACAAATTTATTGTGAACCACTTCATGTCTTACATAAATTGGCGCACCGAATATATCCAGCGCACGATCAACAATACTGATTGCTCTATCCACACCGGCGCAAAAGCCACGAGGATTTGCCAGAATGATTTCCATAACTTGTCCTTTTCTTATAATACTTCGACTACATCAACAGCAAAGGTTATTTCTTGCCCAGCCAACGGATGATTAAAGTCGACGGTTACCGCTAAATCATTGACTTCGCGAATCACACCTGGAATTTCACCACCAGGAGCGGTAAAGGTCATAATAGCACCAACTTCAGGCAGTGTCTCAGCGGTAAACTTTTGTCTATCAACGTAATGAATATTCTCAGGGTTCACTTCACCAAAAGCATCTATTGCCGCCAAGGTGAATTCTTTAGAATCACCAGCTTGAAGCCCCAACAATTGTTGTTCGAACGCTGGAGAGATACTGCTGTCTCCCAAATTTACTCGGGCAGGTTTATTATTAACCTTGGTGCTATCGGCTGCAGAACCATCTGATAACTTCATGGTAATGTGCATCAATAAACTTGAATTTTCAGCAACGATTTTATCACTCATTATTACTACTCTTGAGATTGAGTCTTGGACTCGGATTTTGACTTATCGTCATTTTTAAAAGCATCAATGATCATCAATGCGGCACCGACAAAAATCGCCGAATCGGCAATATTAAATGCCGGCCAATGCCTATTGCCGATATAGAAATCGAGAAAGTCGATAACGTAACCGTACATAACGCGATCGATAAGGTTACCTAGCGCACCACTTAAGATCAACGCAAACGCAATGGCGATCATCTTTTGGTGTTTGGGTGTTTTACTCATCCAGAAAATCAGCAATATGCTCATCACGGCGGCTATCGCCGTAAAAAACCAACGCTGCCAGCCGCCTTGATCAGCCAAAAAGCTAAATGCAGCGCCTGGGTTGTGTACATAGGTTAAGTTGAACAATGGCATTACCGCGATACTTTGACGGTAATCCATGGTTGCGACAACCAATTGCTTCGATGCTTGATCAACAATCAGCATTATCAGCGCCAACCAAAGCCAGCGCAATCCTGTTTCTTTAAATACGTTTGACATAAGCCTACTTCTCTATTGCCATGTCTTAGGCAAATTGACGTGTTTCGCCTTCACCTTCAATGTTGGTGATACAACGACCACACAAATCAGCGTGTTGTTCATTGCTACCAACATCGTCGGTATAGTGCCAACAACGCTCACATTTGCTGC
Source organism: Thalassotalea sp. Y01 (assembly GCF_012932945.1). Taxonomy (NCBI): domain Bacteria; kingdom Pseudomonadati; phylum Pseudomonadota; class Gammaproteobacteria; order Alteromonadales; family Colwelliaceae; genus Thalassotalea; species Thalassotalea sp. Y01. The sequence continues at coordinate 189,650 of NZ_JABBXG010000001.1, forward strand.
CACTTGATGCTTTGACAACAACTGACAAACCAGCAACTTCGCTCACAAAGGCACCTTCTGGCGCTTCACCAACAACCACGTTTGCGGCAGAGGTAATCAACACAAAACGTAACTCTGTCTCAAGTTTTTGTAATTTAGCCGCCAACTCTTGCGATGCGTATAAGGTTACGTCCGCTTGTAAGGTCGCCCCAACAACTTCGTCGCGACGCGCTTGCTCTAACGCTTTGTTGACCTCGGTACGAACAGCCAATACTTGTGTCCAGAATGCATCGTTTAGTTCAGCGTCTTGTGCTTGCTCTTGTAAACCATCGAACCAAACACCGGTAAATACATACTCATCACGCTCACCTGGCAATGCCGACCAAATCTCTTGTGCAGTGAACGAGGTGATTGGTGCCATCCAACGAACCATTGCTTCTGCAATTAAGAATAATGCCGATTGACACGAACGACGCGCATGCGAGTCTTCTTTAGCGGTATATTGTCTATCTTTGATAATGTCCAGATAAAAACCACCCAGCTCTGTGGTACAAAAATTCATTAACTTTTGCACAACCGCATGGAACTCATAGTTGTCATAAGCGTCAACAATCTCTTGTTGCAAGCTTGCTGCTTTAGCGACAACCCAACGATCCAAGGCAACCATATCTTCAACGGCAACCATATGCTGATTTGGCTCAAAACCATTCATATTGGCTAATAAGAAACGCGACGTGTTACGAATACGGCGATACGCGTCAGCTTGACGCTTAAAAATTTCATTCGACACGGTGATTTCTTGGGTATAGTTCACTGACGCGACCCAAAGACGTAAAATATCTGCTCCCATTTTATTGGTAATTTCACTTGGCGTGACAACATTACCAAGCGATTTAGACATCTTATGACCGTTAACATCGACGGTAAAACCGTGAGTTAGCACTTCACTGTATGGTGCCTGACCAGTCATTGCCACCGATGACATCATTGATGACATAAACCAACCACGGTGTTGATCGCTACCTTCTAGATACAGATCAGCACGCTTGTCGAACTCTTCACGAGCCGAAACAACTGAGTAGTGCGAAACACCTGAATCGAACCAAACATCCAAGGTATCAGGTACTTTTACATACTCATCCGAACCTTCGCCGAGTAATTCGGCTGGTTCCATATCAAACCACGCTTGAATGCCGCCTTGTTCAACTTTTTTCGCGACTTCTTCAATCAAGGCGATTGAATCAGGGTGCAATGCACCGGTGTCTTTATGAACGAACAAAGCAATTGGCACCCCCCAAGTACGTTGGCGTGAAATACACCAATCTGGTCGACCTTCAACCATTTTTTCGATTCGGCTTTCGCCCCAGTCTGGGATCCATTTGGTTTTGCTAATTTCTTTTAATGAATCACTACGCAAATTATTTTGATCCATGCTGATAAACCATTGTGGTGTCGCACGGAAGATAATTGGCGTTTTATGGCGCCAGCAATGTGGGTAAGAATGCTCATAAGCATGATGATGCAGCAAAGCGCCCTTTTCTTTTAGGGTTTCAACGACATTATTATTAGCTTTGAATACGTGCTGACCACCAAATAACTCGGTATCCGGTAAATACACACCATTAGCACCAACAGGGTTAGCCACTTCTAGGTCATATTTACGACCAACGTTAAAATCATCTACACCATGACCCGGTGCGGTATGTACACAACCTGTACCGGAATCAGTGGTAACGTGGTCGCCTAAAATCACTGGTACAGTGAAATCATAAAATGGGTGTTGAACTCGAACGTTTTCAAGCGCACTACCTTTACAAAAACCTAATGCGTGATATTTTTCTACGCCAAAACGGTCCATGCAGTCTTTAACAAGATCTGTGGCCAAAATGAGACGCAATGGGCCTTGCTCTGTTTCTACTTGTACCAAGGTGTATTGCAATTCAGGGTGTACAGACACCGCGCGATTTGCTGGTAGCGTCCACGGCGTCGTTGTCCAAATTACAATACCAATTTGGCCTTCACCACGATGATCTTCTGGGTGATCAAATAAGTCCGCCACGCTGTCGTCGGCGTTGAATTTAACGTCAATAGCCGGTGATACTTTGTCTTTGTATTCAACTTCCGCTTCGGCTAGTGCTGAACCACAATCTGTACACCAGTGCACCGGTTTAAAACCTTGATGCAAATGACCGTTTTCAGTAATTTTACCCAATGCGCGAATGATATTGGCTTCAGTTTTAAAGTCCATGGTCAGGTATGGGTTATCCCAATCACCAAATATACCTAGACGTTTAAAGTCTTCACGTTGACCATTTACTTGGGTCATCGCATAGTCGCGACATTTTTGACGAAACTCCGCCGAATTAAGTTTTTTACCTGGCTTGCCCCACTTTTTCTCAACAACCAATTCAATTGGTAGACCATGACAATCCCAGCCAGGAACGTATGGTGAGTCAAAATCAGACAAGGTTTTCGCTTTAACAATAACGTCTTTAAGAATTTTGTTTACGGCATGCCCTAAGTGAATATTACCGTTAGCATACGGAGGGCCGTCATGAAGAATAAATGACTTTTTACCTTTTTTGGCGGCTCGAATTTGACCGTATAGATCTTGTTCCGCCCATGCTTGCAGCATTTTTGGTTCACGTTGCGGTAAATTACCGCGCATCGGAAACTCGGTATCGGGTAAATTTAAGGTATGTTTGTAATCACTCATTGAAATAATTATCCGTAGCTATTAACTATTCGCTTGCATGTAATGCCAAGATTAACCTTGCTGTTGGCAAAATTGGCGTGCTTGTTCTGCATCTATGGCAATTTGTGCGGTCAAATCCGTTAGAGAGGCAAATCGTTGCTCTTCTCGTAACTTTTTCAGTAACACAACTTCTATCTGTTTACCGTACAAATTACCTTTAAAATCAAAAATATGGACTTCCAACTGTTGTCGGATGCCTCTTACTGTTGGTCTCGAACCTATATTAGCGACACCATTATACGACTGACCAGCTATATTGGTCTGCACCACATAAACACCACTGACCGGTGATACGCAGCGCTTTAACAAGACATTTGCGGTTGGAAACCCTAAATTTCGGCCTTGTTTATCACCGTGAACCACGCGGCCACGGATACTGTACTTTCGCCCTAGCATCACTTGTGCTTCTGCTAAGTCGTTTTGTTGTAACGCTTTGCGTATTTCGGTGCTGGAAATACGACATTGATGTACTTTAAAACTGGCGGTATCGGTTACGTCAAAACCGTATTTAGTACCTTCTCGTTGCAACATGGCAAAATCACCTAAGCGGTTCTTACCAAACCGAAAATCATCACCGATGATTAGGTGTTTTACACCAAGTTTGCGTACCAATAAATCTTCGACGAACTGTTCTGCTGACTGTGCTGCAAACTTGTGATTGAAATTAACACAAATTAAGCGCTTCACGCCAAGTTCCGCCAACAACGAATATTTATCGCGCAAACGGCTTAACCTTGCCGGTGCCATTTGCGGGTTAAATAATTCTTGAGGTTGTGGTTCAAACACCATTACGGCGGGGATCAAATTCGACTGTTGGGCTTTTTCAACCAGCGCTTCAACAACTCGCTGATGTCCTAAATGCACACCATCAAAGTTACCAATAGTTAGCACGCAGCCATTGTGCGCGTCTCGAATATTGTGGATGCCTCTAACCAGTTGCATTAACGTAAAAACCTGTACCTCAGTGATAGCGAAGATACTGCCTTTTAAAAGACAATATAAATACGCCAGTAATAACCGGCGAATTATATATCAGTGTGGCGCAATAATCAGCACCTAAACGCAAGTTTGCAAAATTTTTAGAGTTTTTTTTTCGTTTAACGAAAAAGCGGCATCAGTAAAGTGGCTCTTTGGGCTAATTTGACAACAAATTATTGTCTATATGCTTGTTACTTCGCAGTAATTCGAATCATTGCCATATTATTTACCAATAAAATGGCGCGGCCTAAGACCCAGCATGGCCGCGGCTGCAAAATAGATAACTGCGCCGCACAGGATAAGGCCAATTAAGTTGCTGACCTTTTGCCACAATGCCATATCAATCCATAGGGCAAGTTCCGGCGATAACCACATAAGCGCCAACGCCATAATGGCTGCACTGATGACTAATTTGACGATGATGGTTATCGTTGCTCGGTCGATATGATAAATACCTTTCGCCGCTAAGCCTCTATATAACAAGGTTGCATTCAATGTTGCGGATAAAGCCGTCGCAATCGCTAGCCCGACATAGCCAAATACCGGTGCCAGCATTAAATTGAACGCCATATTAGCCGCCATCGCTTTAACACCTATTATCACAGGAGTCTTGGTATCTTGGCGCGCGTAATACCCTGGAGCGAGGATTTTGATGAACATAAAGCTTATCAAACCGCTCATGTAGGCGAATAACGCATAAGATACATGCAACACGTCTTGCTGCGAGAACTCACCGCGCATAAATAGCACCATAATCACTGGTTGCGCTAATACAACCAAACCCGCCATCGCTGGCCAGCCTAATAAACTCACCACCTTTAATGCCCAGCCAATGGTATCGGCAAATTGGCCAGAATCTTTGCTGGCATGTAATCTCGATAAACTCGGTAAAATGATGGTAGCAATGGCAATACCGAACAGACCAAGCGGAAACTCTAATAAACGGTCTGCATAGTAAAGCCAACTGATCGAACCGGTAATAAGGAAACTGGCAATCAAGGTATCAAGTAATAAATTAATTTGTGTGACTGATACGCCAAACAAAGCAGGGACAATAAGCTTGCGAATTTTGCGAACACCAGGATGGCGCCACCCCCATGACGGTTTAACTAACACACCTGCGCGATACAAAAACGGCAGCTGAAACAAAAATTGACTAAAACCACCAAGAAATACTCCCCAGGCTAAGGCATAAGCGGGCTCTTCAAATTGACTGGAGAGAAATATCGCCGCCAATATAATGCACACATTGAGTAGCACAGGCGTAAACGCCGCTGCGGCGAATTTACCCAAGGTATTAAGCACGGAACCTGCCAGCGCGGTTAAGGCAATAAACCATAAATAAGGAAAGGTAATGGTTAACAAACTTGATGCTAAGTCAAACTTGGCGGCGTTAGGGCCATCATTAAGCCAATCGAGAAACCAGCCAAAACCAAATAAGCCAACCACCACAGGCGAGGCTATCATGCCAAACAAGGTGACAACCGAGACAATGATGCCTAATGTACCGCTGACTTTGGCTATCAGCTCTCTGCTTTCGTGTGTGCCATTGACTTGATCTTGGTGCTGATATTCAGACAATACCGGCACAAAAGCTTGTGCAAATGCGCCTTCAGCAAATAATCGACGTAAGAAGTTTGGAATTTTGTTTGCAAAAAAGAATACGTCGGCACCTGCACTGGTACCGATTTTGTCAGCAATAACGATATCTCTGACCAAACCCAGCACTCTTGATATGAGGGTCATAAAACTGACTACTAGGCCAGATTTAAGCAAACGCTTAGCCAAAATTGCTGCTCCTTTGTTATTTTTATTACTAATTTGGTTACCAAGACCGGTAAAGTTTCGGTTCAAGGGCCAATTATGTTAGTATCATATCCTTTGACGGGCTGGGTTAAAACCGCTATTTCATCCTAATCATCAGTTAATCGATTTTATTTAGTTAAAACGTTTGACATTGGCGGAAAAAACAGGCATATTTCGCAGCCTTAAATTATGGCTATATTATTTAAATTTTAGGAGTTCACCTTGGCTAACTCTAAGTCTGCTAAGAAGCGCGCTGTCCAATCAGAGAAGCGTCGCCAACACAATGCTTCACGTCGCTCAATGATGCGTACTTACGTGAAGAAAGTTATCGCTGCAATTGAAGCTGGTAACAAAGAAGTTGCTACACAAGAAATGGTAGCTGCTACACCAATTTTAGACCGTTACGCAAGTAAAGGTTTAATCCACAAAAACAAAGCGTCTCGTGTTAAGAGTCGTTTAAATGCAAAAATCAAAGCTCTTTAATTGAGTTTTTGCTAAAGTTTTTTTAGAAATACCGCCTTTAGGCGGTATTTTTTTGCCTTAAAAATGCCTCCTTAAAAGCTTCCCAAAAGCGCCTTAAAAGCTGTAAAAAAGTCCGCCATCCCTGTTTCCATCTGGCCTAAACTGGTGTCAGTATTTTTTACAAATCACTACTTTGTCTTTTGTTTTCGTACCTGTGTCGACGTCAAGTCACTAATAAGGTGAGTAAAAATTATTTCGGAATGGATATTGCAGCCTTTAGAGCGAGTTCTATAAATTAACGGCTTAAGACAAAATTCAAGAGGAAATCTTATGTATAAAGGAAAGAATCTGATTGGTGCTATATTGCTGCTCATGCTCTCCTCATTCGCCACCAAGGCCAGTTACATGGAGCCTTGTGATGAAATGTATATCGGTGTTGAGCAAAGTTATGCCTGTGACATGGGAACCATCAACAATGACAAACTCAATCCGATTCAAGTCAATGTAGACATGATGTTCGGTTATGATGATTGGGAATTCCTCTCTAAAGATGAAAGTAGCACTGGTCAAGGGCAATCAGGTACGTTTACCTTTGACCCTATGGATGGCTACGACATCATGGTTGTATTGAAAGGTGGGGCAGCAGCCAACCCAGATGTCTATGTTGGCTACTGGTTAGATTTTGAATCAGCGTATGATGCAGAATCTGACAGCTACATTTTCACTTGGGATTCACCATTTGTTGGCCCTAATGGACCAATTCAAGATGTTTCACACGTTAGTTTTTACGCTCGCTTGTGTGACGAAGCATCGACCACCGATGGCCTGCCAAGCAACTGTGACGGTACCAACCCGCCGTCAGAAGTACCAGAGCCTACCTCGTTACTGATTTTAGCTAGCGGATTACTGGGTTTACGTTTCGCGAGAAAAAGAGTTTAAAAACTTTAAATTAAACGCTAAAGCCGTTCAGGTCTAAACCTGAACGGCGAATTAAAAAGAGAACAGCAAAACTGTTCTCTTTTTGGTTTGCAGGTTTCTATACTAGGTATTGTTCTATCATCCCCTCCATGCCTTTATAAACATAGCCTGTAACATCAACAGAACCGTCAGAATATTGATAAATTCAGGCTTAAAACCATGACTTTAAGGTAAAGTTGTTACCTTTCAATAAGATGGCTTTAGCTGGAGTTCTAATACTGACAGGCTTTTTTACACTCGAATCAAGCTCCCACCGATCCAGCAACCAAAAAACCACAATAAAGCATTGAAATACATAGTAAAAAAAATGTCGGTATGCATATTGCTAGATTCAACTCAATTATTCAGTTAACAATAAAACCAAAGAGGCAAGGTTATGTGGAAAGGAAAAAGTCTAATAGGTGCCGTGTTAATTCTTGCAGTCTCCTCGTTTGGAGCGAATGCAGAATACATGTCTCCGTGTGATGAATTGTATGTAGGTGTTGATCAAAACCACGCCTGTGACATGGGTTCAACCAACAATGACAAGCTAAATCCACTGCAAGTCAATATTGATGAAATGTTTGGCTATACTGACTGGGAGTTTTTATATAAAGATGAGAGCAGCTCAGGTAAAGGTCAATCAGGTACATTTACCTTTGATCCTATGGATGGCTACGACATCATGGTTGTATTAAAAGGTGGTGGCGGTGCAACGCCTGATGTTTACGTTGGCTACTGGCTTGATTTTGGCGCCGCGTTTGATGAAGAGTCTGGTGATTACATTTTCACTTGGGATACTCCATTCTCAAAAGATGGAGACGGCCAACAAATGATGGACGTATCACATATATCATTCTACGCTCGCATGTGTGACGAAGATGAAGTAAGCGCGACTAAAGGCCTACCAAGTAATTGTGATGGAACAAATCCTCCATCAGAAGTGCCTGAGCCAACTTCACTGCTTATACTAGCAAGCGGTCTATTAGGGTTACGATTTGCAAGACGCAGAGCTTAAGCTTAGTTAATCAGTCATAGTTCGCTGAGCGACAACAGCGAACTCAACACATCTTCAACTAGCCCTGACCAACTAGTTAATAGATAAAAAAGGAGAACAGTTTACCTGTTCTCCTTTTTTTTAAGTTTTTATTAAGTGATTTAAGCGAACAGAAAGCTATATCTAAACGCTATACCGAAAAGGGATATTGAATTGGATCATGATGCTCATAACCAACAACTTTAAAGTCATCCGCTGTGACCCACTTTTCGACATCTTCTAGGGTTTTAATATCTGGATTAATCTCTAATTTAGGTGCGGCTAATGGTTCACGTTTTAGCTGAACATTTTCCATTAAATCTAGCTGATCTTCATAAATATGCGCATTGACAATTTTATGAAAAGCGGTACCCGCTTTATGACCGGTAATTTGCGCCATCAAGGCTAAAAAAGTAAACACTTGAATTTGGTTAAAGTTAAGCCCAAGTGGTACATCACATGAACGCTGAAAGCTCGTCAAATGCAATGTATCACCTAATAAGGAGAAATTATGGGTGTGCATACAAGGGCGTAAACAGCCCATATGAAATTCGCCAGGGTTATAGAAAGAGATAATTTCGCCACGGTCATCGTTACCATTTTTCAAATTATCGACAACTTTCTTTAACTGATCTACGGTGCCGCCGTCTGGCTTTTGCCAAGAGCGACCTTGTACGCCGTAGACGCGCCCCATATCATCCTCTCCTTTACGGTATGGGTTGTTCAGCCATACGCTGTTTTCATTGGCATTGGCGTCCCAAGTACGAGCGCCAAGAGCACGAAAATCAGCGGCATTATCATAACCTTTGATATAACCAAGCAATTCCGCAATGGCTGCTTTGTAAAAGCTTTTACGTGTTGTGATCAATGGAAAATGATTATTGGCCACATCGTATTGCAAGTCAGCATTGATAACCGTAAGACAGCGCTTGCCGGTACGCTTGTTATCTACCCAAACACCTTCGTCGATAATGCGTTGACAAAGATCTAAATACTGTCTCATTAGTGCGCTCCCTTGGTTTGCTTGTTACTAGTCTCGTTTGAGTGTTGATTTAAGCCCCAGATGATCAATGCCAAACCACCAATCACCATAGGTAAGGACAATATCTGTCCCATAGAAATAAAGCTAAAAATAAAGCCTAAATGAGCATCTGGCTCTCTAAAGAATTCAACGATAAATCGAAATGCGCCATAACCGGCTAGAAATGTACCGCCTGCAACACCGGTCGCTTTTGTATGTTTATTGACAAAGTAAACCATAAAGAACAATACCACGCCTTCGAGAAAAAATTCATACAATTGCGATGGGTGGCGAGCAAGCCCTAATGGATCGCTTGGGAAAACCATTGCCCAACTGACGTCAGTTTCTCGGCCCCAAAGCTCGGCGTTAATAAAGTTACCGACACGCCCTGCCCCTAGGCCGAATGGCACCAATGGCGCGACAAAATCACCAACTTGTAAGAAGGATTTTTTTTCTTTACGGGCGAACAATAATATAGCCGTTAATACGCCTAGTAAGCCGCCATGGAATGACATGCCGCCGGTCCATATTTTGAATAAATACAGCGGGTCACTTAAGAAATAGTCAAAATTATAAAACAATACATAGCCAACTCGACCGCCGACAATGACGCCAAGAAAGCCATAAAATAATAGGTCACTGACCTGGTCTCGGCTCCACACACCATTGGATTTATCGGCTGCTTTATTGGCGTAAACCATGGCAAAAATAAAACCAATCAGGTACATCAATCCATACCAGCGCAAAGCAACAGGACCGACGGAAAAAATAATGGGATCTATTTGTGGAAATTGAATAGCTGCAAATGTCATAGACAGTCCGTTTTAAAACATCATTTTTATTGCCACTAATATCAAGAACGCGGCAAAAACTTTTTTTATTGTTTTCACTGGCAAGCGGTTGGCAAGTTTCACTCCATATCGAGCAAGTATTGTCGACGTTGACGCAATCCCAAGTACCGCAGGCCAATAGATATATCCTAAGCTCCAGTCAGGTAAATTAGGATTTCCAAGACCTGCTATCATAAACGCCATTGTGCCAAAAAGCGACACTATCATGCCACATGCAGTGGAAATACCTATCGCATGCAATAAATTCATGCCGCAATAGGTCAAAAAAGGGATTAAAACGGCGCCACCACTGATGCCCATTAAGCTTGAAATCACACCTGTGAATGCTGAAACCGCTTTTAACACTCTTTTAGAAGGCAGGTCACGTTGCACTGTTTGCCTTATCGATAACAACATATACGTCGCCAGCACGATGACAAAACTAGCAAATAACCAAGTTAAGGTTTTTGCCGGTAACAAGTCCGCCAGGTTTGCACCAATCACCGCACCAATTGCGACAAAAATCATTAGCTTCTTAGTGAGTCGCCATGGAATATTACCGAGTTTATGATGATTGAATGCGGCCATCGATGAGGTAACGACAATCGACGCCAAAGAGCTGGCTAATGCAATTGGCATGACAATTTCTTTGGCAACACCAAATTTCGGTAACAGCATGACTAATGCCGGTACAATAACCAAGCCACCACCAATGCCAAGCAAGCCAGCAAGAAACCCTACTAGCGTGCCTATTAACATGCATACTAAAAATACCGAAAGAAACATTTTGTCTTTTAATTTTTGTGAAGACCTAAATCGACAGTAAAGCCAAAATCCGGTCTATATTATTGGCTTTCTTGGCTGATACGTAATAGCACCGTATAAGTCTATTTACCAGCGCGAACGAAACCACCTAAGCCCAGTAATTCCAACTGATCATTTAGGTAGTTATGAACCTCATCGGGCGTATTGTACATGAGGCATTGAGTTAATATTTGTTGTGATTGCTCGTAACTGACGTTACGAATGGCCCACTTTATTTTAGGGATATTATGAGAGCTCATGCTCAGTTTATCATATCCCATGGCCATTAATAACAAAGCACCGCCAGGGTCACTTGCCAGCTCGCCACATAAACTAAGCTCTATCAAACTCAGTTGAGCTTGTTCGGCAATATGGTTTAGGGCTCTTAGCACGGCTGGATGATAGGTATCGTATAACACAGAGACCCGAGCATTGTTTCGATCAACCGCCAGTAAATACTGGGTTAAATCATTACTGCCTACACTAAAAAAATCGACTTTCTCTGCGAGCTCCTTGAGCTGAAAAATCACCGACGGAACTTCAATCATGATACCAATTTTCGGTTTTGCTACCGTCTGTGTTGTTTCATTGGAAATCTCATAATAAGCTTGATTAATCAATCGCATAGCATCATCCACTTCATTTAAACTGGACACCATTGGCAACATAATTTCCAAATTGCCCTGACCAATATTGGCTGCTAGCATGGCACGAACTTGCACCAAAAATATCTCAGGGTGATCTAGGGTTATGCGAATCCCACGCCATCCCAAAAACGGATTATCTTCTTCAATTGGAAAGTATGACAAAGCTTTGTCACCGCCAATATCCAAGGTTCGCATCACCACAGGTTGACGTTGAAACGACTCTAATACTGTTTTGTACCAACAAATTTGTTCTTGTTCGGATGGAAAACAGTTACGTTCCATAAATGGAATTTCAGTACGATATAGACCAATACCAACCGCACCATTTTTCATCGACTCATTAAACTCAGTGCTTAAGCCCGCGTTCAGTAATAACTCGATTGAACGACCGTCTTGGGTTACCGCCGGTAAATTAACCACTTGCGCAACGATTTGCTGCAGTTCCTGCTCTTCTTTAACTAAATGGCGATATTCATTTAATATTGCCTCATCCGGGGATAAATAGATCTCTCCCGAGTAGCCATCAATAACCGCCTGTTTGTCAGAAAACAAACTCAACGGAATATTACCCACAGCAACAATAGCAGGAAAGCCTAGAGCTCTTGCCAATATAACTGCGTGCGAGCTGGTTGAACCTTGTAAGGAAACGATGGCTTTCAAGCTTTTATCTTGATACTCAGCTAACAAGGAGACAGTGACTTCTTCTGCCACTAAGATCATCTGCTCGGGAAAATGTACCCTTGATGAGGTTTCCTGCTGCAAGTGATACAACACTCGGTTGCCCAAGTCTTTAATATCGGTGGCTCTTTCTCGAATATAGGCGTCGTCCACCGCTTCAAATTTCACCACGTATTGTTCTATGACCAGTTTTAAGGCACTTTCTGCAGACCAACCTTGAGCAATTTTATCAGTTATTTCTTCGCCTAAACTTGCGCTTTCTAGCATGTGACGATACATCTCAAAGATATCTAAAGTATCTTCGGGGATCGCCCCTTGCATACGCTCACTCATATTCATTAAATCGTCATGAGTTTGTCGTACAGCAACATTAAACAAAGATAATTGCTGTTCCTTGTTGTCGCTTTTGCGCAAACTGATGCCACTTAACTGAGCTTTGGGGTAGCTAACATATAGATTACCAATGGCTAAGCCGGGTGACGCTGGCACACCTTGAATAAATTGGCGATTTTGCTGATGTTTACTTCGGCTGAGTATTTCTTTGCTTTCGATGTTGGCGATAACAACGGCAAGTTGTGCAGCGAGCGTCACTAAAAACGCTTCTTCATTTTCGTTAAATTGTCGTGATTGACGTTGCTGAACAGAAATAATACCTAACACTTTGCGTTGGTGAATAATCGGCGTACCCATAAACGCATTTAAATCTTCTTCTTTAACTTCAGGTGCATGCTTAAAACGAGGATGAAATTGCGCGTTCGCAATATTAATAGGTTCCTCACGTTGCCCGACTAAACCAACAAGGCCCTCAGAAAACCCTATAGTTGTGTGTCCCAGTGACGCTTGCGCCAAACCATCGGATGCCATTAACAGGAAATGTTGTTGCTGATAATCGGCAAGATAGATGGAACAACAGTCGGTTTTTAGCGCCTGCTTGACATCGGCTACCATATTGCCCAGAGCTTTATTTAACTCGGGTTCCTGGGTAAAAGCCAAAACAATGCGACGCAGTGTGGTTAACATATTCTCTCTTAAAGAAATGATTGACGCTGATACAACAGCGCCCCAACGACAGGGGATTATAATAGTTAGACCGTAAGTATAAACTAATTTGCTTGTTATTTAAAATCATAGACTTACCAACGAGTGCTAGTAAAGTCATCCTACAGATACAAAAAAACCACGACAGGCGTGGTTTTTCTTTATTGCGGCAAAGTAACTACTTTAGACTAACTTTTTGCTTTACGACGGCGGTGGTTTCTTCGTTGATTATGGCCTTTTCTTGGCTTACTCGATCTAAAATCACTATTTTCGTACTGCCCTTTCGGTAACGCTATTGGCGAAAACTCTTTCATCACTCGACGATAGACATCGCGCTTAAATGATACAACTTGTCGCACTGGATACCAGTAACTTACCCATCGCCAGTCATCAAATTCGGGATGAGAGGAATGCAACAAGTCAACATCTTCATCAGCGCATGTGAGCTTTAATAAAAACCATTTTTGCTTTTGACCAATACATACAGGGTTGCTGTCGTGTCTGATCAAGCGTTTCGGTAATCGATATTTTAACCAATGCTTAGACGTTGCTATGACTTCTACTTGGTGTGGCTTTAAGCCAACTTCTTCATATAATTCACGAAACATGGTTTGTTCAGCTGATTCACCTTCATCGACACCACCTTGCGGAAACTGCCATGAATGCTGATTATAGCGTCTGGCCCAAAACACCTGGCCTTTACCATTTGTAATTACTATGCCGACGTTGGCTCTAAAGCCTTCGGCATCAATCACGTGAACTCCCGTTCAATTCTACGTTGTTAAATTGATTGTTCCACAAACTTCAGCTTGGAGCAAATAAACGGAGAAATAATTTCTATTTTAACTAATTCACGACATAATAAGCGAAAATAGTTTAATCAAAATGAGTCATGACTAGGATCCCAAGTAGCGAACATCAACTTATGAAAACTGCGCAAAGCATCGCTGGGTTTTCATTAGGTGATTTAGCCGAGCAGCATAAGGTTGCCGTCCCTGAAAGTCTCAATAGAGAAAAAGGTTGGATTGGCTTACTGCTCGAAAAAGTTTTAGGCGCACATGCCGGCTCAAGACCATTACCTGACTTCCCAGAATTAGGTATCGAATTAAAAACCTTGCCTATTAATGACCAAGGAAAACCTTTAGAAACAACCTTCGTTTGTGTCGCCCCACTTACAGGTATCACAGGTGAAATTTGGGAAACCAGTCATATTCGCAACAAGCTCAACAAAGTATTATGGGTACCGATTATTTCCGAGCGCCATATCCCTATTGCTGAGCGCATCGTTTGCACGCCTTTTTTATGGCAAGCGAGCCAAGAACAAGAACAATTATTAAAAGACGATTGGCAAGAACTAACCGATATGATTGCTATGGGAGAAGTAGAGAAAATAAATGGCAGCTATGGGCAAGTTATGCAACTTAGACCCAAAGCGGCAAATTCCAAAGCAAAAACTCAAGCATTTGATAAGCACGGGAAACCATTTATGACTCTGCCTAGAGGTTTTTATTTAAAAACCTCATTTACCCAGCAAATACTGCTCGATAATTTACGAGTGGGATAGCACTAATATCTAGTGTTATTTAAACATTATAAACCTGAATCTCTTGGCTAAGTTCAATAGACTTTCCAGCTTCGACGGTAAGCCAATTGGTGTTTGACGCTTCTAGACAAACAAACTCATTCTCTCCACCTTGGTGCACATCCGCCATGGCTGATGCCGTGGCTTTGCCTGGGTTCCATAAGACCCATTGTGGGCAATTGGATTTTTTAATTTCGATAGCACGTTTCCAGTGTTTATCAAAAATTGTCGCAGAAGAATTGCAATGATAAATTCTATCAATTGGGCCAACACAGTTAAACACATCGCTTGGTGTGCATTTTAAGTGAGAACTTATTTTGTCATCATAGTAATGATTATTTAAAACAGGCACCGCAACGTATTTAGGGTCACTGACACGAAAATAACTGTGCAAAGCACCATTAAAACGAAATGCTTTATCACTGGTATTGGTGACATTTAACGTTTGCTGCAATGAATTTGAGATCACAATACGTTGAGTTAGTTGATATTTAAATGGCCAAATATTCTGGCTTTGCTCGCCCTCTAGCACTAATGTAAGCACAACGTCATCTTGATTGATTTGATATTCTGCTAACGACCACTGTGATGTTCTGGCAAAGCCATGATTACCGCCACCTTCTAACGCGCCAAACCAAGGCCAACACAGTGGAACCCCACCTCTTATTGCCTCTTCCTGGTCATATTTCGCTTTTTTGCTCAGCCAAAAAACCTCTTTCTGGCCGTTAGGCTGCCAACTTAAAATTTGACCACCATGCAACGACAATGATGCCTCAAATCTATCGTGGCTAACGTCGATTAACGTGATGCTGTCAGATAACACTCGGGCATTTATCGAGCCATAATTATTGCTATCTAACTCGCGAATTGATGGATTACTTTGCTTCTCTGCTATCAAGGTTTTCTCTATAGAGTCATTTATTGACTCGTTTCTATAACAGTCGTATCAACGCTTGCTGCAACTTGATTGTCTATTTCTGTACTCAATGAAACAGATTCGGATACCTTATCTTGAGTTAACGACAACGACTGTTCTTGCTGTAATTGCATGTCACGTTTTTTCATCTCAACCTTTTCTAAATTTATATTGGCTTTTTCGAAATAACGTGGTGATAAATCTATTGCTTTTTTAAAGAAATATTCCGCTTCATCTATACGCCCCTCTAGAAGGACAAAATAGCCTAAATCATTGTAAGCATCGTGCTCCGGCATGACTTGTTTGAAGGTTTTAATGGCTCGATTATATTGTCCTTTGCGAGCATATACTAGCCCCAAATTTGTCCAACCTCGCTTAAACTGATTATTACTGTTTATTGCTTTTTTAAAATACTTTTCAGCCAAAGCTAAATCTCCCGTAAGGTAATAGGAGTAACCAATATTGGACAAAATATTCGCTGATTTAGCGTTAATTTTAAGAGCCAGATGATAATAGGTACGTGCGAGTTCGAAGTTTCGATCCATATCCTCTATCACTCCGGATACATTGTATGCATCGACTGGGGATTCAGTATCTGGCACAAAATAGTTCATTTCCTTAATCGCACCTAAGCCTTCTAAGCGTTTCTGATCTTGAAAAATCGCTTGTAAAAGGTGTGTTTTGCCTAAGTCAAAATTACCATTTTCTACTTCAATAATACCCAACGCTTGATGAGCATAAACCATACTGTTGTCATTAAGTAATGCTTCTCGATACGCTCTAACCGCGATCTTATGATTACCTTGTTTGTCGTGGATACGAGCAATGCGATAGAGAACGTCTGCATTATCAGGCTGATATTCTAAGCACTGAATATAGTAATATAATGCTTGGTCTGTATCCCCTGAGCGTTCAGAGTTTAGAGCAAATTCAAATGCTTTCTCAAAGGTTTCAGTGGTTAAATGGGTATTCGTTTTCCCTTCACCAAATAAATCTTGTCTCGCATATTGCTGCATTGATGTCGGCTGCTCTTTCGTGGTTTGACACGCCGAAAGAAACAAGGCCACCATTGAAACCAGCATTATTCTTAGTATTTTTATATGCATACGCACTCCAGTTATGCGGTTTAAAACGCTTTATCCCAAACGCTCATTACTTTCAATATAGCAGGTCCTACGGCAACAATGAAAAACGATGGCCAAATACAAAATAACATAGGGAACAGCATCTTAGTACCAAGCTTGGCCGCTTTTTCTTCTGCAGCCTGCAAACGCTTATCACGGTATTCATCGGCATAAACACGCAATGTATCGGCAATTCCGGTACCCAAACGCAAACTTTGAACGATAACTGAATTAAGACCGCGAATATCTTCTAAACCCGTACGTTCAGAGAACTCATGTAACGCATCTTGCATCGAATAACCTACGCGCACTTTACGGCACACTAAGGCGAGCTCATGCGATAATTCGAAGTGTGAGAACTCCATCTCTTTACTGACCCTTTGAAAGGCTTCAAGTAAGCCTAGGCCTGATTCACAACAAACGACAAGCAAATCCAATGCATCAGGAAAAAACTTGCGCAACCCATTCATACGTTTATTGGCTAAGTGAGTGAGCACTAAACCTGGTGCGATATAACCAAAACCAACAATCATCGCCACCACATAAAACGACATAGTTGAAGACATATTGGGTAAATATTGCAATGCCGCGAGTGCTGCTGCGCCGGCAATTAGCAGTAAAAATAACTTAATCGCATTATAAATTTTTAGTGCGCTTTCGTTATGGTAACCGGCGTGGATTAGCAATTTTTTACTTTCGCTATCGCCGCCCATTCTTGAAGGTAACCAAGATGATTTGTCCAACCCCTGTTCTAAAGACTTAGAAAATCCTTCCTGCTTATTGAAGTTTTGTTTATCTCCGGTTTTTAGCCTTTCAAGTTGAATTTTAATTGGTGAATAAACACCAGAAACAAACAGGCTTATAGCCGCAGCGAGAGTCACACCGGCTAATCCTGTTACGGCATAGAAGATAGCTTGAACCGTAGTCGGGTCATCGGTATATTCGCGAATTAAAGACAGTAAATAATCCATATTAAAGCTCTATCTGTATTAGTTTGCTGATCCACCAAATGCCTATCATCATGCTGACAAGACCAAATTTAAGTAAATCGATGCCTTCTTCTGAAGCGACTAACTGTGTTAAATAGCCAGGCGAGACTATATGCAACATAGCAAAAAGTAAAAACGGCGTCAGAACAAGTATCCAAGCTGATAATCGCCCTTCCGCTGACATAGTTTTAACCTTACGTTTAAAACCAAATCGTTGTCTGATAACACGAGATAAGGTTTCTATTTTTTCAGCAAGGTTACCACCGGTTTCTTTTTGAATACTTACGGCGCTAGCAAACGCCATAGCAGATGTAATAGGTACTCGGCCAACGAAATTGTATAATGCCGTTTTAACATCATTACCAAAATTAATTTGATGGAACATCAAGTTAAATTCATAAGCGAGTTCACCGCGTGATTCTTCACAAACGAGCTTTAAAGCTTCCGAAAATGCGTAACCAGCTTGCAATCCACGCTTTAACACATCTAAAGCTTCAGGGAATTGCTCTTCGATTTTTTCAAAACGCTTGGTAATATCGCGATTGAGCTTGACCATAGACGCAAAACTGATGATTGCAGCAACCACCAATAAAAAGATCCAGTCCCGAGTAAACAACCATACTAAAGGTGAGACCAAGGCGATGATCGTTATTACAATTAAGATATACTGATGGCCAAATAACTTTGAGCCGCCCATTTCTAATTTAGAGGTTATATCGCCAACAAACGTCTCGCTTTCGACATAGCGTAACATCGGTGATAATTTTTCTAGGCGCTTGGCTTTGATTAAATCAAGTTGCGCATCCGCTGAATCTGAAAGATCTTTCAGTTTCGTTTTCAGAATTTTTGTTTTTGCCCGTTGCGGGCTGTAAACGGATACTAATAACGTCTGCGACATAAAAATCACAGCACCAAATATCAGCAACAGGAATGTTAATTCAGTACTCATACCTGCCTCCTAAAAATTAATAGTTTCGATATCAACACCAAAAACAGAATGCGGTAAATCTATGCCTTTCAGCAATATCTGTTTATGGAAGTTAGGTACAACGCCGGTCGCTTTAAACTCACCAATAATGTCGCCTGATTCAGTCTTTCCTCGACGTTGGAAGGTAAATATTTCAGACATGGTAATGACATCACCTTCCATACCATTAATCTCAGACACGCTGGTTATACGCCGTTTACCATCTTCCTGTCGTTGCAACTGCACCACTAAATCTATGGCGGAAGCAATTTGCGCTCTAATATTGTGAACCGGCATATCAATACCGCCCATACAAACCATATTCTCCAAACGACTTAATGCATCCCGAGGACTGTTTGCATGCAATGTAGTTAGCGACCCTTCATGACCGGTATTCATTGCAGCGAGCATATCAATAGCTTCTGCACCACGTACCTCACCGATAACAATACGGTCTGGACGCATACGTAAACAGTTTTTCACCAAATCACGCTGCATCACTTCACCTACACCTTCAATATTAGCAACGCGAGTTTCTAGTCTAACAACGTGGGGCTGTTGTAGCTGTAATTCAGCTGAGTCTTCGATGGTAATAATGCGTTCGTCTGACGGAATATAGCCAGATAAGATATTAAGCAACGTAGTTTTACCGCTACCTGTACCACCGGAAATTAATATGTTTAATTTGCCATGCACTGCAGCCTGAATCAGCTTGCCTATTTCTTCGCTCATTGAACGGTATTCAATCAACTGGTGCGCTCTAAGTTTTTCTACGGTAAATCGACGAATGGACAGCGATGGACCATCTAAAGCAAGAGGAGGTATGATAGCGTTTACTCGAGAACCGTCTTTAAGTCTTGCATCGACCATTGGTGATGACTCATCTATGCGACGGCCAACACCTGATACAATACGATCAATAATATTGAGCAAATGAGAGTTATCATAAAATTGCACCGGAACACGTTCTAATTTACCGTGCCTTTCGACATAAATATTATCAAAGCGATTCACCAAAATATCTGAAATTGTTGGATCAGCAAATAACGTCTCTAATGGCCCTAACCCTAAAATCTCATCAATAATTAACTTAATGATTTTTTGACGAACCGACAAATTTAATGGTCTAGAGGTTTCATTGAGTAAATGATTACACGCTTCGGTTATTTGCTCCTCAGCATTAGCTGAATCCATGGTTTCTAACACCGACAAGTCCATCATTTTGATCAACTGTGTGTATAGTTCTTGTTTTATATCTAAATCTTGAGCACTTAAACTCTCGAAATAGTTTTCTGCGACCATTTCCATTTATTTATCCCTCTTTAAAAATGACCAAAAGCTTCCAGATGAGTCTTTTTCCATAAATTCAACTGGTGTTGCTTGCGCAATAGCATTACGTAAGTTTTGTTCGATAACTTTTGAACTTGACACTTCTCTCACGGTTTTCGCGAGATCAGTGCATGCATTAGCAAATTGATGATCATTCTCAATCGCATATACTGCGTCAATTCCAGTAGCCTCAGCGACATCTTTATCACTTATACTGCTGTACTTGCTTGAGTACCGATTTAGTAAAATAGATATTTTTGCCTTTGGTATCCCTAGCCTTTCGGTTAGTTGTTTAACGAGTGCTTTGGCTTCTCGAATGCTCACAATATTTTGTTGTACAACAATGAAAATCGCGTCTGACACGTCGAGTATATTGAATGAAAATGCTTCTAAACCTCTAGATAAGTCGGTAATCAAATAAGAATAGTCGCAACGTATTTTGTATATCAGTTGTGATAATTGCCCATGATTAATGTCGCTTAATTCATTAATTTGCGAGAAAGACTTTACCGGCAATAAACTCAAGTTATCGCGATGGCACATCATTGACTTAATCGCCGTAGAGTCAAGCTCATCGACATCTTGTAAGGCTTGATCTAAGTAATATTCAGGGGTAAAGCCCATACTGTCAGCCAATGTACCAAACTGAAGATCACCATCGACTACCGCAACCGCAGCATCTTCTGCAATTATTTGCGCCATGCAATTAGTGATAAAACTGGCGCCACTGCCCGCTTTACCATTAATGACAGAAATAATAGGTGCGAGCTCAGCTTTACTAAATAGTTCATCGCTGACTTTTTTAATGGTATTGAATGCTTCTCGTTCAAATTCAGTCATTGATAAAACATCATGAACTTTAAGAGAAATCGCTTGTTTCATAATATCTTGTGACAGGTTTTCGGCGATTAAAACAATTGGAAAGCCCGCTTTTCCAGCACGTTCAAGATTGCTTTTGGTTTCGATATCATCGCCGGTATGAGTAATAAAAACTAATTGATAATCTTTTTTAATAAAGTTCAATTTGCTTTCAAATGTCACTCTTAAGTTTTTTATCTGCTGCAAAAAGCTTTCTGTTGTCGCTTGTAAATTAGGATCAGCACAAACAAATAGTGATTCGATTAATACAGGTAAAGACATTTTCGATTTTTCCTTCATCACTTCTGGTTGGCTTGAGTCCGTTTTGTTTTCTTGCCAATCAAATAATTTACGTACTTTATGTTCCATAGCATCCTCAGTATTCAAATTCTTAGTTGACAAGCCTGCAAGCTAGTAATAGTGCTATTTTGTTTAGCATGATGTATAACCCCAACGCGTTGCCCCCATACTTTCAGCCGGTAAGGTGGTACTGAAAGTTGGCGAGTTTAAAGTGATAAATAGTCCAGGTATCAATAAGTCATGTTGATAGTTGACGATTTCAACTCTAACCAATTGCAATGTAGACAATGTTGTCGCATTGGTACCAGCACCGGTTAAATAGAAGATTTGAATATTAGCTGCTGATAGGTTTGGAATTAAGCTCTCCATACCGGCAACCGCTGAACTTGTTACACCTGATGGCGGAGCAGTAGACGCGGGTATGGTGCTAATATCCGTCGTATCAGTTAATAGGTTACAGACTGTAGCCACCCTAGCTGCCCGTCTCGACACCTCCGTTAATACGTTCCAAGTAAACATCAATCGAGATATTTCCATTGCCGCGAAAAACAACAGCAAGAAAACACTGCCGACAATAGCAAATTCGACCGTATAAATTCCGCTTTGTCGTTTACTAAAACGCATGTTATAACGCCCTCATGGTATAGCGCACAACCAAAGGAAAGGTCATATCAATACTATTGCCAGACACAAACAAAGGCAGTTGCGTGAAAATCAGTGGTTGCCACTCATAGGTAACCGTGAGCGTAATGTATTCTCCATCGATACCAACAGCATCGGTAAAGACAAAGTCATCAGCAGCCAAACTTGGTAATAATACGCCACCTGAACTAACCCCGCCATACATGGCGATAGTTCTTGATTCGGCGGCAATATCAGTTGTTGTAACAGTACCGGTGGAACCATCCCTTGCATCATTTATAGCAAACCGTAACGCATCACGAGTGATATGATTTAACGCGTTGTATTGATACAACAAACGTGAAAATTCGGCGACAACAAATGTAAAAAACAACAGCAATGGCAAAATCAAAGTAAATTCGATAGCGGCAAGGCCTCTTTGTTTTTTTCTGTTAATAATGCGAGAACCAGAAAACTGCATCACGATGTGGTACTCCCAGGAACATGGTAAAGGACGATGGTATACGGGCCAGGATTATCTTGAGCAATGCCAGATGGAATGCCTGTTCCGGAGCACACCGAATTAAACTCACCAACGACATAAGATTCATTACCCGTATGGGCGACTTGTTGGGTTAGAAAAAAACAGCCAAACCCTAAAAAATCGACATTATTTGCACCATTGATTGAGCCATCACCACAATCGCCAATCACCACTCTAATTTCTCGACGATGCGGTTTGACCACATCACTGCTATCGGCATCGATAAAATCGCCTTGTCTAATCGTTGCAGATGACGTATCACACGCTCCCGCCGCTATGTCATCCAGGTAATTTTGATATGTGTAATAATCGTTCGTTGTTACACCGGTACCAGGGTCTGTAACCGTTGGCATAACAACGTTGCCATCATCATCAAAATCTATCAATTTACCTTCGCAATTATTCTGATCGCGTGGATAAGAACCTTCGTCCCCCTTCATCGTGCCGTGATAACTGCCAAAACGCGTGTTTAAGCCATCAGCTACCGGACCTACAACATTCCCTGGTTGGGTGGGTACACTTTCATTATCAACGCCGGGGGAAAAACAGGAATATTCGCTAGAATCGGCTCCTGCCATAGCATAACGCAAATCATTAGCACCACTTAAACCATCAAGCTCTATTAGTTGAAAATTACCGGGGCCAACAGGTGAATTAGGATCTGAGTCGATTTTTAATGCCATCAGTTCGGCAACGCCTAAACCGAAGTTTGTTGCCGCGGTTTGCGTTGCATCACCGCAAATCATCATAGGAACCAAGTCATTGGAGCAAAATGTAATCGCTGTACTGGGTCCAGCTATAGCTGATGCCGAAATTTGTTTATCGAGGCCAAACAAGCCTGCAAAATAACTGTTTAATCCAACATCATTAACACGAACTAATACATAACGTGCATCAGCACTTGTGCTGCTGGTAAATGGTTGAGGTCGCATTGAAAAATCAACGCTAACCTGAGCATTAATGGTATTACTGGTTAATGGCGAAGTGGTCGACGGTAAAGCAGAAATACCATCATCTATTTCAAACGCATCGCCATGCGCTAGATTAGCATTCAATATTTGCACAACAGCAGCACGCGCATCGGCATGACTACCACCTGTATCCAATGTTTTGGCAGCGTTCAATGCCGCTGCATCGACGTAATTTTGTAGCCTGTTTTTATTGAGCATGATATGACCGCCATCAAGGGCTAAGGCAGCCATACCCAAAATCGCTACAATGCCTAACGTGAACAACACTAGGATATTACCCTTTTGCTTATAAACCGATTTACTTCGACCTAACATTATTCACCTCCATTTTGCGATAGTTAAATTATCAATTAATTGCTTTTGCTATTACCTAATCCTTTGGCTGACGTGTTGGTGCGACCTTCTTTCGAGACATATGTCGCTTCTTTATAGCTTTCCATCGCTTTTTTGCCATAATTTCCGTCTAACTCATTAACGATTCCGTTGTTATTCTCCGGAGCCATTGGATCAAGGATTTGCATTTCATTAATCTTTGCGTAAGTACCTGAAATAGGATACTCAGGTATTGTGCTACAGCCCGAAAAAACGGCCGTGGTTGACAACAATATAAGGAACTTTTTCATTATTCTCCGCCCTCTGTTTGTAGTTCATGACCATAAGATGATTGGGTGCCACCATTGTCTGGCAGCATGTCATCACTACTATCGTCCATTTCATTTGGTGCAACATCTAAGCTTTCCGGCTCTTCTTTTTGCGTCATTTTGCCAAGCAAATAAAATTCTAAATCATTCGCCGGTACAAATCCTTCAGTAGGTAGTACAACACCTTTTTTATTGAATGGACGAACCAGTCGAGGCGTAACCATAATCACAAGCTCTGTTTGGGATTTTTGAAATTCCTGACTTTTGAATAATTGCCCCAAAATTGGTATATCACCTAAGCCAGGAATCTTATCTACCGTCTCACGCAAGGTGTCACTGATTAACCCCCCAATAGCGATGGTTTGACCGTCGCCTAACTCAACCGTTGTTGACGTTGAGCGCTTAACAATAGATGGAATAGTAAAGCGTGAATTGGTGCCTTCAGGTGCAAGTGAAACCGCTGCTGCGGTGCTCAGCTCACTGACCAATACATTCAAATTAAGATTTATTTTTCCGGAATCTAATACCGTTGGTACAAAACTTACGCCAACACCAAAATCTCGGTATTGAATGGTCGTGCCATTATTGTTGCCGCCTGGTACAGGAATAGGAAATTCTCCACCGGATAAAAACTCAGCTTTTTGGCCACTTAGCGCGGTAATATTAGGCTCAGCCAGTATTTTCGCTAAACCGTGTTGTTTAGCGACATCGAAAGCAAATTGAAACAACATATCGCCATCAAGGTAGCTCCCAAAAAAACCTTGAGTTAGCGCCGGACCAACATCTAATGCGTCCCAAAAATCGCCACCAGAAATAACACCGCCAGTGCCATCTGAACCATCGAATGCTAGCAACATTTTAGAATCAAGCTTTCTCGCGATTTCACTTTGCACTTCTGCAACGGTCACTTCCAACATCACCTGATGGCCACCACCGACACTAAGCATGTTGAGAACTTCACTTTTTCTGCCACCTATGCTTTTTGCAGACTCCGCATAGGCTCTAGCAAGTTCATACGCTTGATCCATTTTTGCTAATGATGATGATTGGCCGCTTAATACAAGCTGACCTTGTGAGCTTTCGACACCAATATCTTCTTTCGGCAAATAATCGTGGAATTTTTTTCTTAAACTGTTTAGATCATGGGTTACTTGCAAATTAATGACATCTATTAATTCATCATTTTCATCCCAGAGCATCACATTGGTGGTACCCAATGCTTTACCCAGCACGTATAATTCATCACTTCGTAAGATCAGGATATCGGCAATTTGTGGATTACCGATTGAGATCCGTTGAATATCACCTTTCACTTTTAAGCTATCAGACTTAAAAATAGGCACAGTGACCACGTCATCGTCTTTTTTAAATGGACCGCCTGCATATGCGTCGTCTACTGCGATACTGCTTAAGATCAGCATAATAAACGGTACTACGATTAGTTTTATATTCATTGTTATAGTCCTAATTGTTTAGTTGGTGGTTTGCACCGTTTCTCGCTTAACTCCCTTAATAACCTCTACTTTCCTGCGAGAATCTACTGAGGCTATTACTTTTGGCTTTTCTGTTTCAGGCTCTGGTTCAGCGTTAACTTCTGCTATCTGCGGTTGAGCCTCTTCAGGTATCACGTTTTTAGACTCGTCATTCGGGTTGCGCAACGCTAATTGCAGGCTACCCTGATTACGAGAGCTAAGCAGAACTTCAGCTTGCATCAAATCCACTTCAACGGTCACTGCACGCACAATTTTCGGTTTGTTTTCATCAGATGAAGCGCGTTGATCTATCGCCAAAATCTTAATGTTTTCTAAAATAACCGATGTTTGCACAGCACCTGTTCGAGTTGATGTCATTAATACATCGACCCGATTACCCGGTAGAATAAAACCAGCAACACCAACAACATCATTAACTCGAATGGTTATGGCACGCATATTCGGCGCAATCAAGCTTGCTAAAGCACTACCGGCCCCCTTCTTAGCAACACGTTCTTGACGTACCACTTCATTAGGAAATAACTGACTTTTAACAACTAAACCAATGACTTCATCGGTTTTGGCAAAAGCGTTTTCAGGAACCAAACTTTCTGATACCTGCATGACTTTGATATGTTTAGCTTCAATAATCGTTCCGACAGGAATTGGTGTAGTAACAACCACTGTCGCTTTCTTACCGGCTTCTATATTTCCGAGTTTGTTAGCATCCAGCCAATCTTGCGCAATAAATACCGCTGCAACACCAAAGGCCAGTGATAATAGAATAAATATCAGTACATTTTTGTTCATATTTTTGCTCCCATTTGTTTTCGTTATTCGCTAACGAAATAGCTTGTCCAGGCAAAGTTTAAAAGCTCGTTATTTACGTTGTTATTGAGCCCTCGATATTTGACCTGGTCACTGATGATGGAGAGTAAGTCTCTTGGGTAACATGGCAAATACGGTTTGCCGTGCGTTTTGTGTAGTTGGTTAACAAGATATTCAAATGACGACTCATCACTTATCAAGTCAAATTTGATGCATTCTTCATCCCATATCACTTTATAGTGAGTGAGGGATAACTCTTCGAATTCTATTTTGTAGCCTAACCGGCGTAAAAAAGCGTCATCCACCAAGTCGGTTGGCGATAAGTTAGTAGAGAACAACATAATCAATTCGAACGGGATCTCGAAATGCGCGCCAGACTGCAACGATAAAAAGTCTCTTCGCTCTTCTAAAGGCACAATCCAACGGTTAAATAATTGTTTTGCGGAAATTCGTTGGCGACCAAGATCATCTAATAGCAAAATACCGTTATTAGCTGTTAGCTGCAGAGGCGCTTTATAGGTTTTGTTTTGCTGATCAAATCTTACTTCAAGCATTTCAGCATCTAATTCACCACCTGTGACAACGAGTGGTCTTTGACATAATACCCATCTTGGGTCGAAACCTTGTTTTAGACTTAACACGCCATTCTTTGGCTCAGCTGGGCTCATGTCGACTTTTTTGTGAATCTCTGGATCGTAAACTCGTATAATCTCGCCGTTTACTTCTATCGCGTACGGAATAAGTACCTCATCACCAAAGACCATATTTAAATGACGACAAAAATAACTCTTACCTGTTCCTGGTGCGCCATAAATAAGCACCGGTTTAAAAGAGTTTAATGAGGGGCCTACTTTTTCTAATAAATCATCTGAAAATGTCAGTTGAGAAAAGACATTTAGCAACAATTCTTTAGTGATCAGTTGTTGTCGGCTCGATTGTTTGTAGGCTATCTCAGAGTATTGTTTCAGAGGCACCGGTGCAGGACCTTGATAGCCTGCTTTGGCGAGAGTTTTTTCTGCTACCATCTCACCTATGTGGCTTAACCCATAGCGCATCTGGTTGTTTTGAATTTGATGGTTCTCAACAAGCTTTTTATGTTTAGCGACTTCAACCAGTGTTTGTAATATGCCACCCGATAAGCAAGTGATATCAGCAAGTTGTCTAATAGTACACACGCCATTGTTATATAGAGCTTTTATCAATATCTCTAATAATACTTTTTCAGATAAGCCGGTATCGGTAACATCTTTAGGCCGAGGCGCGAGAGCTGCAAGTTTTTGCTCTTGGCTGTTTAAATCGCTATGGTTTGCTTGCTGTTCTGTACTGCTTTGAATTGTTATTGCATCATTTGTTTGTTCATTGATGCTCATCGCTTTATTAATAAGCGATACATCGGGTGATGATTGACTATTTGTCCCATCTCCCTGTTTTTTATGAGATTCAGCTTGAGCAGGTGCGAGTTTTGCCACAGGTTTTGATTCCTCGGCTTTGGTCTCTTTCTTCCTGCCAAAATTAAATAATCCCATACCTAAATCCCTACTTGATACCGAAGCGCTGAAACAACCATCATGACTTCAGCATTTTGACTGCAAGCAATAACCCAACCAACCGCTAAAGCGGGCGCGTAAGGTACTTTAAGCTTCATAAATCCATTATCATTACTTGCAATAAATTGTCGTAAATAAAGGCAACGTATGTAATGTCTAACAATTGCCGTTAATCGTTTAAAACCTAGCTTATATAAGGCGAAGGCAATGCTGGTAAAAAAACCAATAACCATGCCATAACCTAGGGTTAGTAAAAAAAATTCGATATTCATCATACTAGCCACGGCCATCATCATTTTTACGTCACCGGCACCTAATGCTCGAAGCGCGAAGAAGGGAAATAAAATGACAAATGCGAGTCCTACACAAAGAAGACCCTCAAATAATCCAGCACTGCCTTTATGTAACAGTTGCAAGACCAATCCGAGAATAAGAGCGACCAGGCACAATAAATTAGGAATGCGTCGAAAACGTAAATCCGTATAAAATGAAATAGCAAAGACAACAAATATCGTTATCATCATGGCTAACTTTACGTAATCGAGCATCCCTCTAGACCTTTAACTTCAGATCTTAACTAGTACAGTCGCCTGACGCACCACCAACCGCACTGGTTAGACAGTTAATCGTGCCACTTACGGCGGTACCTAGTTGTGAAAATGCTACGACTAGTGAGCCAGCTACAAGTGCACCTGCAATTGCGTACTCAACAGTTGTTAAACCACTTTCGTCCTCTATGAAGTTTTTCATTAACTCTTTAAACTTAATCATCTTTTCATCTCCTGAAATTAATTCAGCAAGGACGTCAACCTCTCAATCCTTGCGGTTTAAATGTAACTGTTTTATGCACAGTGACAATGACTAAGACTAGAGGCATTTTTAGCTTTCGCTTAACACAGGATTGCATTGTTTGACATCAAATTGCGAAGTTAGCACAAATCAACCTACCTTCGTTGCCAAAAACTTATCCTGATTACTAATCTAAATGACTAATAGCTCACGTCGAATTTTCTCAAGGCATTTTGAGAAATGCCGAACTCGAAACGTGGTATAGATGTAACAGAAGGAGACAACCGGTGAGACAAAAAAACATATGGTCAGGGATTCTATTGACATCTACATTGGCTATGCTCTGGGCACCCATCGTCTATTTTGGCCATCAAAATTATTCTTTTAAAGAGAGCATTTTTGCAGAAGACAAGGACCTTAACGTCGCCGCTCAAAAGTATATCAATTCAGGACAATGGCCTTCTGCCCGCAAAGAAAGCAAACTCATTTCCGATTTCGAAAAATTCAATATTTTAAAAGCGGATTCGAGTAAAGAGCCTGAACAAGACAATAAAATAAAAGAATAAAAATGATTACGATTAAAAGAACTTACTTCAGAACATTAGCCCTTATATTGCTATTTACGGTTTTTTGCTTGGCCTTTAGAAGTACACTGCAGCCTATTTCTGAATTTTCTATTCTCACCTTACTTTCCAATGAAAAAGTAAGAAAACTATTGAATCCGGCCTTAATTCAAGAAGTCGGTATTTTCACATTAGTGTTACTTGTGGTGCATCTAGTCTGGGCTTATATCATTACCGTTTCATGTAAGGTATTTTTTAAACGCATCGAAAATGATTCGTATAAAACCCTAGCGTGGTTAAATATATGTTCGCTTCACTTCCTTTGTGTTATTGCGTTTAATTCATACGTTAGCCCTACGTCTCTATTGGGAATTCTAAGAACATCCTGGTTATCCTCTAGCGCATTTAATATCTTTTTGATCTCTACTGTTAGCGCTTTATTTCTCTATAACCTGTATAAATATCACTCTAAAAGAGCCGTGTTAATATGGACAACAGCCGTTGTTTTAGCCTGTTCTCCGCCTTTATTTATTACTAATGAAAATCAACATATCGTTGAACAAAAACCGAATGTCATTATCATTGGTGTCGACGGCTTGCGACCCGATCATTTGACCTACAGAAACTTTCAACATGACTTGATGCCCAATCTTAACAACTTTCTCGATAACTCAGTCATTTACGATAAAACCTATACGGTATTCCCGCGTACCTATGTTTCTTGGTTGAGCCTATTAAAGAGTCAATACCCGATATCTCATGGCGGTCGGTTTAACCTAACTCCAGACCCATTAGTCAGTAAAGACATACCATTTCTTGA
Organism: Thalassotalea sp. Y01; assembly: GCF_012932945.1. Classification (NCBI taxonomy): domain Bacteria; kingdom Pseudomonadati; phylum Pseudomonadota; class Gammaproteobacteria; order Alteromonadales; family Colwelliaceae; genus Thalassotalea; species Thalassotalea sp. Y01. The sequence continues at coordinate 219,502 of NZ_JABBXG010000001.1, forward strand.
TACCTTGAAAGATGAAGACTACAACACGATTTGGGCGCTCGATGAGAGACGATTTAATATAATAGATGAGAGTTATGGTTTTGATAATGTCGTTGGTCCTAAAATGGGTATTGCCGACACTTTAATAAATACCGCCTCTGATTTACCTCTTGTTAACGTCCTTATAAACACCAGACTTGGCTACTATTTTTTACCTTATATACACATGAATAGAGCGGTAGGCAGAACATTTTCACCAGAATCATTTAACGATGCTGCACTAGAGCAATTATCGCCAACTCAATCAAACTTTCTTGCTATCCATTTTTGTATGCTGCATTGGCCATATACTTCTAAAAACTTCATTAATGTCAAGGAAGAGTTATGGGATGGCAACCATGCCCATTTCATGTATAAGTCATTACTTCCGCAAGTTGATGCTCAATTTTCAGATTTAATGAAAAAATTGAAACACAGTGGCTATTTGGATAATGCCATTTTGTATGTGATGTCTGATCATGGCGATAGCTTCAATTTAAAAGAAGACCGAATGACAACGGCACTAGCTCACGTACGTCCGACATCATATGGCCACGGCACTAATGTACTCGATCAGGCTCAATCAGAAATACTTCTAGCCTATGCGGAGTATAAAAATGGTCGAAACGTCACAAAACCACAAGTGTATAAAGGATTATTCTCTAATCTCGACATTGTGCCGACCATTGGCTCACAACTCGATTTACAGATTGAAGGCACACAAGGTGTTGTCCTGCCTTCGAATAACCCTTCTTCATATGATAGTAATTTTGTCTTTGTCGAATCATCATTACCAATGAAAACACTTAATACCAGTGAAATTGACGCTAAAAGCGTGATAAGCAAATCGATTGACCATTACACTGTAAACGATGAAGGTAACCTGGTTCTTAGGAATGAGTCATATACAGACTTTCTAACCAAAATTCACCGATCTATTTATCATCAGAAATGGCAATTGGCGCACTTACCAGAGTTCGATGAGTTTGTCGTCGTTGATTTAGAGCAAAAGCATGTGTCTTCAATAGATGACCACGCAGATAATGAGGTCATCCTTGGCATGAAAGAAAAATTCTGCGAACACTACGAAGAAGACATTGAAGTTTACTTTCCAGCTCATTGCAATAAATAATCAATGAAAATGACTATGAATGAAATACTAAATACCTCGCAAAATAGGATTAACTTATTCTCAAATTTTAGTGTTTTTTGCTTCATAACTTTTTATATATTTTATGGTTACCGATTTCCTTTAAATCACGACATTGGATGGTTATACACAGCCACCGAATTTTGGTTAGAAGAGAAGTCGCTTTACAGCGATATAGTTGAAGTTAACCCGCCTTTTATTTTCTATCTTTTTGCGCCTGTAGTTCTCTTTAAGCAAACGTTTGACATACCAAGCATAATTGCTTTGAAAACATACACATTTGTTATCACACTTCCTGCTATTGTGTTATCTTTTAATCTTATCGATAACCCCAAACTTCCGAAAAATACAAGATTTTATTTGCTGATTGGGTTAATAATGAGTTGTTTTAGTGTAGCGGGGTATGATTTCGGACAAAGAGATCACCTTGCTATCATCTTTCTACTACCTTATTTTATATCTTCTTTTAATCATTCTGTCGGAAATCCCCCCCCTTCACGCACTCAACAAGGATTAATCATAGTATTTGCCACAGTGGCAATATGCCTAAAACCATATTTTATAGCGTTCTTCCTTGGTGCTGAAATATGGCGCTTTTTGAAGAATCCAAGTATTAAAAATTTATTTTGGCCAATACCTTGTTTCATATCCATTTTTACAGGGATATTTTATGTGTATTTAATATTAATCGAAACAAGCTATCTAACTAACATGGTGCCTCTTGCTATCGCAACATACTGGACTTATGGAACCCCTTTAGATCGCTTCGATATAGAAACAAGCCTTTTAATAACGGGAATAATTTTTACTCTGACGTTTAAGCTGGAGAATAAAGAGGATAGAAAATTAATTCGTTTTTTTATTTTTCTTAGCCTTATAGGTCTAATAGTTTTTTTAATACAATCTCATTACTCATATCAATTAATTCCTCATAAAGTTATTTTAACAATGAGTTTTTGTTTATTGACCATTATCTATTTAAATCAGATAACGTCTGTGTTGAATTCTAAAACATTAGTTCTGTTTGCATCGCTGATTTTAATCTTTCTATCTAGCTATCAAATTGTTATCAAGAAAGACATGGCTATGCAGTTATTAGATGGTAAACCTCCATCATTTCAAGCTATAGGTTTGCATGAATATCAAACAACGGTTGAATACATTGATGAACATTTTGCAGATCAAGAAGTTTATGTTTTTTCGAGTAATGTATGGCCTGCGACATTTATAAGTCATTATACCAAAGCAATCTGGACATCTGGGTTTCCGGCACTTTGGCCTCTACCTGCAATAGATATGCTTCAGAGAACTCCGGAAAAATTAACCAATGAAAAGAAGGCAAAAATAGAAGCTATTAGTGAGCAGGTGATGGTTAAAATTTTTGAAGAAATTAATGACAACCAACCCAAAGCAATATTCATAGAATCATCCAAATCGCCATCTTATTTTACAAATGAATTCGATTACAAAGACTTCATACAGCGCAATCCCAAGCTACGCGAAATTTTTCAACATTATGAAAAAACGAATAAACAGGTATCTTTCATGTATGGAAAAACTTATGACATATATTTGCCTAAAGGAAATCAATAAATGATATCAATAATATGTCCGGTTTATAACGAACAACATAGCATTAGACAGTTTATCATATGTATTAAAGACCTTATGTTATTGAATAAAGTAGACTATGAATTGTTGTTTATCGACGATGGTTCTGAAGATAAAACATTAGACATTATTGAAGCAGAGAAAGCGCACACACCTAACATTCGTGCAGTATCTTTTTCACGAAACTTTGGCAAAGAGGCTGCATTAACTGCGGGGTTAAAGTTTGCGAAAGGAGAAGCCGTCATCCCAATAGATGTAGACATGCAAGATCCTCCAGAGCTGATAATAGACTTAATAAATGAATGGAAAAGAGGAGCTCAAATAGTATTAGCAAAACGAGTAGATCGAAGCAGTGACACGCTACTAAAGAGGTGTACGGCTAAAGCTTTTTACTATATGCATAATAAACTTTCCGCTCATAAGATTCCTGAGAATGTAGGTGATTTTCGTCTAATGGGACGAGTAGTTGTAGACCATATTAATTCCCTACCAGAAACCCAGCGATTCATGAAAGGATTATTTTCCTGGGTAGGCTTTAAATCCTCAACAATTCATTACACTCGCCCCTGTCGAGAAAACGGAGAAAGTAAATTTACATTTTGGAAACTGTGGAATTTAGCTCTAGAGGGAATAACCAGTTTTTCTACTTTACCGTTAAAAATATGGACATATATTGGCGTTTGTATCGCATTATTATCATTTTGTTATGGAGTATTCATTATCACTTTGGCCTTATTGTCAGGAATAGATGTTCCTGGTTATTCATCATTGATAGTGATTATTTTATTTTTAGGTGGTGTTCAATTAATAGGTATTGGGATTTTAGGTGAGTATATTGGTCGAATATATATGGAAGCTAAAAAAAGACCGCTTTTCATTATAGAAAGGGAGTTGTGATTTAACTATGGAACTATCTTGCTATGGAGAAATGTTTAAACAACAACAAAGCCATTGGTGGTTTAAAGGGAGACGTTTAGTTATTCAGAGTTTATTAAACAAAAGCTCTTCGAAGTTCCCTTCTCAAATTATTGAAGTTGGCTGTGGTGTCGGCGGTAATTTAGAACTTTTAAAAGAATATGGCACTGTTACTGCGGTCGAAATGAATGAAGAGGCGGTTAAACTTGCAAGAACGATAACAGATATAAAAATAATACAAGGATCTTTGCCCTACGAATATCCGTTTTCAAATGATACATTTGATGTAATCTGCCTTTTTGATGTTTTAGAACATATCGAAGAAGACGCTGAGGCATTAAAAGTTTTATATGGCAGCTTAAAGAATAATGGAAAGCTAATTATTACTGTGCCAGCTATTCCGCAATTGTTTGGTCCACACGATATTAAACTACATCATTTTCGTCGTTATAAAATAGATGATTTAGTTAAAAAAGTTGAAGGCTCTGGATTTAAAGTTGTTCACAAACAGTATTTCAACTTTTTATTGTTACCTTTAGCTGTTCTGACTCGTTTATTCGACAAAGTTCTCAGGAGAGTCACCCCTACAGGCTCTTCTCTCCCCAATAAATTAGTGAATAGTTTTTTATTTCATATATTTCGATTTGAAACTTGGCTATTAAAATTTATAGCTCCTCCTTTGGGTTTATCCATAAGTTTAATAGCTGAAAAATGTGCAACAACGAAAGATAGTAGTTAAAGAGATGATAACGATTAAGAAGGAGTTTATTAAATTTTGTTGTGTAGGGGTAGCTAATACACTCACACATGTATTCATCGCCTATATTTGCGTAAAGTTACTCTTATTAGACATATTCGTCGCAAACACTTTCGCATTTTTACTTTCCTTTTTAATAGCTTATTCACTAAACACAACATGGAGCTTCTCTAAAAAACCTTCTTTAGTCACCTTAAAAAAATACGCTATGTATGCTTTGTTAAACTGCTTGATAATTTATGTTATTACTGCAGCCTGCCAAAAATTCCTTATCCCAGATGAAATTAGTATAATTTTAATAGCTGCGACGATGCCTTGGATTAGCTATATCGTTTTAAAATATTGGGTCTACGAAAATGCATAGCTTAAGACGTCAATTGCTGCAATCTCCTCTGCTACATTTGGTGGTTTTATGTAGTTGGTAATCCCCCCGAAAAATAATTGACGTTAAAAGTGGAATTTTCTCGTAAAATACGCGAAGGAGATTCTGAATGAAAAAATCAAGATTTACCGATAGCCAAATTATGGCTATTTTAAAACAAGCCGATGAAGCCATACCTGTTCCTGATATTTGTCGTGAGCACAATATTAGCAATTCAACATTCTATAAATGGCGATCCAAATACGGTGGTATGGATACCTCTTTAATGGCTCGAATGTAAGAGCTTGAAGAAGAAAATCGTCGCTTAAAAAAAATGTACGTTGAGGAAAAATTAAAAGCTGAAATTGTTCAGGAAGCTTTGCAAAAAAAGTGGTAAAGCCATCTAAACGCAAAGAGATGGCGCAACACTTTGCTGCCTCCAAAGGCGTCACCATAAAGCTTGCTTGTCAGGCGTTTCAAATCAGCGAAACGTGTTATCGGTACGAAGCTAAGTTATCTGATTAAAATTAGGAAATAGCTCAAATGCTCATTGATTTAACCAATGATGAAAATGATTGGGGTTGCGGTCTTTGTTTTGACTATATGCGCAATGTGAAAGGTAAAAAGTGGAATCACAAGCGTGTATACCGCATCTACACTGAGCTTTCACTGAATCTCAGAATAAAGCCAAGACGACGATTAAATCGTCACAAGCCAGCCCCCCTCAAAGAGCCGATTAAGCCCAACCAGGTTTGGTCAATGGACTTTATGCATGACCAATTGAGTAATGGTCGCTCAATTCGCTTGTTCAATGTTATTGACGATTATAAGCGTGAAGGTTTGGTGATTGAACCTGGATATTCATTGCCAACAGCGAGAGTGCTGAGAAGCTTAAATCGACTTATTGAATGGCGAGGCAAGCCAATTGCCATTCGATGCGACAATGACCCAGAGTTTATCTCTCATGAGTTTGTAAGGTGGGCTAATAAAAATGATATTCGGATTGAATATCTTCAGCCAGGTAATCCTCAGCAAAACAGTTATGTTGAGCGATTTACTAAAACCGTTCGTTATGGTTGGCTGAGTAAAAAACTATTTGATAGCTTGGAAGAAATATCTGACTATGCTAGAAAATGGCTGTGGCGTTACAACTATGAACGGCCACACAAAGCTAATAATGGTTTTCCGCCATTAAAGGTTGCTTAACTATTCCATTTTTGAGGTCTGTTAAAAAAGGGATGATCACCTCTAAAGCCCTATTCTAAGCTGTGAGAATTAAATTAGCCTCTTATTCGTGTTAAGAGCCTTCTGGACTATTCAATCGGCTTTTCAATAGCGAAGGTACGCTATCATTAGCAAACACTAGCCTTGGAATATTGATCACATGATGCTCGTCTTTATTGTATATATCTGGCAGTAACTGCAGCTCACCTTGCTCATTAATCCACGCCGTTTGATAGGTAATAAGTACCGGAATGGGCTGTTCAAGTCTAAAGTGTGCTGTTTTGCCAGAATGTAACGCCATTTGCGTTCGTTTGGACGATATGTTTTCATCATATTGGCTTAATGTGTTCGCTAAAAACGCCGCATTTTCTAAGCGTATGCAACCATGACTTAGTGCTCTATGTTTTAAATTAAACGCCGATTTTGCCGGGGTATCATGTAAATACACCGAGTGTTCATTAGGAATATTAAAACGGTAATACCCTAGCGCATTGTTGTCACCTGGTGATTGAACCAAGCGATATTCCTTTAGCATTGAAGGAATATCGATATTTGGTTTATCAATTTGCTTTGCTTGAGGTGAACTCCCTGTTCCTTTTAATAATTGAAAGTTCTGTCGTTTCAAAGACAAATAATCTTTCTTATATTCAGGCAATAAGTCGTTGCGGATGATATTCCAAGTTGGTGTCCATGTTGGATTAACCGTTAAACGATTGATTTCAGTGACCATTGTTGGGGTTGGATTATCACTTTTACCCACGATCACCTTCATTTCAAAAGCATTAGAGCCAGAGTCCTTCATAAATAACTTATAGCCGGGAATGTTAACTAATATATAGCGATTCGGCTCTGATTTAGGGTAAGCGAACCAGCGCCATAAATTCATTTGTAACTGTTTAATGCGTTGCTCTGGGGTAATAGATAGCTGCTCAAATGTCTTCGGGCCTAATCGACCATCAGCCACTAACGAATGGCGTTGTTGGAATCGTTTTAGCGCAGCAATAACGACCGAATCAAACACATCTTGGCGCTGTCTGGTTTGTGCTTTTTTAGACAAATCGCCTAAATAAACTAAAGCCTGTCGTATTGCTTTAACTTTAGGGTGGCTCTGCCCCAATTTTGGGTAAAAGCTTGCATCAACTGCGGGCCATTTTTTTCGTTGTAAATGTCTAAATTTGCTAATGTAGTTTCGTAGTAAGCTCACTTGATCGTAATTAGGGATTATCGACCACAATAGCTCCCCTTCACGCTTTTGTTGCAACGCTTGCAATAACAGATCCTCAGAATCTACTTCTGTACCATACAAATGCGCCGATAAATCGATTAGCTTTAACATCCCCAAGGTTAAATTCGCATCGGCATTCAAGATGTTTTTAGACGCAACATCAGTGGTAACACTCGCATTCAACCAACCTAAATCTAGCAACAATTTTTGCAACTCAATGCCCGTTAACGTTGCCTGCCCATCTTTAAACCAAGCGTAATCATGCTGTAAGGTATTTAAAAATTGTTGGTGCTGAATTTCCGGCAGCCAATTAACATCGCTAGAACGATTGTATGCGGCACCGCTGTTTGAAATGATTATATCAATGGATTGTGCGTTTGACGTAAAAATGGCGCACAAAGACAACAGTGCGCCAAGACTAATACGTCTGATATTTTTAAAATGAGGCATGCTTCTTAACTGGCTTTCTCTCTGGTATAGCATAACTGTCCGCTGGCAATAATTCTGCGCGAAGGCGCTGATATCTTATATAAGTATTGCTCAACGTTACCGATCTGTCTCCCTGGGCGAAGGCATTTGGTGTCAGATTAAAATGTTCTTTAAAATTACGGCTAAAATGCGAAGGGTTAGCAAAGCCTAAACTGTACGCAATCGTTGTTATCGACTGTTTATTGTCGTTCAGCAATCGCTCTCCTTCTTCAAGGCGTCTGCACAATAAATAATGACTGTAAGTTAACCCGCAGTAATCTTTAAACATGTGGCACAAACGACTTGGACTCAAATGAATATCATCGGATAAATCTTGCAGCGACGGACCTTTGACAAAATCTCTTTCGACAATATCTAACAATGAAGACACTGGATCGTCTCGACTAAAGCGAATACTACTGATATCTTCTTTTTTGCTTTGCGTACAACATCGAATCGACGTTTTAGAATCTAAATTGTCAGCAAAATCTAGTTCATCATTGGGTGAAAACGGAAACATGTAGACATTAGTAACACCAATATTAATGGCCTGATGTAATAATGGTATGGATACCGAAGTAGTCGCGATATAAAGCAGAGACCGAGGAAAACTGGTTTTAATAAATTGGATATTGTGCAGGTGAATTGTGGTTGTGTAGTCCATCACATACACAATAGCCTGCGGCTCCAGCTCGTTTGCTAAAGCTTCTAATCGTTCCATAGAACTCACAACATTTATGTCACATATTTGTGACAGGACTTGGCTACACTTTGATGTTAAAACCAGATCAAACCCAATCAGCAACAGTCCGCTTGCATTATAATTATTCACTTCTTTCAGTCCCTTTCCATCCCTGCACTGGTAACATTCCCAGACGCCACCAACTCCGTGCCCTATTAAAAAAGCTAGGCCTGCTTCTCAAGTTTGTCAAATTTCCTGACACTTTTATAAAATAAATATGTAACTATTGTTGTCATTTACAATGAAAACCATGCTCATTGTTTGTTATTCTAGCTATATATACACAGATATTCATGTAAAACCACAATGACTAAACACTCAAGAAATTCACTTTACTATTCATCGCTTTGGTTATCTAAAAGCATCAGTCTAATCATTGTTTGCCTTGGATTTAGCTGGGTTATTAATAGCAAACTGAACTTTACCTACTCTGTATGGTATGACGTGCTTAATATTGACAAACATATCGCAACTTACGCGCCACAGAACAAATTTGGTAAACAAGGCTTTGCTAACACCGAAAAAGCGCAACATGTAGAGCTTTTTGCCAGAGTAGTTGAGTCGATAAATAACAGTGGCGAAGGACTTGATGCCATACAGTATCAAGTGAATGAACAAAGCAATGCACTGTATACCGACAGTGAAGTTGTGCATTTACAAGATGTTAGTAACCTTGTCGATAAATTAACCCTTATTTGCCTTGTTGCTTTATTATTTTTTGTGGTATTGCAATATCTTTGTATCGCCAAACCTTACCAAAAACCTAGCGCTAAGTTGCGCTTAATCACCAGTAGCAGTTTTCTTCTTGGCATCGTTTTATTATTTGCGATTATCGGCTTTCGAGACATTTTTTACTATCTGCATACGGTGGTATTCCCAGATGAACATCAATGGTTTTTTTATTATCAAGAGTCTTTGATGAGTACTGCCATGAAAGCCCCTGATTTATTTGCCGCCTTGGCTATAAATTTGGTCGGTGTTGCAGCAATCGTTTTCATGTTGATCAATCACGGTCTGAAAAAGTTTGAAGGTTTACGAGAACAGTAGGTATTCAAACGGTTAGTTAAACATTTCTGAGTTACAATTCATCGCAAAATGTTGCATTTTGTCGAATAGTGCTTGCCCTCGTAAATAGTATGGATATGATATCGCGCCTAGCGCTAATAAAATAACTACATTTCAGGGGCTCTAATGAAGTTCAAATATATCCTCGCTGCCATTTATGTATGTGCAGTATTCGCAAGTCATGCATCAAGCATGGCCGTAAAGCAAACCAAAGGTGATTTCGAAGATAAATTTAGGCAGATGGAAGAAATCTTACCAACGCCAAATGATTACCGAAATGCCGCAGGTGAGCCAGGTAAAGAATACTGGCAACAAAAAGTTGATTACGATATCAACGTCACTCTAAATGAAAAGTCTCGTCGCCTAAGTGCGACACAAACGGTCACCTATCACAATAACTCGCCATATCGCTTAAAATATATTTGGATGCAGTTAGAGCAAAACCGTTTTAAACGTGATTCTATCTCTGAGCTAAGTGCTGATTTTGGCGGTTTAGGTCGTCGTGGTCCAGCAACCGAAAAGCCTAGTCATGACAAACCAGGGAAGATCAGCTTTGCTGAGCTACGTAAACAACATGCGTATTCAGACAACACCTATGGTTTTGATACGTTTAAGGTCACTGATAGCCGCGGTAAGCCATTAAAAGTGACTATTGTTGGCGCACAAGCACGTATTGACCTACCAAAAGCATTAAACGCTGGTGATGACGTCAGTTTCAACATTGAATTTGCGTTTAACATTCTCGAAGAAAATGCGGTATCAGCACGCGCTGGTTACGAGCATTTTCCAGATGATGCTAACAAGGGCGGCAATGATATCTTCCTTCTTGCACAATGGTTCCCTCGTGTTGCTGCGTTCTCAGATTACGAAGCGTGGCATAACAAAGAATTCTTAGGTCGTGGCGAGTTCACCTTAGAATTTGGTGACTACAATGTAAAAATGACCGTACCTGCGGATCACATTGTTGCCTCTACCGGTGAACTTGAAAACGCCTCACGCGTGCTTACTAAGCAACAACAAAACCGTTTAAAGCAAGCTGAAAATGCTAAGCGTCCAGTATTTGTCGTTACCGCTGAAGAAGCACTGGAAAACGAAAAAGCTGGCACAGATAAAACCAAGACGTGGCATTTTAGTGCCGAAAATGTGCGTGACTTTGCTTGGGCATCATCGCGTAAGTTTATGTGGGATGCCAAAGGTTATCATCAAGGTGGTGACGATCAAGAACTGGTTATGGCGATGTCTTACTTTCCAAAAGAAGGTGGCGATTTATGGAAAAAGTATTCGACTGAATCTGTAATCCACACTATGGACGTATACTCACGCTACACCTTTGATTACCCTTATCCAACGGCAATCAGTGTCAATGGTCCAGTTGGTGGCATGGAATACCCAATGATCACCTTCAATGGCCCTCGCACAAAATGGCATGAAGATGGCAGCCGCACCTATACTCTTGCCGAAAAACGTTTTTTGATCGGTGTTGTTATCCACGAAATCGGTCACAACTACTTCCCAATGATCGTCAACTCAGATGAACGTCAGTGGACCTGGATGGATGAAGGCTTAAACAGCTTCCTTGATGGTGTGGCAGGTCGTGAATGGGATCCTACAATTCCATGGGGCGTTGAACCGCGCGATATCGTGTCTTACATGAAATCAGATGTGCAAGTACCGGTGATGACTCAGTCGGATAGTGTTCTGAAACTTGGTCCTAATGCTTATACCAAGCCAGCGGTTGCCTTGAACATTTTGCGTGAAGTTATTCTTGGTCGTGAATTATTTGATTTTGCCTTTAAAGAATACTCAGTGCGTTGGAAGAATAAGCGCCCTACACCATCCGATTTTTTCCGTACTATGGAAGAAGCATCTGGTGTTGACCTAGACTGGTTCTGGTACGGTTGGTTTTACACCACAGATCACGTAGACATTGCAGTTGATGACGTATATAAGTTACGCCTTGATACTAAAAACCCTGACATCGATCTTGACCGTCGTCGTCAAGAAGAATTAGACAAGCCAACCTCATTGCACGTTGATCGTAACAACGAAGCCGGTGTTAAAACCTGGTTAGAATTAAACTCGGACATTCGTGACTTCCATGACGAAAACGATCGTTGGACGGTAACCAACAAAGACCGCAATGAATACAAGAAAATGCTTAACAATCTTGAGCCTTGGGAACGTCAAGCATTTGAACGTGCCGTAAAAGAAGATAAAAACTACTACGTTATTAACTTCTCAAACAAAGGTGGTTTGGTTATGCCTATTTTATTAGAGCTAACCTACGCCGACGGTTCAACTCAAGCAATGCATATCCCAGCTGAGATTTGGCGCCGTTCGCCAAAAACGGTAAGTAAACTTATTGTCACCGAAAAAGACAAGGTTCTGGTTTCTGTTGCGGTTGACCCGCACTGGGAAACGGCTGATGTAAACATCGAAAACAACCACTTCCCAAGACGCATTATTGAGTCGCGCATTGAAGCGTTTAAGCAAGAAAAGTCGAAGAAAATGGAATATCGCGATATCATGCACGACAGTAAAGCAGAACTTAAAGAGCCTAAAGCCAAGGTTTATAAAAAGTAAACTGACATGAAACTATCGTTTATCACACAAAAACTGATTCCGATACTGACTATGTTTGTAATGATGATGAGCACTGTTGTTAGTGCTCATCAACAAAAAGAAGCATACAGCAGTATTTTATTTAATGAGCGCACCAACAACATAGAAGTATCGCATCGTTTTTATCTGCATGATGCTGAGCATGCGATTGCTGATATTTTGGGTAGCAACTCAGACCTACTATCGGATCTAGCCAGCCAGCAAAATTTTGCTACCTATATTCAAAAACAATTTCGTTTATTGGATCAAAGCAAAAACCCATTAGCCTTAGGCAGTGTTGGCTTTGAAGTGGAAGGTAAGTACTTTTGGGTATACCAAGAGATTGCCCAACCTGAAAACTTGTCGGCGATATACATTAAAATGCGAGCATTGCAGGACGTGTGGCCAGGTCAAATTAATCAGATCAACGTTGAATACAGTGACCAGCCGACAAACGGCAATAAAGTGCGCTCTGTTCGCGTATCGGAAGATGACGATTGGCAGCGTATTGAGATTGAACGATAAGAGCTAAGGGCGAATTAACTGGCACAAATAGTATAGAAACAAAAAGGCTCACTGAGCAACAGTGAGCCTTTTCTTACACAGATTCTTGTATTAGTTATTTAGAAACCATAACCATAGCTGGACGAATCAGGCGGCCGTTAAGCTCGTAACCTTTTTGCATTACGGCAATAACGGTGTTTGCTTCAACACCTTCTACCGGTTGCATAGACATTGCTTGATGCAATTCTGGATTAAATGGCTGGTCTTGTGGGTCAACGGCTTTAACACCGAACTTATCCAAACCGGAAATCAAACCTTGCAACGTCAAGTTAACACCATCATAGGTGGTCTTTTGCTGTTCATCTTCAGCATTAATGGTGGCTAGGCCACGCTCTAAATTATCAACAACCGTTAGCATTTCACCCGCAAATTTTTCAAGCGCAAACTTTTTCGCTTTTTCAACTTCCTGCGCACTGCGACGACGAATATTGTCAACTTCGGCTTTGGCGCGAATAACGGAATCTTTTTGCTCATCAACTTTTGCTAATGCAGCGGCAAGCTTTTGCTCTAGTTCAGCAATTTTTTCTTGCTCTGCAGACAATACTTCTACTTCTTGTTCTGCTTGTTGCTTTTCAACAACAACCTCATCTGTATTCTCTACCGTTTCTTGCTCTATGGTATCTGGTTGCTGTTCTGTTTTATTTGACTCGTTCGTCATCGATAACTCCACAATATCTTTTCCCAAGCTCAGCTAGACGCAACACAGCGACTGACTCAGGAGGTACTGATTTTAACTAAAACATTTATGGGGGCATTATATACGCTTTCAAGCATTAATTTTAACTAAAATTCCTAACTCAGCTTTACTTTAGCTAATTTCTTAGTAAAACTGCGTTTATATAGGAAAAAACTGCAACACCTCTAGATGAGCAAGTTATATAACACCATAGGATTAATAGGAAAACCCGATCACGATGGCGCTTTGGCTACCATTGCGGCTTTGCATCATTATTTGGAAAACAATGGTTACCACGTAATGATTGAAACTAAGGTCAGCGAAAAACTCAATAAAAACTCAGATATCACCTTTGATATCGTTGAAATTGGTGAACAAGCGGATCTGGCCATTGTTGTTGGTGGTGATGGCTACATGCTTGGTGCTGCACGCGTGTTGGCCAGTCATAATGTCGCCGTATTAGGAGTTAACCGTGGCAATTTAGGGTTTCTTACCGATCTCTCTCCAGATAACCTGATTGAGCCATTAGAAGCAATTTTAGAAGGTAAATCTAATACCGAACATCGATGTTTACTTTACGCAGAAGTATACCGCCACGGTCAACTAAAGAGTTCTAACGCCGCCATGAATGAAGCGGTTCTGCATCCGGGTAAAGTCGCGAGCATGATGGAGTTTGCGGTTTATTTAGGTGATACCTTTATGTTCTCACAGCGCAGTGATGGCATCATCATTTCAACGCCGACTGGCTCAACAGCATATTCAATGTCTGCCGGCGGCCCGATTATGACCCCCACTTTAAACGCGCTTAGTTTGGTGCCAATGTTTCCGCATACTTTATCATCAAGGCCTATTGTGGTTGATGGCGACAGTGAAATTAAAATTGTTGTTGCCGAGAATAATCACGAAGAGTTGCAAGTAAGTTGTGATGGTCATGTGATTCTTGCAGTAATGCCTGGCGATGAAATTCGTATTAAAAAAAGCAAATTTACATTACGCCTTGTGCACCCACTAGACCATGATTACTTCAGTGTTTTGCGCACCAAACTTGGTTGGGGCAATAAGGTCTATTAAACAACCCATTCGATTGTCGAAAATTCAAACTTGCATTCATTGATAAACACTGTTAATTTTACTGTATAAATTAACAGTGTTTATTTTATCCCGTGGTTTAGCCACAGAACTATAACAATGAGTGCCAAACATGCTTACCAATCTTGCCATTAAAAACTTTGCCATTGTCAGCTTTGTTGAGATCGACTGGCAACAAGGAATGACCACCATCACCGGCGAAACCGGTGCCGGTAAATCCATCGCCATCGATGCGTTAGGTTTATGCTTGGGGGATAGAGCAACCACCAACACCGTTCGCCCTGGCACCGATAAAGCTGAAATTACTGCCAGCTTCGATATCAGCCAATTAGTTAAAGTGCAAACATGGTTGCAAAATCACGATTTACAACAAGATGATGAATGCATTATCCGCCGGGTGATCTCTAAAGAAGGTCGTTCAAAAGGCTATATTAATTCCAACCCGGTGCCTTTGGCACAGTTAAAAGAGCTTGGCCAAAAGTTGATTAATATACATGGTCAACATGATCATCAATTGTTGTTAAAGCCAACAGAGCAGCGTCGTTTGGTGGATGATTTCGCTAATAATCAAAAGCACATTGAAAAAGTACAAACCCTGTATCACCAACACCGTCGATTAGAACAAGAAAAACAGCAATTACTCGCTAATGTTGAACAGCGTCAAGCTAAGCAACAATTGCTACAATATCAGGTACAAGAGCTCGATGAGTTTTCTTTACAAGCGAATGAATTTGAACAGCTAGAAAATGACTTTAAGCGCAATGCCAACGTGCAACAACTGATGCAAGTTAGCGATTTATGTTTACATCAACTTTCTGATAGTGATGAATACTCTGCGCTGTCGTTGATTCAAAAATGCAGTGAGCAGTTAAACCAGTTAGTCGACCTAGATGCTAATGCGACTGCCATTGCAGAGATGGTCAATGAAGCGAGAATTTCATTGGAAGAAGCGAGCAATGATCTTAGCGTGTATCAACAAAATATTGATATTGATCCACAAACCTATGCCTTGATTGAAGAGCGCTACGCCACTGCAATGCAATTAGCACGAAAACATCAAGTACGACCTGAAAATCTATTTGCGCATCATTGCTTGCTTAGGCAAGAACTCGATGGCATCGCTGTCGATGATCATCGACTTGAATTTATCGACAGCGAGTTAGACCAATGTATAGAGCAATACCAACAAGCCGCCGTTAAACTGCGCGACAAGCGCGTGCAAGCCGCGAAGCAATTGGCAAGCAAAATTACCGCTTCGATGCAGCAGTTAAATATGGAAAAAGCGCAATTTAGCGTGCAAGTAACCAGTGAGAAACCTGATCAAGTTCTGCAATTTGGCTTAGATCATATTGAATTTGTTGCCAGCATGAACCCTGGCCAACCTCTTGAGGCGATCCATAAAGTCGCCTCTGGTGGCGAGTTATCTCGCATTAGTCTAGCAATCCAAGTCATACTATCCGCTAAGATCATCACGCCTACATTGATTTTTGATGAGGTCGACGTGGGTATCAGCGGCCCAACAGCGGCTATGGTCGGTAAGCAACTGCAAACACTGGGTCAATCAACACAAGTTATCTGCGTAACGCATTTACCGCAGGTTGCAAGTCGCGGTCATCAGCAATTGTTCGTTGCCAAACTCAGCGATGGTAATCAAACCCAAACTCGAGTCAATCAACTTGATCAACATAAGCGTGAGCAAGAAATCGCTCGCCTTCTCGCTGGTGATGAAATTACCGAATCCAGTATGGCAAATGCTCGTGAACTTTTAGCCAGTTAAACTATCTGATAACAACGGCAACATATACCTTGGCCTTTGCCCTTGCTTTTGCTCGGCTTAAAAGGCCAAATTGTTGCATAAAAAGCTTTCATATAAGCGCCCCCTTGGTTATCATTCAGGCACTGACTTTTAGGATAATAATGACATGTTACGAGCTTTGATTATCGGTGCGGCCATTTGTTTAACATCGGCTTGCGTTTACCGAATAGATGTACCACAAGGCAATTACATCGAACAAAAACAAATAGACAAACTGCAAGTAGGTATGACCAAAGAACAAGTTAAGTTCGTTCTTGGCAACCCTGTAATCCGTGATACCTTTAATGACGATACTTGGTACTATGTGTACGAGTTTTTATCAGGTAAAGGTGAAGAGTACGATAAGCGCAGAAGATTGGAATTAAACTTTGACGGCGATAAGTTAGTCGATGCCAAAGGTGATTTCGAAATAAAAGAAAGCTTTTACGTACCAATCGAAGAGTAATCACGACTCTTATCAATAGCAAACAAAACCCCGGCATTGCCGGGGTTTTGTTTTTCTGTGAACACCACTGCTTTATCACGACGGCATATTAAAACTGATAACCATTGGCTTTACTAAGCAGCGCGGGGGCATCGTATTTTTCCAGCACACAGTTCTTCACATCCGCTTTATTAAACACCAATACCTTGTCTTTATAGCCTTGATTGGTTTTATCACCACCACCTTTAATAATCACGCTAACAAACTGCTGTGCTGGCACCTCACGTAAGCCGCCGCCATAGTTGCACAAGACATTACTCACTTGTTGTTCGATATATTGCATAAAGGCCTTTTGCTCTGCAATGCGTTGTTGCTTTAATTGCGCGACTTTTTGTTGGTACTTTTTCGATTCTGCAGCCAACTTTTGTTTGGCCTTATTGATTTCCTTTTTGCGTGCTTCAAGCTGTTTCAAATCTTGCTCTATCGATTTCTGTTCATCTTTATCTAAATGCGAGCGTTGATAACTTAAATCTCGCTCTTCTCGGGCGATATCTCGCAATTGATAAGCCAAATCACGTTCTTGCTCTCGCAATTGGCGCTGTTGCTCTACATCATAACGAATACTTTCCTGTGCTGTCTCAAGCGCGATAACAGCCTCTTCCATCGCTTCTTCAATGACGACTTCAAACTCTTCGCCAAATAGCTCTTCACCGTCCATACCTTTAGGTGCTTTAGGGGGTAAAGGCGCAACCGGTGCAACGGGCACCACAGGTAATGTAAGCGGCATACCGTAGAATGACGAATGATTTAGATTAACCGTAAATAACACTCCTTGCCCTGCTAGGTAGTGGCCCTCAATTTTGGTGACTTTCGAGCGCGTTCCTTTGCCAGAATTTTCGTTTACTGAGCTTTTTAAAATATCGCTCATAATATTTAGCTGCTTATTTAGATTTTGATAATCCATCGCCATAACTTGTGGCGTCAACACCAGTGTTGCGGCAACCGCTGTTGAGATAATACGTTTCATCATTTTCATAATAGACTCCTGAAATTATGGTTGCTTATTGGAGGTGTCGGGCTTTGCATCAGACGGACCATTAATGCGATAGCCTATGGTTTGTGCCTGAAGTTTATAATCAAGTTGTTGCATTTTTAGTGACTGCTGCAAGTTATCATCTTCACGCGCTTGATTAACAAAACTGACGATATTGGAAATATCTTGCTGACGCTCGGTTCTCGATGCGCTTAGCACATAAGTCGCAAGCTTTAGATTGTTGTCTTGCTGTCTCGATATGATGTCTTGATTAAACTCAGCCATCACCACTTGTTGCTCTTTTGCAAATTCTATTAATCTGGCATTAACCAGTTGCTCGACGTCCGTCGGCATAGATTGACTACCACCAAAGCTCACCAATAAGCCTTGTTCTGTGTTACTTATCTCGACTTTAAATAACACTAACGCGATGGCGAAAATAGACATAGCCATAGACAGTGCAGGCATTGCACGCCACTGCCACCATGGATGTTTTTCATCACTGAATGTCGATTGTTTATCCCATTTAGGCACCGGCTCAGGCTCAAAGGCTAGCGCTTGTTGCTCAATAAACCGGGCACTCGCCAAACGTGCTGCTAATGCCTCGTCTTGGCTAGCAAGCAGCTCTAATTGCTGTGCTTGCTCAATTGATAACTTATTATCGAGCCATAATTCAAATAATGAGTCTTGATCATGCTTGAGCATATTCAACCTCCAAAATATTTTTTAATTTATCTAATGCGGCGTATAAGCGCGATTTAACGGTATTGCTAGAGACGCCGATTTGGTTAGCTATTTCGTCGAAAGTGAAATGATGAAAGAACTTTAACTCTACCACCACCCGTTGATTAACCGATAGCGTTTGCATGGCTTTGCCGAGCGCTTGTGCTTGCGATGTATGCTCGGCACTGGTACTTGGACAATGTTGGTTAGACTCGTCCATCATTTCCGGTTCATCATCTAAAGATAAGGTCGGTTTTCGACGACGATAGTATTCAACACAACGATAATGGGCAATACGATATAGCCAAGTTTTGAATTGACTTTCGCCGCGAAATGAAGACAAGTTGCGAAATACGCTGATGAAGATATCTTGCATCAAATCTAACGCATCATCACGATGCCCTACCATGCGAAGTGCATAATTAAATACCTGACTCTCGTATTGAGCAATAAGCTTCATCCAGGCAGATTTATTGCCATTCTGGGCTTGTTTAATCAGGCTTTGTTCACTGCGCTCAAACAATCTCTTTTCCATTGTTGTTGTCATTTACGCTTATAGTCGACGGGAGTTGCAAAATAGTTTGAAACTTTTTTAATTTTTTTGAAAAAATTGCTGCACAACATCGGCGAGCAGCGCAAAAGATTCCGTTCTTGGGCTGTGTTCTCGCTCAAACATGGCGATTTGTCTGGCGGGCTGTCCCTGTAATAGCGACACGGTAAGATTAGGGTTGTCTGCTAAGCCTTTTTGAATCGCCATCTCAGGCAAAAAGGTAATGCCTTTGTGGTGAATGGTCATTTGCAATAAGGTCGCTAACGACGTTGCGGCAAATGGATTGACTTTGGTTTTATCAACTAACTTGCAGGCCGATAACGCATGATCGGTCAGGCAATGCTCTTCTGATAACAAGAACACCGAATGGTCCGGTATATGTTGAAATGTTTTCTCCTCGATGACTTGCTCCACCAAGAATTTATCTCCCGCCAGATAAAAGGCATCATGACCAAGCTCAGTGACTTTGACCGGACCTGCCGCTTTTGGGTCCACCGGCGTGGCCAATATGGCGATATCAATGTCGCCATTAGCTAGCTGAGTTAATAAGCTATCCGTCGGCGCTTCGGTAATAAATAGCTCTAAGTCAGGAAAACGCTGCTTTACTTCGGTTATCACATCGGTCAACAAGAATGGCGCAATCGTTGGAATACAACCTAAATAGACATGCCCCTTATCGAGCTTACCTTGTGATTGGGAGAACTCTACAAATTCTGATGCTTGTTTTATAAGTTGCTCTGCCATAGCAACAACCGCTTTACCATGTGCAGTGAACACAAAGCTTTTATGGTCGCGCTCAATCAGCTGACAATCGAGTAGCTGTTCTAGTTTAATGATGGCACTGCTCAAGGTTGATTGCGACACAAAACAAGCATCGGCCGCTTTATGAAAGTGTTGATGTTCATTTAAGGCCAGCAGGTACTGGATATGTTTGAGGTTGGGCAGATGTATATTCATCAATTAAATTAATCAAAAATAACATTTAGGAAATATTAATTTAATCTAATAATGCGACTTTTACCAACATTATAAATAAAAAAACCAGGCTAAAGCCTGGTTTTAAATATGCATTACTTAATGTAATTGGTTAGGTGAAAGCACCTTTGATCATCCAGAAGAACATGATCGATAAACCAGCACCTACTGGCAAGGTAACTACCCACGACACCACGATGTTACGTACCACACCTAAGTCGATAGCAGCGATACCACGTGCCATACCGACACCTAGAACCGCACCAACCAGAGTTTGTGTGGTTGAAATCGGTAAACCAGTACCTGATGCAACAACTACGGTACAAGCTGCGGCGAGCTCAGCTGCGAAACCACGGCTTGGCGTAAGGTGAGTTATACCTTTACCAATAGTAGCGATTACACGATGACCGAAAAT
Organism: Thalassotalea sp. Y01; assembly: GCF_012932945.1. Taxonomy (NCBI): domain Bacteria; kingdom Pseudomonadati; phylum Pseudomonadota; class Gammaproteobacteria; order Alteromonadales; family Colwelliaceae; genus Thalassotalea; species Thalassotalea sp. Y01. The sequence continues at coordinate 239,904 of NZ_JABBXG010000001.1, forward strand.
GGCCAAACCGGCAACAATACCAAAACCACCTAGAGGCAAAATCCACCAAGCTAATGCTGCCTTTGAGGCAATTTCACCTTCGCTTTCAACAACAGATACAACCGCTGCTAATGGACCAATCGCGTTTGCTACGTCATTTGAACCGTGGGCAAATGCCATACAACATGCAGTAATCACCATTAATACGGCAAAGACTTTTTCAACGTTAATATAATCTGCACGGCGACTTTTGGCTGTCTTAAATTTAAGACGAGCGATAAAGAATTTACCGATTATAGCAACGATTACCGCAACACCTATGGCGTACATGTAACCTTCAAACGTACCAATGTCCATACCGATGTGTTTGAGACCTTTCTTGATTGTCACCAAAGACAATACAAAACCGGCTAAAAACATGTACAACGGCACCCATTTACGGGCTTTCTCTAATGGCTTATCGGTATCAAAAATGAGCTTTTGCGCACTATTGAAAATGATGAATGAGAACACACCTGCAATAAGTGGTGTAATGATCCAACTACCAACAATGCCACCGACTTTACCCCATGCTACGGTATCAGGAGATACACCAACAGCGGAGAAACCAACGATAGCACCAACAATTGAATGCGTGGTTGATACCGGCCAGCCCATGTAAGAAGCGATAAGCAACCATGTGCCTGCGGCGAGTAGCGCGGAGATCATACCGAACACTAATTGTTCTGGTATATCGACGAAATATCCGGCGTCAATAATGCCTTTACGAATCGTTGAGGTTACTTCGCCACCGGCAAGGTAAGCACCTGCGAATTCAAAAATCATCGCCACTATGATGGCTTGTTTGATGGTTAAAGCTTTTGAACCAACCGATGTACCCATTGCATTGGCAACGTCGTTTGCACCAATACCCCAGGCCATAAAGAAACCAACGACTGCAGCAAACATAATGAGCACGCTGCCGTGATTAATTAAGATTTCCATTGCAGCGCCCCTTATCTCGCTAACATGATTTCAAGGCGAGCACCAACACGCTCAGCCAAATCAGCTAATTCGCCTACCCATTCGATGATTTGATATAAAAACATCACATCGATCGGGTTAAGCTTATCTTCGATAGCCATAAGATTACGACGTAAGCTAATTTGCATGCTGTCAGTGTCATCTTCAATATTGGCTAATTTTTCAATCATGTTTTCCACAAGGTCAACTTCACGACCACGGAAACCAGTTTCTAGCAGATCATCAAGCTCGTTAATAGCCGCTGCAGCTTGTTTAACAGCATCTAGACAACGATTTACGTAAGCTTCAAATTCTACAAGTAATTGTTCAGGAGCTTCCAATTTGCGACCTAAAACACGACCTGAGATGTCTTTTGCTTTGTTAGCTATTTTGTCTTGTTGACTAACTAACTCAAGCACATCCGTACGTTGGACTGGCATGAAAATGCCGCCAGGTAACTCGTTACGAATTTCTCGTTTTAACTCATCTGCTTCTTTTTCTAGGGTCGAAATTGTTTTTCGAATTTCTTCTGCTCGAACCCAGTCTTGATCAGCACATGCTCTGAAAAATTCAGGAAGGTGTGCAGCACATTCATTTACTTTACGAATATGCTTTTCCAAAGGTTTTATAGGTGATTTTGCGAATACACCTAAGATTGTATTTCCACTCATATTATTTATCCTGCAGTAGTTACTGCTTGATTTAAAAAATCGGCGCTAATATACACTAATTAAGCCTTATTTAACAAAAAAATACCGTCATAAAATCAGATATTTTTACAAGAATAACGTGCTTAGTGCATTTTTTAAACAAAAATAATTAAGCCATACTAGCAGAGCCAATATAGCTTAATAAAATTGTCATTTTTGATCAGACTGTGACTATTGCCCTAATAAGTCTTTAGCCACATCTTCATCAGAAATATGACGTATTACTTTGCCTTTTACAAAGTAGATAACGTACTCACAAACATTTTGACAGCGGTCACCGATACGCTCTAATGCACGCGCAGACCAAATCACCGACATAATTGATGGAATAGAACGAGGGTCTTCCATCATATAGGTCATTAGTTGGCGCATTAATGCTTCATAAGCGCGATCAATACGGTTATCACTTTGATGCACTTTTACCGCGGCATCAAAATCCATTCGAGTAAAGGCATCTAAGGTCTCATGCAATGTCGATAGTGTTAACTGACCTAGGTTTTCCAAACTTAGTAATAGGTCTTGTTGTTTGGCACTGAACTGCTCTAATGCGACTTTAGCTATTTTTTCGGCTTCATCGGCGATACGCTCTAAGTCTGCAATGGTCTTAATAATAACCATCACCAAACGCAGATCACTTGCCGCAGGTTGGCGTTTGGCGATAATGCGTGTGCATTCTTCGTCAATATCCACTTCGAGCTTATTGATTTTGTAGTCACTAGAAAGGACTTTTTGTGCCAATTCTATGTCGCTTTCATGAACCGAGCGCAACGCGTCTTTCAATTGCTGCTCAACCAGCCCCCCCATGGTCATTACATGGTTACGAACAGCGTCTAGTTCCTGATTAAATTGACCGGAAATATGACGGCCAGTATCGATATTTTCCATCGTAGCTACTCCTTAATTAACCGTAACGACCGGTAATGTAATCTTCAGTTTTCTTTTTGCTTGGCGTGGTGAACAAGGTATTAGTATCTGCATACTCAATCAAGTCGCCCATATACATGAACGCCGTTTGGTCAGATACTCGGGCCGCTTGTTGCATGTTGTGCGTTACAATAACCACGGTGTACTTTTCTTTTAAATCGTTGATCAATTCTTCAATCGTCAATGTTGATATTGGATCCAATGCTGACGTTGGTTCGTCTAATAATAGCACTTCAGGCTCAATGGCAATGGCTCGAGCGATAACCAAACGTTGCTGTTGACCACCAGAAAGACCAAGCGCACTGTCATGAATACGGTCTTTTACTTCATCCCAAAGTGCCGCAGCGCGTAGCGAGCGTTCACAGATTTCATCCAATACTCGACGATTGGTTTCGCCAACCAAGCGCACACCGTATACGACATTTTCATAGATGGATTTAGGAAAAGGGTTAGGACGTTGAAACACCATACCCACCTTGCGACGCAGTTGCGCAACATCAACGTGCTTGCCGTAAACATTTTCACCGTGCAAGTCAATTTGACCTTTAATATTACAACTATCAACCAGGTCATTCATACGATTAATACAGCGTAATAAGGTTGATTTACCACAACCACTCGGGCCGATAAATGCGGTTACCTGGCCTTTTGGGATCTTCATTGAGATACCATTAAGCGCTTGTTTATCACCGTAATGTAAGTTTAAGTCTTTAATTTCCAATGCCGTTTGTTCAGGCGTCAAATTGTTGATATCAACGATGTTGCCGCTTGGCATAGCAATTTCTGGTTTAACGTTAATCATGGTTCATAATACTCTGTTAAATAATTCTTAAATTCTGTTCAAAAGCCTGTACTAACAGTTAGTGTTCCAAGGCTTTGTATTTTTCACGTAGGCGGTTACGAATGGTAACGGCCGTCATATTCAGGGCAACGATAATGCTGACCAACAATAACGCGGTTGCATAGACTAATGGTCTTGCCGCTTCTACGTTTGGACTTTGGAAACCAACATCGTATATGTGGAAGCCAAGGTGCATAAATTTACGCTCAAGATGTAAGAATGGGAAGTTACCATCTAACGGTAGCGTCGGTGCCATTTTAACTACACCAACCAACATTAATGGTGCAACTTCACCAGCCGCACGAGCTATCGCTAAAATGATACCGGTCATAATCGCAGGGCTGGCAATCGGAATAATAATACGCCATAAGGTTTCAGCTTTGGTTGCGCCCAATGCTAATGAACCATGACGCATGCTTGATGGAATACGTGACAGGCCTTCTTCGGTAGAGACAATAACCACAGGTAAGGTCAATATCGCCAAGGTAATCGCCGACCATAATACGCCAGGAGAACCAAAAGTTGGGCTCGGTAATGATTCTGGGTAGAAAATCTGATCCAGTGAACCACCAATCATATAAACGAAAAAGCCTAAGCCAAATACACCGTAAACAATCGACGGTACACCTGCCAAGTTAATAACGGCAATACGCAATAATTTAGTAAATGCATTATTACCGGCATATTCATGCAGGTAGATAGCCGCAACCACACCCAATGGCGAAACGATAACAGTCATCAATAATACCATTAACACGGTACCAAAAATTGCTGGGAAGACACCGCCTTCGGTGTTTGCTTCGCGTGGGTCGTCGGCGATAAAGGCACCGATTTGCGCAAAGAACATGCCGAATTTAGCAAAGAACCCCATGTCATTATTAAAGTTAATTTGAATAACCACCTCCAGCGGGATATCGACTTTGCTGCCATCCATTGCACGGACAACAATCTTGTCACGCTTAACCTCATCTCTAAGGGCTGCCAAGCGACTTTCTAACTCTAGGTATTGGTCATTTAACGTTTTTCGGTCCGTAGCGAACTCAGCTTTTTTAGCGTCATTTAGCTTACCATCTAACTCAGCTTTGCGCTCTTTTAAGCGTATGCGTTCAAGTTCATAGTTAATGGCACCAATGTCGACTTTTTGCAGATCAATGATGTCGTCTTGTAAGTCGTTAACACGGTCAATAAAGCTATCTAGTTGATCAACATCAACTTGCTTACCATCCATGTACACTTTTTCAATAAAGCCATAAAAATTACCATTAGTACGTCGCTCAATGACCGCTACTGACTTAGGTTGTGATTGCTCGACAACCATAGGCTCTACTATCCAGCGAAAATCAAGCGGAACCAATTCACGATTACCGGTTTTCACTAGGTAACGAGTAACAAACTCCTCACCTTTTAGATCAAGTTGGGTTTTACCCAGTTGCACTGCCGGCACTTTTTCGGTTTCATATATTTCACCGATAACCGTTGATTTAATGCCATTTGGATCTTGCAATTCAAACTGATGAATGTCTGATGGCCAAAAATATGACAGACCACGGGATGCAATCAAAAACAGCAAGCCCACTACCGAAATCAAGCTTATGGTTACACCGGCGGCACTTAGCCATACCCATGGAGAACCTGATTTAAACCAATTATTCATTGTGAGTTATTCCCTAAAGTGAGCTGTACTTTTCACGTAGACGCTGACGAACAAACTCAGCTAACGTGTTAAAAACAAAAGTGAATACAAATAGAACGAAGGCTGCCAAGAACAAAATACGGTAATGTGAGCTACCGACTTCAGACTCAGGCATTTCAACCGCAATGTTTGCAGACAAGGTACGCATACCTTGGAAGATGGACCAGTCAATTACTGGTGTATTACCGGTAGCCATTAACACAATCATGGTTTCACCAACGGCGCGACCTAAGCCCATCATCACCGCCGAGAAGATACCGGGACTGGCGGTTAACAGCACAACTTTGATTAAGGTTTGCCATTGCGTCGCACCAAGTGCAAGTGAACCTGAGGTTAAATGCTTAGGTACGGAGAAAATCGCATCTTCAGCCATTGAGAAGATGGTTGGTATAACCGCAAAACCCATGGCGATACCAACGATTAGCGAGTTGCGTTGATCAAAGTTAATGCCTAAATCATTGGTTAGATATTGACGCATGTCACCGCCAAACATACCGGCTTCAACCGTTGATGATAAGGCAAACGATAACCAACCAGCAAAAATCAAAAATGGCAATAAAATAAGTGGTGAATACGTTTCTGGGATCATCGCCTTAATTTGCTTAGGTAAGTTATACCAAACATAGGCAACAACAACCGTGGTCACCGGCAAAGTGATCACCAGCATAAACACCGCCGGCAAATGCTCTTCAACTAACGGCGCTAACCAAAGACCAGCCAAGAAACCTAAAATAACCGTCGGTAATGCTTCCATTAACTCGATTGTTGGCTTCACCGTGCGACGCATCATTGGTGGCATAAAGTATGCGGTGTAAATAGCCGCAGAAATGGCAATTGGTACCGCAAATAACATCGCGTAAAATGCTGCCTTCATGGTACCGAATGAAATTGGCATCAATGAGAATTTCGCTTCAAAGTCATCAGAGCCTGACGTTGATTGCCAAATAAAGTCTGGTTCAGGGTAACCTTCATACCAAACTTCTTGCCACAATGCCGACCAGGTCACTTCTGGATGCTCGTTATCAACGTTGATTAACTCGATGCCGTCTGTTGCAGCAACAACCAAACCATTAGCACGCGGCATGATAGTCATTAATTGTTTGCCATTATCAAGCAGCTTACCGGTCCACAACTCAGACTCAGAGGTTGTGTAGTAAATACCAACCATGCCCGATTCCGTCGCAGCAAAAAAGCTCTTGCGATAAAGCTCAGGATAAATCGCCACAACCGCTTCCGACTCACTTACAGTGAATGAACGGATGCGTTTAAATTGACGGCCATCCTTAGCGGCAACTTCAAAATATTGATGAACTTGACCGTCACTGGTGCCGATTAATACCGAGCTAGATCCTGACAGTAATGCCATTGAGGTAATTTGATTATTACTATTGGCAACCGGCTCAAAGTCGGCACGTTTTGGTACGTCCCAATCATCTTCAAAGTCATAAACATCAACACTTTCACCAGCAACCACAAAGGCTGTGGTCATATCAGGTGTAATACCAACAAATTTAATGTTTTCGACATTGTCTTTCACCAGTTGATATTCAGCAGAGTATTCTGGGTCCCAGCTAAAATCGTCTTCGGCAATCAATGAGGTTTTAATCAAACGGTCATCCGTTGTTAATGCCACAAAAGTCGCACGTTCGGCGTCCATGGCAAATGATAATTGCGAAATGGTTTGTTCATCTTCATCAACAATAATCGCCTCTTCACCTAGTGGGTACTCAATACTTGGGTGAATAATGCGCGTATCGCCAATAAACTCGGCACTAAATTTAGGTCTAAACAAGCGAACCGTGCCGTTATCAAGCAGCAATAAATAGTTACCATCATTCATGCTTTGCACCGACGCTAACGCTTCGCCGCTGGCAAGTAAGCCTTGTTCGAGTAACAACTGGTTCGCTTGACGCGAACCGTCTTCTTCGATTTGGAAGAAACGAATAACACCTTGATTATCGATATCGAATGCGATTTCTCGCAGCTCATCGACACCGGCGGCTAACACGTTAGTTGTCGTAGAGGAGACCTTTTGCAAAGGCTCTACCGACGCCGATTCGAAAACTGGCTTAACCACGTATACAAGATATAAGAAGATCAAAACAAGGGTGAACAGTACACTGACTCCACCCGCAGAAATCATCCATTTAGCAAGATTATTTTTAATCTGCCTGGACTTCATCGTTTTTGCTGCTATCGACACAGAACAACCTATCTGATTAATAAATTTTACAACTGCGGCGATTATAAGAAAGAAATATGACAGTTTTGTTACAGGAGTGAAATAAAGCTTAAAAAGGACACAAACAAAACCTACCAAATTTTCAGTAATTTGGTAGGTTACGCAATAAATAAGGGCCAGACGTTGACCTCTTACAAATTTTTAACACGTTAATGTAGCCAAGAAATATGACAAACATTTGACACTTTTATGAATATTAACAATACACTGCCGCACTCTAGCGTTATTTTACGGCTTAAGATAAGGTATAAAAGGTTAACTTGATGTCAATCAAACAGCCTTACTTAAAACACAGTAAGATAACCCCCAATGAACGAAGATAAACAGATTCTCTACCTAAAAATCAGCATTGTCCTTGGCCTGATATTGCTGATCGTGGGTCATTATATTTTAAGTTATAGCGAATTGCCGCAAACCATGGGCATTCAGGGTTTGATATTAGGTGGCGCCTGCATGGCGTTTGGCATTATTTTTTCCCTTCCCACCAAGATGTATCTCACCTTCTTGTTAGTCAAACGGGAAACAGACAAGGCTCCTCACTTAGCAAACATAAAAAAACTTAATAAAAAAGAAAAATAACCAAAACAAAAGTAGTGTGTTTCACTCGATTGGTTTGGCTTACCTTGAACTAATCCATATAGCCAGTTTTAACCAATATAATACAGCCCTGCTCACTAAACGACGTATGTTTTGAATAGCTTGGCGAGCGCAGCCAGGTACCTTTGGGATACTGGCCGTGTTCATCTTCAAACACACCTTCCAGCACCAATATTTCTTCACCGCCTGCGTGCACATGCTCTAAAAAATGTGTGCCCGGCAGCCAACGAACCAAGGCGGTGTGCTCTGTACCATGAGAGTGTAATGGCATCACAGATAACCCTTCTACCCTGCCGGGTAGCCACGCCTGTTCGCGGGTATTGATATTAACGCTCTGTGTGTCGCTTGCCTGAAACTGGTTGAGTTTGACAAACAACTCACAGCCTTGCACACTTTTAGGTGAATGAAAAGAGCCAGGCGGGTTACGAAAGTAGCTGCCTGCAGGATAACTGCCATGCTCATCTTCAAAGACGCCGGCTAAGACAAAAATTTCTTCACCTTTTGGGTGGGGATGAGCGCTAAAGCTGGTACCCGATTCATATTTAACAACACTGGTCGTCAAGCCTGATTCAGCCGCTTCGCGTTCCAGTTTTTTACGCCAAACTCCAACACTTGGCGATGCCTCCCACGCCATATCTTGGCTATTGATCACCAATCGTTTGCTTCTATCTAAATTTAAACTCAAAAAATACTCCAAGTGAAAACTTGTTCACACTGTAACTCAAAGTGTAACAGGTGTAACACCTGTGCGACACGTTAACTTGTTAAATATCAAACACCTATACAAACGTTACAGATTAACTGTTCACCTTCTCTTTTTCCTAACAAATAAAGCCCAAATAAGTATCAAAAAATCAATAGGTTAAATGTTGGTTCAATATTTGCCTATTGCAGATGTGTTTGTGCGCTCGGGTTAGTGCCATTCTCAGCCGCAGAATCGTTTTTATTGTTATTTGGACACAGCTAATCATCACTTTTAAAACGCAATCTGTGGTTCGTTAAGATTCGCGACGCACCAATTTTCGAAATACAAGAGATAAAACAGGATGGAATCACTATGGATATACAAAACAGTAAACGACTGACGCGCACTATTAAAGCGTGTTTGTTTAGTATACCGATTGTTGGTATGCTCAGTATCCCTACAACCAAGGCAGAGATTTTTCCAAATCTTGAATCTGAAAAATGTATGGCTGATGCCTATCTTCTTGAGCCCGGCAATTCTTTGCCCAGTGACGCATTAAACTGTACCGCAAACGATGTTGAAATAACTCAAGTTGATAATATTTCTGTTACGGAATGTACGCCCGGTCAAGTCATAACGTTCAATGCCGACCTTACGGTCCAAACCAATGCAAAAGAGCGGTACGATACCACCTTTTATTTGCCATTAACCGAGCAAAGCCCACAAATGGTGCAGGCCGACCTTGGCACTGGCGCACCAACAGGCGTGGCCTACCCGGATTATTGTTCTATCGCACTACCTAAATCGCCAAATCCAGACGTTGGTGCATACGTTGATATTGATACCGACAGATGTGGTGATATTGAAAAATCAGGTGGCGTTGATTCCTATCAATTAATACAACAACCCGTTACCATGTTGTGTATCGATAAAGATGGCGATAACAGAGCTGACTTTAATTATTGTGCCGCTTGGGACAACATTGAGCGTGATAACTGTACCGAAGCTGCCGATCCATATCCAGGGCAAATCCCAAACACCAAATCGAAGTGTAATTGTGATACCTTCAATATTGATATCTTTATTCGCCCAGATCCACCAATGCCAACCAAAACACCTAGCGGTGTTGTAACAAGACCTGAACCTGGTGGTGCATTTTCATTTGATTACAGCTTTACCAACACAAGCAGTGCCTCATCGCTGTTTATTACCAGCTTGACTGATGAAATTGATATCACTGGCGACGGCAATTACGATGTTTCTGTTGATTTGTGGAGTACACCAGTAACTGCTGGTAGCACAGACGGAATCTACCTCACCGCGAGCACATGTCAAAAACCTGCATCAGGTGAAACAAGTGTCGAAATAGCGCCAAGTGCGACCTATAGCTGTTCCTTTACGGTTACCATTGTCGATACCGACTTACCAAATGATCAAAGTCCGGAAAAATACGATGATACCGTAGTCGCTATGCTAGTAGATAAAAACGGTGCTGGGGTTGGTGATCCAACAACCTGCCCTGTGGGCTTGGCTGCGGCCGCCGATGAAACCTGTAGTGACGTTGAACGAGTCACCGTCACTAATCTACCACCAGATATCAGCGTGACCAAAACGCCAAGTAAGACGTCCGTATTAGAGCCCGGTGAAAATGTTGAATTTACCATAGTGGTTACCAATAATTCAGGCGCATTTGATTCCCCGGTCACCCTAGATACGTTAACAGATAGCGATTTTGGCAATCTAGTCGGTAACGGCGATTGTGCAACCGGTGGCACTATTGCAATGGGCGGCACCTATACCTGTAAATTTACCGAAATGATCAGCGGCGACTTTGGCGATCCAGCTCATCAAAATACGGTAACCGCAATTGCATCTGATAATGAAGGCGATACAGATACGGCGATGAACTCAGCGACGGTATCCTTCACTGATGTCCCATCAATGATTGATTTGGTTAAAACCGTCGAAGATGCGGCTGATGGTACTACCTACATGGTTGAAGAGACCGGTGATAACCCAACCTTGGTTCGTACCTTGAGCTACAAATATCGTTTCAGTGTTGATGGTGCTGGTGTGGATAGTGTGACATTCGATAAACTCGAAGATCTTATTGATACCGCTAACGCAGGTGGCGCTTTAAGCGACTTAACATCTAGTTGTCTGATCACCGAAGACAGTGATGGTGCTGTCGCCAGTGCACCTCTTAGCTCTGGTTACACTTTGCTACCAGGTGAGTGGGCAAGTTGTGAAATTGATCTTGATGTCCAAGGTAACAAAGGCTACACCTGGACAAATGTCGCAAAAATATACGGTACCGATAGCGATGGTGCCATGTTAAATGCCAACGATGACGCTGACGTGCAATTCACCGATGTGCCATTGCAAGTGACTCCTAAAGTTGCCTTTAAGCTTAATGCTTACGTAGTCTTGGCAAATGGCGGGGTTGATAATGTTGATATCACCAACATCAAAATAGGGGGAGTAACACTTGCTGATGGAGCGACGGTTGCCAGTACATTCATAGTTCGCAATGAGTCTGTCAGTGGCTATGCTTATGGTGCAGAGACCAGCTTAAGTTTCTGTAGCTTTGCAGCCGATCCAGATATTTTGGTTGGCGGCACTTATAAGTGTGCATTTACTCTTGAGTTACTGCCAGGATTTGATCCAGCAGGTGCTGATGTTAATGCAGCATTGTCTGGACTTAATGGGCTTGTCATCACGGTTGCAGATGATGATGGCGGTGCGCCTGTAGATATTGTTGTTGATATTACAGTGCAAACAATGGAACCTTAATTATTCAGGTAAATATTAACAATCATTAATCAAAAGCCAGTAAGCATAAACTTACTGGCTTTTTTGTTGTTTTTATGTGTGTTTATACAATGTTAACCTTTAGGCTTTTTGCCACCGCCGTTGCCACCATTGCCACCGTTGCCACCACCGCCATCATCACCGGATGATTGTAGACTGATGTTTACCGTTGCCGTCGACTGGTGAACACCATCACTGATGGTATAACTAAAGCTGTCCGTTGATTTGAAGCTTTTCGCTGGGCTGTAACGAATCATGCCATTGGATAAAACAGTAACACTGCCCTTATTGCCTTGAGTAACAGCGCTAACCACTAAATTATCATTTTCGGGATCAGAATCATTACTCAGCACATTGATGTCAATTGGGCTCTTTGCTGACAACACTACAACATCATTAACCGCGTTTGGCGCGTTATTGACTGTCTCCAGTACACGATAAGTTGCATGGGCATTCGCGTTATAATTAGCATCAGCGTTATTTACCGCCGACAACATTATCGAGTAATCCATAGATTCAGCGTTTTGTGCTGAGATAACAGTAATTGAGACAGCTTTTTGCGTACCACTTGCCATTTTTACCGTCACAGAGTTGCTTTGCCATCCCGCCAGGACATCGGCTGAGATGGTGAAATCAGCATCATCACAATCGCTGCTATTATTATTCACTACTAGCAGTTGATACTCCAATGACTGCCCCGCTGTTGCTTGTTGCAATGCTGCCGATGTTAGCGTCAACGTTGGGGTTGAAAGCTGGCACGCTAATGTTCTATCAACGCTAAAGTTAACATCAACAAAACTAATCAAGTCTGCATTAGCATTGTTTTTCGCCGAGACCGACAACTGATAATCATCTGTTGACGCTGCCTCTGCCGATGTTATTGTCAATTCGACTTGTTGACTCTGCTGTGGCGCAAGTTGCAATGTTTTAGACTCGGCCAGCCACTGCTGTGGCACCACGGTGTCCAATAAATAGGAGCTCGAATCACAGGCTTCATTATCTAGATTGGTCACTAACATTTGATAGGTAATTGCCTCACCTGCGGCAACAACAGATTGCGATTGAGATATCAACTGCAACTGCGGTGTGACAGCAACACATTCAGGTAGCGGCGATTCAATCACAAAATTAGCGCTAGCCGTGCTGTTATATTCAGGGCTGCTTTGATTGGTCGCAGTAAAATCAATATTGTAAAAACCATCCGCTGCGGATGTTGATGAGCTGACAACAAGGTTTTTAACCACTGACTGACCAGATTCAAGCACGACTTGCAACTGTTCAGCACTCCAACCGTCCGGTAACATCGCAGTTAAATCGAAACCTGTTGCTGCACAGTGAGTGTTATTATTATTGGCTAACGTGATGACATAACTAACGCTCTCGCCAGCTGGTTTCCAAGTAGCCGGTTCTTGCACCGTTATTGTCGGTTGAGCATGCAGGCACTGCGCTTGATCAAGCTGTACGTTTACCAAAATGCCTTGTTCTGTAATTTGTACCGGTTCAATGGTGATACCTGCATCTGCGTCATGGAACTGCTGGCCAAGAGGCAACGCTGCATCATCCCAATCATAAAAATCACTCTCTGGTGTCATATCTAAAAATCGAGAACTTTCAATATTGGCATCACTGGCATAGTGGACAATCACCCCTTGTGTCAAAGCCGGCGTATTCGCAAGAAAATCATCAAAACCATGTGCTGTACGATATTCAAGGTAGTACCAATAATGATTACCATTGGCGTCTTGATGACGCAACAGTTTAACGCCTTTGACACCGGGCACGTCAGAATCGGCTAACGGGCTGATTAGGTAATCACCACTTTCTGAAATAATGTCAATGCTCGGTGCTATATCGTTAGCCCAATTCAAAATCTCTTTATTAAAGGCATTAAAGTGTCCTTCGTTTCCGTAGGCCCCCATAACATCAATTTTATCGCCATAACTTATGTTTAAGCAGTTATCGGCAATTGATTGATAACCACATTCAAAGGCATTGGCGTGTTGCAAGCCAAAATTGTGACCTAATTCGTGGGCTATGGTATTTAACGTGAATGAGCCATTTATATAGGTTCGCCCTGGGTCACCACCAAGAGTCGCTTTACCTGTCCAACCACATGCAGCATTTTCAGGGAAAATGTAAATAATTTTGTCAAAAGCGTTTATATCGATACCTTTAGCGTCCATAACATCACGCGAAGCCACATAGATATCCCATGAATCACAGCTTTGTGGGATAGGAAGTGTTTGGAAGTCTTCAACGTAACCGGTTAGCCATGTTTTGCCATATGAGTTTTCTTCAACAAAGGCGTTTACATCGCCAAATACCAGGCTTTCAGCCTGCTCTGGCGTCCATGGTTTTACATCGGCGTTATCAGCAAAGTTAATCAACATAACAAGGGTCGATTGCTCGCCAATCGTTGCTGAACTCGAGACTGCAGAGGCTTGTGAAACAATGTTTTGCTCAAGTTGAGATTGCTCTAACACAATATATGACTCTTGGGCTGATTGCAGTTCAATGCCCTCAACAACAACTTGTGCACCAGAGCGTATATCTTGCAAAGGTTTACCAGACGTAGGTTTTAGTCGAAATCGCTTATTGTCAGATATAAGAGTGTATTGCAACTCTGTTTGACCTTGTCGCGGAGAATCCTGATAGATCACCTCAATTTGCCCAGACAGTTTGCGTTTTTTCAATAAATACGGGGGAATTTTACTATTCTGGCTGTTATTAGGAATAGCTAGCTTTAGCACCTCTTTTGGCGAATATTCGATAAGCTCTAGTAACCCGGCATGTCGTTGTTTAGCCAGATCAAGTACAGCTTGTTGATGCAGCTTCGACTTATCATTGCTTTTTGCCAATTTTGAAAGCTTTAAAGATTGTTGTTCAAGGTTGGAAAGCAAAGCCTCAACATTACGATCATTGGATTTTTTTTCAGACGCATAAGCCGTATTGATACAGCTTAGAAATATCGTGGTAAATAAAAACAGGTAAGAGATTTTTAGCGCAAAAATCCCCTCTGCCTTTAGTGCAGACATAAATTTCAAAACAAATTCCCCTAAATTTGTCGTCAAGTATTCTTCATATCTATTTGATTTATCGATGAATTACTTAAACAACAATCTCGGTTTATGCCGAGTAATTTTATAATGAGTAAAAACACAAAAAGGTAAGCAGTCGCTTACCTTTAAGGACAGTGTCCTAGCAAGACACGTCAAGCATACTAACAAACCCCCTGTTCACAACTCAACCACAAAAAGAACACTTTTTAACCGAAAATTAAAAACTCTTTAAGAATCAACAACACCTGTTAGAAAAAAATATTCACTATTTTGTAACGCTGGCAAAACATTGAACCAATATCGCAATAAAGCCTTTCGTGATTGCCCTATTGCCATTCATTTCCTAAACTTTGTAGCATAAATACAGGTTGTATTAGCGATGTTGAATTACAGGTTTGCCTTTAACAAAACCCAAGCACTCCCAAAAAATCTGGTACAGGATGAATACCATGAATATCTGTCTGAAATATAATGTCATTATCGCCCTCATTTTGCTTTGCAGTGGTTGCAATGAGCCGAGCAATCCAAACGCCAATCAACAAAACAACAATCAAAAGCTAGAAAAACAAATACAAGAATTGCAAACGCAAATATCTACCTTAGCTGAACAAGTAGCTGACATTCATGAAATCGCCATGAGCTCACAACGTCCAAAATCGAGAAAGCTTGGTACCTTAGAAGATTTTAATCGAGGCGATACCATACCTAAATTAGGTAGTGATGATGCTACCGTAGCCATTATTGAATTTTCAGACTTTGAATGCCCCTACTGTAAACGTTTTATCGATCAAACCTTTGCGTATGTTGACAAAACCTTTATAAAGACGGGCAAGGCGGCCTATTATGTTCGTGATTTTCCGTTGTCATTTCACCCAAAAGCTAGAGGTGCAGCTGTCGCAGGTTTTTGTGCCAACAAGCAGCAAAAATACTGGCAATTACGAAATACGTTTTTTAATAACATGGGTAAATTATCAGAGCAGTATTACCAACAAGTTGCCAGCGAGTTGCAACTCGACATGGATGCCTTTAATGAGTGTCTTAAGCAAACCGATCAAAGCAAAATAAATGAAGACATTGCCTTGGGCAAAGCCATAGGTGTGACCGGAACGCCGGCATTTGTCATTGGTAAAATAGATGGCAATACCCTTAAAGAGGCACAACTGATCATTGGTGCACAGCCGCAATCCTCGTTTGATTATGTTATGAAGCAATACTTAGCACAGTAATCAGAGTCCTCTGCAGCTACTAAGTAAAGCTTTTCAGTCAACCTGTAATGTTTTCGTAACAACAATTTGGTATTTATTAAAAGTTTAGCTCCCGATCAGTCAAGAAGTGTTTTACTTGCAGCTCACTTTGTTATAAAACGAATGCACTAATTTTTATTTTAGTGGTGTATTTGCTTATCCTTTCACTTTTAGTGAGCTAAACGACTGCACTGCAACCTATTTTTAAACAGGGAGCTTTTAATGAAAGCACGTATTTTATCGCCAATAGCCCTTGCTATTGCATTAGCTGGCTGTAACGCTGGCAACAATGAGGTAGAGTCAAGTCAAGCTGAGAAAACCGTTGCTCAAGCTGATGTTGTTGTTTCTAACCCATTTTTCACTGACTACACCACACCATATAAAGTACCGCCATTTGAAAAGATCAAAATGTCGCACTACCGTCCGGCATTTGATCGTGCAATGGAAGAGCAAATTGCCGCCATTGACAAAATTGCTAACAATAAAGCCGCTGCTACTTTTGAAAATACCATTGAAGCAATGGAAAAATCAGGTGACTTGCTAACCAAAGTAACCAACACCTTTTACGGTTTAATCGGTTCAATGTCGACGCCTGAAATGCAAGCCATTTCAAAAGAGTACTCGCCTAAGCTATCTGCTATGGGTGACGACGTTTACTTAAACGAAACCCTTTTTGCCCGTGTTAAAGCAGTATATGAACAAAAAGATTCATTAACGCTTAATACCGAGCAAAAGACATTACTTGATAATGCTTACAAAGGTTTTGTTCGCGCTGGAGCTAACTTGAACGCCGAAGATAAAACTAAACTTCGCCAATTAAACAAACAAATCTCTAAGTTGTCTATTCAATTTGGTGAGAACCTACTAGCTGAAACCAACGCTTTTGAGCTGGTGATTGATAACAAAGAAGACCTAGCAGGTCTCCCGGATTCCATCGTTGCCGCAGCCGCAGCTACCGCAACAGAGCGTGGTCATGAAGGTAAGTGGGTATTCACCACTCATCGTCCAAGCTTCTACCCATTCTTAACCTATTCAACCAATCGTGAGTTGCGTGAAAAATTATTCTACGCATACACACACCGTGGTGATAACGACAACGCCAACGATAACAAAGCCATCGCCTCAGAAATGGCATCGCTTCGATACCAACGTGCGCAATTGCTAGGTTACAAAACTCATGCTCACTATGTGTTAGAAACCAACATGGCGAAGACGCCTGAAAACGTTTACAACCTATTGAACCGTGTTTGGGGGCCTTCATTAAACCGTGCTAAGCAAGAAGTTGCCGATATGCAAGCCTACGCACAAAGTGAAGGCTTTGAAGGTACGCTTGAAGCATGGGACTGGTGGTTCTATTCTGAGAAAGTTCGTAAAGCAAAATACGACCTTGATGAATCAATCACCAAACCATACTTTGAGCTGAATAACACCATGCAAGGTGTGTTCTATACCGCTGAAAAATTATGGGGCGTTACCTTTAAGCAACGTGATGACCTACCAAAGTATCACCCTGACGTGACCACTTACGAAGTATTCGATAAAGACGGTTCGACCATTGGTGTTTACATGACCGACTTCTACGTTCGTTCATCTAAGCGCGGTGGTGCATGGATGAGCTCGTTCCAGAAGCAATATAAAATGTATGGTGAGAATGCACAGCCAGTTATTTACAACGTACTTAACTACCCAGCCCCTGTTGGTGATGAGCCAGTACTACTGACATTCGATCAAGCGTCAACCTTATTCCACGAATTTGGTCACGCTATCCAAGGTCTTTTATCTGACGGTTACTACCGTTCATTGACGGGTACATCACTACCACGTGATTACGTTGAGTACCCGTCACAAGTTATGGAAAACTGGATGACACAGCCAGAAGTATTGCAGCAATTTGCTAAGCACTACAAAACGGGTGAAGTAATCCCAGCCGAACTTGTTGAGAAGATTCAAGCGTCAGGTAAATTCAACCAAGGTTTTGCAACAACGGAATACATGGCAGCCGCTTTGTTAGACCTTAAGTGGCACACTCTTGAAACGGCAGAATTGCAAGAAGCAGACGCTTTTGAAGAAGCGGCAATGAAAGAAATCGGATTGATTTCTCAGATCGCCCCGCGTTACCGTTCAACTTACTTCTCGCATATCTTTGCCGGTGGCTACTCGTCTGGCTACTACGGATACATTTGGTCAAACATTTTTGACGCAGATACTTGGGAAGTCTTTAAAGAGAAAGGCATCTTTAACCAAGAAGCGGCAACAAGCTACCGTAAAAACGTATTAGAGTCGGGTGGTACTGAAGACCCAATGGAAATGTACAAGCGTTTCCGTGGTAAAGAGCCAAACCCTGACTACTTGCTAGAACGACGTGGTTTAATGGAAAACAATAAATAACTCATTGTTATTTTTATCAAAAGTAAAAAGCCCACCTTGTGTGGGCTTTTTGATCTCTTTTTTCAAAAAAACATTACGCACCTAAAGATGCAATAATTAGACACTTGCTCAATAAAAATCAACTCCGGAGTTACCAGATTGCTTGCCAAATAGGTATTGGTAACCTATCGTTTAATTGCTGAAACAGATACATCCGGCCTTTATAGGTACGGCTTTCGCTATATAAAGGAACAGTGTGACGACGATGGAATCGCCTGAAAGATCACAAAACAGAGCCTTATTGGTTCTAAACGAAAGCAACAACACATACAATTGGCAATCAAAATTACATCAAGCGGGATGGGATTACTTTATTGCCAAAGATCTCAAATCTGCCCGTCATTATATTGAACAGAATAAGGCTTTAGTAGCTTTGGTTTTTCTCAACGAAGGCAACTATCGACGCACGTTCAGCTGTATTGAGAAACTAAAACAGCAATTTAATGCTATCCGTTTTTTCGCGGTTATTGAATCTCCAGGTTTATTAGAAAAACCGAGCAGGAACAAAATTCCATTATTTTTTAATGACTTTTTTCATCCCCCACTAAATTACCAACAACTGATTTATGAACTGGGCCATGCCCATGGCATCGCAAAGCTGGCAACATCCCATCTACTGGTAAATAGTCATTCAGATAGCCCTAAACTGATTGGTGAAACCCTAGCAATAAAAGAGCTACGCTCTGTTCTGGCGAAAATTGCCAAATGCAATAATTCGGTATTGCTAAACGGTGAAACAGGAACAGGTAAAGACCTTTGCGCGCAAATCATTCATAACCAGTCTCACCGTAGAAGCGGGCCATTTATTACCATCAACTGTGGTGCTTTGCCACCGACATTAATTCATTCAGAGCTATTTGGCCATGAAAAAGGCGCATTCACCAATGCCTATAAACAATATATAGGTCATATCGAACGAGCCGATAACGGTACATTATTTCTCGATGAAATCGGTGATTTACCACTAGATCAACAAATTAGCTTGTTGCATTTTTTGGAAAACCACAAAATCGAACGTATTGGCGGCCATAAGCTTATTGATGTCAATTGCCGTGTTATTTTTGCTACCCATGTCGATTTAGAGCAAGCCATTGATGAAGGAAAGTTCCGTGAAGACTTATATCATCGCATCAATGTTTTACAACTCACTATCCCAAGTCTTAGGGAAAGAGCACAAGATATCAGTCTATTAGCCAACTTCTTTTTAAATGAATATAGTGAACAAAATAATAGCTACCGATATAGCAAAGACACGATTAACGCTATGAAAAAGTATTCTTGGCCAGGCAATGTTCGAGAACTTGCTAATCGTGTGCAACGTGCATTAATAATGGCCGATACTAAGATAATCACAGTCGACGATTTAGGCATAAAAGAGCAACATTCTTACAGTAACAATGTTCGCTTGTTACGCCAACGTGCCGACATCGATGGTGAAACTTTAATTAACGCCATGCGTGATAATAACCACAACATTTCTGCCGCTGCACGACAACTTAAAATATCACGAACGACTTTTTATCGACTGTTGAAACGGTGCAATATTCAATTAAGCATCGTCAAGTAATCGCGCTATTTAAAGCGCTGGTTAGTTGGCACTAAGCCAAGATTTCAATACTGATAATGTCTAGTTAATACCGGCTAAAAAGCGTCACATCTACACCCGTTATCAGCCACTTCCGCTCGTTACTAGGCTAATTGTAGTGCTAATTTTTTCGACGCGGCAAAGTCTGTTTTGCCACTGCCAAGCTTAGGCAACGCATCCACTTTGAACAGCTTAGATGGGATCATTAACGCATTACAATGATTGGCAATCAGCAGTTGCTTTACTTCGTTAAGATCAATGTCATGCTCTGTCAGAGCGATTATGGCCTCGCCTTTTTTCGCATCGGGAATGTTTACCGCAACAAACTCGACATCCGTTACGGCATTAGCAAGTTGTAATTCGACAGCTGTAAGGCTAACCATTTCACCACCAATTTTGGCAAAACGAGAATAACGGTCAACGATGGTTAAAAAGCCGTCTTTATCTAAGTGGCCTTTATCGCCGGTTTTATACCAACGGCGACCATCAAGTTCAATGATCGCCTCGGTGGTTTTCTCACCATCATTTAGGTAACCTAACATCACCTGGCTGCCGGAAATCAATATCAAGCCATCATCTTCTGCCGGTAAGGTTTCCATGCTCACTGGGTCAACAATTCGGAATGAGCAACCCGGCACGGGCATGCCCACGGTACCTTGCTTACTGCCGGTTTGTACTTGAAAATCACCTATATCCATTTGATCAGGAATATTCACACTGGCAACCGGCGTAGTTTCTGTCGCGCCATACCCTTCATAAATGTCCTTACTGAATTTTTGCTTAAACTGTTCACGCACATCCTCTGGCAGTTTTTCAGCGCCAGCGACTACGGTGCGTAAGCTGTCGAGCATCAGCGGCTCCACTTTTCGATTGCGCACATACAAGCGTAAAAAGGTCGCTGTGGCACACAACATAGTGGCTTTTTGTTTGGCAATGGTTTTGGCAATATTAACCACATCGGTCGGGTCTGGGTGACAGACTACCTTAATACCTTCAAGCAACGGCAAGAAGGTGGTTACCGTCAAGCCAAATGAATGAAATGGCGGTAAGGTACCCATAACGACGTCGTCTTCTTTAGTGCGCAATACATCACTTATCTGACGGATGTTGGCACTAAAATTTCGATGACTTAGCACGATACCTTTTGGCGTTCCTTCACTGCCACTTGAAAATAAAATGGCGGCGGGCGAATTAATGGCAACGGGTTTTGCCAACAAATAATAATACCAGCGTGCAGGTAATAACGCAGTAGCCAGCATCGATGTGAACAAACGCACCTTAGACAACTGTTGCTTTAGATCCTCCATCATCACCACATTGACATTGGTAAGCATGGCTTCGGTATCAACGCCCTTACTGTTTAGTTTTTGCAGGAATTTTTGCGAACTTATCACGGTTTTAATCGCGGCATTGTCCATCCCCGCATTAACCGCTTCAGCACTGCTGGTGTAATTCACATTTACCACGGTTTGGCCATTTAAAAGCACGGCCATATTGGCAATTACCGACGCACTTGAGGAGGGCAACATCAAGCCTATATTTTGACTATCGTCTAGACGTTTTATGTTACCGGCAATGGCATAACAAGCTGCCAATAATTTTCGATACGATATCGCTTGGCCATTAGAATCAACCACGGCATCGGCAGACGGCGTATCCATAACACTTTGAATAAACCCTAAAGGCAAAGGATCTGTTTGCTTGGTTTGATGTTCCCAAGCTTCAAATGACAACTCAAAGACTTTTTGTTTGAGTTCTTGTGCATTAGTGCTCATCGCTAACGGTTGACCAAAAGCGATTACCACATCACGGCGCAGGCCGTTAATGGTGTTATTTCGCAGCTTGTCACTATTGGCTCTCGACATACGTGAGCCCCATAAGCCATGTAAGTAAAATGGAATAATCGCACCTTCAACATCATCGACGACACGCTCAAAACCACTGCGAAACACACCTAATGAACCGGTACGACTGATTGCACCTTCTGGGAATAAGCACACCACTTCACCAGCTTTTAATGCCTCGTTAACCGCCGCCAAAGATTCTTTTGAATTACCTCGGCTGATAGGAATGGTACCGAACAATTTTACCAACGGTTTAACATACCAACGCTCGTATATGCTGCGTAACATAACAAAGCGAACCTTACGAGGACAGGCCATTTGTACTAATAGCCCGTCAATCCAGCTGATGTGATTGCCCAGCAATAATACACCGCCTTCGCTTGGCAGATGTTCAAAACCCAAGACTTCAAGCTTATATCGACGACGCATCACAAAGGTGGCAATAATGCGCACCAATGAATGCGGTAATTGCCATACTGTGTATAACGCTCCAGCTAATGCTAACGCCGACAACAAATAAAACACGCCTACTGAGCTAATCCCCCAGGTAACCAAACCAATGGTCGTGATTAAGCCAGTTAACATGGCGACATTTTGCACCCAGTTATTACCGGCTAGCACCACCCCTAACTGATCTTCTTTGGCGTGATATTGAATTAACGCGTTAAGCGGAATGATAAACAAACCACCGCTGATTCCGGCAATGAGAAATACCACCGCCATCACATAAGCCGAGTCTAACGAGGCAATGATGGCAAGCGATACGGTAAACGCCAACGCAGATAACGGGATCAGCCCAAGCTCAATATGGTTTTTCGATACCTTAGCGGCAATGATAGAGCCGATAACAATACCAATACCGGTGCAGGCCATAATGCCTTGCACAACCAACGCGTTATCGGATGCCAGCACCTCTTTCGCAAATGCCGGAAACGTCGCTAACATCACTTGCGATACCGACCAGAACATAGACAGGCCGATAATTGACAACCAAATAACCCGATCAGATAAAATCAGCTTGAGGTTATCTTTTAAATACTTGCCTTTGACGTATTGATTTAACTCTAATCTCTTGCTGTCATCTTTTGGTTTGGTGATAGGCAGCTTGCTGGCGTAATACCACTCTACCAATGATAAAGCGACAAACCCCCAACCTAACCACACCACCGATTGCATAATGGTTGTGGTGTTTAACTCAGAAGCATTAGGAACCATCATTTCAAACAGCGCCGAAAACACAAAGGTACCACCTAAAATCGATACGATAGTAACCGCCTGTACGCTAGCGTTACCTTGCGCCAAGTTTTCCACGCCGATTAACTCTTTTAAGTAACCGTACTTAGCTGGCGAATAAATTGCCGATTGAATGCCCATAATCAAGGTCATAATAAAGGCTGCTTCAAACCAGCCTTGGAAATAACAAAAGGTGATGATTGATGTGGCAACGACAGCAACAATGGCGCTGATACGCATGATATGCGGTTTAGGGTATTTATCGGCTAGATGCCCTGAAGGCGAAAATAAAAATATGAATGGCAATAATATCAATGCATTCAATATCGCCGTTAAGACAATTTGCAGATCACCGTCGTAAATTTTAAATACGGTGTTTTGCACAACAATTTTATGGCCTAAGTCGACAAAGGCATTGATAAACACCATGACGATGTAAGCAAAAAAGCCCTTAAAACCAAGTAAGTGTTTCATAAGAAAACTGTCCTAATTATTTTTTAATGTCCCTAGCTTGCTTGTTCAAAGCAATAAACACTACCATTACCTGAGATGTTGCATTATTATCGACAGTAAGTATTAAAAAATAATACCATCGATATTCTGACAACATTCGATAACCTAACAACATGGAGGTGAATATGTCGCAAACAACGACCCTGCTTGTCACTTTAAAAAAAGCATTAAAAGCCCATGGCTTCACATACGCCGATGTGGCAAAACATATGGACTTATCTCAGGCTAGCATTAAACGATTGTTTTCCGAAGAAAATTTTTCGCTACAACGGCTAGAGCAGATTTGCCAGTTAATGGATATGCAAATATCCGACTTGGTCAAACAAATGTCTGAGCAGCAAGCACGCCTGCAACAATTGAGTGTCGAACAAGAAACAGAGATCACCAACGATATTGCGCTACTCTTGGTCGCCGTTTGCGTGCTAAACAAATGGCGTATGCAAGATATTGTCGATTACTATCAGATGTCTGAGCCGGAATGTATTGGCAAACTGACCAAATTAGATAAACTAAAAATCATCGAATTGCTGCCTGGTAATCGCATAAAATTGTTGGTCGATGCCAATTTTGGTTGGCTAGAAAATGGCCCAATACAAACATTTTTTCAACGCACCATAGGCCAGGAATTCTTCAACAGTTCATTTCACCTTGACGACGAATGCCTCATTGTCTTAAACGGTATGCTGTCACTACAAAGTAATGGTGAGTTTCAGCGCAAACTGCGTCGCTTAGCACGTGAGTTTGAAGACCTAAATCATGAAGACTCCAGTTTGTCGTTAACAGAACGAAATGGCGCGACTGTGGTACTTGCGATCCGTAACTGGCGCTATGGCTTATCACGCCATTTAATTAACAACGGTTCACCAGAGAAAAAGCCTCAGGTCATAAAAAGGTAGCAATATTCGAACCCAATACCACCAAATATTACAACCTGTTAACTTTAAGTGGCAATATTTGCAATTAAATACCAAGGTGGCTGTCATCACTAAGTAGCATTTACTAAAAGGATGACAGGTTATGAAAACTCTACTTTCATTTATAAAACTTGCATGGGTGGCGGTTGTAATCACCCTAGGTTTATGTAATTTCAATAGCGCGTTTGCCGCGGGATTACTAACCCCTAACAACAGCGCTTTACCTGAATTGCAAATAAGCGAACATCATGTCGATGTGGTGATCGAAAATGGTTACGCCATCACTAAGGTTGAACAAGTATTTTTCAATCCTAACAATCAAGACTTAGAGGCTCTCTACAGCTTCCCTGTACCTGAAAAAGCCTCATTAGGGGAATTTGTTTACTACATCGATGGCACCCCTGTTATGGGTGAAGTAGTCACTCAACAAAAAGCCGACAGCTTGTATGAGCAGGAAAAACAAGCCGGTCGTGACGTAGCGAAGACTAGCCAAAACAGTTTCAAAACCTTTGAAACGCAAGTTTACCCAGTGCGCGCCAATAATTATGTACGAATTCATTTAACTTATATTCAACCGGTACATATCGACACCTCAATTGGTCGTTACGTCTACCCACTGGAAAACGGTGGTGTCGATGAACAAGAATTAAATTTCTGGAGCTACAAAGACAGCGTTGAACATGCGTTTAGTTTTAATCTTTTGTATCGCTCCGCCTATCCCGTTGAGCAATTTCGCCTGCCGAGTATTGCCAATGCGCAAATCAAGCAGTTATCGCAATATGAGTGGATGGTATCTTTAAGCAATCAGTCGGGTAACTCGGCGGCCTCTATGGTCGATGAAGGTCAGCGGACGGCCGCAGCAAAAGCCCAGCCGCAGTTACAGGCGCAATCAGCGCCGGCTTATCAGTTAAATGAAGACATCGTCGTATACTGGCGCCTACAAGACGGTTTGCCAGGTTCGGTTGACCTTGTCACTCATAAACAACCGGGCAAAGACAAAGGCACATTTATGATGACCTTTACCCCTGGTATGGACTTAGCACCGATACACAATGGCAGTGACTGGGTTTTTGTTCTCGATTACTCCGGCTCTATGAACGGCAAATACAGCGCTATGGTTGACGGTGTGCGTAAAGGCTTAGATAAACTTCGTCACGATGACCGATTTAAAATCATCATATTTAACGACAATGCGCATATGCTTACCTCAGGTTTTATTA
This sequence comes from Thalassotalea sp. Y01, assembly GCF_012932945.1. Lineage (NCBI taxonomy): Bacteria > Pseudomonadati > Pseudomonadota > Gammaproteobacteria > Alteromonadales > Colwelliaceae > Thalassotalea > Thalassotalea sp. Y01. The sequence goes on from NZ_JABBXG010000001.1 coordinate 265,427, forward strand.
ACGCCACAGCAGAAAACGTCAATCAACAGCTAAGTCGGTTGGACGCTATGCAGCCAGGTGGAAGTACCCATTTGTATGATGGCGTATCAATGGCTTTAAAAGAACTTGATAGCGATCGCCCTACTGCGGTGTTATTGGTGACCGATGGTGTTGCCAATGTCGGTGTTACACAAAAAAAAGCATTTTACCGTCTATTAGAGCAATATGATGTGCGTTTGTTTACCTTCATTATGGGCAACAGTGCCGACCGTCCGTTACTGCAAGGCATGGCAAAACTGTCAAACGGTTTTGCCATGAACGTATCGAACAGTGATGATATCGTCGGTCAAATTATGCAAGCCAGTTCAAAACTTACTCATCAAGCGATGCGAGATGTGCACGTAAAAATAAGTGGTATTAAGGTAAACAACCAAACGCCCGAGCAAATAGGCAGTGTATATCGTGGTCAACAACTGATTGTGTTTGGTCACTATTACGGTCAAGGTAAAGCCAACGTTGAAGTTAGCGGTAAAATTGCCGGTCAAAAAACAACCTTTAACACCAGTTTTGATTTTAACGACAGCGAACAAAACCCAGAGCTTAAGCGTCTATGGGCATTTGCCAGCATCGAAGCCCTACAAGACAAAATGGATTACCTTGGCGCCGATAAAGACAGCGAACAAGCGGTTACCGATCTTGCCCTTGAATATGGTTTAGTCACCCCATACACCTCAATGATCGTCATGCGTGATGAGCAGTTTGCCGCACATAATATTGAGCGTCGCAATAAAAACCGCGTTGAAAACGAATACAAGGCTCGCGATCAGCGCAAACATGCAGCGGTGTCTCATAACCGTGTCGACCAACAAAAACCGATGTACAAAAAGTCACGGCCATCATTTGGCGGTGGTGGTAGCACCTCGATGATCACTGTGGTGGTGTTACTCGGCCTATTGTGCAGCCGCTCGCGCCCTGCACACGCAAGTGCTACTACAGCAAATGCGCCAAGAGCAAAATCCACCGAGCCGAATAAGCAATCGATTCGGGTTATATAACCTCTCAGAAAAACACCTGTGGCCCCTACCTTATCAATAAAGTTAGGGGCTGCTTAAAAGCAACTTTTTGATAAAACCCCTAATTTAATAAATACATTAAGGAAATACGATGAACATGTTTAACGTAACCGCCCGCAATGCATTTTTTTGGATTTTAACAACACTGTATTTGACCGGTTGTAACTCGATGATCAGCGATCATGACAAGCGCACCACGTCTTCAGGCAACCTAATGGATTACTTATATCCCGACGGTCAAACCAACATCGTACACACCGCGAGTAAGCCCAATATAAAAGTGCCGGTTCGAATGGCGATTGCCTTTGTTCCAAATAAAGGCAACAGCTTCAATAACATTCATGATAGTGCGCAAATAGATTTGCTCTACAAAATAAAACAAGCCTTTGAAAGACATAATTTTATTGAAAGCATTCAAGTCTTACCAAGCATGTATTTACAAGGCGACAAGGGATTTGAAGCACTCGATCATGTGGCTAAAACCTACGATGTCGATTTAATGGCACTGGTCTCTTTTGATCAGCTCACCAACACTGACGAAAATAATGCCTCATTATTGTATTGGACGCTGGTGGGCATGTACGTTATCCCTGGCAGTGAAAGCAGCGTACAAACCTTGGTTGATACTGCGGTAATTGATATCAAGAGTCGTAAATTACTGTTTAGAGCACCTGGCACAAGCATCGTCGATGACACTTCCACGGCGCTAGGCCTTGATGCGACCTTAAAAGAAAACTCCGCGACGGGCTTTAAAAAGGCAGTGGCACAAATGAATGGCAACCTTGAAAAGGAACTGCAATTGTTCCGTTCTCGCATAAAGCAGGGGCAAATAGGTACCTTGGAGTACGCCGTAAACGGCCAATACGCCAGTGATCAACAACAAGCTGACTTAGATATAGCCACTAAGCCAGTTACACAATCTGGACAATTGACCAGCAATGTAGTTTCTAACACGACGACAGATATGGATTCTAAAGCACAATCAAATCGCGAAACTGAACTCTTACAAACTCAAGTTCGCCAACAGTTAAACGACATTCAACAGAAGCAGCAAGCATCATTTTGGCAAAATTCAGAAACAAATAACCATCAGCAATAGATTAATATAGGCAGAGGCGTGTTGGCTCGTTTACAGGTCAACAAGCCGAAATAAATAATGAATCACGCTTTCAGTGCCGCTCTAAGTTGCATAAGCAAGTCGTCACATTGGCCGTTTTCATGACCACAATCACACTCTGGTTGATTAAGTAATTTGTCCAGAGCAATAGCCAAATTTGACAAGTTTTCGTGACCGAATACAGATGCTGCACCGGCAATTTGATGAACCAACTGTTGCAATGATTGCCAATCTTGAGCGGCATAGTAGTGGCCTATTTTCTGTTCATACATGGGCAGTTTTTGTTGAAAGCTAAGGTTTAAATCCTCAAAGCTTGTTGTTTGCACAGCGTCATCAGCGAATGACGCTTGTGCAGATGCGGGCTCTTGATAGTATTTCGCAACACATTGAATAAATGAATTACGCTCTATAGGCTTTTTAAGGTGTTCATCAAAACCGAGATCAAGATATTTTCTCACTTCATGAGCCATGGCATTTGCGGTAAGTGCAATAACCGGCTTTGTGTAGCCTGAACTGCGCAGCTTTTGTAGGACTTCCAGTCCATCCATTTGTGGCATTTGTATATCCAGTAATATTAAATCTACTGCCTGCTGAGCAACGATATTCAATACTTGTAAGCCATTGCTGGCTTGAAAGACATGCAAGCCCATATGTTCTAGCAAACGTGAAATAAAACGCAAATTATCCGGATGATCTTCCGCGATCAATATATTGCCAACAAGTGGTTGGTTAATAACTTCTTGCAGTTCTTGTGTGCTGATTTCCCTATCTTGCTGCGTCAGTCGTTCTGCATCCATAACGAAAGTAAAACGACTGCCTCGGCCAACTTCACTTTCAACGCCAATGCTACCTGACATTAATTTGGCTAACTGGTTTGATAAATACAAACCTAATCCGCTGCCACCAAAACGGCGGTTTATGGTGCTATCGGCCTGGGTGAAGCTGTTAAAAATACTCGCTAATTGTTCTTTTTGCATACCGATACCGGTATCGCAAACACTGACTTGTAGACGCTTATCAATGAAACCGATAGCAACCTTAACTTGACCATTATGAGTAAATTTAATCGCATTAGAGCACAGGTTAATGATGATTTGGCTAAAGCGCAGGTAATCTATTGCGACAACACAAGGGCTGGGAAGTTGATTATTAATTGAAAATTCAATGCCTTTTTGTTTTGCCTGCTCAGTAAAGATATTTTGCAAATCGCTACATATCAGCGAAATATCCGTTGCCGTACGATTAAGTACCAATTTATTGGCTTCGAGTTTACTTAAATCAAGTATGTCATTAACCAACTGCAATAAATGTTTGCTGTTACTGTGGATTGCACTTACTTCGGTAACAATATCTTTCACTTGCACTTCGTCATACATAATCGATTCAGATTGACCGATAATAGCGGTAAGTGGTGTTCTGATTTCGTGGCTCATGTTCGCCAGAAACTGGCTTTTGATTAGATTCGCCTGAGTTAATTGTTGTGTCGTCTGCTGCAATTTGGCCGTTCGCTCTTTTACTAACAGCTCCAATTGTTTGGTGTATTTCTTGTGACGATGCTTTCGGTAAGCTAAAAATACAACCACTAATAACATCACCGAAACCAGGGTTAATAAATCTCTGGCTTGTTGGCGTTTTATGTTGTTATGGCTTTCTAGTTCACGTTGTTTTTCAACATGGGCAAGTTGCAAGTTGAGCTGTTCAGACTCAAAATTAGCCAACTCTTTAGTCAATTGCCCATTGGCTACTTTAAACAAGCCATTTCTTGCATCCTGATAATATGTAAATGCTTGCTGTGGTTGACCAAGTGCGGCATGAATAAGCGACAGAATTTCCAGATTAGCGAGCTCTAGGTGTTCATCTTGTTGTGAAATAGACAAGTCTAATGAACGTCTGGCAAATTCTAGCGCCGTTTGATAGTCGCCATGGTAGTAGTTGATCTGGGCACTAATAAATGAACAATTAGAATAAGAATTCATATGTTCGTATTGCTGTGATAGATGCAAACATTTTTGGGCGTAATTCTCAGCCATTTTAAAGGCACGCATTTCCGTATATAGGTCGGCTAAGTTATTGTATTGACTCGCCAAGTCATAATGTTTATTTTCGTTTTGGTAGTATTCAATAGCCTTAAAGGTGTATTGTTCAGCTTGTTTAAATTCACCTGAATATTTATAGGCAAGGGCGATATTACTGTGTGCTAGGGCGACATCTGCGGGTCGTTGCATTCGTTCTCTCGCGGCAATAATATCTGGCAAAACTTGCAACGCTTTGTCGTATTGTTTCAGTGTTAAATAAAGACCTGAAATGTTAAAGGCAATATCAACTTTATCGTTTTCATCGCCGATTTCATCGTATATAACTTTGGCTTTTTTATAGACAGTCAAAGCCTTAGTTGGCTCGCCTTTGTTATCCAAAACCAAACCAACATTATTGTATAAGTGCGCCAACTGAATGGGGTTATCAGCGTTAATGTAATAGGCAATAGCGTCATTATAGCGCTCTAACGCCTGGTTATAACTGCCTTGAAAATAATGAAAAATGCCGGTGAGTTTAGCAAATTGCGCTGCCATATCTGGTAACTGCTGACGCGTTGCATAATCATAGCCCTGCTGTGCTGTTTTTAACGCATGTTCGCCTTTACCGTTTTGAAAATAACTCATCGCCAATTCTCGGTAAACTTGTTCTGTCTGTTTCGAAGAGATAGCTTGCTCTGACAACAGCATTTGCAATTGTGTTTGCACCTGCAAAGCGTCGTCCAATGCGTTTATGTTTTGCATTTTCTGATCAAACTGAGCGATCTCAGCAAACGCTGGCATAATCGTGTAAATACAAACTATTCCAACAACGCGAATGCAACAACATGTATATTGTTTCAGGCGAGTTATCGAATCAATGAACGACATTAATTCACTTTTTATGATCGATGAATAGATAAATACTTTTATAACATATTGTCAGTGAATATTAAAAACATAGCCCGATGAAAATCGACGCTAGTGATAGCGATATGCTGAATACCATTTAGTCTGTTATGAAATACATCAAATTAGTTGTAACAAACAAGGCCGATCAACTAAAATAACGCCAATATTCATAACTCTAATTCTGATAAAGGTTTTCTGATGGCATTGCCTGACAAGTTTATTTATTCGATGCACCGCGTTTCAAAAGTGGTACCTCCGAAAAAAACCATTCTAAAAGATATTTCAATTTCATTTTTCCCTGGCGCCAAAATTGGTGTGCTTGGTTTAAATGGTGCTGGTAAATCAACCTTGCTGCGTATCATGGCCGGTGTCGATACCGAGTTTGATGGCGATGCAAAATTGTTATCTGGTACAAAAGTGGGCTACTTGCCGCAAGAGCCAGAATTGAATGAAGAAGCAACGGTACGTGAAATTGTTGAGCAGGCAGTTTCTGAAGTAAAAGATGCCTTAGCACGTCTTGATCAAGTGTATATGGAATACGCCGAAGAAGGTGCTGACTTTGATGCTTTGGCCAAAGAACAAGGCGAACTTGAAGCCATTATTGCCGCTCATGACGGTCATAACATTGAAAACGCTCTAGAACGCGCTGCCGATGCTTTGCGTTTGCCTGAATGGGATCAAAAAATCAAAGTACTATCCGGTGGTGAGCGTCGCCGTGTTGCACTGTGCCGCTTATTATTAGAAAAACCAGACATGTTGTTGCTAGATGAGCCTACCAACCACTTGGATGCCGAGTCTGTTGCCTGGTTAGAGCGCTTCTTGCACGACTACCCAGGTACCGTTGTGGCGATTACCCATGACCGTTACTTCTTAGATAACGTCGCGGGTTGGATTTTAGAGCTTGACCGTGGTGAAGGTATTCCATGGGAAGGTAACTACTCATCTTGGCTTGAACAAAAAGACGCCCGTCTTGAAATGGAAAAACGCCAAGAAAATGCATTGGCTAAAACCATTAAGCAAGAGCTTGAATGGGTTCGTCAAAATCCTAAAGGTCGTCAAGCAAAATCAAAAGCTCGTATGGCCCGTTTTGAAGAGCTGCAAAGCCAAGAAAACCAGAAGCGTAATGAAACCAACGAACTATACATTCCACCGGGGCCACGCCTTGGTGACAAAGTACTGGATATTGAAGGCATTACTAAGTCATATGGTGATCGCGTATTAATTGACGATTTAAGCTTTTCAATTCCAAAAGGTGCTATCGTCGGTATCATTGGCCCGAATGGTGCTGGTAAATCAACTCTGTTTAAAATGCTATCCGGTACTGAACAACCTGATAGCGGTAAGGTTATCGTTGGTGACACCGTGCAATTAGCGTCCGTTGATCAATTCCGTGACGACATGGTTGATAGCAACACGGTTTATCAAGAAATTTCAGAAGGCGCCGATATCATTCGTATTGGCAACTATGAAGTACCAGCGCGCGCTTATGTTAGTCGCTTTAACTTCAAAGGTAACGATCAACAAAAATTCATTGGTGATTTGTCTGGTGGTGAACGCAACCGAGTGCACTTAGCCAAACTAGTGAAAACCGGCGGTAACTTATTGCTGTTGGATGAGCCAACCAATGACTTGGACGTTGAGACCTTACGCGCGCTAGAAGAAGCCCTTTTGGAATTCCCTGGCTGTGCGTTAGTTATTTCCCATGACCGTTGGTTCTTAGACCGTATTGCTACCCACATCATTGATTACCGTGACGAAGGTCAAGTGAACTTCTTTGAAGGCAACTACACCGAGTACGATGCGTGGTTGAAGAAAACTCTTGGTCCACAAGCGAACGAACCACATCGCATGAAATACAAGCGCATTACCAAGTAATTCGCCTTTGCATTAACTTGGATGCATGTAAAACTGAAAAACGCCTGATATTATCAGGCGTTTTTGTTTCTATCTTAGTAAGTTACATCAAATGGCCTGTTTTGATTGTTCGCCAAGACATAGCCAACCGTGGTTAATTTGTAATGAAATATATCAACAACTCGACTTGCCTGTTTTTTGCTCTATAGTAAATAAGCGAAGCTATACCTTTTTAAAAATAAATGATTGATAACAAGTAGTTAATTCAATCAGTACGATTAACAGGGACAATTCAATGAACTATCTAAAACCTGTGTCATTATCGCTAATGACGATTGCATTGGTGGCCTGCTCTAATGGCGAAGACACCACAGCCAATGAAACAGATACCACCCTACCAGAACTTAGTTCTGGTATTTATACCGAATACATGGACACCTCGGTAAGTCCTGGCGATGATTTTAATCAATACGTGAATGGTAAATGGATGGCAACCGCCACCATCCCTGAGGACAAGTCCAGTGTCGGTGTTTGGTCGACACTTAGAGATGCGTCGCAAGATAACGTTAAAATTATTATCGAAGAATCTGCGAAGGGCAACTTTGCACCAGGCTCAGACCAACAAAAAGTTGGTGATCTGTATAACTCATATATGGATATGAAAACTCGTGATGCGCTCAGCGTCAAACCATTACAACCTGAGTTTGGTAAAATCAGTGCAATTGCTAATTATGACGATTTAGCCGTTTACTTTGCGACGGCCAATAAACGCGGCTACAACATGCCATTTGCGCTTGGTCAGTACGTCGACTTTAAAGAACCAGACACCTACATGATGTACACCTGGCAAGGCGGTTTAGGTCTACCGGACCGAGAATACTACTTTAAAGAAGACGACAAGTCGGCAGATATACGTGATAAATATCTGCAACATATTGAAAATATGTTTGATCTTGCCGGTTTTAATGCAGGCAAACAGGCCGCCGAAACAATATATGACCTAGAGCAAAAGCTTGCTAAGGTTCATATGGAAAAAGAAAAAACCCGCGATATGGTGGCGCTATACAATAAAGTGCCTCGCGAAGATCTTGCGCAGATAATGGCTGACTTTAACTGGAGTGCCTTTTTACAAGAAGCCGGCATAGACACCATCGATGGTTTAGTGATCACGCAAATCGATTACATGAAAGCGTTAAATGGCATTATCAGCCAAACCTCGATTGCCGACTGGCAAACGTTTTTAACCTGGAAAGCGCTAAGTGCCAATGGCTCTCGCTTAACCAGCGCCATAGATAAAGAAAACTTTGATTTTTACACCAAAACCTTATGGGGAGCTAAACAGCAGCGCCCGATGTGGCGACGTGGTGTCAATGTGGTTAACGGCACCTTAGGTGAGGTTGTTGGTAAAGTCTATGTTGCTCGCCACTTCCCACCAGAAGCAAAAGCGCGCATGCAACACTTGGTTGATAACCTTATTTTGGCTTATCGCCGCAGCATTCAAGACTTGACGTGGATGACCCCTGAGACCAAAGAGCAAGCACTCGATAAGTTATCTAAATTTACGCCAAAAATCGGCTACCCTGACAAATGGAAAGACTACAGCGATTTGGAAATCAAAGCCGATGACTACTTCGGCAATATTGAACGCGCGGCTTTAGTTCAATATCAACAAAACCTAGACCGCCAAGGCCGCGTGGTGGATAAATCTGAGTGGCAGATGAACCCACAAACCATCAACGCCTATTACAACCCACCGCTTAACGAAATCGTGTTTCCAGCGGGCATATTACAACCACCGTTCTTTGATATGAACGCCGATGACGCGGTAAATTATGGTGGTATTGGCGCGGTCATTGGTCATGAAATTGGTCACGGATTTGACGATGCGGGTTCAACCTTTGATGGCGATGGCGTACTGCGTAATTGGTGGACACCAACCGATAAAGAAGAGTTTAAAAAGCGCACCCAAGCCCTTGTTGCACAATACGACTCATATAAAGTATTTGATGATCTGAATGTTAACGGTACCTTTACCTTGGGCGAAAACATTGGTGATTTAGGCGGCTTAAGTATCGCCATGAAAGCCTATAAACTTTCACTAATCGGAGAAGATGCGCAGGTTATCGATGGCTTTACTGGTGAGCAACGTGTACTGATAGGCTTTGGTCAAATATGGCGCGGTTCTTATCGCGAAGAGTTATTGCGCCAATTGGTTGGCACCGATCCGCACTCTCCGGCTCAATTTCGAGTCAATGGTACAGTGCGAAATGTGCCTGAATTTTACAGTGCATTTGCCGTTGAAAAAGACGCTAAATTATATCTGGCTCCAGAGCAACGTGTAAAAATCTGGTAATTCCAAACCAGGCTAATATTAGCTAGATAAAGATTAGCCTGGTTAATATTAAAAAGGTCAGCGTATTTCTACGCTGACCTTTTTGTTTTAATAATTCCCAGATAACCGTGAGAAAGCCGTTAATAAATAGAGAGGTAATGCTCAATCAGCAGCGATTGCTATCTCAATCCATCCATTCATAAGCATCGATCGCTTTGCGCGCTTCAATTATGGTGCAATTAGCAAGAATAACCAATTCATTAACGGTAATACCTGGATTGCGCTTTACCAGATTAATAATGTCGTCTTGGGTAAAATCGCCTAATTTTTTTTCCAGTAAGGTGATCACCCATTGCCAGCTTGGCTCATCTACCCTGCGTATCGATTCAATCACGTTAAACAACTGTTCACGACTGGCACTGAGTCGCCAATTGCGAGAGCGGCCAATGCGGCTCAACTCACTGCCACTGTCTCGAATAAGAGCTTTTAATTCAAAGGCGCGCAATGCTCGCCTTAAAAATGAAGGCAGCGTAACGTGTCTGATGTGTTCATTTGTCCGATTGACCGACATGATCGATAGTAAAAGTTAAATTAACGCTAAAGAAATCAGTATATCAGGCAAGAACCCCAAGGCAAAGAGGGACTTAAGTGCCAAGAGCTAAAGGCTAATGTGCTCAGGGCTAACAAATAAAGGCTAAGCAGAATTAGGCAAAGGTGGTTATGGCGGTAATGACCGCAAATGTGGCAAATAATAGCGCAGCCATTTTACTAAGCAGTTGTTCGCTAATACGATTGAGTAGCTTTTTGCCAACGATGACACCGATAACACAGGTTGTCGCTAACGCCAGGGTTGCGCTAATCCACACCATAAGAGGTGGTTGCGTGGTACTTAGGGTTGCTACCGCTAATTGGGTTTTATCACCCATTTCTGCGGCAAAAATCAAGGTAAATGCTGACATACTGATGTGTTTACCGACCTTAAGCTGGCCTTCATCGGTGTCATCGTCATGGTGCGCATCACGCCAACTTGATATTGCAAACAAAGCGAACAATACGATAGCAATAATACTTAAGTAACGTTGGTCGATAAAATTGGCAAAACTGGCACCGAACAACACGGCAATAACATTGAGAATGGCAAACGCCGATATGGCGCCAAACAATACCGGTCGAGCGCGATATTTTACTGCCAGTGTCATACAAACCAGTTGTGATTTATCACCAAACTCGGCAACAAAAATCAACAAAAACGTGGCAACCGCACCATACGAGCTAAGTATTTCCATAAACGAACTAATCTAGCAATGCCTTAATCATGTAAATGTTACGACTCGACACCGTGTAATTCAAAGCATTTTTGTAATAACTCTTGTTCGCTTTCTTTTCGCTCTGGATCGGGTTTTATACAATCGATAGGACACGCCGCCACACATTGTGGCGTATCGTAGTGCCCCACACATTCAGTGCAACGATGCGGATCTATCTCGTATATTACATCGCCCATATAGATGGCGGTGTTCGGACATTCTGGGTCGCACATGTCGCAATTAATGCAGCTGTCGAGTATTTTAAGTGCCATGATTTAACCTGTCGTTAGCTTTGCGCAATTTGCACAAACTGTTATGCCTGGTTTTGCGCAAATGGATGACGTGTGGTTTCACCTTGGTTCAGATAGCGCATAATAATGCCGTATTCTAAATCCAGGTCGGTATCACATTTGATTTGTACAATGTGACCCGAGCCTTTTGCGTCGGTAACCTCTTCGCCTTTGCGATTTTGCATATACTCAAGTACGAAGCTCTTGTTACCTTTTGGTGTCATAAGCTCGATTTCATCACCGGTTAAGAACTTATTCTTCACTTCGATTTCTAGCAAGCCATCCGCCGTACGTCCTATCACTTCACCAACAAATTGCTGACTGTCAGATTTCGAGTAACCATACTCATAATTTTGCAACTGATCATGACGATGGCGCGATAAAAACCCTTCGGTATAACCGCGACTCGCTAAATGCTCTAGATCCAGCTTCAAGCGTTCATTAAAGCAGCGGCCTTCAACGGCATCCATAATCGCTTGCTTGTATATTTGTGCGGTACGGGCACAGTAGTAGAAAGACTTAGTGCGGCCTTCAATCTTCAAAGAATGCACACCCATTTTCACCAAGCGCTCAACATGTTCAATTGCACGAAGATCTTTTGAGTTCATAATGTAGGTACCATGCTCGTCCTCAAACGCCGGCATGTACTCACCTGGTCGGCCTTGCTCCTGCAATAAAAATACTTCATCTGTTGGTTGTTGCTCTTGCTTGGCCATCTCCGGTGTCCAAATTTCAGGCTGTTCAGTACCAGCGATAGGCTGCTGAGGTTGCACCGCAATGATATCACCATGCTCATCTTCTCTAGCGTCATGAGCATTGTAAGACCAACGACAGGCATTTGTGCATGTACCTTGGTTAGGATCGCGTTTGTTAATGTAACCAGACAATAAACAACGGCCCGAATAAGCCATACATAATGCACCATGAACGAACACTTCAAGTTCCATTTCTGGCACACGCATGCGGATTTCTTCAATTTCATCCAGTGATAATTCACGTGACAAAATAACTCGTTCAACGCCTTGTTGTTGCCAAAACTTTACTGTCGCCCAGTTTACCGCATTGGCCTGTACCGATAAGTGAATTGCCATGTCTGGGAACGCTTCGCGTACCATCATGATCATACCTGGATCACTCATGATCAAGGCATCGGGATTCATGGCAATAACCGGCTCAATATCACGCAAGTACGTTTTCAATTTTGCGTTATGTGGGGCAATGTTACTGACCACATACAGTTTCTTTCCTAACTCGTGTGCCTCATCTATACCCAGCTTAAGGTTTTCCAGGTTAAATTCATTATTACGTACGCGCAGTGAATAACGAGGTTGACCGGCATATACCGCATCTGCACCATAAGCATAGGCATAACGCATGTTTTTCAGGCTACCGGCAGGAGATAATAACTCTGGAACGAACATAATTTTAAAACCCTAGTATTTGTCTGGATATATCAATTTTGGGCGCTATTTTAATGCCGATAGTAAAAAGGCGCAATACACATTAAGTTAACAGCTGTAACCAAGTGTAATCACGCCTTCAAAAGGTATGTATTTCAGTGCCTTAGCACATAACGTTAGACTAAGGTTCGAGGTAACTATTTGTCGCTAAATCGAATTGCGCTAACATGTCGTCAATAAATTTGTTCAACTCACCGGTCATTAGGGTAAAGTCGGCATCAATTTTGACCAAAATATCATCATTGTCGATGTCATCATTTTGTTCAAATACGCTTTCATGAAACTTAACACGCTTCACTGACAAGTCATCGCATAAAATGCACGATAATACTTGCTCATAATCAAAGGCTATTTTTACCACCTGCTTATCGGTATTTAAATGTGCTAAGATTTCATCAGATAATAAATCCTGATTCTTACATTTGATCACAGCGGCATCTTCACCCAAAGCTTTTAACTCACCTTCAAAACCGATGACAAAACGCTCTGGTAAATTTTGCTCTAATAACCAACTGGTCATCACCGTTTCAGCGCCCGCTGGTGGCGCAAAGCTGGTTACTGGTAATGAGCCTAAACATTTACGCAACAATGCTAAAAAGTCTTCTGCTTTATTGCGTGAACTGCTGTTAATGACAATGATATTTTTATCTGGACAAATATAACCTTGGGTATCAGAAATACGAGAAAATGCGCGTGGTAGTAATTCAAAGGTAATGTCTTCTTTAAATTGTTCTTTCTCTTTTTTGGTTGCTTTACGACTGTGCTCTTGCTCAAGTTGCGCAACCTTGGCTTCCAACTGCTCTTTTACCACCGCGGCAGGAAGAAGCTTTTCTTCTTTACGAGCGTTCAATAAAATACAGCCATTGGCATGATGTAACAACCTATCGCCGTGTTTACCTAAGGCGCTACTCCAACCAAAGCGTGACATCTCTGTTTTGGCACAAGGTGCAAAAACATGTTCTTGTAATGCTTTATCCAGCTCTTCCTCGCTGGTAGTAAAAGGTCGGGTAAACGCAAAAATATATAAATTTTTAAACCACATGATGAAATTCCCTGGCCAACCTGATACAACAGGTAAGGATAATAATCGTAATAAAAGATAAGGTAGGAAATGATAACCAAATTAGTGTTGCTAAGTATATCTATTTTTTTGGTATCTCGATTTATTGATGGCATCCGCCTGAAAAGCCCTCTGACGGCAGTCATCGTTGCCGTGGTATATTCAATCGCGGACCTGCTTTTGTACTGGTTCTTGGCAATAATCTCCATGCCATTGATTTTAATTACCTTTGGCTTATTCGTGTTTATCCTTAACGCGTTTTTGTTATGGCTTACCGATCAATTAATCGAAGATTTTGAGATAAAAGATTTAAAAACCACGCTCATCGCGTCGTTTGCTATCACCATCATTAATTTAGTGCTTGGTGCTATTTTCTAAAAGAATAAACGCGGACAAAAAAAGCGGCAGGTCTAATACCTTGTCGCTTTTTAGTTTGAGTCAGGCAATTGGCACTATACGACCTTTTCCGTTTGGCGAACAATAAAAGAATCGTCTGCCGGGAATTTAATAGTAAACGTACTGCCTTGATTAAGCACTGACTCTATAACCAGTTCAGCGTTATGATTGGCGGCCACATGCTTAACAATGGCTAGGCCAAGGCCGGTTCCGCCGGTATCACGAGAACGAGATTTATCTACGCGATAAAAGCGTTCACTTAAGCGCGAAATATCAACTTCGCTGATGCCGCAACCGGTATCTTTAACGCTAAACAGGCAGTAATCGTCTTGCTTTTTCCAACAGATATCAATGCGTCCTCCAGTGCCAGTATAATTCATGGCATTAATAATCAGGTTAGAACAGGCACTTTTCAATTCCGATTCGATGCCTAAAATACCCAACCTTGGATCAAGCTCTACCGCAATTTCGTGGCCTTTTTGTTTGTTAAGCCAATAAACATCTTCCATGACTTTATCAAGCAGTTTTGCTAGGTGCACGTGATGGCGGATATCCTCTTCTGCCGGCACTTCAACTTTAGACAGTACTAACAGTTGTTGTACCAAGCGATCCATACGCGAGACTTGAGTTTGCACCGTATCTAAGCTTTTTCGCCATTGCTCACTAATATCATCCTGTTCGAGCATCACCTCGACATAACCTTGCATCACCGTTAGCGGTGTTTTCAGCTCATGGGAGACATTAGCTACAAAATCGCGGCGCATCTTTTCAAGACGTTTAGTCTGACTAACATCCCGTGCCAACATTAAGTATTGATCGTCGCCATATAGCATAAAGCGCATTTCAATTTGTTGGTCAGGATCTTCTGGAGAAATGAGCGAACACGGTTCACTAAAGTCTAACTTTTCAAGATATTTGTTGAGCACCGGCGAGCGCACTAAGTTGGTTATACGTTGCCCTGAGTCTTGCGGCCAACGCACTCCTAATAGACGATTGGCTTTTTTATTAGACCAACGGATATTGAAATATAAATCTAACACAACCGCCGCATCGGGCAGTGCTTCTGCACCATCACGGTATTGGCGAATACGCGTATTCAGCTGTTTTTGTTTTTTACGGTAGCTTTTAATGCGACGATAAATACCATCGTAGACATGCCCCCAGATACCTTTAGATTCTGGCGGATACAGTAAGTTTTTATGCCACAACCATTTTATCAAGCCAAGCAAATATTTGTAATGCCAGGCTAGCTTTGCCGCAGTAACAACAAACAGTGTAAGCCAAAAATAGCCTAGCCAGTAGCCAATTAGGCCACTCACCAGAAGAATCAGGCACTGTTTAACAACAAACTGCTGCGCAGAAAATCGAAATATCATAGTTGATGTTTAATCTCTCAACATGTTTGGTGCTAGTTTACACGACTAGAAAATCGATAGCCTGCACCACGAACCGTTTGCACGAATTCATCGTGCCCTTGACCCGCGATAGACTTACGTAAACGTCGTATGTGAACATCGACGGTACGATCTTCAACGTATACGTTGGTACCCCATACATTATCAAGTAATTGTTCTCGCGAATAGACACGTTCAGGATGGGTCATAAAAAAGTGCAACATTTTAAACTCTGTTGGACCCAATTCGATCGGTGCTTCATTAATTGCGACACGATGTGACACAGGATCAAGTGATAACCCTTTAAATTCAATCAGCTCTTCAAGTGCAGTTGGTGCGACGCGGCGAATAACAGCCTTAATACGAGCAATCAATTCTTTCGGCGAAAAAGGTTTGGTGACATAGTCATCAATACCAACGTCAAAACCGCGAACTTTGTCGTCTTCATCTGAGCGAGCCGTCAACATAATGATTGGAATATTGCGCGTATATTCCTGCTGTTTGACCTCTCTAGCTATTTTTAAACCACTACCACCAGGCAGCATCCAATCTAACAATAACAGGTCAGGAAGCGGATCAGTTAATAGCGCTTTTGCCTCATCATAATCCCTGGCTTCAATTGGGTTAAAGCCATTTTGCTCTAACACAAAGGTAATCATCTCACGAATTGGGGTTTCATCTTCAACTACAAGAATTCGTCGTTCCATAGCGGTTCCATAATCAATTTATTAGTTACGCCATCATTCTGCCAGTCTTTAATGACACTTTTATGACAGTCGTCATAAAATCATCACATATTTACTGCCGTTAATTATAGCTAACTATATCGATACTCAGACAGCTAAGCAAAAACATTTACGATTTTTGATAATCGCTGGCAAATGAACATTAATCGTTAACAAACAAAAATTTAAAATAAAAAGCCATGCTCGAAAGCATGGCTTTTTATGACCTTGAAAAAGGTGTTGTTAGAACTTGTATTCAATACCCGTTGACAAATATGTGCTGTCATCTTCGCCAGTCACATCTTCGTCGTTATCAATAGAAGTTGCCCAAGCAAATAATTTAGCGTTTTTCGCTAAGGCATAATCAACACCGATTGAGTAAGACATGAACTCTGCATCATCACCAAAGTCTTCTTCAGCCGTTTGCACTTGACCTTTTATGGTGAAGTCATTGATTTTGTATGCTGCGCTTACCATAAAGCCTGTGGTTTCATCACCTGACTCTACTTCTTCTTGGCTGTGTGCAATCAGACCAAGTTTGATACCAGCAATTTTAGTCTGTACGCTAGCACGCATGTTATCATAGCCTTCAACTTCGCTATCGAAAGCGACAGATGCAAACCAGTCTGACTTTTTCAGCTTGGCGTCACCGTACATCAAAGCTGCAGAAAAACCGGCATCCCCTTCGTTTTTGGCTTTCTGGTCTTTATCACCTTCAGCTACATAGGTAAAACCGGCATAAAAATCACCAAATTTAGGGGTAATGTAAGTCAAGGTTTCACCCATACGGTTTTCACCTTTCCAAAGGTTTTTGATATCACCTTCGTAGTCACTGAATAGATCGATTTTACCTTGAGATTGTTTGACCATTGTATCGTTACGACCTAACAACACAGTACCTAGGTTGCCTTTCAAGCCAACGTATTGGTTACGAGCCTTGATGTTGTCAGCTTCATCATCGGCCATTTCCAGCTGGGCTTCAGCTTTATATACAACAGACAAGCTATCGCTTACTTTTAGTTCGCCATTGACACCGACACGTGATGAGTTTGATTTAACTTCAGTTTCAGACTCGCCTGCTTCATCGGAGCTTTGTAGACCGATATTTGCTTTACCGTAGAAGCTGATTTCATCTGCCGCAAATGCTGGAGCACTCATAGCAGTCATTAGTGATAGCGCGATTGTTGTTTTGGTTAAATTCATTGTGTTTACCCTATTAAACAAAAACATAAAATGTTTATTACTGGTTACCAGTGATATTTGCCGCTAGTTTGCCATGGCAATATTACACTTTTGTGACAATATGTAATTAATTTTATTTTTTCTACTTTTAATGACGTGTAAATAGCAAGTTAATGACAAGCTAAACCGAACTGCAATAATTTTGACATAATGCACAAGCTTGTAACTATATGTAATGACAGTATTTATCTATTAAATTTTGAGTCATAAAAACATCTGAAATAATGCGGCTAGCACATATACAGACACTAAAAAAAATTAGTCCGGCACAAATTTTCCTGAGATAACCTTGTATGAATCATTTAAGACTGCGGACGCATTAACGTCAAAAACACCTCATGACGATAAAAAATAAAAAAACTAATGTTGTAATAAAAGTGTCACATTGACGCTTTACTATCAGCACCATCAAAAAGATTTTTATTTAATGATTTTTACTCTTTGGAGACATACTATGAAACTGAAAAGCTTAATTACAGGTGTTGGTTTGGCTGTAGCAACGCTGGCAAGCTCAAATGCGCTAGCTCTTGACAAAAACTTGCCAGAGTACAAAAAAACCAGTGGTATCTCAGGTAACCTTTCGTCAGTAGGCTCAGATACTCTAGCCAACATGATGACGTTTTGGGCTGAAGAGTTCAAACGTACTTACCCTAGTGTTAACATTCAAATTCAAGCAGCGGGTTCTTCGACTGCGCCACCATCGCTAACCGAAGCGACATCGAACATGGGTCCGATGAGCCGTAAAATGAAGTCTAAAGAAATACAGGCGTTTGAAAAGAAATTCGGTTACAAGCCAACAGCTGTGCGCGTTGCTATCGACGCTCTAGCGGTATTCGTACATAAAGATAACCCAATTG
Source organism: Thalassotalea sp. Y01 (assembly GCF_012932945.1). NCBI lineage: Bacteria > Pseudomonadati > Pseudomonadota > Gammaproteobacteria > Alteromonadales > Colwelliaceae > Thalassotalea > Thalassotalea sp. Y01. The sequence continues at coordinate 283,437 of NZ_JABBXG010000001.1, forward strand.
AAGGCTTAAGCATCCAGCAAGTTGATGCGATTTTCTCTTCAAACCGTAAGTGTAAAGGCACTGAAGATGCTGACCGTTGGGGTAAATTAGGTCTTGACGGTGAATGGACAGCTAAAGATATCCAACTTTACGGTCGTAACTCAGTATCGGGTACTTACGGTTACTTTAAGAAAAAAGCTTTGTGTAAAGGTGACTTCAAAAACACCGTAAACGAGCAACCAGGTTCTGCGTCTGTTGTACAATCTGTTTCAGCGTCTCTGAACGGTATCGGATATTCAGGTATTGGTTACAAAACGTCAGGTGTGCGCGCTTTACCACTAAGTAAGAAAGGCACTAATTACGTTGAAGCGAACATGGATAACGCGGTATCTGGTGAGTACCCACTATCACGTTACTTATACGTTTATGTGAATAAACACCCAAACAAGCCACTTGCTCCGAAAGAAGCAGAGTTCTTGAAGATGGTTCTATCAAAGCAAGGTCAAAAAATTGTTGAGAAAGATGGTTACATTCCACTTCCAGCAGACGTTGTTGAAAAAGAATTCAAAAAATTAGGATTGTCGCTTTAATTAACGCAAACGATTATCGATAAAAAATGGCCCATAAGGGCCATTTTTTATCTGATTCTCAGCTTACCACGCCTCAAACAAACACTGCCGCTAGATATTCAAATCTACAATTAAATCATCTTCGATGCCTTCTAGCGCATCGACAAGTTGTTCTATTTGCTGGTCCGTTGTCACCGCAACAATGGCTGATGCTTTAAATATTGGCTGACCAAAATGAGGTGCATTGCCCTGGCTACTCACCAATTTAACCAAATTACCTTTGGCTTTATGTATCACCGCAGAAATATCACCAATAATACCAGGACGATCATTGGCGGTTATATCAATAGAAATGGTTCTGTCATCGTAATTACCAGGTTTGCTTAGCTGAATATTCATATCCAACATATCAAAGCCTTGTAGGTCATTCACCAGAGCCTCGGCATTTTGTTCTGCAACCATGACTTCCAAAATGCCAGCAAAAAAACCAGACAAATGACGCATGCTACTGGTTTGCCAGTTACCGCCATGGTGTTTCACAATCGCTGCTAACTTCTCAACCAAGCCAGGACGATCCTCACCCAAAAATGAAATTACCACATGTCTCATAATTATTCCCTCGTCTGTACCATTGCAAAAGTGCTGCTTCTTCAATTAATTAATAACAGAGGAATAGGGGCAAGTCCAATGTTCGCTGCCACGAACAAACAACAAAATGATGATCATTTTGCGCAACGAGTTGCTTATTCAGTCAATAATTTTTATTCTTCTAAACACTATAGTGCGTCACGCACTTACAAATAATCAAAATACCACTGGGGAAAACTATGAAGTTGGCAAAAATTGCAGCAGCAATCGCAGTCACAACCTGTCTTTTCGCATGTAATAACAAAGATGCTGAGCATCAAACCCATGAGTTATTACCGCAAGCCGAATCTCGTTTAAATATTTATCAAGAAGTCACCTTATCCGCCGACTTATCGCACTTAAGTGACAACCAACGAACCATGTTGTCGATTCTAATCGACGCATCGAAAATAATGGATGAGCTATTTTGGCAGCAAGCGTTTGGTGACAATAAGGCCGCGTTTTTAGCCAATATTAAAGACCCAGCCACCAAACGTTTTGTTGAAATTAATTATGGCCCATGGGATCGTTTACAAGGTGACAAACCATTCTTAAATAATATTGACGTCAAACCTATGGGCGCGCAATTTTACCCTACCGATATGAGTAAAGCTGAATTCGAAGCAGCAGATTTTACTGATAAAGAATCGCTTTATTCGATTGTACGTCGCAATCAAAAAGGTCAATTATACTCATTACCATACTCAGAAGCCTACGCCGAACAATTAGAGCGTGCGGCAGCATTGCTAAAAAAAGCCGCGACATATGCCGAAGATAGCGAGTTTGCCAGCTACCTTAATATGCGTGCTGAAGCGTTTTTAAATGATAATTATCAGCCATCCGATTTTGCTTGGATGGATATGAAAAATAACCCTATTGATGTGGTCATCGGCCCCATCGAAACCTATGAAGACTTGCTGTACGGTTATCGTGCTGGCTTTGAATCCTATGTATTGGTTAAAGACTTAAACTGGAGTCAACGATTAGCCAAATACGCTGAGCATCTGCCAAGTTTGCAAAAAGGGTTACCGGTAAGTAAAAAATACAAAGCGGAAACACCAGGTGCGGATGCCGATCTTAATGCCTACGATGTCATTTATTATGCTGGCCACTCCAACGCAGGCTCGAAAACCATCGCCATCAACCTACCAAACGATGAGCAGGTACAATTGCAAAAAGGCACGCGACGATTGCAGCTTAAGAACGCTATGCGCGCTAAATTCGACACTATTATGCTGCCAATTTCCGACACCTTAGTCAGCGAAGAAGACCGTAAACATGTCACTTTCACTGCATTTTTTGCCAATACCATGTTTCATGAAGTGGCACACGGCTTAGGCATTAAAAATACCATCAATAAAAAAGGTACAGTTCGTAGCGCTTTAAAAGAGCACGCATCTGCATTAGAAGAAGGTAAAGCGGATATTCTTGGCTTGTATATGGTACGTCAACTGCTTAAAAAGAAGGTCATCACTGAAGGTGAATTAAAAGACTACTACACCACCTTTATGGCCGGCATATTCCGCTCTGTGCGCTTTGGTGCTTCAAGCGCCCACGGCAAGGCCAACATGGTGCGTTTTAACTATTTTGCCGACCAAGGTGCTTTCACCAAAGACGAGCAAGGTTTTTATCGTGTCGACATGGACAAAATGAGCAAAGCCATCGACTCCTTATCCAAGTTGATCTTAACCTTGCAAGGTGATGGTGATTATCAAGGCGTTGCTACCATGGTCAAAGAAATGGGCATAATACGAGACGACCTAGCCGCCGATATGGCAAAGTTAGAAGCGGCCAATATTCCCGTAGATATCGTCTTTAAACAAGGTAAACGTGTGCTTGATTTGTAATCTACATTTAAGCCTCATTAAAAAAGCCATCCCCTAAAAGAGATGGCTTTTTTGTTGCTTTCAATGTGCCTATCAGTCGATATGGCTAATCATCATCGCTCTCATCACCAATAGGGAAGTCTTGCTCGACTTCTTCACCGGTGATCACTTTCACCACAGCTGCTTGACCTACTGGGTTTGCAATGAGTAAACCATCATATTGTACGGGATCGTCGATATAGCCATCACCACCTACATTACACGCTAATACAACAGTATAAATGGCATCATTAGGGTCGACGTCAACAGCAAATCCCTCACCATTGGGGACAAAACCAAATTCATACTCGTATTCTACGTCACTTTCATCGCTATCATCATCGCTATCATCATCGCTTTCGTCATCGTCATCGTCCATTACAACTAACGTACTAGCAAATGGCTCTACTGGGTTTTCAGGAAAGTCTTCATCTGTGGGCATGACATAGTCGATATCGTCGCTGTCGATATTATCGATAAGACTCTCTTCATTACCGGTTTGATCGCCTTGATACAGGTAAACCGTATGAGTTAATCCAGTGCACGTTGGCATATCGTTACTGAGCTCGGATAACTCAATAACCGCCGCTAAGTCGACATCGCCTTCGATGTGACCACTGCTGCTACTGCCGGTAATTCGCACCCCGTGCGGTTTTACTATAAAGCCGTTTTGCGCCGGATCGACACCACGTTGAACTAAAGATTTCCGTAAATCAAATTCGACGGTATAGGCGGGGCCGCTCTCAGTTTCACTGGCTCCAAGAACCACGTCAAACCGTCCTAGTTTTAAGCGAGTGCTGGGGACTTTCAAATCATATTGCACGTCATCGTCCAAGGTGACCCAGGACATATTATTTACGACCACCAACTCCATTCGGTAGGCACCAACGGCAACCTCAATATCGTCGTCTTCACTGATGATGGTTAATTGATCTGAACCGGTATAGTCCAATAGGTTAATGCTGACAATATCTTCGCCATCGAAACTATCGATAACAACGGTTTGGCGATCATCATCGTCGTCGTCATCGTCATCATCGTCGTCGTCGTCATCATCGTCGTCGTCGTCATCGTCGTCATCGTCGTCATCGTCAACAGGGATCAAACGAATTTGGTCAATGGCTATCACAACTTCTTTGGCATCATCAACGGGGGCATCAGAGATACCTAGCGAGAAAGGCACTGTTACCACAAATGGTTCATTGTCACTATCACTGCCACCACCACAACTACTCAGCCCGAGTGACATAGAAACGGCCGCTGCAATACATGTTATTTTTGTATTCATCATAACTTCTCCAAGTCATTCGTTATATTTATTAAGGTTATTTGTCAGTGTAGTACAAATCTCTTGTTTTACTTACTAGGCAGGCTGTTGTTCTATCAGTGCTTTCTCTTGGAATATCTGCTTAAATGGCTATGTAAAAGGCACTAAAAAGCCCGCTAGAAATCATTTATAGCGGGCTTTCTTCAAACTCTTTAATGCGTTTATGGACGATATACTTTTACATTCATAAAGCCATTGTCATGCAAATACAATGCTTGTAGCTTGCTCATTACGCCACGGTCACAATACAACAAGTACGTCTTGTCTTGCGGTAAATCGCCGAATTGAGTTGCCAAGCGATAAAACGGGATGTGCTCTACTTCAACATCATCCAACTCAAGTGGGTTGGCATCTTCTTCTTCTGGGCTACGAATATCGAGGATAACGTGCTCACTGCCTGCGTTTTCCACCATTTCAACTTCTTTAATGGTTTGTACTTCGTCTTCGGTTTCTTTGCCGATGTCGCGAATATCCATCACACGAGCTTGCTCAACCATCTGATCAATCAAGCTCATGTCAAAATTGGCTTCTTCTGCTTCAATCTTAGACAGCACCGCTTTTACCGTTGGTTTTTGCGATATAACACCACAATATTCTGGCATCACTTTAGCAAAATCTTCGGTACCGATTTGACGAGCAATATCAATAATATCTTGTTTGTCATACACCGTTAGTGGACGTAAAATCAGCTTTTCGGTAACTCGGTCTATAACCCCTAAGTTCGTCAACGTTTGACTCGATACTTGGCCAAGCGCTTCACCGGTAACGAGCGCCTCAACGCCCATTTTGTCAGCAACTTTGGTCGCAGCACGCATCATCATGCGTTTTAGCACCACGCCCATTTGGCCGTTTTCGATTTTTTCCAGAATTTCGGCAACGATAGGTTCAAAATCAACGGCGATAAACTTCACCTTGTGAGATGCACCGTATTTATTCCACAGATAATAACTGACCTGTTTAACCCCAAGTTCATGGGCAGAACCACCAAGATTAAAGAAACAAAAATGTGTTCGCGCGCCCTTTTTGATCAGTTGATAACTGGCAACGCCGGAATCAAAACCGCCAGACATTAATGACAACACATCTTCTTGGGTAGGAATCGGAAAGCCACCTAGCGCTTGATGACGTTCACTGACAATAAACAGTCTGTCTTTATTTATTTCAAGACGAATAGTGACATCAGGTTTTTTTAGTTTCACCCGCGCCGACTCAACGTTTTGGTTTAGACCACCACCGACGTACTGCTCAATTTGCAGCGACGAAAAATCATGTTCACCAGTACGTTTAGCACGCACACAAAAACTCTTATTTTCAATAGTTTTGGCATGCACTGCTAAGGTTTTTTCGAAAATGTCTTGTACCGAGTCGAAGTCGTATTCGATAACTTCTAAAAAATGCGTAATACCAGGCACACATTTTAAAGTTTCAACGATCTTAATACGGTTTTCTTCACTGGTATCCGTGCTGGTAACCTCAATATTGTCCCAATTCATTTTGGTACGGACTTGCTCGTCAACGCGGCGCAATACGTTTTTAATATTCGATTCAAGGATTTTCGTGAAACGCTTGCGCACTGGGCGCGACTTTATGGTAATTTCAGGTTGTAATTTTACGATAAACTTCATTATTAAAACCGGGCGACTAAAAAACTGGCGCATTATACACTATGGCGTACACGATGTGCTAATGCATCTATGTATTTAAAGTCTATACCATTTATGGCAAATACAGGTTAAAATGGCCGATTAATAATGAACTCGCTCGAGTATTACTCGACATGACAAGGGTATGCATGGTGAAAAAGCCTGAAAATCAAAGCTTTGAAGAGTCTATCAACGAACTTGAACAAATCGTAACCAGCCTAGAGCAAGGCGATTTGTCACTGGAAGATTCGATGAAGCTGTTTGAACGCGGTCTGGCTTTAAGTCAGGCAAGCCAACAAAAGCTTGATGGTGCCGAACAAAAGATCCAAATTTTATTGGACAAAAATGGCGACCAAACCCTTGCCAACTTCACTCAAGATGACAATAGCGAACTTTAATGCAACTGGAAAACCTTGCACATTATCAGCAGCGCATTGATGCCTATCTGCAGCTGCAATTAGATAACCTTGAGATTAACGATCAACGTCTATTTGATGCCATGCAATATGGTTTATTGATTGGTGGAAAACGCATGCGCCCATATTTGGCTTATGTCACCGCCAATATGTTGCACTTGGATTTAGATGACATCGACCCTATTGCCGCGGCACTTGAGTGCATTCACGCTTATTCATTAATTCACGATGATTTGCCTGCCATGGACGATGACGATTTACGTCGTGGTCAAGCGACGTGTCACATTAAATTTGACGAAGCGACGGCCATTTTAGCGGGTGATGCTTTGCAATCATTGGCGTTTGATATTCTTGCCAATCACAGCTTTAACAATATCAGTGCACAAACCCATGTCAAATTGATGCAGCAGTTATCCCATGCCACTGGCTATCAAGGGATGTGCGGTGGTCAGGCCATGGATTTAGCCGCGACCGGTGAGCAAGTATCGTTATCGCATTTGCAAACCATTCATAAATTAAAAACTGGCGCCTTACTTAAAGCCTCAATATTGATGCCGGCAAGTTGTCGCGAAGATTTACCCGAGCAAACTTTTGCCGGTTTGCAGCAATTTGCTGAACAAATCGGCCTTGCGTATCAAGTCCATGATGACATCATCGACATCACCAGTAGCGAAGAAACTCTGGGAAAGCCTGCCGGATCTGATCTTGAAGCGAACAAATCTACGTATCCTTCTTTACTTGGACTCGATGGCGCCTTAAAAAAAGAGCAGCAATTATTTGAGCAAGCTCTCACTGCGCTCACGGCATTGCCGTACAACACCCGAAACTTGGCTGATTTTTCCACGTTTATCATTAAACGTGCTCATTAATATTATTGATTACTATGACTATAGAATTGTCTGACTACCCATTATTGGCAACCATTGACGAACCAAGTCAACTGAGAGATTACCCTCAGGAGAAACTTAAGCAGATCAGTGATGAATTGCGTAGCTACTTACTAAACTCTGTTAGTAAGAGCAGTGGTCACTTTGCTTCGGGCCTCGGTGCGATAGAGTTAACCGTCGCCCTGCATTATGTTTACGAAACACCGTTTGATAACGTTGTTTGGGATGTGGGTCATCAAGCCTACCCTCATAAAATCCTAACCGGTCGTCGCGATCAATTGCATACCATTCGTCAAAAAGATGGTTTACACCCATTTCCGTGGCGTGAAGAAAGCGAATACGATGTGCTAAGCGTCGGCCATTCGAGTACCTCAATATCCGCCGCCCTTGGTATGACGGTTGCCGCAGAAAAAGAAGGTAAAGGTCGTCAAACCGTTGCCGTGATCGGTGATGGCGCAATGACCGCAGGTATGGCTTTTGAAGCATTAAACCACGGTGGCGATATCCACAAAGATATGTTGATTGTGCTAAACGACAACGAGATGAGTATCTCTGAAAACGTTGGTGCATTAAACAACCATTTGGCGAAATTATTGTCCGGCAGTTTGTATACCGGTTTACGCGAAAGCTCAAAACGAATTCTGAATTCCATTCCGCCAATCAAAGAATTGGCATCACGAGCGGAAGAGCACCTTAAAGGTATGGTGGTGCCATCAACGTTTTTCGAAGAGTTAGGTTTTAACTACATTGGCCCGATTGACGGTCATGATGTTGACGGTTTGGTTGACACCATACGCAATATGAAAAGCCTTAAAGGCCCACAGATTTTGCATGTGGTCACTAAAAAAGGTAAAGGTTACGAGCAAGCTGAGCAAGACCCGATCAAATACCACGCCGTACCTAAATTTGATCCTGCCAGTCAGTCTCTGCCAAAGAGCCCACCAAGTCTACCAACCTATTCAAAAATATTTGGTGACTGGTTATGTGACATGGCCGAACAAGACGACAAATTAGTCGCCATTACCCCGGCGATGCGTGAGGGCTCTGGCATGGTCGAATTCAGTCAGCGTTTTCCAGACAAATACTTTGACGTTGCCATAGCTGAACAGCATGCGGTGACATTTGGTGCAGGTTTGGCAATAGGTGGAAACAACACCATTGTTGCCATTTACTCAAGCTTCTTACAACGTGCCTATGATCAATTGATCCACGATGTGGCCATTCAAAGCTTACCGGTTTTGTTTGCCATCGATCGCGCCGGTATTGTTGGCGCGGATGGTCCGACCCATCAAGGTGCATACGATTTAAGTTTTATGCGTTGTGTACCTAACATGGTGATCATGTGTCCGTCGGATGAAGCAGAATGTCGATTGATGTTGACCACAGGTCATAAGCACAATGGTCCTGCCGCAGTTCGCTACCCTCGCGGTAACGCAGTCGGTGTCGAACTCCCTGATTTGCAGCAAGTGATTGAAATAGGTAAAGGCGTTGTTCGTCGCCAAGGTGACAGATTAGCGATACTATCGTTTGGCACCATGTTGCAAGCGGGTCAGTATGCCGCCGATGAACTTAACGCCACGGTTGCCGATATGCGCTTCGTTAAGCCACTTGATACCGCCTTAATCGATCAATTAGTGGCTGAGCATGAATACATCATCACCATCGAAGACAATGCCATTGCCGGTGGCGCAGGTTCAGCGGTGATTGAATACCTAATAAGCAAAGGCTACACAAATAAAGTATTAAACATTGGTTTGCCTGATGAGTTTATCAAGCACGGTACACAACCAGAGATCCACAAAGAGTTGTTGATTGATGGCGAGGGTATATTGATGAAAGCCAAGGGCTTTATTAACGCCAGCAGTTAATAATCGCAGTATTGACAATAAAAAAGCCGCTTTCGCGGCTTTTTTATTGTTCAAATTTCAGCTGGTAGACAAACGCTTTAACGATACGCCCCTGCTCGGTTAACACATCGGTTTCAACACGCTGGTAACCCTCGCCTTCAAAGTCATCAAGCAAAGTCCAACTACTCGGTAAATTATCAGATATAAACAAATAGCCCGAGACTGGCTCGGCTTCTTTATCTAAGACTATGCCAGGATAACCTAGCCAAGCACCCCTGTCTTGTTGATATAAATGCCCTTTGACTTTTGCCTTTTCATAGCGGCCACCGATCGCTGTCAAGATATGTTCATTAGACTGTTCTGGGCACAGGCTACCATAAACAAATAGGTGTTTACTCATTCATCAGGCTCGTCATTGATTCCAACTATAAGGCTTATATTCATCAATTTTTGGCGCTATTTTTAAGTACAGCTCATCGGCTCGGGCTCGGCAACGCTTTATTTGATCACGGGATAAGCCTTGCGCATCCATATCCATGCTTTGCTCTGCCGGTCCGTAGCCATTGTAGGCGGCGATACGGTTCCAAATGTAGGATTGCTCCACATTTTTAGACACCCCTTTGCCGTCATAGTACAAAATCGCTAGATTAAACTGTGCCAAGGCGTAATTTTGCATTGCGGCATCTTCATACCAAGTTGCTGCTTTGACATAATTTTGCGTGGTATTAACGCCTTCTTGATACATCAAGGCCAAATTAAATTGGGCCGCAGCTAAACCTTTATCCGCTGCTCTCTTGGTATATTCAAAGCCTTGGCGCTTATCCACAATGGTGCCACGACCTTCAAGGTACATTTGTGCGATATTAAACTGTGCTTCAGGAATACCGCGTTTCGCAGCTCTTTGGTATAGTTCAAACGCTTTGGTTTGACTTTTCTTAACACCCAAGCCACGTTCGTACATCGTTGCCTGATGGTACAAGGCCTGTGGGTGGCCCAAATCAACCATAGGTTTTAACTCTTCTACCGCAGCGATAAAATCACCGCGATTCATCATCTCTACCGCTTCTTCCATACCAGCCATTGCCGTGTTTGCAAGCATTGCAGAGAACAATACGACTAAAATTTTTCTGTTCATAATTTGCCTCAGTGAAAACTGATGATACCAATTTGATTAAACATTTGGTCAGCAATAATGTCAGCGCATAATGTTTGATTAGCTTTTAAACCATAAAGTTCAATACAGCTTAAATGCGCCTAAATAGTTAACTTAAGTTTAGTTTAAATTTATCTGTTACGTTACTGAAAAATTTACTGTTTTGCTAGTCTGTCATACAAAACAATGGAGCCCGCAACAGAAACGTTTAGGCTGTAATCTCCCGGTAATTTCACCAACTCATGGCAACGACTAATTGCGTCACTTGGTAATCCTGATTGTTCATTACCGAGTAAGTAGACACAGCGAAACGGGTGTTGGTAATCGATGATGTCCATCGCTTTGTCGTCAAGTTCTACCCCAACCAAGCGCGTGTCATAGGGTAAATGAGTAATAAGGTCATCCATGTCCCGATAGTGAAACAACGGAATTTTTTGCCATGCATTGACCACATCAGTACCTTGCTTTTTATACTTACTATCCACGGTAAAAATAAATGAGGCGCCAAGTATATACGCGCTGCGCCATAAGGTTCCCAAGTTAACTTGTTCTTTGTTGTTATAAATACCAATACCAAAGAAGCCATCGGTGGGATATGTTTGTTTTAATCGAGCCATTATACCTCAGTTTTCTATACTCAATGGCGACGTCATTGCGGCGCAAGCCGCAACCTAGTGAAGCAAGAGTGTGCCTAAAAATAGTGACAAAAAAGGCTGCAATCGCAGCCTTTCCATTCAATACACGCTTATTTTAGCGAATCAAAGAATTTTTTCACACCGTCAAAAAAGCCCTGCTCTTTGGGTCGGTATTTGGCCGCATCGGCGCCTTCACCCATACTCTCTTGTAGCTTTTCCAATAACTCGGTTTGTTCACTGTTAAGGTTTACAGGGGTCTCAATGACGACCTTACACAATAAATCACCGGTTGCCGAACTGCGTACCGACTTAACCCCTTTGCCACGCATACGGAATAGCTTACCGGTTTGCGTCTCGCGAGGAATTTTCAGTTTCACTTTACCATCAAGAGTTGGCACTTCAATGTCGCCACCAAGCGCGGCTTTAGTAAAGCTGATTGGCACTTCACAATACAGATTATTCTCATCACGAACAAAGATATCATGATCTCGAACATTTACTTGTACATATAAATCTCCGGCTGGAGCGCCCATTTCACCGGCTTCCCCTTCGCCTGATAAACGAATTCTGTCACCAGTATCTACACCTGCAGGTACTTTTGCCGATAAGGTTTTGGTTTTCTGCACACGGCCTTGACCATGACATGAGTTACACGGGTCTTTGATTACTTTACCTCGTCCAGAACACGTTGGACAAGTTTGCTGTACCGCAAACAAGCCTTGGCGCATTTGCACTTGGCCATGACCATGACAGGTTTGACAGGTCGTCGCTGAAGACCCTTTCTTAGCACCCGAGCCGCCACATGGTTCACAATTGACATAGGTTGGTACTTTAAGCTCAACAGTTTTACCGCGAACCGCTTCTTCCAATGTCATATCAAGATTGTAACGTAAGTCAGAACCACGACGGGCACGAGACTGGCCACCGCGACCACCGCCAAATATGTCACCAAATACGTCACCAAAGATATCGCCAAAGTCAGCACCGCCGCCAAAGCCACCGCCGCCCATACCGCCTTGCTCAAAAGCAGCATGACCATACTGGTCATATGCAGCACGCTTTTGCGAGTCATTTAACACTTCATAGGCTTCTTTAATGACCTTGAACTGTTCTTCTTTGTCCTTGTCGCCTTTGGTACGGTCTGGATGATATTTCATCGCCAAACGTTTATAGGCTTTCTTGATTTCGCGCTCGCCGGCGTCTTTTGCCACACCAAGCACTTCATAATAATCGCGTTTTGACATACCTGTATTTACTTCTGTTTAGGCCCGCTGAATTTTCAGCTTGCAGATAAAATAATAAAGCGCTGACATCAGAAATTGACAGCAGCGCTTTATATCAATAACTAACCGAGGTGTTAATTATTTTTTGTCGTCTTTAACTTCTTCAAACTCTGCATCAACTACATCTTCAGCAGGGTTTGCTTGTGGTTCAGCTTGCTCTGCACCACCGGCCGGACCGGCTTGTGCTTGCGCTTTAGCTTGAGCGATTTCCATAAGTTTTGCAGAGGCTTCAATAACCGCTTGAGACTTGGCTTCAATGGCGTCTTTGTCGTCGCCTTTGATTGCTTCTTCAAGTTCAGTAAGTGCCGCTTCGATCTTATCTTTGTCTTCGCTTGGTAAGTCGTCACCGGCTTCGGTAATTTGCGTACGTGTTGCGTGTGCCATTGCGTCAGCTTGGTTACGAGCATTTACTAGCTCTTCGAACTTGGCATCAGAATCAGCGTTTGCTTCCGCGTCACGTACCATTTGTTCTACTTCATCATCAGAAAGACCTGAAGACGCTTTGATAGTGATCTTCTGTTCTTTACCAGTGTTTTTATCTTTTGCCGTTACATGCAAGATACCATCAGCATCGATATCGAAGGTCACTTCGATTTGTGGCACACCACGTGGCGCTGCATCAATGCCTTCAAGGTTAAATTGACCAAGAGATTTGTTCAAAGATGCTTGCTTACGCTCACCTTGAACAACGTGAACGGTTACAGCAGCTTGGTTGTCTTCAGCGGTTGAGAATGTTTGCGATTGCTTAGTAGGAATCGTTGTATTTTTCTCAATAACTTTGGTCATTACGCCACCCATGGTCTCAATACCAAGAGACAGAGGTGTAACATCAAGAAGTAATACGTCAGTAACGTCACCCGCAAGAACACCAGCTTGTACCGCAGCACCTGAAGCAACAGCTTCATCTGGGTTTACGTCTTTACGTGGCTCTTTACCAAAGAAGTCTGTTACCGTTTTTTGTACTAGTGGCATACGAGTTTGACCACCAACCAAAATAACGTCGGTTACATCAGAGGTCGACAAGTCTGCATCCGAAAGAGCCATTTTTAATGGTTCTAGTGTTGCTTTAACCATATCATCAACCAAAGACTCTAGCTTGGCACGAGTAACTTTGATGTTCATGTGCTTAGGACCCGTTGCATCAGCCGTGATGTACGGTAAGTTAACATCGGTTTGTTGTGCAGATGAAAGCTCACATTTGGCTTTTTCTGCCGCTTCTTTAAGACGCTGCATTGCCAAAGGATCGTTAGTTAAGTCGATCGCTTGATCTTTCTTAAATTCTTCAACAAGGTAGTTGATCATGCGGTTATCAAAATCTTCACCACCAAGGTGTGTATCACCATTAGTCGCTAGAACTTCAAACGTATGCTCGCCTTCAACTTCATCAATTTCGATGATTGAAATATCAAATGTACCACCACCAAGGTCGTATACAGCTACAACGCGCTCACCTTGTTGTTTGTCCATACCGTAAGCAAGTGCTGCGGCTGTTGGCTCATTGATAATACGTTTAACTTCTAAACCAGCGATACGACCTGCATCTTTGGTTGCTTGACGTTGAGAGTCATTAAAGTAAGCAGGAACAGTGATAACCGCTTCAGTTACTTCTTCACCAAGAAAGTCTTCAGCCGTTTTCTTCATTTTCTTAAGAACTTCAGCTGATACTTGTGGCGGCGCCATGATTTCGCCTTTTGCTTCAACCCAAGCATCGCCATTGTCGGCTTTTTTGATACCGAAAGGCATGATGTCGATATCACGCTGAACTTCTTTGTCTTCAAAACGACGACCAATAAGACGCTTGATAGCAAATAAAGTATTCTCAGGGTTAGTCACAGCCTGGCGTTTAGCTGGCTGACCAACAAGAGTTTCGCCTTCAGCAGTATATGCAATGATTGAAGGGGTCGTACGATCACCTTCTGCATTTTCAATTACACGAACGTTGTCACCGTCTAGTACAGCAACACATGAGTTAGTTGTCCCTAGGTCAATACCAATTATTTTGCCCATCTTGAGGATCTCCGAAAAAAATAGTTACATCTTAGATAATTTGATAAGTGGGGGACGGCGGATATGTTTTCAATAGGAAAAGTGAAAAAAATTTAAAAAAAATTATTTTTCTGTTGCTGGAACGCTCGATTTTGCCTCACTTAGGGCTAAATCACCTCAAGATAACAAAAAACTATAAGTTGTTGCCGTATATCTCATCCTCGTGTGCGTCATTATATTGGCTCATAATTTGCCTAATTTGCGGCTCACATTGACTAAAAGCAACAACTAAAGCCGGATCAAATGTATTGCCTGCGTTTTGTTGCAGATACTCAATCGCCTGCTCATAACTCCACGCCTGTTTGTATGGTCGTTCTGACGTTAGCGCGTCGAACACATCCGCGATGGTAACAATTCGCGCACTCAATGGAATATCATCACCTTTGGTGCCGTGTGGATAACCACTGCCGTCGTATTTTTCATGATGATAAAGGCAGACTTCTCGCGCTAATGATAATAACGGAGAATCATTGCTACCGAGAATATCAGCGCCGTATTCAACATGTCGCTGCATTTCTTGTCGCTCACCATGGTCGAGTTTGCCCGGTTTCATTAAGATTGCATCGGCAATGCCTATCTTACCGATATCATGCATTGGCGCGGCATCAAAAAGCAGTTCAACCCAATCCTGGTTGGCATGTACCTTTTGGGCCAACATCCGAGAATAATAACTCATGCGGATAACATGCATGCCCGTTTCATTGTCTTTGTATTCTGCCGCACGCCCTAAGCGGCGAATGATTTCCACACGAGTGGTTTCTAGCTCCGCAGTACGTTGCGCCACCATATGGGATAATTCTCGTTGCTGATTGTACAAAGCCAATTGAGTTCGCACCCGGGCCTGAACAATGGGCACGCTTACCGGTTTGGTAATATAATCAACCGCGCCGAGTTTAAAGCCAATGGCTTCATCCTCCACTTGTGATTTCGCCGTGACAAAAATCACCGGAATATCCGATGTCCGAGGGTTTGATTTTAAGCGCCGACACACTTCATGGCCGTCCATACCTGGCATCATAACATCGAGCAGAATAAGATCAGGTTTCGGCTGCCCTTGAGCTATTTTTAACGCCAATTCACCGTTAACCGCCGCCTTAACCTTATACGTAGGGCGTAAAATACCATTGAGTACGTCAATGTTGGCGGGGTTGTCATCGACAACCAATATGGTGGCTGAGTTATCTGTCATCAAGTATCCTTGGCGAGGTTTTGACTAATGAACTGCTTTAATAATGCGTGGGCGTTATCAAAGTCATAATTTTCTATGCTAGTTAATATTCGCTTAAACGCAAATTCATAACGGCTGGCAGTAAACTGTTGCTGCAAGTCTTCAGCGACATCGGTGGCGTCGGTTTCAAAATCTTCTATCAATGACAATAAATAATTTAACTGTTGGCCGTATTGGCTCATATCGATAGCAGTTTCGTCGCGATCATCGTTGATGTTATCTTTGACTTTGCTGCTATTCAGCAGTTGCCCTAGCTCCGATAATACATCCTGCAGCTTGCTGGTCACTTGTTGCAATTGGGTGCTAATGACTTCGTTGCCAGCATTACCGTTTAATGCCGTCTCCAGCTTATCGGCTTCCGCCTGCAATAAGTTTGCGCCGATATTACCCGCGGTGCCTTTTAAGGTATGCGCTAAACGTGTCGCTTTATTTAATTTATGTTCCCCCCAGGCTTCACTGAAGTGAATATAGAAATCACTTTGACTGGCGACAAATTTGCGCAGCAAACGCAGGTATAAATTTTTATCGCCCGCACAGGTTGCTAGGCCTTTATCAATATTAACGTAAGATAAGTCTTGTTGTTGCAGTGCAATATCATCGCCATCAGTTGATTGAGACTCACCGACGTCTGTAATTGGCTCGACTGCAAATGGCCCTTGTGAGCTGATCCACTTCGCCATAGTAGAGAACATATCATTGACATTAATTGGTTTGGCAATATGCGCATTCATGCCCGCCGATAAGACTTTTTCCTTATCGGAAGCCATGGCATTGGCGGTCATGGCAATAATAGGCATATCCGGCTGCTCTTGACGAATAATGCCGGCGGCGGTGTACCCATCCATAACCGGCATTTGTAAATCCA
Organism: Thalassotalea sp. Y01; assembly: GCF_012932945.1. Classification (NCBI taxonomy): domain Bacteria; kingdom Pseudomonadati; phylum Pseudomonadota; class Gammaproteobacteria; order Alteromonadales; family Colwelliaceae; genus Thalassotalea; species Thalassotalea sp. Y01. The sequence continues at coordinate 299,807 of NZ_JABBXG010000001.1, forward strand.
TTAATATGCCGTCATAACGATTTAAGGCTGCCATTTCGACCGCTTGTTGACCATTGTCGGCAACATCATATCGAATCTTCGCCTGCTGCAATAAACCGATTGCTAATTCCTGATTAAGCTCGTTGTCTTCCACCAACAGCACTTTGGCATTATTAAGCTTGCGATAATCTTGCTGCAATACTTCGTCTTTGCCGAGCTTGCGCGTTGTGGCAATGTAAGACTGGCCCATTAAGCGCATCATTTCATCAAATATGGACGAGGCGGTTACCGGTTTACTTAAAAAGCTATCAATATGCAGTTGCTGATCCAATTGCGCGCGATTTTTTATCTGATCTTTACCGTAGGCACTAATCAACACAAAGTGCTTGGTTTGATCAGACAATAAGGTCTGCAGTTTTGCCACGGTATCGAGGCCGTCTAAGCCAGGCATTTGCCAATCTATCATGGCAAAATCAAAATCTGTTTGACCATTGGAGACTAAATCAATGGCTTGCAAACCACTGTATGCCACCTGAATGTCACAACCGAAACTGCTCATAATATTACTCAATACTTCTGCGGCAATGGTATTGTCATCGACAATCAACACTTTTTTCCCGGTTAACAAGTGACGTTGCTGCTCACTAAATTTCGGCTCCAATTTACCTTGCGGTAAATCTAGTACCACATCAAAGAAAAACACACTGCCCTTGCCCACTTCCGACTCAATCCAAATCTCGCCTTGCATTAAATGAATCAGCTTTTGGCATATGGTCAGCCCTAATCCGGTACCACCGTATTTGCGCGTAGTAGACGAATCCGCTTGTGAAAATGACTGAAATAACTTGTCCATTTGCTGTTGAGACATGCCAATACCAGAGTCCTGAACAGCAAACCTCAAGCGCACTTTATCGGTGTGATGTGGCACCAATTTAATGGAGATAACAATTTGCCCTACTTCGGTAAATTTAATCGCATTATTGGCTAAATTAATCAGTATTTGATTAAGACGCAGCGGATCGCCACTCAAATACACCGGTACATCTGGGGAGATATTAAATAATAATTCGATGCCTTTATCATGGGCCTGAAAACCAATGATATTCGCCACATCATCCATAACGTCATCGATAGTAAAGTCGATACGCTCTAGTTCGAGTTTGCCAGCCTCGATTTTTGAAAAATCGAGGATATCGTTAATGATCCCCAATAACGACTCTGCCGCTCTGTGCACTTTTTTAATGTAGTTTTTGGGCTTGCTATCCAACTCATGCTCTAACGCCAAATGAGACATACCGATGATTGCATTCATCGGCGTACGAATTTCATGACTCATATTGGCAAGAAAGTCAGATTTGGCGCGACTGGCTTCATCCGCCAACACTTTTGCTTCCAGTAAGGCTTTTTTCGCCTGATTCTCTTGAGTTACATCGCGCAGTGACACAATCACATAAGATTTGTCCTCGAGCACGATTGGCGTATATACCGATTCAACTTCAATGCAGCCGCCATCTTTGGTTAAAATATCTAAAGGTACATCGGCATTACCGCTGTGATGCACAAAAGGCTCTTGCCAATAATCTTGGGTGAACAGCTGGTGCTCTTTGCGTCGATGGTGCGGCACTATGGTGTGTAATGGTTTGCCATCGAGCTCTTCAGTCGCCCAGCCCAACATGCGGGTGGTTGTGGCATTAATTTGCTCAATAACGTCATCCGTATTGACCAGTAACATCGCAATTGGCATCGACTCTAGTATGGTATTAATGCGGTTTTTCTCTTCCAATCGCTCAGAAATATCCTGAAACGCGACAACCGCTGCCAGTTCACTGTGCTCGTCGTCATCGCTAATCGGTGCAACAGAATACTCTACCGGAATCGATTCGCCATTCTTGTGCTCAAATACCGCCATAGGATTGCGTATGGTTTTGCCTTCACGCACCGCATTTAAAATGGGGTTATTGTCATCGGTTAACGAGTCGCCATTGGGTTTTTGCTTGTGGAATAGTTGATAATAAGACTGATCTATAACGTCCTCTTCTTGATAGCCAAGTAGATTCGACGCGGATTCATTAAAGATACGACAGACACCGTGCTTATCGATACCAAAAATACCATCCGCAACAGAGCCTAGAACCGAACGGTTAGTACGCTCTGACGCCACCAACTCCTGTGTCCTTTCATCAATAATACGTTCTAGCTCTTGTTGTGAGCGACGAGTAATGTCTGTAGCACGTTGCGATATGATAAACATAAAGGTCGACAAGGCTGCGACAACAATGACAATGGTGATGGTTACAACGGCAAATAAAAAGCGTAATTGATAATAGCGCTTGTAAACTTCGTCGATGTCGACTTCGACCACCACCGAGTTATTCATTTCTTTTAGCCAAGTGGCTTTACCGACCACCAATTTGCCACGATAGTCACGATAGCCAACAATGTCTTCGGTATCGACTTGGTATAACGCGCTTTGGGTCATGGTGTTATCTTCACCATTGGGTAAGACAACGTTTAAGATATTCGACTTGCCGTATTCAAGTTGCCCCAGATTGTATAAGTCAGAAAGAAAACGGCTTTGTGTTAGCATGCGACCTTTTCTATCAATCGAATAGGCTTCTAAGGTGTCGCCTACACCGACATCGGTAAAGGATGCGGCAAAGTTGCCTTTAGGATCAAATCGCATCGCCATAATGGCAATAACTTCGCCCCAAATATCGGTTACCGGTGTCGCTACAAACACCACGGCGTCTTGATCTTGCTTTGATAAATTGCCATCGATATCGACTTTTGACCACACCGAAGGGATGAATTGGCTTTGACCATTAACCACTTTCTCAAAAAGCTCTGGTCGTTGTTCAGCGATTACATGATCTAAGCCCGTTAACGCCTTTTCCGTACTGTATAAGGTTAAGCCTTGCTTTGAGATCAAAAATGCGGCTCGCCCAGAGATGTAGGTAGACGGTCGTTCGCGAAAAAACCGATCCAATTGATTGTTAGATAAGGTTATGTTTTCTAAACTTTTTCGATCGTAGGCAAGCAATAATTGCTCGGTTAATTCAATAAATTGTGGCAGTTCACTAACCGAGTTTGTTAATTGTTTACGCGACTGGTACCAGCCTTTCAGGTTGGTGAGCACACTTTTTTGCGTTATTGATAGCAACTTATCGTATTCTTGCTGTGAATATTTTCTAAACTCACTCAAATACCAAGACATGCCGGACACCATGATAGCTAATATCAATAAGACGATGAGCACATACACACTTTTAAAGCGCGCGGTGCCAAATTTTCGCGCTATTTCATCGGTATATTTTCGCGCCACATGCCAAACCATATACAGCAAAAACATGCCAAGTATCGCGGCTCCTGCGGCGATATAATTACCGGATAAATTGGTGTCTTTTTTCTCCTGAAAATATTGACTCTCCCATTGTCGCTGCATCGAACTTAAGTGCTCGGCCCCTAATTGGTCTATGCCCCAATCAATGATATTTTTTAGTTCAGGTAAATTTTTATTGATGCAATAGCCAATAGCAAAAGGCTCTAACTCTTCAACACTGACCGGTTTAAGCCCGGCAATTCGATTGTTTTTTTGATAATAGTTCAGGCTATATAGGTATAAAATAAAGCCATCAATTTTACCGTCGCGCACTTGCTGCAGGCCTTGCTCGATGTTATCAGTGGTGATCACATTGCTGGCGCCGACCAAGTCTTCTGCCTTGGCATGAGCCGCATAACCTTTTACGACCCCTAATGTTGCATGGTATTTGCCGTCTTTTTTGGCGTTAAACACCTGACTGTCTTGGCGCACCGCCAAAATTGGCGTAAATGTTTGAATGGGTTTTGAAAATAACACCTCGCCTTGGCGCTCTTCGCTATTTGCGCATATCGATAACACATCAATATCGCCACGCATTAAGCTTTTATATTCTTGATCGAAAGTCGTTTGCGAGGTGACTTGTAAGGTGATGGGTAGCACTTCATTGAGAGACAAGCGCGCCATTTTGCCAATACCTTCAACTTGGCCTTGCTCATCGACAAAATCAAATGGTGGGAAATTGGCATCCATACCAACGTTAACAATGGGGTGCTTATTCGCCCAATCTATGAGTTCAGGCGGCAAATCGTTAGCTGCGAAGGCTCTTAATGCCATCGACAGGGCAAATACTAAGGTAACTAACAGTGAAAATGCAGGCCTAATCAGCTTCATGCAAACAGGTCAAAAAAGAGTGATCTTATAAGTATATAATCACATTAGAAATTTACGACCGGCCATGGGTTAACAAGATGTTGATGTTTGAATCTAGCCCTCGCCTCGTACGGGCTGTTAAAATTGCAACAATATGTAATCAAAGCAACAACTTAAGATGTGAGCTTGATTATAAAAACGGTGACCATACAAGAAACAGCAAATGATGCCGATTAGAACATCATTTGCCATTAAGAGTAATCAGGCACTCGTCACTAACACTTTTCCTTGATAACCGATAAGTTATTACCGGCTACTGACAGTTGTTGGTCTTGCGCCTATTTTTTATCCAATGCGCCACCTAAACGCGTTAAAACTAACGCCACAGCGACAATGTTCGACCCAAGCCGTATCGGTAAGCTGGGCGGTTTCAACAATAACCCTGCCACTGAGTGATCCTAAGGCAATGCCGACATTAAACGCAGCGATATTCAAACCTGAGGCGACATCCATGGCATTAGGTGTGTATTTTTGTGCTAATTGCACTACATAGACTTGCAACCCAGAAACATTACCAAATGCAAAGGAGCCCCAAACCAATACCGTGATCAATACCGTGATCAGTACCGCTAGTTTAGAACCCGCAACAAAACTTAATAACAATAACACCAATGCTAAGCCGCTAAACACAAAGGTAAGTGCTGATATAAGCCCTTTGCGGTCGGCAAGTTTGCCACCGTAAAGATTACCAATCGCTACCGAAACACCATACACCAGTATGATAACACCGACCATCGACGCATCGAAGCCATTGACTTGCTGTAAAATCGGTGCCAATTAGGTAAATGCCTTGAACGTTCCGCCAAAGCCGACAGCCGTAATGATGTACACCAGCAGCAATCTAGGGTGAACTAAAACCAGCAATTGCTCTTTAAAACTCGCTGACTGGCATTTTTTCAAATCCTTTGGCACCAGAGCAGGCTGCAGATAATGGCAATAACACCCAATAGTGACACCACTAGAAACGTTGCTCGCCAACCAAATTCCTGACCAATAAATGTACCCAGCGGTACGCCGGTAACTAAGGCGACCGTTAAACCGGTAAACATAATGGCGATGGCACTGGCTTCTTTATCTTTGCTCACTAATGATGTGGCAATGGTTGCGCCAATCGAAAAGAACACACCATGGCCAAGCCCAGTTAAAATCCTTGTGGCAATCAAGCGTTCATATCCAGGCGCTTGCCAAGCAACCAGGTTGCCTAAAGTAAACAGCGCCATAAGCGCAATCAATAAATACTTACGATTCCAGCGTCCGGTCAATGCGGTTAACACCGGTGCACCGATGGCAACACCCAAGGCATATAAACTCACTAATAGCCCGTCAGAGGGTAAATAGCGGATAAATAATTGGCGATAGTCGGTATCAAACCAACAATAACAAACTCGGTTGTGCCGATAGCAAAAGCACTGAGAGTCAAAGCAAATAAAGCTAATGGCATGAGCCACTCCAAAATGATTTAAGATGTTCAAGTTGGCGACTATTATCCACAGTATCTCAATTGCAAAAACACCAAAAATGGCAATTCATTTTTGCATTAAACACAAAGATACATACAAAATTTTTACAGTTTATTACTGTAAACCCATTGTTTACTGGTTGTTAATTGACCTGTCGCAAAAAATATCACAAAAACCAACATTGTTTGTCTTGCTATCGACCGCTAGGTCGGTAAAATCGCGCCCCTCGTAATCGATTCACCGAATTGGAGCTGTGCCTTAAATGAGAAAATTGCTTACCCTTCCAGCAAAATTAAACACCTGTTCTGTTGAAGACGCTATATACCAAAATGCGTTAACCTGTATAACCGACTTAGCCTTAAACCTAATGGCAGTTAAAGTCGAGCATCACCCAGAAGACTTTCTCGGTTGGTGCCAACAATTACTGAAGATTTGCCAACACGATCTGAATTTTGACTTGCTTGAAGAAAAGCAATTACCGGTATTAAAGAAGTTGCAAGACACCCTGCAACAAGGCATTTCGCAAATACAGCTTAAAATGTTGCGTGTCGCGCCTTGGCCAGTATTTTATCAAGCCATTGAAAGCATGGCCGAATTGCAATCTTTGCAAGAGCGCACACAGCTATTACACTACATCGCCAATATTCGAGAGTTACCATTAGCGCAATTAAGCCAAGCCGATTTGCAGGCATTTAGTGGTAAACATGGTGCATGTCATGACATTGATAACTATCCGTTTGATGTGGAATGGTTTGCGTCAACCAAAGCGGCAAAGACATTTCATCGTTTGTTAACCAATCACACCGAGTTATTTGATCAGGCGCTTGCGCATATTCCGTTGCAAGGCGAGGTAGAAAAGCAACATTATCAAGATTTTGTTGATGCCTATAAGCAAATTTTTGCGACACATACGGACAGTGAAAAAGCGCCATTAATCGCCGCAACTCGATTATTAGCGATGCGTCGTCCAGATGTATTTGTGCCTCTTACCAATGCCAACTTGGCCAATTTATGTAAAGGTTTAAACATTAGTAAATTCGGCAACCAAGATTTTGATGGCTATTATCAAGAACTCATTAATGTGCTTCCAATATATGCTTGGTACCGCTGTGCGCAACCAGAAGATGAGCAACAAGCCTTTATCTGGCAACATAGAGCATTGATGTTCGACCTGTTCTTTTATGCTGATGAAGACCAAGCACGCCGTTCTAATTATGTCCGTATGCGCGACAAACCAAAGACAGTGAAAATTAGTGCCGGTGCCAATAGAGCCAGCAAACGTAGCAAAGAAACCGCAGAGATGTTGGTTGATAAAGCGTTGGCAGAAGATGGCGTTGAAGAGTATTTACTGGATATGCGTGACACCTTAATAAAAAGTGTTAGTGCAGGCAAAAGCGTCGATCAGGCAATGCAGTTGATGCGCAGTATTTTTGGATAATCCCCTGTTTCGCATTAAGATAGCATGATGAACGCGTTAAGATACCTACAAGGTTACCCGGAACAAGTTGTTGAGCAAGCACAACAGTTGCTTACTCAGCAAAAGCTCGGGCCGTGGTTATTAGCGCGTTATCCTGACGCTCATCAGATAGGCAATGATGGGCAACTAAGAGACTATGTACAGTCGTTAAAAAACCAATTTTTAAAAAAGTCTGCTCCGCTAAGCAAAGTTTGCTTTGATAATAAACTTCATGTCATTAACAACGCTTTAGGTACCCACAGTTACATAAGCAAAGTACATGGCAGTAAAATCAAACGAGTAAATGAAATCCGCATCGCCAGTATTTTTAAACAATGCCCTGAGCCATTTTTAAACATGATTTGTGTGCATGAATTGGCGCACATAAAAGAGAAACAACATAACAAGGCGTTTTACCAGTTGTGTCAGCACATGATGCATGATTATCATCAAGTCGAGCTGCATTTACGTCTATATTTAGTGCAAACCGAAACACACGGTCGTTTATACTCTGCATAACGAAATAACAAATTGTCATGGTTTTAGCTCGTTAACCTTGGCTGCAATTTGTTATACTCTGGCAAAATCCTGTCAATATACAATGATATGAACTACATCAAGATTGATGATCTCAAATACGCGTGGGTATTTCGCTTTAAACAATTGCCGATCAGCGAACAAGATATGCAATTGATAAAACCAATGGCACCGGCTCGCTGCGCCACGCTATGGGGCCAATTTATCGCCAAAAATGCTGACCATCCAGACTTTATCGGTGAAGCCGATTGGCCTGGCAAAGATGATAGCTGGCATGATAAAGGTAACTGGCAAAATGCGTGGGAAAGTGACGATGATAGCTTACCCGATGAAATAGCGGACTTTCTTGATTGGCAAGGCAATACCACGGTGTATTTCTGTAATTCACGCAAACAGGTCATTGAAACCCGTTTTGATGTATTTCAACGTTGTTGGAAAAATTTCTTAATGATGGACGACGGACCTATCTTGATTGCAAAAAAGAAAAAACAAGCGATTCAGTTCTTTCCTGATGGTACATTTCGTTTAGGCACCATGCCTTAAGCCAACCGTTAATCAAGCAAAGCGAGCCTCATGCACCCACGCAATAAACACCAAGGTGATTATAACTTCAAACAGTTATGTGTTGCTGTTCCAGCGCTTAAGGCATTTGTTGTTGACAATAAAAACGGCAAGCAAAGCATTGATTTTAGTAATCCGAAGGCCTTGGTTTGTCTTAACAAAGCATTATTAACACAGCACTATGAGCTTGATTATTGGCAGTTACCTGACGGTCATTTGTGTCCGCCCATTCCCGGTCGAGTCGATTACTTGCACTACCTCGCTGACCTTCTAAAAAGCAGCAACAATAATCGCATACCTAAGCGCGCAAAAGATATTCGCCTACTTGATATAGGTACCGGTGCCAGTGTAGTGTATCCATTGCTCGCTCATAAGGTGTATCAATGGCAAGTGATTGCCAGCGATATTAGTCAATCATCGCTAGATAATGCGCAAACCATTATAGAGCGAAATGGCATACAGCAGGCTATTCATTTACGCCATCAAAGCGACAGTAAGCATTGCTTTAATAACATCATTCGCAGCAATGAATTTATCGACATCACAATGTGTAACCCGCCTTTTTTCGAGTCGATAGAGTCGGCTCGTGCCGCCAATAAACGCAAGTGGCAAAACCTTAATAAAGACGTTAATAAGATAGGGAATCAAGGGTTTAACTTTGCTGGCAGTAATGACGAATTATGTTGCCCAGGCGGTGAATTAAAGTTTGTGCGCAGAATGATTAATGAAAGCAAACATTTTGGCCATCAAGTCTTTTGGTTTACCTCTCTGGTCGCCAATAAAGATAACCTAAGAGCATTGAAACAAGCGTTGAAAAAAGCAAATGCGACCCAGGTTAAAACCGTGTCGATGCAGCAGGGACAAAAAACCAGCCGGTTTATTGCTTGGAGCTTTCTTAGCCAAGAGCAACAAAACGACTGGTGTGATAGACGATTTAATTAACCATTGAGGTTAATATTAAAAGTTACTCTGGTTGACCACCAAGTAAGTTCAATGAACGCAGCTCACGCTCGGTTTGACCAATCAATTCATCTTCGGTTTTGCCATGCGCAATAGGTTGACGCGTTTGTGGGTCGACCTGAACAAAAACAATATCATCGGCTAGACAAATGGTCTTTTTGGTGGCTTTATTGCGCACCAAACACGTCACCGTGATAGAGGTGCGACCAACCGCTTTCGTGGCTAAACCAAACTCGACAACATCACCTTGCAACGCTGGTGACTGAAAGCTTATTTCACCAATATGTTTGGTCACTAGGCAATTGGTTTCTAATTGACAAATAGCGTAAATTGCCGCTTCTTCATCAATCCATTCCAATGCTCTACCACCAAACAACGAGTTGGCGTAATTAAGATCGTTAGGCATAACCAAACGACGAGACAAAAAGCGCATAGCGACTCCAATAACTAATAAAATACAGCGAAAAATCGGCTGCGAATTATACGGACTTTTATAAGTGTAGGCTACATCTGCCTATAAATAATGGCAGCAATTAATGTTGCTTAAGCCAATTTAACAACATCGGAAAATGATCATCGACCGCAAGTCGATGGGTGAGAATATCATTGTGATCATAATCGACCATATTGCCGTTTTGTTTTGACAACAAAGAGAACTTAGCATTCTCGTTTCGACATTCATCGATAAAGCGTTGCACATCACCGCGATAACCTAACACCAAGTCTTTGATACCGGTGAGATGCCATGTTGGAGGCCAGCGCGTATGTTCGGCGGCCGAGCCATAATCAAAGCCATCTCGAGGATCAATCCATGAGCCTTTATTGACCCAAGCAATGCACTCATCCAGCGACATTTTTGATTCGCTATCAGCGCCAATTCCTAGTCGTTTTGCATCAAAAAAGCCATGCCGCTTTGCCATCATTGGTGCAAAACGATTCCAAACTAGATTGACCTTAAACCACTTTTCAAAACTGCGTCGATAGATACTGCGTTTGGTACCAAAACAGACATTGCTTCTGACTTTATCCAAATAGTGTGGGTGGCGAATCAATAGACTGGCCAGTAATACCCCCCCCATGAATGACAAATAAGATGCATCGGCTGTCGGCTGCGCTCGAAAATAAAATCAATACAGGCAGGAATGTCTTGGTTAATGGTTTCAAACTGGCCATAGTCTGAACTGGCACTCATGGTCGGTTTACTTTTTCCACGGCCACGCATGTCCATGACGTAAACATCAAAACCTTGTTTGGCTAAAAAACACGCCAAACCTTTGCCGGATTCGGTATAAAAAATGCGGCCATTTTCAATCGCACCATGCACCATAAATATCGGTGTGGCAATGGCATCTTTGTTTACATGACTGGCGCGAATATGGCGCAAATGAATCTGTTGTCCCTGACTTTCAACATACAAGGACGCCTGCTCTGGCACTAAAGACATAGATTGCTTTAATTAAATACTGGTATGACCAGATTGTAGCGCGTTATCAATGAGCATTAAAGCTTTTGTGATGAAAACCTTTGTAATTACTTCACTTTTTCTTCGGAGCTAAACAATGTCCATTTAACACCAAGCGCGATGGCGTAGGTAAATTCATCCTGATACAACGCACTGTTTTTGTTTTCAGCACCATGCCAAAAGCCCAATTGCGCGCCGACAAAAATCATCAATTCAGGGTTGATCATTACTCGGTTAGCAATTGACACTTTGGAGCCAAGGTAACCCGCGTCACTTTCATAAAACGGCCTATCTGGACGCGCATATTGCTCTTGCACATCGTAAAAATATTGTTGAGTTTTATCCGTGGTGAACGTAGGAGCAACACTAAAGAAAAATCGTGAGTCGTCAAAGAAAAGGTTATCTAAGGTGAAGGCAAATTCAGGTTGGAAAACGTAGCCGCGATGATTGATGCGCTCAAAATCTGTAGAGAATACCGAGCGTAATTGCAAATTCAGCCACAACTCAGCTTTGTCGACTGTCGGCTTACCTTTTGCCACTGAATCACTGTTACTTGCAGTACCAAAATCCGATAATAAAAAGCTCGCTTCCGGACCAATTTCAAACATAAAGTCTAAGTCTGGCATACCATCTCGAATCTTCGACTCATCAGAATCTGCGTTAAATGCGCCACCAATACTGACATCTAATTTGAAGGTTTCTTTTTCTACTGCGACCGCTTTGACAATCGATTCATCACCGATACGAATAACTTCACCACGGTAAATTAAAAACGGTACTGGCAAAAACTTATTTTGATAATCTTCAGCGGCTGGATAAATTGGACCTCGAAACGCGGCACTGAACAAACCCGCTTCCCAAAGAGGCTTATCTTCGGTCACATCCACAGACAAGGCACTGCCCTGATTGGCGAGACTGATGGTAGATAGAAGGCTCATACAAGCGGCAACACATACCGAACAAATTGCTGAAATTGATTTCATGAACGATGACTTATTATTATGACTTGAGTTATCTACTGCTGCTGAGAGGTTGATGATCATTCTTTCGCTTTAAAAGTACATTAGGTCAAATTTGAAGCGCCATTATTCGATTTAATCGAACGTGATTTTCTATATTAACCGCTATTCACAGACAACGTTTTCAATCATCATACCCTACATCAACGCCGAATCAATTTGCTTTAAGGAATTATTATGAAAATTATCGCGCTAGCAGCTACATCAAGCTCAAAATCTATTAACAAACAATTGGTGACCTACGCCGCAAATTTGGTCGAAGGCGCAACGGTAGAAGTTATCGACATCAATGATTATGAACTGCCTCTGTTTAGTGAAGATAGAGAAGCCAAACTTGGTAAACCTGAACTGGCTCAAGCATTCTTTAACAAGTTAGGCAGTGGCGATGCGATTATGATTTCTTACGCTGAACATAATGGTAGCTACACCGCGGCCTTCAAAAACTTATTTGATTGGACTTCACGCATCAATATGAAAGTCTACCAAAATAAAAAAATGATCCTTTTAGCCAGCTCACCAGGCCCAGGCGGTGCGCAAAGTGTGTTAGCGAGCGCAAGCAACTCGGCGCCTTATTTTGATGGCGATGTCAAAGGCACATTTTCATTACCAAGCTTTTACGATAACTTTGATATGCAAGCTGGAAAAATCAATGATGACGAGTTAGCCACAGCGCTATACAAAACCGTTAACCAATTGAATCAATAGCTTGCAATGGGTCAAGTTTCAAGGGGTCAGAGTTGTTGAAATTTCAACAACTCTGACCCCTTGAAATATTTAAGTGCTTGTTCGGTTTTGTTCAACATAAATCGATTTAGCTTGGTGTGTTGCGGCGACCATCCCGCTAAAAAACGGTGGAAATCGGCCCAACACAGATCGTACAAATCACGCCACTCTCGTTCTACTTGCACCCCATCAATATCGAGTTGATAGTGCGCCATCGCAAGCTGTAAATCCTCAAAATACTGGTCTAATAAATCATTATGGTGTTGCTGTAAACCTCGTTCATCAAGGCAACTGGTAAAAAAATACATAACATCTTTTACGCCGACGCCAAGGCCTGGGTATTGAAAGTCCACGGCAGCCACTTGTTGTCCATTAACATGAAAACAAAAGTTGGCGATTTTTGCATCACCATGGACAATCGTTTGATAGCGGGCCGTATTTAGCGCATTGTCGATAGCCACCGCGCTCTGATGTAATAAACCGGATTCCATGGCCTGTAACTCGTCTTGGCGAGTCGCCAAATGCCAATAACAACCGATAGGCCATAACTGGTTGCTGAAAATGGATTGGCGCTCAATTAAGGCAAGACCTTTCGCATGGAAAAACGCTAGCCAGCGCAAGCAGAGCGTTATTGCATCGATGTTGTCATCCATACGTCGCACGACATAGCCAGATGCGTCCAAGTCCTCTAATAGCAGCGCCATACTCGGTAACTCACCAATACACTCGTGCATGCGGGCAACTCGACAATGTTGATCAAGCAACGGCGCTATATATTGATAAAAAGCACGTTCCACTTGATACGATTTTAGCTTTCTTAGGTGCGAGGTTTGGGTGTTCCAGCCTCTTGGGTGAAAAACCTGTTGTGGTAACTCGACTTTTTTAATAACCATTGAGGTATTGTTGCGCGGATTGCTGTACCGGGCTATCTCACCATAACCACTCCATAGTGACTGGATATGCTCATGCTCAGTTAAGCCTGCTTGATTTAAGTATCTAGATAGCGTTGATTGTGACATTAATTACCCGTTGCAATGGCAAAATAAAGTGAAAGGAAAAGTAAAAACGACGGTGAAATCATATCATCGGCTAGGCGCGGACTAAAGATTAACCGCACAATTTGGAGATATGAATACTACGGGTAATATAGGCGTGTAAGCTAAAGGTGAATCCGTAAAAACCATTATTGCAATTAAAGACCTAACTGCAAACGAGGCTGAATAAACTCTATAAAGACGGCAATGCGTTTTGATAATGACGTGGCTTTATAGAACACCGCGTTAACCTGCTCACGCTCCGTACCGGCGATTCTATGCTTGGATAGAACGGACATCAGTCGACCATCAGCGACGTCGTCACGGATCATAAATGCTGACATGCAAGCGATGCCATTGCCCGCAAGAGCTAACAATCGCAGCGTTTCGCCACTACTGGCAGTAATGCTAGGCTCGATTTCTTTAAGACCTTTTAGTGGCCATTGATTTAACACGCGGTTATCGTTAAAACCAAGCAGATCATGACCGTTTAAATCTACGACATGAGCGGGTACACCACGTTTAGCAAGATACTCTGGACTCGCGACAAGATGCAATGGGCTTTTCCCTAGAGGACGAGCATATAAGCTTGACTCTTGTAATTTACCAATGCGAATCGCTAAATCGATGCGCTTTTCAAGTAAATCAACGTAGCCCTCATTAGAGGTTAACTGCAATTTTATCGCTGGATAATGCTGTTGAAACTCCTGCACTAAGGGCACCAATTGGTGAAACACGAAAGGGCTAGCCGCATCGACTCGTAATACGCCAGATGGCAACTCTCCCTTATAGAGCAACTCCTCTTCCGCTTCTTGTAGTGTATATAACCCCTGCCTGACACGTTCAACAAAAAGTCGACCTTCTTCAGTCAGTTCAACACGACGAGTGCTGCGATTTAACAAGGTGGTATTTAATTGCGTTTCAATCTTGGCAACGGAGCGCGACACTTTGGCAACTTGCATATCCAGTACTTTCGCAGCAGCAGAAAAACCTCCCGCGTCAACGACAGTGAGTAATATATGTAAATTATCAGAGCGGGTGATCATGACAAATCAAACCATATGTGTTTTATAACGTCTGTTGTCTACTACCATAGTATTTTGCTGTCAAATCGCAACCTAGTATGCCTGCACCAAGCAAGCTACAACGTATTCAATCATGAACCACATATCGACTGGTAAAGTGACCACGATGTACAACCGCTGCGGTATATCAATGAGCATAAAAAGACATTACCCAGCAATAACTGCATTGCCAAACATTGGCTAGCGTTACCCACCATTAGCGAGCATCGACATACATCATCAATTACAGTTTGTTAACACTTATTACGTTTTGATAACAGTATTTAGCGCAGCGACAACATACTATACGCCTGTTAAAAAACCTTTTGCCTCGCAATAGCAGTCTCATAAAACAATAAAGGAAGATCATGAAAAAACCATTACTCGCCGCATCACTGTTGGCGCTAAGTACCTCTGTATTTGCCGAAAACATCGCGCAACTTTCGCTCCCAGATACCAACCTGCCTGAAGGGGATGTTAAAGGCGCTCGTCTGGCGACACTATGGGGTAAGACAGATAACGTTAAAGGCTTCGAAATCGCCTTATTTGGCCTAGCTGAAAGCAATAACTTTAGCGGCTTACATATTGGCCTTTATGGTGCACAGCGTGTTCGCAATGACTTTACAGGTGTTGCTTTGTCTATCGCCAACTGGCACGACAATAACGCCACCGGCGGTGTATTGGGCGTGGTAAATTATACTAAAAACAACATAACCGGTGCCCAGTTAGGTTTAGTTAATTACGCAGGAACCTTAAACGGCTTACAGTTTGGTTTGATTAATGCCACGACTCGCATCAATAAAGGTGTGCAGATTGGTCTAATTAACTACGATGAGTCAGGTACCTTTGTCGATAAAAACCTTAAGGTATTCCCTATTATCAATGCTCGTTTCTAGTCAGTGACGGGTTGAAATAAGAGCCTAGCCGACGAAAAAAATCAATGTCGTCTAGGCTTTATTAGGCCAAACCAAACTGATTTTAGCCCCTTGTAACTGCTCACAATTGGTTAATTCAACATGGCCTTGGTGCCAAATCATGATCTTGCGGACAATGTACAAGCCAAGACCAAAACCGGTTTTCTCGCCACCGGCTTGTTGTTTACGAATAAACGGTTGAATAAGCTTATAGGCTTCTTTACCAACACCTGGCCCATCATCTGCTACCGTTAAATGACATAATCCATCCTCAATATGCAATTGCACCGAGATGGTATGTTGAGCATAGCGAATGGCATTGTTAATCAAATTTTGCAACGCCCGCGCCATTGCCGGTTGATCAAAATAGACCTGCGCTGCAGTAGAGCGAAATACGATATCAATACCATGCTTTTGATAACTAAACTTGTCGGCAATCTCAGCAAAAAAATCATCGACGTTATGTAACTGTTTATCCGCCATGACCTGATCATGTTCAAGTCGTTCAAACGACAGATACTCAGCCATCAATTGCTCTATTTCCTGCACATCTTTGACCAAGCGTTGGCGATGTTCACTGGCGATATCTTTGGCAACAATCTCGCTCAAAAACTTCAATCTTGCCAGTGGCGTACGAATTTCATGGGCAATGGTTCGAGACAAATCTTGGTGCATTTTGACACTGGCACTGATTTGATGAGACATTTTTTCAAAGGTTTTGGCGAGCGGATATATATTTGAATTGGCCTTAATACCCGTATTAAGGCTGTCGATGTGCTGACCAAATTGTAAGGCACTTTTCTGCAACCGACTTAAATCGCGAAACAATGGCCAAATAAAACTTAACACCAATATCGCCAGTGCCGAATAGAACATAATGATCAGGTAAAAACCATCTTCATCTTGTGCAATAAACTGCTTATCTATTGGCCCATAGCGCAATAACTGGCCTTGCGAATTTTTTTGATAAAAATAATGCTGCTGTTGATCATCGACCAGTTGAATAACGCGTCCAGAGCTGAGCTCTTGTTGCAAATTATTCGGTAAGGCAATGCTACTTGTTGAGATGATATCCACCTCAGTGTTTTTTGACTCTTGAAAAACTTGTTCGATATCAATTTGATAGTTCGTGCCACTATCGACAACATTATGATAAAGCTGATTAAATAAATAGATAATCAAGCAAGCAAACAACACGATTAACGCGTATAAGCGGGTAAACTGAGACAGCACGTTAGCCTCCGTAACTCAGCATATAACCTTTACCACGAATCGCCCGAATCGAAATTGAATCGACACCTAGAGCCATTAACTTTTTACGCATACGGGAAATAATCAAATCAATGGCGCGGTCAAGACCGTCGTATTCACGGCCAATAATTTTATGGAACAATTCATCTCGAGGCAGCACTTGTTGGTGGTGTTTTGCCATCAGATAGAGCACATCGAATTCTTGAATAGTTAGCGACACGACATCACCGTCATAATATAAGGTCTTTTGTTTGTCATCGAGCACAAGTTCCCCTAAGCGAAGCTGAGTGCTGAGTTGCGGTTTACTGCGTCGTAACTGAGCTTTTATGCGGGCCAGCAAAATAGCGGGGTCAACTGGCTTGACAACATAATCAACGGCGCCTAATTCTAGACCATAAATCTGGTCCTTATCTTCATCCAATGCGGTAAAGAAAATCACCGGACATTCGACGCGATCCCGTAAATTATTAAATAAATCAAAACCACTGATATCTGGCAGCATAACATCGCAAATAATGATGTCGAATTGCTGTATATTGAACAGCATATCGACCTCTTCGCCACTGCTAACATGGGTCACATCACACTGATTAGCTCGCAAATATTGGCAAATTAAGCTGGCTAAAGGCAGATCATCTTCAATCAACAGTAATTTACATAACTGAGTCATTGTCATACCTTGAAACTGAGGTTTGCATTAAAAAATACTCCAGCCATAACGTCGCTTCTTACGTTTGCCTACATAGGTTGCGACTTTAAACAGCGCCCTAGCAATAATAAGACTGCGCGTTGTATCTTCTACCAATATGGTAGCCGTTTTTTCCGTTACCATTGGGAAATTAAATTGCTTTGCTTGATGTTTGACATAGCATTGGCGGGTTTGCGGTTGGTGTTCGACGAAGACACAAAAGCGCTCAGGTAACTGACCAATTAACGACATGGTGATTTGTTTTTGGCAATTCCCTTGCTCTGCGGCCATAACACATACCGACGGTGTCAAAGTCAGTTCAGCTTGAATAAACTCCGGCGACTTAGCTTTCGCAACATGAGATACCAACACCGCTGAGAACAGCAATGTGGTGCGATACGTTGTTGTGATTGACAGCCCAAGACTCATCAGAAGCTATACCTCACGCCAATGAAGCTCGTTTGGTAATTGTTGTCTTCAACTAACAAGCTTTTGCTGATGTTATTCCCTAAATGGGTATGCTTGAAAAAGCCCGTTAGCGACAAATAGTCAGTGAGCGGTACATCAAGCTCAACTTTGTAATAATGGTTATGACTTTGGCCGCCTGTATAGAAATCTTTTATACCACCAAGAAATGCCAACTCTTTATCTTGAAATTGATAGTAGTAGCGCACCAAATCGTCACTTTTAATGACCTTGCCCGCCTCGAAGTAGATATTAAACCATTTGGTTTCGATGCCGCGGCCAAGGCTAAAGTGAATTTCATAACCATGGTGGACAGCGGTGAGATCATGAAAGTAACCGAGTCGTGTTTCAAAATAGTCATTGAACACACTGACACTTATGCCGCCTAAGTAGGAAATGTCGCGTTCGACCGGTTTGAAAACTTCGCCACCATCAATAGGAAATCGACTTGGATTAAAACCAAGTGCATCGATAACCGTCAGGTCTTCTTGTTCTTCAAAATGATGAAATAAGCCATCTTCGTTAAGAAGGCCGACTAAGTCGACGATAACATCGTCAGATTCCAGTAAACTGTAGCCAAGTGTCGTCCCTTCCCAAAAGAAACGTTCGCCATAATAGCTGATCGAAGGAAAGACATTGGTATCAATATCTTTAAGATTTACAACGGGGTTTTCAATTTGACCTTGACCGGCAAAAATGGAGAAGGTCCACTTATCGGTCTCAACTTGCTCAACAGCACTTACCGTCGTTGGCAAGCAGAGCAACATAAGGACAAAACATAATCTAAACAACGTATACAACATCAACTACGCAAAATAATAAATAAAACAGACTGAATTGAGCCGATAATAACAAGTTTTAACAAAAATAAACACCAACGTACAAAAAGCTACAATTCGTCACTTTAACAACAATTCACCACATTTTCCTATTAATAACAAGACGTTCAAACACGTTTACAACTCGTCTGCCCAGTTGGAATTGCTTTTGTACAGTTGTCCGCGATCACCATAAAGAACCTTGGCCATCAATAGTTTAGCGAACTAAAAGCGAGCAATTAGCGTTGCCTTTTTGTACAAAACGCTACAACAAATATCGAGCATCCTAGTATTTTTGAGCGTTATATTCGAGCTTCCATATTGGCGGCAAACGTCAATATTGCACAATAAAAATATAACAATTATGGAAGTTCTAATGAAAAGAAGTATGCTTTTTAGCGCTGTTGCCACTGCACTGTATAGTGTTGGTGTCGCGCAAGCTGCTGATCTTGGTGGACAGGAGGTCGGTAAGTTAACCGCGCCAAACGTTACCACTGAGCAAATCCAGCAGTTCCAAAAACAGCTTGTAAATAATCCAGCATCAATGATGCAAAATGATGGCCTGAATGTTCAGGTTAACTTACAAGGCACTAAATTCGTTGAAGAAGAGTTAATAACTGGTGAGCAGGTGTATTTTGTACGTTTGCATGCCAATGCCGTGTCTGCACAAGCAAAAGACAGCAACTCTAGCTTGCACTCAGCTTTAGTTGCCAATGGTACACAAAAACTTTACCAACACGGTAAAGCCAGTGTACAAGCAGTTGCAGATTATGAAAATCAGTTACTTGCCTATCAACAACATGTACTAAGTAGCATTGAAAGTGTTGCCGGTAAAGTTGAGGTCAGACAACAGTTTACCAAAGCGATGAATGGTTTCTCTGTAACCATGACACCAATGCAAGCACGTCGCATTGCTGACCTATCAAATGTTGCCTCGGTAATGCGCTCGAAAAACTATGATTTACTGTCAGATACAGGCCCTGAGCATATAGGTTCAGGTAAAGTGTGGGACGGTACAGCACCACTTGATGGCATGAGCTACAAAGGTGAAGGCCAAGTCGTGGCAATCATTGATACCGGTATCAACTCTGATCACCCTTCATTTGCCGATATCGGCGATGACGGCTATGACCACACCAACCCTTGGGGTGAAGGCGTATACGTAGGTAACTGTGCTGATCCTGAAGTATCTGAGCTGGTTAACTGTAATGACAAATTAATCGGTATGCGCAGCTACAGTTCGATCACAGATAACTTTGAAGCAATGCGCCCAGGCTGGCCGGCTATTGCTGAAGACTATCAAGGTCACGGTTCACACGTTGCAGCAACCGCTGCAGGTAACGTGTTGTATGACGTAGATATGCTGCTTCCAGAAGCCGGTGAAAACGCCGATGGTATCGTATTAAAAGAAGACCTATTCCCTGTTGTTTCTGGCGTTGCACCTCACGCTAACATCATTGCCTATCAGGTTTGTAACCCGACTAATGATCAAGGCTACCGCGGTTGTCCTGGTGAAGCGCTAGTTGCTGGTATTGAAGATGCTATTGCTGATGGTGTTGATGTTATCAACTTCTCAATCGGTGGTGCTGACTCAAATGTATGGGCTGACCCAGTGCAACTTGCATTCCTTTCTGCCCGTGAAGCAGGCATCAGTGTTGCCGCTGCTGCCGGTAACTCAGGCCAAGCTTGTGGCGCTGAATGTTTTGGCGTTCTAGATAACTCTTCACCTTGGTTAGCACAAGTTGCTGCAACCACGCACGGTCGTGAAATCGCCGTTGATACCGCTATTGATTACGCCGGTTTTATCGATGAATCACTTGGTTCAGAGCTACCGAGCTGGTCAGAAACTGGTTTAGTTGGTGGTGCAATTAACGATACTGAGCTTACTGGTGTTGTTGTTTGGGCTAAAGATTACGCCGACATCAACGGTACAAAAGACTACAACGGATATTGTGTTGACGAATACCCAGTCGGTACTTTTGATAACTTTAAAGATGGTACCGCGATCTCTGGTGCTGCCGAAGGTACAACCAATGTTATCGTTGTTTGTCAGCGTCACGATCCTGCCGATCCAAACGCCAATGCACGTACTGCAAAAGTAGCTAACGTTCAAGCTGGTGGCGCCGATGGCTTCATCATGTTTAACCGTAACCAAAGCCAAGGCACTGTACCAACCAAGTATGACCTGCCTAGCGTTCATTTTACATACGAGCAATGGAACGGTAAGTACTACAGTTACAACAACCCTGAAAACACTGATGGTTTAGAAGATTGGATTGATTCTTATTCTGAAAAAGGTCATATGATCACCATCAAAGAAACCGTTATTGAGCGTCGTGTCGACCCTGCTAATGCGGATTTCTTAGCAACCTTCTCATCACGTGGCCCGTCATTCCAAAACATTGAAACCTTAGCGCCGACTATGTCCGCACCGGGTGTTAATATTATGGCGGCATACTCAGATGAGCAACCGTTTACAGCGACTCCGTTTGGTCAAGACTTTGCTGCTATCAGTGGTACCTCAATGGCATCACCGCATGTTGCCGGTGCGATGGCGTTGTTGCGTCAAGCACAACCTGATTGGTCAGCCTCTGAAATTCAATCAGCATTGTCGATGACAGCCGATGACGTGGTGCAATATCACCGTCTTAACAACTCTTCTGATCTAGTAGGACATGCACAAATATACCGTGCAGGTGCTGGTCGTATTAACGTTGCTAACGCTGTAAAGGCGGGCTTGGTTATGGACGAAACCGCTGAAAACTTTATGGCGGCAAACCCATTCAACGGTGGTACTCCTCACAAGCTGAATATGCCTAACTTGGTAGACTTTAGCTGTGCCCCTGAGTGTCAGTGGATCCGTACCGTAAAAGCAACTCGCGACGGTAGCTGGACAGTTAGCAACGATGACGTATTGAACTGGAACTTTGATATGAAAAATCAAAGTGCTCAAAACGGTGTCAATATTGATGTAACGCCACGTGAGTTCACACTAAAAGCTGGTGAAACCCAAACCATCGTTGTCAAAGCGTCAATTATGGATACCCAAGATTGGTTCAGTAATTCTGAAGTTGAATTACACTCAAAACTAATCTTCACCCCAGATAATGCCGATATTCCTGAAGCTCACTGGCCGGTAGTATTCAAATATGACCGTGGTGAATTACCATCACGCTTATCTGCAATGGCTCATCGAGATCAAGGTACTTACCAGGTCAACGACGTAACTTTGCCATACGCTGAAACGCCGTACTCTCGCGTTTACCAACCAGTAAAAGCCGATAAGCAACGCATCGTTCTACCGAAGGACAACGACGGTTACTTCCCGTGGAGTTCAAGTGCAGATATGTCTATCGACATGGCTGAGCGCCTTGATGAAGCAACCTTTACTACCTATATCGATGTACCTGAAAATGCCAAGCGATTGATTGTTGAATCATTAGGTACAATTGAGTCGCCTGCAAATGGTACCTTTGATAAAGGTAATGTGTTGGTTTACGTAGGTAAAGACTACAACGGTAATGGTGAAGCCGATTTGTTTGAAGAATTGTTATGTGTGTCAAACCACATCATGTACAACAACTTCTGTAACATCAACAACCCTGAACCAGGCCAATACTGGGCTGTTTTTTATAACAGCAAAAAGAACGGTACCTTTAATGAAGTTGAAGAAACATTCGACGTATCTACTGCGGTAGTTACGGGTGATGTTGCTGATAACATGAGCATGGAAACACCTACAAGTGATGGTGAGCAAACGGTTAACCTAACGGTTAACTGGGATATGCCAATGGAAGAAGGTGATATCTACTACACCACGCTTGATATTGGTACATCACAAGTGAATGCTGGTAACTTGGGCAATATTCCATTCAAGCTAATTCGTGGCAAGAATGACGTAACTTTAGACGTTCCTCAAGACAAAGCCTTAGCAGGTCAAACCGTTCCTTATACCTTTGCAGTATTACCGAACGCCTCAGGTGCTGATCGTCCATTTAGCATTACTGCCAAAATCCCAGAAGGATTACGCATTAAGGTTGAGGATGTTCTAGCGTCAAATGACAGTGTTTCTGACATAAGCATTGACGGTGATATGCTAACCATCTCTGGTATTCAAGCTGATACCAGCATGATGACGCCCGGTTATGCGATGACCACAAATTTGACTGACGCTATGTGTCGTACACCAAATTTTGGTAATTCTACTCCAGGCGGTTATGTCGACTTGTCTGAATTTGGTATCCCACCGCTATTCGGTGGTTTCGACGAGCGCAAACAACCAGATTATCGCTCAGGTACCATTTTGCCAACAGAACTGGTATTCAATGGCGGCACAGATACTTACCATCTGTTCAATAACCTTGACCAGTTAAATGCAGATAACAAAGTTATGGGCATCCGTTCAAATGGTTTCGTTGATTTGTGGGGCCAACCAAACTTTTGGGCAGACTTCCGTCCATTCCCATACGATTCATTCCCTTATGAAGGTATTGGCGTGCTATGGCGTGGTTGGGGTCCAGACAGTGACGGCAACTGGAACAACGACTTCTTCGCAACCGAGTTGTCTGCTAATTCCGGTGTAAGTATTGCAAGTACCGGTACCTGGAGCATCATCGAGTGGGATAATGCCTCAGATTATACCGACCCTGTATACGATCGTATGACTCGCAGCTACAGCTGGACCAAAGCCGACAACAGCTTTGACTTTGAGATGATTATCCACAAGGATACACGCTTCGGCAAAGGTCAATACGAAATGTACATGGCTTACGACAACATCGATTTTGGTAGCTATGACGACCGTGGTTCAATTGGTCTACAAGGCTTTAAAGGTCCAATTTATAACCGTGGTCCACTGTCTGCGTACCTAGGTGCTGAATACAGTTTTAACAACCTTTCAGAAAATGTCTCTGACGACCTGGTTGTTTGTTATGACTATGTTGGGCCTGAGTCGTCACAGTTTGAAGTGACAGCTTGGTTTGACGTTGCTGCATCAGCCGCTGGTAGCGTGTTGGTATTTGACGCCGTATCAAGTGTTGAAGGCATGCAAGATATTGAATTGACTCATACGCTTGAAGTAGCTGGTAACCTAACGATTGGTGCACTAGACGACATGGAAACTGATCGTAAAGTCGCTGTAAGCTTCCCTGTTTACTACGCAGACGAAGAAAACTCAGTGAACGAAATCAGTGCTTCAGGTGAAGGTATCGAGTACTCAATTGAATCACACGAATCAGGTTCAATTATTACCATCACGCCACTGCAAAACTTCATTGGTGAAACAGAAGTAACAGTAACCGTTGCTGATGTTGAAAATCCAAATGATGATGCCAGCGCAAGCTTTATGCTTACTGTAAACGGTAAGAATACAGCGCCTAAAGCAGAAGTCGTTACAGAAGTTGAAGATAACACCACAGTTTACCTTGATGCCTCAGACTCAACTGACGTTGACGGTGACAACCTAACCTACCTATGGGAAGGTCCGGGTGAGATTAACAACCCTGAATGGGTAGTGACTGAAGTAACAGGTTTGAGTGCTGGGACTCATACCTTTACGCTAACCATCAGTGATGGTATCGAAACAACTGTATTAGAAGTTGAAGTCGAGATCGAAGCTGAGCAAAACAACCTACAAGAGAAATCAGACGATGATGGCTCATCAGGTGGTGCGCTTTACTTCTTACTATTATTGCTTCCGTTAGCAATGCGCCGTAAAGCATAACGCTTTGTGCAAAACGGCTGCGCTTATTCTCCCTTAAGCGCAGTCAACTGAAAAGGCCGATGTGACAGTCACATCGGCCTTTTTTATTACTGTATGTAAAAATGTAAAATCAGTTTATTGATTGAGAATATAATCCAAGCCACCAGTTACAGCGGCAACTTGAGCAAGGATACAATTCTCGTCATCTACCAATGGACTGTCTGGGTAGACTTCTGTGGTGGTGACAAATTGGGCATCGGTAAGCCCCATACACAGCCCAAGTTCTCGAGCGGCATAATTGATGACACCAAATTGCTCAAGATCGACACCAATTAATTTATTTTCGCCGTCCGCCGGTGCAATATGAGTAACCTTGGCAACATTATCAACGATGGCTTTTTGAAAGTCCGCTTCAGGTTTGGTGGTATCACCGACTAAGTAAAATCCGTCAGGAATATTCCAGGTCTTTTGCACTATCGCATCACGCGCCGCTAAGGCTGGTCGAAACTCGCTATTATCGGTGTCCGTCGTTTCATGCAAATCAATGTGCATGATAAATTCATGGGCCTCATCTTCGGCAAAGCCATGTACATATTTCATCACCAGTGCTGACTCTGGTGCTGGTGAATTGGCATAAAAAGAACGGTTTGGATCTATGGCGTCAACATTCCAACGGTTTATCGTTTCATAACCCCATGGACTGATGCATGGCAACACCAATAAGTTAAAATGTTGGCGATATTGCTCGGCCTTGCTCTCAACAAAACGAATGGCGCCTTGTACGCCAGAGGTTTCATAACCATGCACACCGCCGGTAACCAAAACCCATGGCTTATTTTCGCCAAGGGCACTGATTTTAATGGCATAGAGAGGGTAATCGTTGGCTGGGTAGATAAGCTCGCCATATTGTTCAACCAAATAGGTGTCGGCTAATGCATTAATTTTTTCTACTACCTGCTCTTGATAGCTGCGTTTAATTTGTTGCCTTGCTAACCATTGCGCGACTTCCGCCTCGCCCCATTTTTCACCAGTTGTACCAATATCGTATGCTTGTTCTGAACTCATCGCATGTATACCTTTTTATAGAATACTTTTTGGGATCACCCGTCGCCAGGTGAGTCGTAATCGCTTAAGTATACCTGCCTCACTATCAGGATTAAAATCCTCATCAGTACGCCATGCATTCTCTGGTGCCATTTCCGTTAAGATTTCTTGTCTGACATCTGCGGTGATTTGTTTCGATGGGATCACAGTAACACTTTCTGTATTTAGATTGGCACTGCGAGGATCCATATTAAAAGTACCTATGACGGTAATGTTATCGTCAATGACCATGGTTTTCGCGTGCAGACCAAATATTGGCGCCGCTTGCGAATTAGCTTTTAAATCAAGTGCCATGACATTCTGGCGTATTTGCGCATCCGGTTTAAATTCATAGATCTCAACTCCGGTTGCCAATAGCTTTTTTCTATCCCGTTTATAACCGCTAAACGCCTCTAGATTATCCGTCGATGCCAAACTGTTGGTGAGTATTTTCACCTCAACACCTCGGTTAACCGCCGCTTGCATTAATTTTTTACCTTTGTCTGAGGTGATCAAATACGGCGTCTGGATCAAAATCGATGATTTGGCATTATTAACCAAATCGATAAGGCTTTGCGTTGATTTACCTGAACCACCGAGAAAGGTGTTGGCATCGTTTTTACCCGGTATATCGGCGATATACTGCACGCCGTTGAGCCAATGTAATTTTTCTTGATGTTGCACTTGCTCGAACACCTCAGGCACTTTACCAATCCGTTCACGAATAATGGGCAAAAAGTTTTCAGGATCACAGGCATATTGATGCAATTGACTAAAGCTTAATTGGTTAAAATTTTTACTTTTTTCCAGTAATTTAGCCACAGGAACGCTAAGCGCGTGTTGCCAATATTGATCAAACGAGGACTGTATCTGCTTACTGACGCCGCCCAGTAAAAATACATCACGGTCGCGAAAATTGTATTCTTGGTCATAACCAAAATATTCATCGGCAACATTGCGACCACCGGTTATCACCATTTTCGAATCAACGATAAAGGCTTTATTGTGCATACGTTGATTAAAATCATGAAAATCGGTAGCAAGGTGATAAACTTTTTGCGCTAAATTTTTACCGACATTGGCAAGCGGGTTGTAGATTCGGATCTCAATATTTGGGTGCGAATCAATCTTTAGCAGCTCATCGTCACTGGCATCAATCATAATATCGTCGACCAATAAACGGACTTTAACGCCGCGGTCTGCTGCTTGCACCAAATAATCAGACGCAATCAGGCCTATATTGTCGGCAGTGAAAATAAAATATTGAATATCAATGCTTTTTTCAGCCTTAGAGGTCAACCAGGCACGAGATAGCATGGCTTCACTGCCCTTTTCCAATACGTAAACACCGGTTTTTGTTGCCATTTTGTCAGCGTGTTGCGCAACAAGTTGCGACAAACTGGCATCGGTTTGTTGGTGGGTTTGGCATTGTTGTTGCGCGCTCAGCGTCCAAGAAACGAATGAACAACCTAGCAAAAGCAAGGGCTTAACAAGTAAAGGAATATGTTTAACGGCGAGGGTTTGCATGGCCTGGTCCCACTTTATTATTTTTGTACTTTTGTTTAACTTAATCAGTAATTGTTCTCATATTGCCTGAGCGATATCCATATGTCGACCTTGTTGAGTTAGCAAATGCTCGACTATGATCTACAGACGCTCCCTATGCGTTGATACATTATCGTCGTATACCAGATTGCCGAGTAAATAGTTATGTTCAAGGGTTCGTGTCACACATTAAAAGCACAATTCAGCGCTTTGTCGTTTCTATGTCTGCTGTCGTGCTCGACGCTGGCGGCCACCCTCACCATAAAAAGTAACAGCAGCAATAGTAATCAAAATGCCAAAGTCGAACAGTGGCTTACGTTTGCAAAGACAGCGACGGAATCAACGCTAACTGAGATTAAGCAACCGGAATTACCAATCACCGTGAAAGTAAACACTTGGGGTACGGAGCCCGTGCCTTGGGGTGAAGTAAAACGGGCCTTTCGTGGTAAGCAAGAATATGACACCTTGAATTTTGTTGTCGGCGGCCGTGCCAGTTTGACGCAAATGCAAAATGACTGGACCGTGTATCATGAGATGGCGCACCTGTTTCTCCCTTACATGGACTATCCGTCATTTTGGATGAGCGAAGGCTTTGCGTCTTATATGCAAAACGTCATTATGTTGCAGGCCAATGTTTATGATAAAGACACTTTTATCTACAAGATAAAAGACGGATTTAAGCGTGGTAAAAGTAATTGGCAGCGCGCACCAGGAACATTGGCAGAAGTCAGTGATGATATGTGGCAAAAACGGGCGTTCCGCCGAGTACACTGGTCAGGTGTGGCCTACTACCTGACCATAGACAATCAATTGCAACAACAAGGAAGCTCGTTAGCGAAGGTGGTTCGCGATTACTATCAGTGCTGTTTGCAAACCTATCAAACCGGTGAAGCATTGGCTCGGCAGCTAGATAAGGTCAGCAAGACGGACTTATTCTCCACCACTTTCGAGCAATATCATTTACGCAAAGACTTTCCGATTGTCGATAACACACTTATAGAGCAAGTGGCCAGTTATTATCAGCAAAACAATCAGCCTACTAACACCAGATAACAATTACTCTACCCCGAGGAAACCACCGGTCTGGTGCGCCCATAATTGCGCATATATGCCCTTTTTCTCGACTAATTGTTGATGATTACCTTGCTCAACAATTTTACCCTGATCCAGTACAATCAAACGATCCATGGCGGCAATGGTTGACAGGCGATGAGCAATAGCAATCACCGTCTTACCTTCCATTAATTGATATAAGCTTGCCTGAATCGCTGCTTCGACTTCAGAATCAAGCGCCGATGTTGCTTCATCCAATAATAATATTGGCGCATTTTTCAATAACACGCGAGCGATGGCAATACGTTGACGCTGACCACCAGACAGCTTAACCCCGCGTTCACCAACCTGCGCATCTAAGCCCTTATTGCCATGCGGGTCAGTCAGGGTCGCAATAAATTCGCTTGCTTCCGCCTGCTCAATTGCGGCCATGAGTTCTTCATCGCTGGCATCCGGTTTGCCATAAAGAATGTTTTCACGAATAGAACGATGCAATAACGAAGTATCTTGAGTCACCATACCAATATGGGCACGTAATGAATCTTGTTTTACTTGACTGATATCTTGTTCATCAATACTAATTCGACCTTGTTCCAGATCGTAAAATCGCATCAATAAGTTGACCATGGTTGACTTGCCAGCGCCAGAACGCCCTACTAAACCAACTTTTTCCCCCGGTTTTATTTGCAAATCAAGGCCATCGATAACACCGACATTTTCACCATAGTGAAAACTGACATTGGTAAATGAAATCGCCCCTTGGCTCACGTGTAAATCGCTAGCGTCCGCCGTATCTTGCACAGCCGTTGGTTTAGACAAGGTATTCATGCCATCAGCGACTGTGCCGATGTTTTCAAACAAACCGCTGACTTCCCACATGATCCATTGTGACATGCTACTTAAGCGCAATACCAACGCGATGGCAACGGCTATCGCGCCAACGCTTATCGCTTCAATAGTCCATAAGTAAATGGCTATCGCGGCAACGCTGAAAATCAATAAGTAATTGATTAACTGCACAGAAAAATTAATGCCAGTTACCATGCGCATTTGTCGATAAACGGTATCAAGAAAACCTTCCATACTCTGTTTAGCGTAGGCTGCTTCTTGGTCGGTATGGGCGAACAACTTCACGGTTTGAATATTGGTGTAACTGTCAACTATGCGCCCCGTCATTAACGAGCGCGCATCAGCCTGTTCGGTCGATACTCGCTTTAAGCGGGGTAGGAAATACACTTGCAATATCGCATAAGCCACCATCCATATCAGCATTGGCCACAGTAGCCGTAAATCAGCATCCGCCATCATCACCGCCATAGTGACCACGTATATGGTGATATACACCAACACATCCAATAATTTTGTGACGGTTTCGCGCACCGCGAGTGCGGTTTGCATCACCTTGGTGGCCACTCGTCCGGCAAAATCGTCTTGATAAAACGACACACTTTGTCTGAGCATATAACGATGCGCTGACCAGCGAATTGACATCGGATAGTTACCAAGCAGACCTTGATAGATTATCAACGCGTGTAACAACACCAAAAC
Source organism: Thalassotalea sp. Y01 (assembly GCF_012932945.1). Lineage (NCBI taxonomy): Bacteria > Pseudomonadati > Pseudomonadota > Gammaproteobacteria > Alteromonadales > Colwelliaceae > Thalassotalea > Thalassotalea sp. Y01. The sequence goes on from NZ_JABBXG010000001.1 coordinate 329,377, forward strand.
TGGGATGACCACGACAACAATCAGGCCATAGGTTAATAACCTACCACCTTCGTTTTGCCACAGCGTGTCAGGACTGTTGCTAGAGAGCATATCGACTAATTGTCCCATCACACCAAACAATGACACCTCAAGAATGGCCAGAGCTGCGGTTAAAATAGACATAAACACCAAAGGCATTTCAAAACCTTTGGTGTAATGGCGACAAAACTTCCAAAGTTTACCCGGAGGTTGACTAACTTTGTTATCAGGTAGAGCTGCTACCCAAGATTCAAATAGTTTGAACATCGAAAAACTCTTTTAAGGAAAAGGCTTTGCAGCTAGCCTGCAAACTTCGAATTAATTATGAGATAAAGTCTTTGTTATTACGAGATATTTTCTATTAACTCAATGGTTAATTATCTATTTAGCGACTATGACCCCACGATACATCTGCATTTGACAATGAAATTCATGTTCACCAGCCTGAACCGACTTTAATTGTACTTTGGTTATTTCATCCAGAGGTAGGGTCTTGCTGATACCTAGCGATGGAATTTGTAATATTTCAGAACATGGCGATGGATCTTTTCTCAAGAAACGTAAGGCTATATTTTTACCTGCTGGAATTCGAATTGACGACGGCGTATATACTCCATCTTTGACTTCAACAATAATATTTTCATCACTCATTACTTTAGAATCCGGCTTATAAAGCCAGAACCACCAAATGATAAAGCCGATAAGAGTTACACCCAATAAATTAATTAACAACATCTGCCCTCCTTAATGCTGCTGCGCTTTAAAAAAGCGCAGTCTATTGGCATTTGAAACGACAGTAACTGATGAAAAAGCCATCGCCGCCCCAGCTATGACCGGGCTCAAGAGAACACCAAATACTGGATACAGTAGACCTGCGGCTATCGGTATGCCTGCTACGTTATACATGAACGCACCGACAAGATTTTGTTTTATATTCTTTAATGTCGCTTTACTTATTGCTATAGCGTCAGCCAGCCCATGTAATGAACCTCTCATTAACGTAACATCTGCACTTTCAATCGCTACATCCGTTCCGGTTCCAATGGCAAATCCAACATCAGATAACGCCAATGCCGGAGCATCGTTTATGCCATCGCCAGTCATTCCTACAATATGCCCCAATGACTGCAATTCTTTAACTTTATGTGCTTTTTCTTCAGGTAATACTTCAGCAAACACTTCACTAACACCAGCTTGTTTCGCGACAACGTCGGCTGTTTTTTGATTGTCACCGGTTAACATAATAACGCGAATACCATTGGCTTTAAGGCGCGCTATTGCAGAAATTGAATCTGCCTTAATTGGATCTGATACGGCAATGATTGCTGCTAGTATGCCATCCACAGAAAAGTACATGGGGGTTTTTGCTTGTTCGGCTAATTGCTCAATTTTATTGTTAGCATTGCTAATATCGACCCCTTTGGAATTCATCAGTTTCTCGTTGCCAAACACTAATTGTTTACCGTCACACGTCGCTTCTACCCCATGACCACTTATCGAATGAAAAGAATGAATTGGTAGCAAGCTGATGTTTTGTTGTTTAGCACAGGCAACAATGGCTTCTCCTAAAGGATGTTCCGAGCCAGATTCCAAACTAGCTGCCAATAGCAATATATCGGCTTGCTGCATATTATTGAGAGCGATGATGTCAGTCACTTCTGGCTTACCCTCGGTAATTGTGCCTGTTTTATCTAACACCATGGTGTCTATTTTAGAAGCTGTTTGTAACGCTTCACCATTTCGGATTAATACACCAGACTCAGCTGCTTTTCCGACTCCTACCATAACCGACATAGGTGTCGCCAAACCAAGCGCACAAGGGCAAGCGATAATCAACACCGTAGTCGCACAAATAACCGCAAACACAACGGCCTGATCAGGTCCAAAATTTAACCATGCCAATACGGTTAATATGGAGATAATCATTACACCAGGTACAAAGTATGCGGAAATCACATCTGCCAAACGGCCAATTGATGGCTTTGAGTTTTGCGCATGTTTCACCATGGTAATAATACGTGCCAACGCAGTATCTTTGCCGACACTTTTCGCTTTGAAGTAAATAAGGCCTGACTTGTTTAAGGTGCCTGAAACGACCTGATCGCCAGAGCTTTTCTCTACCGGAATAGGCTCTCCTGTTAACATAGATTCATCAACAAAGGTCGTTCCTTCAAGCACGATACCATCAACGGGGATCTTTTCTCCGGGCCTAACTTTAACCACATCATTTAGCAAAACATCTTCAATATTGATGATTATTTCATCATCATTGCGCACTACTGTAGCCTTTTTTACTTGCAACCCGATTAACCGCTTAATTGCTTGAGACGTTTTTCCACGAGCTTTAACTTCCAAAGCTAGCCCAAGATTGATTAAACCAATAATCATTGCCGTGGCTTCGAAATACAAATGTCGCCCCATCATAGGTATAAACTGTGGAACAAGCACGACGACCATGGAGTAAATCCACGCTGTACTGGTTCCTAAAGCAATCAGTGTATCCATATTGGCACTGTGATTTTTAAAACTTTTCCATGCGCCAAGATAAAAATGCTTGCCTGAAAAGTACATTACCGCCAGAGTCAGCATTCCTACCGTTAGCCAGGAAACACGTTCAATCTGAGTATTTACAGTCATTTCACCGATAAATAAACCATAAACCATTAACGGGATCCCTAAACCTAAAGCCAGCCAGGTATGCTTCATTAGCTTACTCTGATACGCCTTATCCGCTAACTCTTTTGTTTCAAGAGCTTCGGTCCCCACCTGATGCTGTAATACACTTGCGCTATATCCTATTGCTTCTATCGCTTTTATAAGCTCGCCGGTCTGAGCACTGCCGCTAACCAATACCGTCCTGTCGGCAAAATTCATCTCTGCCCTTACCACGCCAGGAGTAGCTTTTAATGCTGATTCAATTTTGCCAACGCAACTGGCGCACCCTGCACCGTCAATCATTAACTGTATCGTTTTCATATCACTATCTGCACAATTTAATTCGTTATTGCTGTTGAATCGTAGACTTATCTGAGCCTTCAATTAGATGGCACACCATGTCGGACGATGGTGCACGGTTATCCATGTCTTGCCATTTCTCCAGCGCTAATGTCACCCTTTCTCGCAATTGCAACATCGCTTGAAATTGCTTCTCTGTTTCTTCGAGTCGACGCTTAATAAGCTCTCGAGCCAATGAGCAAACTGTTTTTCCATGATCCGCTTCAGCAAGAATGGTTTCGATATCAGATACAGTAAAACCTAAATGACGGGCACTGAGAATGAACTTTAATCGTTTAACATCTCTACCCGAATAGGCTTTATATCCATTAGCAGACTTAGTGGGGTTTAGTAACTTTAGGCGGGTGTAATATCTAACGGTATCCGCGGTTGTCGCCAGATAATTAGCAAGTTCAGTGACGGTCATTCTAGTTCCCGGTATTGGTTAAAATAAACTTTATGAACTAGAGTGTAGACCTGTGTCTAAGACACAGGTCAAGATTTATTTAATTTTGCTAGGAAAACTTTCGAGAGGATTAACTAAAATCATCAAATGATATGCGCTCTTCGTCAACATTATGACGTTTAAGCAAATCGATAGTAGCTTCCATCATGCCCTTAGGACCACATAAATAAAAATCCAAGTCATCAAGCTCACCAAAGCTCGATAAATTCAATTCAAGAATTTGCTGAGCATACCCTTGAGCTCCCGACCAATCGGCTCCAGGTTGAGATAACGTCGGCAGGTAAGTGAATCGTTCATCTGTGTTAGCCAATTGATAAAACTCATCCTGATAAATCAAATCTTGCTCACTGCGAGCACCGTATATAAATACGATCGATTTATGGCCATCAAATGCCAGTTGCTCCTCAATGATGGCTTTTAATGGCGCCATCCCAGAACCTGCACCGACTAACACCACTATTTTAGCCTGTTCATTGTTAACAAAGAAGTCTTCAAAAGGACCCAGCGCTTCTATGCTTTCACCGACTTGCAAGTTACCCATAAAATTAGAGCCAACACCAGGCAAATGTGAGTTACTGGAGGCCTTTTGCATTTTAATGATGAAACTCAATTCGTTTTCACAATTAGCGACATTAGCAATAGAATAGCTGCGTGAGCAAGCCGCGAAGTCAAACAGGTTATATTCCGTATGTTGCCAATGTGATTGATATTGCTCAGGAATGTTAACGGGTAAAGATTTAACCTGCCCTGCGGGTATCAAAAAACGCATAAAGGCACCAGCCTTATAGTTAAATTCTGCGTTTTTGACTTTAAACCTGAGCTCTTTGATATCTGGACTGACAAAGCGATTTTCTAGGACTTCTAATATTACTTTTTTCGCGTCTGTAACGTCCATTAAGGTCATATGTTCGACATCATTGGCAAAATGTTGGCAAGCCAATCTATAACCTTCATCCAACTGCTCTTGATTAAATTGGGCGATATCGGCTGATGTCACTTTACTATTTGGACTCATCATGACTTGGCAACGGCCACAGGTACCACCACCGCCGCAACTCGACGGTAAGATAATACCTTCGTGCTCAAGCTCACTTAATAAATTTCCATGTGTCGATAGCACCACCTCACCGAGACTGTGCTGATGTTTATCAAATAATTTCACCTTACGATTTGTTGATAACCACTTCAGCTTATATTGACCTCGTAAGGCTAAATCGACGGTCCAGATGATGCCGGTAGTGGATAGCCATAACGTGCCAAAAGCAAACAGGATCATTTGTACGCTGTTGAAGTTGCCATGATTACCGTAATCCATGAAATGCAGCATAAAGAAAATGTCAGCAAATCGTTTGTCATCATCGCTGTGACCGACAATTCGTCCTGTCTCGGCTTCGACATAGACACTGGTATTTACGTCATCGTTAAAATCAATTCGCCAACTGGCATTCTTTTGTTTCGGGATATCGTCAAGTTTTTCAGCAAGGTATGAAACTGACATCAATTCCCCAGGACCATTATAAGATTGCAAGGCAAGCTTACTGGCAAATTCTTTATCAATTTCAGTAGGCTCACCTGTGTAGGCATGATAAAGGCTGAATCGATTGGGGAAATACGGGTATAAGCCCTTTTCGTGGTTAAGCAAATAATAAGGTTGCCCAAGTAGCTCAATCAAAGTTGCAGAAGTTGCCAGCTTGGCTTGCGATAAAATCTCTTTAACATCAACAACCTTGCTTATATCGAGCTGACTCTCATGATGCATATGAGCTCGATATTGATGGCCGCCCGCTTTATGATGGTTCATCAAATTGAAGTAAAAACCCGACAGTAACCACAATAGAAATTGAATACCAACGACTAATGATACCCATTTGTGGATCTTTCGTACCCAAATCATTAAGCACGTCCTCCAGTAGGGTCTGCAGTCAGTTGTTCAGGATTGCTTTTGAATATGCGATAAAAGGTTAATAACAAACCACTAACGCCCGCTACGATGCCGAAAAGTACAACCCAAAAAAGCAAGCTGTTATCGATTTCACTGTCTTCATAATCCATGACATGGAAGCGAAACATCCAATCAAATAAACGCCACCATTCATGACGTTTTGCCACCACGTCTCCACTTACCGCAGAGATATAAATTGCCGGTGCACCAAAGTCATCAAAGTCTATGCGCCAAGCAGGTAAACGCCTTTCGCTCAGTTCAAAAGGTGGATTTTCTTCGATTAAAGTTGCGGATAATACCTCGCCATCACCGGTATATTCATGTTTGGCAAGCTTTACTGCGTGTTGCTCAGCCAATGGTGACAATACGTCACCATTGCTGGCGTCCACTAAATACTTGTTATCGCCGGCCTGAAATCGATAAACCGGCTTATCCATTAACATCGCAACCGATAAATTGCTTATCTCATCATATTGATTACGTAAGTCATCAATGGAAACAGACACCTGTTGATAAGGGATCTTGGTTTGATGATTTTCTACCAAAGAATCGCCGTGGATGTAATCGATGTCAAAAAACACCATATAGGCACCGGTGATAGACCAGATCATGAACTGAATACCAATAAAAGCCATTAACCATTTATGGTATTTACGGCTCGACTTTAACAGGCTAAATGGTGCTTTATTTGCATCGTCCAACGACCTTGCTTTCCATAACAGGTATACCGCAGGCAATACCAAAAGTGTGAGAATAACGGCACTTGCCATACCACCAACCATAGGCGCAGCAATACGACTCATCACTTCAGAACCGGTACCGCTGCCATACAAAATAGGCATTAAACCAATGATAATGGTGGCAACTGTCATCATAACTGGGCGTACACGCAAGCCAGCCCCCTGCATAATGGCATCTATTAACGCACTGTGATCGAACGGACGATTTTCTTGCTTAGCACGTTCAACCGCCTCTTTATAGGCTTGGTTTAAGTAGACAAGCATGATCACGCCTATTTCTACCGCAACCCCAGCAAGGGCAATAAAACCAACCCCTACAGCCACCGAGAAATTAAAGCCTTCTAAATACATCAACCAAATACCGCCAATCATTGCCAGCGGTAAGGTACCCATGATGATGGCCACTTCAGCAAAACTGCGAAAGTTTAAGTACAGCAAGACGATAATGATGGCCAACGTAAGTGGCAATACGTAACTTAACTTTTCCTGAGCTCGCTGCATGTATTCATATTGGCCAGCCCAATTAATTGAGTAACCGGCAGGCAACTCAATTTCATTGGCAACTTTTGCTTTGGCTCCTTCGACATAACTACCGATATCGACACCATCAATATCGATAAAGGTCCAGCCATTGATACGGGCATTTTCACTTTTGATCCCAGGCGGGCCATCTTCAACATAAACGTTTGCCACATCGGCCAATGAAATACGCTGACCTTTTGGCGTGATAACCGGTAATTTTTGCAATTGCTCCGGTGAGTCTCGATAATCCTGTGGATAGCGTAAGTTGACCGGATAACGCTCCAAACCTTCAACCGTCTGCGCCACATTCATACCGCCAATCGCGGTGGCAACCACCTGTTGTACATCAGCAATATTTAAACCATAACGTGCCGCTTTTACCCGGTCGATATCTACTTTGATATAACGGCCACCGGCAACACGCTCTGAGTATACGGATGCTGTACCCGGGTAATCTTTAAGTACCGTCTCCAATTGTTGTCCGATATCTTGAATAACGTCTAGATCGGCACCTGCAACCTTGATACCCACCGGAGTTTTGATACCGGTAGCAAGCATATCGATACGAGTTTTGATCGGCATAACCCAAGCATTAGTCAACCCCGGAAATTGCACCAAATTATCGAACTCTTGTTTTAAGGTATCTGTCGTTACGCCTTCACGCCATTCAGATTGCGGCTTTAACTGAATAAAGGTTTCAATCATGGTAAGCGGTGCCGGATCCGTCGCTGTTTCCGCACGACCGACTTTACCAAAAACATTTTCAACTTCGGGTACGGTGCGAATCAGTTTATCGGTTTGCTGCAAAAGCTCCCTCGCTTTACCTATAGATATACCTGGGTATGTTGTTGGCATATACATAAGGTCACCTTCATCGAGAGGTGGGATAAACTCACTACCAATTTTATCGATAGGTGAAAAGCCAATCCAGGTCACAACTAAAGCCGCGACAATAGTTGCTTTAGGGTAACTGAGCACCAACTTAAGCAGAGGTTTATAACCGGCAATTAAGACGCGATTCACCGGGTTTTTATGTTCCGAAATCACCTTACCGCGGATAAAGTAGCCCATTAGAACCGGGATCAAGGTAATAGCTAAACCCGCTGATGCTGCCATGGCATAAGTTTTTGTATACGCCAATGGAGCAAACATGCGCCCTTCCTGCGCTTCAAGAATAAACACAGGTAAGAAGCTGACGGTAATAATCAGCAAACTAAAGAATAAAGCTGGGCCTACTTCAGATGCGGATTTTGCGACGATTTGCCAACGGTTCTCACTGGTTAATGGCGTTTTTTCCATATGCTTGTGCATATTTTCTATCATCACGATAGCACCATCAGTCATTGCACCAATGGCGATGGCGATACCACCAAGAGACATTATATTGGCGTTGATGCCTTGAAAGTACATGATGATAAATGACACCAATATACCCAGTGGCAAACTGACAATAGCAACAATGGATGAGCGCACGTGGAATAGAAACACCACACAAACGATGGCAACAACCGCTAACTCTTCCATCAATTTTGACCATAAGTTATCAACGGCACTTTCGATTAAGCCAGAACGATCGTATACAGTGACAATTTCTACACCGTCAGGAAGACCACGTTTAAGTTCGGTGAGTTTCTTCTTAACCCCTTCTATGGTTTTCTGCGCGTTTTCACCAAAACGCATGACTACCACGCCACCGACGGTTTCCCCTTCACCATTAAGCTCAGCAACACCTCGGCGCATTTGCGGACCAAGGTTTATTTCAGCGACATAGCCAAGCAGCAAAGGCGTACCTTTCACATTCAAGCCAAGCGGGATTGACTCTAAATCACTGATGGATTGAATATAGCCTGAAGCCGTCACCATGTATTCGGCTTCAGCCATTTCCACAACTGAAGCACCGACTTCTTGGTTACCTTGCTTTATGGCGGTTTGGATAAGGCTCAAAGGAATATCATAAGCACGCAATTTGTCTGGGTTAACCACCACTTGGTACTGCTTAACCATGCCACCTATAGCTGCTACTTCAGACACGCCATTGACGGTTTGTAACTCGTACTTTAAAAACCAATCCTGAATACTGCGCAATTGACTTAAGTCGTGTTGACCGGTTTTATCGACGAGTGCATAAAGATAAACCCAGCCTACACCGGTCGCATCAGGCCCTAGTTGCGGTTTGGCTGCGGATGGTAAACTCGGTGCCACTTGCGACAAGTATTCCAATACTCGCGAACGAGCCCAGTAAATATCGGTATCATCATCAAAAATGATATAGACATAAGAGTCACCAAAGAATGAATAGCCACGAACAGTTTGTGCCCCAGGAACCGACAGCATAGCCGTCGTCAAAGGGTATGTGACCTGATCCTCAACAACCTGAGGCGCTTGTCCCGGATACGAGGTTTTTATGATCACCTGAACATCAGATAAATCAGGGATAGCGTCGACTGGCGTGTTTTTAAAGGCAAACAAGCCAGCACCAATTAAGATAAAGGTGGTCAGTAATACGAAAAAGCGATTAAAGACCGACCAATGAATAATACGTTCAATCATGTCAGTCTCGCTTAGTGATGATTACTGTGATCAATGTCTTGCGATGCTGAGTCATCGCGAGGAGCCATCTCAACGATAATCAAATCATCGTGTACTTCAAAGGTGAAAGTAATCTCATCACCCACACTAAAATCAGTCAGTGAAATATCATCGCCTGCAATAAAGTCCATCGTAGCTGCTGGACGATCCCATTTTTTAATGGCATCACGACTGATATTCACAACTCGGCTATCCGCATTTAGAGAGTTAATAACCCCATTAACTGTCGCTGAGGAAACCGTGCCTTCAGACATAATATGAATACCAGTAACCTGATAATCACCGTCGTCCGTTTTAGTGACTTCGAAGTGCAGTATTTGGCCGGCGTTTAATTCGTTGATATCAACACTACCCGACACCATAAAGTCCATGGTCATTTCCGGCCAACCCCAAGCGTCAGCTGGCCCATGAGTAATATTTACCATGCCATGCCCCGCCATTACGCTATTAACTTCACCTTCCATCCAAACAGATGCTGGTTCTTCATCATGTACCATGCGTTTAAAATCGGAGTTAATGCTGGATTCAGAGTCGATAAGAAATTGAGCTGAGGTTACGACGCGATCTCCTTCGACAAGCCCTTCTAATATCTCAGCTTGATCTTCAACAATAGCACCGAGCTCTACGGCGATAGATTTAAATTGGCCGTCACCTAAATCAAGTACCACTCTGTCTTGTTTTCCTGTGCGAATAACCGCTTCTTTAGGAACAATGAGAGCATCGGGTTTGCTTTCAGTGGCAATAGACACTTGCGCAAACATGTTAGGTTTTAATTGATAATCTTCATTGTTGAATTTTAAACGCACACGCAAGGTGCGGTTTTGTTCATTCAGACTGGGGTATACGTAATCAACCGTGCCTTGCCAGGACTTACCTGGCAAATAATCAAGAGTCATGATTACTGGCAAACCAGATTTAACTTGTGTGGCATCGCGCTCGAATACTTCCGCTTCAACCCACACTTGCTCAAGCTGACCAATACTCATTAACGTATTACCCGGCTTAACATAGAAACCCTCGCGAATTTTTAAGCCATCAAGAACACCAGACTGTGGCGCATAGAAGGTAATGCTTTGTTTCACTCGACGCGTTTTCTCAATATCTGCGATATATTGAGCAGGCAGCTGTAACGTCGCCAAACGCTGTGTAGCGGCTTTGATTAATGTCGCGTTGTTATGTTTTAGAGCAATTAAAAATTCCTCCTGAGCATTAACAAGCTCAGGTGAATATAAGGTGTAGAGTGCTTGGCCCTTCTCGACCGGATCACCTTCAGCTTTGACATAAAGATTTTCAACCCAACCTTCTACTCTAGGGTGTATATGCAGCAGTTTGTCTTCATCGTATTGCACATAACCAACGGTAGAAATCATCTTAGTCAAAGGAGCGGTTTTAACCAATGCGGTTTTTACACCTAAATTATTAACCACGTGCGGCGCAATTTTGACCGCACCTGGACCAAAATCATCTGCACCACTATCTTCTTCATAAACAGGAACTAGGTCCATGCCCATAGGTGATTTGCCCGGTTTATCTCGACGATAATTTGAATCCATTGGCGCCACCCAATAAAGCGGCTTCTTCTCTCCTGAGTCCGCATCTGCTGAGCTATCGCCTGAACCTACAGGTTGCAATAAGGCCATTGCGCCAGCGCCAATAACTACGCCAGCAACGACTGCGATTAATGTTTTTTGATTATTTGACATCACGGTTCTCCGATTACCTGACTGATTGCGTCTGCTGCGCTTGGGTAAGAAAATAATTCAAACGTGACACCGTCTTTAATGTGTCTACGTCTATCTTCACCTTTTCAATGGTGGTATTTAATTCGGCAATTCTTGCCTGAACAACTTCCGCAAAGTCACCATCGTCATTGGTATAGGCTGTTAATGCTGCCTCAGCTTGCTCATGAGTTTGTTTAAGTAATTGCTGATCATATAAAGCTTGTCGCTGCGACAAGCGTTGTAAGTTATTCATCTCTTTATCGACTTCAGCAATCATATTGCGAATTAACAGCAGCTTTTCAGTTTTAACCGCTTCCGATTCCGCAATGGACGCAGCAACTTGCTGGTCTTGTCTATTCTCGGTGAATAAAGGCAAATCAAAGGTGACACCTACCGAGAAAAAGTCTGCTCTATCCATACCATCCGGAGCATCATCTCGGTAGCCATAGCTAGCATTTACGCCCCACTGCGGCTGATATTGTTGATTAGCAAGCTCAACCCCTTTTTTAGCAACTTTCTCCTTTACGTCGATAGCCAATACCGCCGGGTGCGTTGCCAAGAGTTGTGCAAGCTGATTAACGGTTGGGCGATGCTGTTTTAACAACTGGGGGTTATTAACATTCAACTTAGGTAAGGCGCTTGATAGCGTTATTTCCGCATAAGCTTGCTGAAAATAGGCGCTGTTTTGTTGTTCATTTGATTGATAAAACCATTCAGACAATGCCGCACTAGCTGCTTCTAATTTTTGTTGCTCACTCATAAGGCGATCATCAAGGCGCAATAATTCAAGTTGTGCACGAATCACATCTTGCTGCCTGGTTTTCCCTACAGCACTAGAGTAACTGGCTTTGGCGATATCTACCATTTGCTCAAATAAGGCTTTATCTTTATTAATTAAGTCCACTGTCGTTTGCGCTAAATAGGCATCGAGCCACAACTGTGAAACCTGACGTTTGACTTGCGCATTGCGGTTTTCACGCAGTAATGGGAATTTTGTCGCCTCAGTTTTCAGCTGCGAATTTTTAATCGTTAACGTGTCACCACGAGGAAACATTTGACTAACGCCAACCTTTAGCTGAGTCATGGGTTCTTGGTCAAACTCCCAACTATCCGTAGGTAAGTTCATCGCGCTAATGGAGATTTGCGGATCAGGCATAGTCGCAGACGCAGTGCTTCGCGCCTCTACTGCAGATTGCTGTAACTGACTACCACGTAACCAGGGGTCATTTTGTTGTGCTAAAGAAACAGCTTGTTCCAAGCTGATACCTTGCTCTGCGTTAGCATTTGCAGCCATCAGAGAAAAAATAGGCGCAAGCGCACCAAGACAAGCAAACCGTTTAAACATACGCATTAAAATTGCTCCTCGTAACTGTTTATTCGAGCGTATACCTTGCTACTACCATCCTTGAAAAGGATCATTATTTGATATGGCATAAATTTATCGCCTACTTCCATTCCAGGAGATCCAACAGGCATAGCCGGTACTGACAAGCCAATGGCATTGGCATGGCTCTCATTTAAGAATTTATGAATGTATTTGGCTGGTACATGTCCTTCAAAGGCAAAGCCATCGCGACTTACTGCGGTATGACATGAACGCATATTGGGAGTGATACCAAGCTTATTTTTTACTAAATCCATAGCGTCGGTATCTTCGACTTGAGTTTGAAAATGGTTGTTATTGATGTGATCAATCCACTTTTGACAACAACCACAACTTGGCGATTTAAAAACAAGCAACTGCACTGCATCAGCCGTGTTTTTGTTAACTGGCGCCTGTGCGTTTTCCGAAGCGACAGCCAGGTTGAAACTAAAACATGCCAACAAAAGTAAAAATGGCTTTAATATAGAATAATTCATTGCGAACCTATTATTCATTGTGGTCTAAAGACCAATTGCAAAACAAAAAATTTAAAAACACGATAATCGTGTCAAATTTTGGGCAGATCTACCCTGTGTTTAGCTGATAATAGGCGGGCGAAACAGGCTGCTTTGTTGACGTAATAACTGAGTAGAATCAGTCAAAGCAATCTTTAATGGATGGAAATGCACCTCGTCTTGTTGCAATTGGGTGGCGACAAATAAAGTGCTTGAGCAGGCATTGGCAGGACATACACAATCATCACCACAACAATCCATATTCGCTGTAGCTAATTGACTGGTCTGCGATTCATCAACTGAATGTCCCATATGTTGATGATGAGCATCTTCAGACATGCCCATGTCATGCAGTTGGTGACTATTTTCACCAACTGCTAGTGGTGTAACCTCATGTTCACACTGATGTTTTTGCATAGCACCAGCCTGCCCTAATTGAGCAACAACCAACACCAATACTAAAAACACCTTAAAAAACGACAAGTTACTTACCTTTCATATATTTTCATTGCAAAGTGTAATGGCACTCGCACTATCTGTAAAGACCTTGACAGGCAATCTATTATTTCACACTGTAAGAAAATCTTTATAAAATTGATTTTGGGATCAGTTTTCGCAAGCGCATGCGCAGTCTTTTAAACAAGCTGGACTCATCATCCGGGTTAAAATCATGACTTATGCGCCAGGCGTTTCGCGGCTGCATTTCTTCTTGCATATAACTTTTCAGTTTTTTCGCTACGTCTTCTGATTCAATGATGGTGATCGCTTCAGTATTAAGGTTATCACTACGAGGATCGAGATTATGAGTACCGATAATGGCAATTTTGTCATCAATAACGATAGACTTAGAGTGTAGGCTGAATACCGGCATTTCCGGCTCTTCCGCCATGATTTCTTCCATCATTACCTGCTCACGTATTGCCGCATCAGGTCTGAATTCATAGAGTTCAATTCCAATATTGAGCAAGCGCTCTCTGTCACGATGATAACCGCTAAATGCTTCGATGTTATCTGTTGACGCTAGGCTGTTGGTTAGAATCGACACCTTAACGCCGCGTTCAATGAGCTGTTTGTATAGTTTTTTGGTGCGGCTCTTAGTAACCAGATATGGGGTATGAATAACAACAGAATGTTGCGCCTCTCTGATCAGCTTCCTAATTTTATCTGTGGTGTGGCCGCTGCCATACCAGCCTTTGGTATCGGTATTTTTGCCTGGAAAATCTGATAAATACTCTACCTTATCGAGCCAAAGCAATTGCTTTTGCTGTTTTAATCGTTGATAAAATTCCGGTACCTGATTAATACGTTCTCGCACGCTGGGATAAAAATCCTCCGGGTTACAGGCGTATTGCTTCAAAGCTTCAACGTCGAGATGGACTTTAATGTCATCTCTTAGTTTTACCAGCTCACTTACTGGCACCGAATAAGGACTATACCAAAATTGCTCGAATGAGTTTTGCACCGAACGAGCTTCGCCACCCATCATTAGCACATCACGATCGCGAAAATTAAACTCACGATCAAAGCCATAATATTCATTGGCAATGTTGCGACCACCGGTGATACTGACTCGCCCATCAACGATAAAGCTTTTATTGTGCATGCGTTGATTGAGGTTATAAATTTTTGGTGATATTGAAAAACTTCTCAACAATGTTTTTGCCGACATTGGCGACCGGATTGTATATTTTAATCTCAATATTGGGGTGTGAATCGACAATCAATAAATCCTTAGCTTTGGCATCAACCAGTATATCGTCAATGATGACTCTGACTTTTACACCGCGCTCCGCCGCCGCAACCATATATTGAGCAGCCAACAAGCCTATGTTGTCGGCAGAAAAAATAAAATATTGAACATCAATACTCTTTTCCGCATGCGCTGATAACCAAGCTCTTGATAGCACCGCTTCACTGCCACGCTCAAGCACATAAACACCGGTTTTCTGCCGCATGTTATCGAGATCGTCTTGCAGTAACTCGGTTAAAGTAACATCATTTTTAATTTCAGGAATAGAGGCACAATAGTCTTCATCCACGCTCAATGACGATAAGCTAGGATAGGAACAAGAGGCGACCAGTATCAGCATGGCTAATACAAGTAGCAGTGAAGTAGACAATGATTTTTGCGGCATAAATCACATCCTAATGAGAAAACCGCTAACGAAAAACCACCTAAATCTATCCGTTAGTTCACTGAAAAATATAGGAAAAAGATATAAAAAAAGCGAGCCAGAGCTCGCTTTTTACTTGAAGTACATATTACTTTGCTTAAAAGTCGTAAGCAAAATAAAGTTGGTAAGAATCAAACGCTGGATTTGAATCGTAACGATTGGCATTGGAAATATGCTGAAATGCAAATCCGGCACGTGTGTCTTTATCAAAGCTGTAGACAGGACCTAGTCGGTAATAAAACTGTATCGGCCCGCCGTAGTCTTTATAGGCAACACCTTGCTCGCCAAATTCGTAATCGCTATACCAATACATACCGCCTTCGACAGCGACTTTGAACTCGTTGGACATATACCAACTTAAGCCAAGACCACCACCGAGAATCTCGCTATCGCCTTCTGAAGTTTGGATCTGACCGGCATTGACCACAGGATACCAATACAGTGGCTCTCGCTTTAATGCAGGTAATTCAGGAAACAAATAACTGACCTCTACTTTTTGTATATCCAAGTTCTGATCTGTTGTTGGATACCCGTATGACACAGCAACCTGATGCTCATCTATCGCATGAGCACTCGTTAAAAAAAGGCCTGATAGGCCCAGTAAAATACAAGACACCCGTCTTGTGGTGTGAATAACACCTTTCATATGCAAAACCTCTATTCTTATTGTTGGAATGAATCCCTAATAAAAATTTGTTTTGCGATATACAGGTAAAGATAGATGGCGATATGCCGCGCAGCAATCACCAAAAAACGGCTCCAGTAATACCGCCCTTAGACTTCCATGTAGGTACAGTTTTAACCCTAGTAAACAAAGGCTTGCAGCGCAAATTGGTAATAGAAAAATTAACTACCGGGCATAAAAAAACGAGAGTTATCACTCTGGTTTGTTCTTATGAATTAGTAACTTACAACTAAAACGACAAACTTTCTAAAAAGGCTTTATATTCTTCACCTAGCTCTGGGTGACGTAAACCATATTCCACATTTGCTTTCATATAACCCAATTTAGAGCCACAATCGTGAGATTTACCGGCCATATGAAATGCCTCGACATTTTCCAACTTCATCAAGGTTGCAATAGCATCGGTAAGTTGAATTTCATCTCCAGCACCCGGTGGTGTCATTTCCAATAGTTGCCAAATGTTACTCGATAAAATATAACGACCAACAACTGCTAGGTTAGATGGAGCATCCTCTATAGCAGGCTTTTCAACGATTTGTGTCATGGTGCAAGATTCACCTGCCGCAACACTCCTGCCGCCACAATCAACCACACCATAACTGCTGACCAATTCTTGCGCGACCGGCTCAACCATGATTTGGCTTACGCCGGTTTCATTAAAACGATTTAGCATTGCTGCTAAGTTCTCAGTTTTAGGGTTGCTTGCCACGTCATCAATTAGTACATCTGGCAGCACAACCGCAAACGGCTCATTGCCAACGATAGGTAAGGCTTTTAATACCGCATGCCCAAGACCTTTCGCCTCGCCTTGGCGCACATGCATGATAGTGACACCTTTTGGACAAATGGATTGTACTTCGTCCAATAGTTGGCGTTTAACACGTTTTTCCAACGTAGTTTCAAGCTCAAATTGCTTATCAAAGTGGTTTTCGATGGCATTTTTTGACGAGTGAGTAACGAGAACGATTTCTTTGATACCAGCAGCAATACACTCATTGACGATATATTGAATCAGCGGTTTGTCTACAACTGGCAACATTTCTTTTGGAATGGCTTTCGTTGCCGGCAGCATGCGCGTCCCGAGGCCTGCTACAGGAATAACTGCTTTTTTTACTTTTTTTATCTGCTCGAATTGAGCCATGAGATTATCCTTTGAATTAGCCCGCTTTGCGGACTTCCGTTATTTCTGATGAAGATTGAATTAAATCGTAAACTTGATTAATCAGCGGGCGTCGACCTTTATAAAAATCCCCAGGGATCTGAGTCTGTTGCTGAACATATGTATGAAACTTTGCAAAAAAGTCTTCATCAACTTTGAAATCGGACTTCCAAAATGTATCCAATTCACCTTGATAGGTTATACCTTCAATATCATATAAAGCCTTACCAAGCGTTACCGTAGGCAAGTGATGAATTAAAGCAGAAATACCAACGGTAGAATTGACTGTAACAACACCTTTGGCATGTCGATAAATATCCGGCAAGTTAACATCATGAACGTAAAAAACACGTTCCTGCAAATTATGCTGACCTGCAAGTTTGTTAATCAATTTTTGATAATTAAAGAAGCCTCTATCTTGTGGGTGATGTTTTATTAATAGCGCTTCCTGATTATCTGCATGCTTTGCAAAAGAAATAATAACGTGTTCTATCACTTCTTCGACCGAAGAGAACGGTGAATGTTCACGTAGCTGGTAATCAACTTGCACTTGCAAAGGCAGTAAGAAAAAGCGCTTATTGAATTTGCTAAATACTTTACGTTTAACGAATGGATCGGTTATGCGAGACAACATCTTTTGCTTAAAGTTATTTAACCAAAAGCCACACTCTTGCCAACTTGTCCATGGTCTATGATGCTCGTAATGTGGAAACTCTTTTTTAGTCAAAGTGGTATTGACGTAATAACGTACCGCATACCAGAGTCTTTTTCTAAAAGTTGGCCCTACTTGCACATTACTCTTTACCGGCTTGGCAACAGTCGATTGAATCAAATCTAGCGAACGATTTAATGATGAATAAGCGTTACAACCACCTTGCTCTAGCGTCACGAAACCAGCGCGTAAATAGCCTTCTTCGAAGCACCAAACTCGTACACCTTTAGCTTTGGCCACGGTAATCGCAATTCTGTGATAAAAGCGACAATCACCGTACAAGGCCAAATCGGTGATTTTGTGTTGCTCAATAAACGCCATCAAATAGCGGCCCCAATCTGCAGACTTTCCTTGATAGTCAAATTGGTGATCAGCGCCGGCATACACTCTGTCACCACCGTTTAAATTAATTTTAAAGGTTTTATGCCCTTGCACTGAAAAGTGATTGGCAAGGTGTTTGAAAAAGGTGCCTAATGGACTTTGTAAAAATAATACGTGTTTCATTACTACTCCATTAAAATGATAAACGCATAGTGAGTGCCTGCCATAAAAAGCCAAGCTTGGTAAAAATTCTTTGCATAGGAGATAACGAAATCTTCTGATTTGAATGTTGCTGTTGAATTTGTTGTACGACGCTTTCTGCGGAAGTAAACAAACCTGTGCTCCAATCGATGTAAACTGGATATTGAATCAAGGTCGCAAAAATAAGCTCTTCGAGGGTTTTGTTTTTATCGCGTCTGACAAGTGGGTTCATGTCTTTGGTTAATCCCCAGCCCGAATAAAAAGGCTGCCCCCAGGTGACAACATTAACGCCTTGAATCAAAGCTTCAAAGCCACTTAAAGAGGTCATGGTATGCAGCTCATCAACGTGCTTGTACAAGCTGGTTAACGTTAATTCGGTGATTTCTTCATCGACACATGTCAGGTTACAATCTGACGAGATTTTACCCTCTCGATTTCCCGCAACAACATCAGGGTGTGGTTTGTAAATAATGTGAGCATTTGGGTTTGCATCCCGTACCGCCCATAACAGCTCCTCGTTAGATTTAACAAAAGGACTGCCTTGAGCAAGTGATGCATCACCGTCTACTTGCCCGACAACAAGCAAAACGGGCGTTTTGTCAGTTGCGCGTTGATATTCGCCAACTTTACCGACGTTGTATTTGCTCACCTGATTTTGCTGTAGTGTCGTCAGCAACTCTTTTGCTCGCACAAACTCGTCTGCGGACAGGGATATGTCATTAATTAATTGTTCGAGACGACTGTGTTTGGAACTATCAAAATACATGCCCAGGTCATCAAACGCCAGTGACGATGGTCGACATAAGTTAGAGCCTAAACCAGCAGAGCGAATGAAACCATCTTCTACTCGCAAACAATTGCTAACATGTGGCTCTTTCATTCCCCAAAGCAATACTTGCTCATCACTTTTTAACGACTCTGGCACTTTGCTTACATAGCGAATATCTGCTGCATACTGGCGACAGAATGATTTGATAAAAGCTCGTTTCCATGCTGAAAAGTTTACTGCGTACAAAGTTTGCCATTTTGGTTGCACATACTGCGCAGAGATAATTTCGACAACATCTTCAACTTGACATGCTTGCTTGGTAATAGGATTTACATAACGGGGATATTCTATTAACGACGCATAAGCCAAAGTAGCTAAACTAACACCTTTACGACGATTGCTTATTAAAGCGTCGATAGTCAGTCCCCAACCTGCGTAGAATGGCATTCCAAAACAATACACGGGCTTGTTTAATAGCAGAGCTTCAAACCCCATTTGTGAAGAAACCGTATACACATAGTCGACTGATTTTATTAATGAGTGTGGATGGCAGATGTCATCTATCACCTTAACGTTAGCAAGGTCCTTACTAGCTAAGACGCCTTTCTTTTTCCCTAGTTTGGTGTCTGGGTGAACGCGCACATAAATAGTCGCATTAGGGTGATTTTTACGAGCAGATTCCAGCATATCAATGAAGCTTTGTTCACTTGCTAGTGCCCCTGAAATTGATAAATCGCCAGCAACTTGATCAACAACCAATACCTTTTCGCTTTCGCAATTTGATAGCTTACGACTAAGAGATTCTGGAAGCTTAACTGTAGAATAACAGTTATATTTTGTTATACCTTTTTCACAGATTTTTTCGATTAGTTTTTGGCTACGCTCTAACTGCTCAACAGACTTTTCTTGAGAAATTAGAAGCTCTAAATCTGAAGGTGAAGAAGCATCGTAATATAGTCCATTTGAATCAGCTATTAGGGATACACTATGGCCTTTTTGTGCTGGGTGGCCTACATACCCAATAAAGCCGTCTTCGAGATAGATATATTCAAGTTTATTTACCGCAGCAAAGCGCTTAGCTTTATGAGTATTTTTTTTTAAGCCCCAACCTACAACTTTGTCAGTTAAATCGGGTTTGCTTAACGGTTTTAATAACGCGAGCTTTTCATGCAAACTAGCTTCTATTAAAGCGCGTCGCTGAAAAATCCCTTTTGAAGAGGTCCAAAGAGTCATTGATTTGTTGTAATTAGTAATAGGTTTAGGCGGTTTTCTTGAATAATTTAGCGACTAAGTTTTTCAAATTTTTACGAGAAGCAAACTTCTTGAGGTAATTTAGGCGCTGATATTTATCGCTCCAATAGCGATCAAATTGAGGGCTGCTAAACGGAATAACGTCTCTGCCGCGATTGAAGTGAATGGTGTCCTCACTGAGGCCACGTATCTCGATAAATTTATCTGCTACTAGGTTATTCGGGTCCATATATTCAATATACTTAAGTGGATATTGAGTAAAGGAATACAGCTTAAAACGCAAAAAGTGAACAAAGCGCATCATATGCGTGGTACTTGGTCTAAAGCCTTTCTTGATAGCGGCGACAAGCTGCTCATTAGATTGAATCGAAACATTCAACAGTGGGTGAGAAAACCAAGTTTGTCCCAAAAGATATACAGGTTTATTGCAGATCACGCCATGTACTGCAGAGCCAGCATTCAAAGCAATTATCGCATCGGCTAACTCTTCAGCCTCAAATAGGTCTGCTTCATCAACAGAAAGAATACGACCGGTAATTTCAATATTAAGTTGACGACCTTGCGGATAAACAATTAACCACTCGCTTCCCAAACGTTGCGACAAATACATTATCACCTCTGAAAGCTTATCGTCAGTTAGCGTACAGTATTCATCACATAGGCTGATTAAAAGTATTTTTTTACCTAAATTGGCAAACAAACCACTGGCTAGTTTTTCCAATTTTTGTTTACGTTTAGCTTCTTTGTGCTCTACGTATTTAGAAACATCGAGTATTTCATCAACCGATAGAGGCTTATTCCACCACTCTTCCGGCAAGTGTTTCTGTAATCTTATAGAGTTATTTCTTTCAAAAAAGACCGAGTTTGGCAAAGCACCGCGGCCACAACAGATATAATCAAAATCGTTGTTATCACACCATTTGTGCAATAGGACCGAGTTATCATGTTGCAAAGGTAATTCGAATAAAAATTGCGTTATACCATTTTCTTCAATCCAATGTTCAATAGCCTTTTGTGAATCAAACTGAACATCACCATATGTTACACAACTTCCCAAAAAGTTATGTAAATAGCGATTTTCACTATAGCGGTTGTGCTTGCATATCGCTGTAGTAATCCCCTCGGCAACACAAATTGGTTTAGGCTCAATAATATTGATATCACGTTCCAATTGCGCTTTAAGAATGTTCTCATTTTTGCGCTTAAATTGATGGTAATCGCCATCAATATCATGTGGCGCATGCACCAAATATATGCCTTTAGAGCCCAGCCAATCACCATACAAGCGATAGATTGATTTCCAACCTCGGTATTTACGAATATTCATGAAGTTACCCTTCATAGAATGCCAGTTCCGAGGCTGTGGATAGCGCATATTTTTACGAATCATACGAGTGGTAAACTCGTAATCTTCATAACCCCACCCTTCAAAGTTTTCGTTTTGGCCGCCACAACTCAAATAAAAATAGCGATTTACCAATACAACGGAAGTGCCATGCGAATACTTTGCGACATACTGTTTATTGGACTCAATCATCTGATTTATACAAAAAGACTTGCGCAAGCGTTGCTCAGTTTTGTTATATAACCTATAACCTTCTTCTGTCAGATAAATGACAGGACACATCAATAAATGGTCCACGGTGGTGCGCATATCGAGTAGTTCGGCTTCTACTAATAAGTCATCATAAAAGCCAGGATACGGAATTAAATCTGCATCCATAAACATGATGAGTTCGGCTTTAGCGACTTTGGCACCATAGTTTCTTGCCCGCGCTAGATTAAAAGGCGATTCAGAATCCGCTCCCGTAGCGTAATAATTGATCCCTAACAGAAGACATTTACTGCTCAGTAGTTGTGCTTTATCGTCTTCAGAACCATCATCTACGACAATAAATTCGACATTAGTACCTTGATAGGATGTCTTACAAAACGCGAGTCTGTCTAAGATATCAATACGCTCGTCAATCAAACGAACGGGAACGATAACGCTAAGCAGATAATTAGGTAAATGAATTAGAGCCAAAATAGTGAAACTTTTTACTTAAATAGGTTTAAATCAAATTGGTGATTATTATGTTTTAATTTCTTTTTTAATAATTTTTTAGACGAACTGAACTCAATAAGTTCATTCCAATGATGCAGATATATTTTTCGCTGAACCTTTTCACCATATGATGCGATTAGTGAAGCAAACTGGCTTAAAAACTTATGTTTAATTGCCATCATGGCCTCATCGTAAACCTTGTTTTCGTGAGTTACCTGTAAAGGGCGAATATGCACCAAAGGCTCTGTTACCACATCAGTTTTAAAAGACTGGAAAAAGCGTAAATTAAACTCTAAATCCTGATGGCGAATATACGACTCATCAAAACCGTTTAAATGCGCTACAGCAGCCCTTTTATAGGTAACAGTATTCGTATGAATATAGTGTTTTTGATAATCTAACAGCAATATTTCTTCACTGAGATTTCCAGCGATATAGCGCTTTTTATTGCGTCCGCTTTCATTACCATTAATGTAACCGCAATAAACAGCGCCAATTTCTGTGCTAGTCGATTCGAGTTTCTCAACGCTCTTGGTCAAACGACCAGGCAAATATACATCGTCATCATCGAGAAAACATAAGTACTCGCCGCGAGAGGCTAAAAAGCCAGTATTTCTTGCTGCGGAGCCATTACGATTGTACTGATGAGGGATATAACGCAGATTCAATTCAGGGTAGTTGAATTTTACGTTCTGTACGATTTGCGCGACGTACAACTGGTTATCTGTATTTAAACCATTATCATCGATAACAATAATTTCTTTATTCGCATAACACTGACTAGCAACACTTTCTAGCGCTCGTTTTAACGATTCTGCGCGACCATATGTCGGGACAATAACAGAAACACGACCATCAACAATTTTAGTCTCTGTAACATTCAAATCACACAACTGGGTGTATTTGTCGTTATTATTGGCAAACTTGTTACTAATAAAGTTTATGATATCCGACTCAGTCAACACTTGCTCGCAAGCAATCGATGCATACATATCGCAATCAGCCAAATCCACATTGCCTTTGACGGGTTGAAAATCAGCAGCATACTTTTCAGCCACATCCATATTATGAACAGGAATTAGGCCAAGTGCGGTGTTTGCGTAAAACTTGACTGTACATTGCAACTTAGAGAGACAATCAAACTCTGATAAATAGCGTAAACTTCCTATATCATTTATCAACACAGCCAAAGCAGGTTTAGTTGAACCATCACTTATTAAAGTCTTGAAGCAACATTCATGGCTTTCTTTATTGCCCTCATTATTTTTGTGAATTTGTCTTTGACATAAACTTAAATTATGCCAGACCAAATCTTCACCAAACTTAGCACCAGCTTGTCGATAGAGCTGTAGGGCACCGTGATAATCCCCTAGTTGATACTTCGTTGCAGCTTGTTTAAATAAATTTTGCATCACAAAAACGAGGTAGCGCACGATTTAGTCATCATACGCTCCAGTAAACACAATTAATCGTTACCGAATAAATCTCTGGTATAAACCTTGTCAACAACATCGCTTAGATTGTCAGTTTTACGGTTCGCGATAATGACGTCAGACATTTGTTTAAACTCATTTAAGTCTTTAATAACTTTTGAGTGGAAAAACTCATCTTCTTCCATCACCGGTTCATAGATAACAACCTCAATACCTTTAGCCTTAATGCGTTTCATAACACCTTGAATTGAAGATGCACGGAAGTTATCAGAGCCCGATTTCATAACTAAACGATAGATACCAACGACAGTTGGATTACGCTTAATAATAGAGTCGGCGATAAAATCTTTACGAGTAACATTAGCGTCAACAATCGCTTGAATCATGTTGTTTGGCACATCTTGATAGTTCGCCAGTAATTGTTTGGTATCTTTAGGTAAGCAGTAACCGCCGTAGCCAAATGACGGGTTATTGTAATGATTGCCAATACGAGAATCTAAACTAACTCCTTCAATGATTTGACGAGTGTCTAAACCGTGTGATTCTGCATAACTGTCTAGCTCATTAAAGTAGGCAACACGCATAGCCAAATACGTATTAGAAAACAATTTAATGGCTTCAGCTTCAGTCGAGTTTGTAAATAAAACTTCAATATCTTCTTTAATCGCACCCTGAATTAGTAATTCAGTGTACACAGACGCACGCTCTGATTCCTCACCAACGATGATGCGAGACGGATATAAGTTGTCATGCAATGCCTTCCCTTCTCTCAAGAATTCAGGAGAGAAAATCACATTTTCACAACCCAATTCTTCTCTCATCTTTGCGGTGAAACCTACCGGCACCGTCGACTTGATGATCATCACGGCTTCAGGATTAATAGCCATGACATCTCTGATTACCGCTTCAACCGATTTGGTATTAAAGTAATTAGTTTCTGGATCATAATCCGTCGGCGTTGCAATCAACACATAATCAGCATGCATATATGCTTTTTCTTTATCTGTTGTTGCTAATAAACTCAAATCATCACGCATTAAAAATTGTTCGATTTCTGCATCAACAATTGGAGATTTGCGATTATTTATTAACTCAACTTTTTCTGTGACGATATCTAAAGCGATAACGTCGTTGTGCTGTGCGAGCAATACAGCACTGGACAGGCCGACATAGCCTGTACCTGCGATTGTGATATTCATTTTATACCTTATTGCTGAAGTTCAGCACTAATGTCATTCTCTATGAAGTCATAATATTCCGCTGGAACACCGCAAAAAATAACCTCATTTTCTTCGATAACACTGAAGTTGATAGTTTTACCTTCAGAGATTATGTCGTTATACATTGGTGCAATGTAGTATTCGTTACCTTGCACTTCACTAATCGGTGTGTTTTGAAGCTTTTGATATAGCCTATTAAAGTCAGCCGCTCTCTTCCAATAATAAAGGCCTGTACAACAGTATTCAGATAGCTCTTGTTTTTCTGCTGTAAGCTTAACGGTTTGAGTCTCTGCAGATTCTGGTACAACATTGCTCCAATTAGCGCCACTGCCAATAAATGTTTCTAAATAGCCGTCACTATTCTTGAAGTCGAAAGAGTTAGGGTATTTAAAATTAGGGCGAAATGTATCGATATTGAATATAGTTATATGCTCATCGTCATTGCAACTAGCTTTTTGCAATCCTAGATAAACTGTTTCAGCTTGGCCTCGAGTTGGTTCATCCAAAATTACAACGTCAAAATCCAAAATTCCAAGCTTTTGACAGTTATCTATAATAAAACCTTTAGTATTTTGTACATCTAGCGCAATAAATAAAAACTTCTCTTGAGTGAAATAAGTCTCAAAGCTTTTTACTGAGTGTTCAAAGAGTGTTGCGCCTTTTGCTTCAAGCATATATTTTGGCTTCTTAAAGCCAGCTTTGGTAAAACGACTCGATAATCCTGCCATAGGGATAATAATCATTTAGGCATCCTTTACAGTATTTTTTAGTTTTTTATACAAACGAATGGCATTAGCAATCATCGCTTCTTGTCGATCCGGACGATCAAAATGAAGGGGCAGCATTGAGAGGAATAGATGAATCGTAATCGCTAATATTTCTTCTTCATTAAACGCATCGTCATTAAAGAAGACATCTTTAAACATTAATTCGATATGTTTATAGTTCTTTGTGCCATTAAAGCCAATTTCATAGATATCTTTATCTTGGTTTACATTTAAAATGTAACGTCCAGCTATAACGTAATCATAGAATCCTACGACCGAATGATAATATTTAGCTACATCGTATCTTCTATCACCGTATATAGTAAAAGCTCCTGAGTTGTTAATACCTCTTGGATCGATAACTTTTATCGCTTGAGTGCGGCTATCAAATAAGATATTGCTAAAACAGAAATCGCCATGAGAAACACCTATGTGTTGCTGGTTCGTTTCTGAAATATATTTTTGTGCTTCAAATGCCATTTCGACTAACGAAATCGGGCTCTCATCTTCAATGCTTGCAAATAATTTTCGATTTACGTCAAAGCCGGTCTGCTGATGAAATTCATCTAACCTACTCAGAGTTTTCTGCGCATACATTGCGTCAAGACTTTTAGTACACGTACTATTGTCAGTGTAATCAGAAAACTCCCCCAGAACACCAAAGGATGATTTAAATATTTGTTTCCAAGACTTAGGATTTAGATTACCAAATACAAAAAGATCCGCTAACGGCAATAAATAGAGGTATTCTAATTTATATTGAGAACTATCCTCATGTATTTCAGAATCGAGCAAAGATGGAATGTGGATTTTTAAAGAGCTAGGAATTTCTTTAAACCAATTGGCTTCGGCAGCTATTTTTTCCTTTTTCTGACTCTTTTTTGACACAACACGAGGTGTCATTGACATTTCATTAAATGCCCTTTGCGTCGTTATTGTTGTGCGCGATCGGAAAAAGCTATTGATGTGTCCAAAATCAAGCCATTCACCCGACTTGTCTATTTCAAGGCCTTGTTGTTTACTGTAAAACTGTACTGATGTGACGAAATCACCTCGAGTTTCAACGATTCCTTTCATCAATAGTTGAGGGTTAGAAAATGAAAAGTACCCTGATAAAACCCAATCATCATCTCCGGCCCAATCATCAATAATTTCACTGTCTAAAATATTGTCAATATTTACCACTGCTCGATGATAGTAACCACGGTTTCTATGAACAGAGACGTTATCCCCAAAATCTAGATTTGCGTCCTTTAGAAGAGTATCGCCATGCAAAACCGATAATTTTGAATACTTCTTACCGGTAGAGTTCCAGCA
This sequence comes from Thalassotalea sp. Y01, assembly GCF_012932945.1. NCBI lineage: Bacteria > Pseudomonadati > Pseudomonadota > Gammaproteobacteria > Alteromonadales > Colwelliaceae > Thalassotalea > Thalassotalea sp. Y01. Next base: position 356,303 of record NZ_JABBXG010000001.1, read on the forward strand.
ATATAGAATTGATTCACCAAGTGATAACCCATTAGGTGTAAAAATTAATTTAACATTGTTGGCTTCTAACCATTGTCTATCAAAGCTTTCTAGCTGGTAATCTCCTGGCAGGCTTAAGTAGATATCGGCTTCTCTATCTACAATTGACTCAATTTGATATTGATATAGCCTTTTGTTACCAACGGGTAAAAGTGCAGGCGGCAATAACCCTACTTCAGACACAAAATCTTGTGTCACATATGCACCTGATGTTATTAAGATCATATTTTATAAAGTTTTTTCTTTCGAGAGAAGTTCGACGATTTGTTCGTAAGAAAGTGTTTCGAATTCAGATGGGCGTATTGCTTTATCATCAATATAAAAGCCATCGAATCCACACCATGGTTTAGCTACATGAATTTCGTCGTAAGGCACATTGTGTTTTTCAAGCCAATCGATAGCTAAAGGAAGCGTATTAGCATTGATTTTGCCAACATTTCCTTCATAAGTACGCATATTTCTGGCGGTTTGGATAATAATTTCAAACCCCATATCTTTATACTGATGCAATTTTTCAATCAGTTCAGAGTTTGGTTTCGAATTTTCATAATTACCCTTCTGGGTAAAAGAGATTGTGTTGTCTAAATCAACGACAAGTTTTTTCATTTTCATTTACCATCATTTTATTTAAGACTAACAGGCAGCGAGTAAGTCTTGAAAAATAGGAGGGACAGGATTTATTTCTCTAACTTCTTTTTTAAAGTTACTGACAAAAGAGTGTTCATCAATTGACCAAGCCTGCAAACCATGAGCTGTTAATTGGCTGTTGTTAATAGCATTAATGATCACACCTTTCGACAAAAACATATCGGTTATCAATCTAGGGCCATGGTTATAACCAAATACAGGCGAAGGTTTTGAAGAAATTAGATTCAGGTAACACTCTTTCAATACCGAAATATGTTCGATTGGAATGACCATCAAATAATCAAGCATCCTTCCTTCATCACTGATGTTTGATGTAGAAACGGTATCGGATGAATGTTGATGAATAAGTTCTTGCCCAATATGCGATACTTGATAATCTGGTCTAGCCCAAATTATATGGGTAATGCCTGAGCGTTGCAGAGACTCATACTTTTCGAGCATTTCTAATACTTGGTACATCTGATAAAACATCTTTATTTGATTTAGATGTACTCTCTGAACCGCACCTCTTTGCTTTTCAACTAAAGTTTCGATGTATTCTTCACTTTCAACATTAACATTCAATGAAAATGAACCCTCAACTCCAGAAAAAACCTTATCGATTAAATCTTGCGAATTGTAGGTCGGAATCATTGAATTGAATGTTGACGGAAATACTGAATTAAACTCGTCGTCAGAAATGCCTTTTACTTTGTTTCGAAGTCTTGGAGGTAGCATGCGCCCTAGGCGACCAGCTTCAGAACCTGTAGGGTACCCAACAGCTTCCCATGTTGATAAAAATAGAGGGACCTTATTTTCTTCACAATGCTTTCGCCAAAATGGCAAACACTTTTCAGCACCTCTCAATTGTCCAGATATACAAACTGCATATTTATTTTGCTGTTCGATACCTGACAAATTGGATGGGAGTCCCTCCCTAATATGTATATTATGCGCCGTTAATTCATAATTTCGTTTCGCAAGTTCAATTGGCAAAGATACACAAGCGGAATAATCTCGTCGCCAGACGCTTAATACATTTTTAAGCCCAAAAATTCTTATCGCCTTATGCAATTTTGCAACAGAAATTTTGCTATAAAGCTCTTTTGGATTCGACTCAAACAGGGATAAAAATAAAATATCTCCAATCAAGCTACTCATGTCCGAGACACTATCTATATACGCTGTTGACGGCTTGTATTCATTAGCTTGAACAATAAACCACTTATGGTTTTGAATAAGAACAGGAAGCGGTTTTCGTTGACTGAAAAAGCTTTGCGAATTAGGCAAAGCTGCACCTTGCTGAGATAAATATATGTATTTGTTGATATATTTACTTAAATCTTTATTGAAGTCAGCCGTTTGAAGTTGTACATAAAGATCTTCAACATTGGTATTTTTAACGAACTCTTTTGTCTGTACTAAGTACTCGTTCCGAAGGTTTTCAAAGTCTACGGTACTATCTTTAAAGAACGCTTTAAGTTCAATGATTTTTGCATACAAACGATCAAACTTATAAAGGTTTCTATCTACTGCAACTGAATAAACATACTTTCTTAAACTTTGATTTTTGTAGATCTCATGAAGCTTGAATATCTCATCATAAAGACCAAGTTGGAATAAAGAATAAATGACTTTTCTAGCTATATCCTCATTCAAATCTTTTGATATGGAGATTTCAGATATTTCTCCTGAGATGTAGAGCGAAAAGTGTAAACTTGTCAGTAATTCTAGAGCTTGTGCAAATGTTTCGGTCTCATAATGATTTTGGTATAAGTTTACATATACACTATCGATAGAAGCGAATTCGATTGAGCTCTTAACTTGATCGATTGCTAGCTTAGTTAGGTTAAAACTATTTTCATCAACCTTGCTAAGAAGTTTTTTTAGTCTTTCCATTGACTTTCCTATCCTTTGTTTTCACTTTCAGTTAACAGTACCATTTGCGCAGGTCCATTTGAGACTAGTTTTCCAATATATTGACGCATAGCTTGTTTATCATCTGTATATCGAACTACTTCCTGCCAATGTTTTGTATAAATTGTTTCCGCAATTTCAGGTCCCAAATTATTTATTGTGTTCGAAAATTGGCCTAAAAACTTAGCCTTGAGATCTAACATCCCTGTATTAAAAACTTTATTACTTACATCAGATGGCTCAGGGTTCATGCGCACCATAGAGTGGTTGACGGCGCCAATTTTAAATAACTCGAAGTAACGTAAATTAAATTCTAAATCTTGATGACGTCGATATGATTCATCGAATCCATTTATGGCAAGAACTGCGCTCCTTCTATACGTTGCCGTATTAGTGTGAAGGTAGTGCTTCATATAGTCCAAAGTTAAAATTTCTTTGGTTAAATCTCCGGTTGCATATCGATTGTCATCGTTCACTGGTGAGTTCCAGCCGAGAAAACCACCATATACTCCACCAACAGTTTTAGGTTGATTGCGCAGTGCTTCAATGCTCTTATCCAAACGACCAGGAAGATAAATATCATCATCATCTAAATAACATACAAATTCACCTGTAGAAGCAAACAAGCCAGTATTCCTTGCTGCAGCACCATTCCTATTTTTCTTATGGAAAAGTAAATTTATACGTACTTGAGGGAATTCACTCTTGACTTGCTCAACGATTTTACTCGTTTCATCGTTGTATTTAGTTTCATCACCGTTATCGCTAACAACCAGGATTTCCTTGTCAAAATATGACTGTGAGGCCGCAGAGCGGAGCGCATTTGCAAGGTTGGTCGGGCGTTTATATGTCGGTATAATTACTGATATGCGTCCTTCAACAATGCTAGGATATTCCACATCTAACATTTCGAGATTAGTGTCGTTTTTTTCACTCATACCGGTAGAAAACTCAATAAAGTCAGCTATATCTGACTCTACTAGGTATTTGAGTGGCGCAACTTTCAAAGAATAGTTAGCTTCTGGTAGCATGATCTTGCCTGAAATAGGCTGCAACTGATTATAATCAAGGTCCATTAGCTCAATATTGTGGATAGCCCTAGGTCCATCAACAGTATTAATAAATACTCTTAATTCAAAAGCTTGTTTCGCTGGTTCAGAGAAACTTGGCATATACCTTAAGGCTTCTTTTGAATCGACAACAACATTGACTGTTGGTTTACTCAATGGAAAATCAAATTGTTCCACTTGCCATTTCATTTTTTCGCCATGAGCAGATTGGCAGCGGCCACCTCTGATACTGCTATCCTCAACATCTGGCATTATGATATTTGGAAAAGCAACAAAACACTTTCCTAAATACTTTTCGTAAAGGGCTCCCAAAGAAATATGATCGAACGGCGCTTCAAATGCTTCTTGGACTTCAATTAACTCATCAAAAATAGTTGAATCAAGTGCTATAGCAAAAGAGCCACAGGTATCTAGGCGTCTTGGTAGGTAAAAGCCCTGATTAGTTGCTTTAGAGATGTCGACACTATCCCAATTATATTGAGAAGCACCGAGCTGTAAAATCTTCCAGTCATCGGCAACATTGTCGATAAAACGAGTAAAATCTTGCTCGAACGACTCTGACAATATGACGTCATCTTCCACAATAAGGATACGTTTGTAACCTTTTTGTTTTGCATCTCTAACGATACGTAAGTAGGTGAATATATAACCAACTGCTCCAGCTGATTCAATAAACCCTTTACCTCGTTTCAGCTCTAGTTCATTAAATTGTGGAAATTTGGTCAATTGACCTAGACTTCTAGTTTGATATTTTTTAAATACTTCAGCTGGCTCACCAATATAACCATTTGTCGCTTCAAATAGCTCAAAGTCGATTCCGGAATCCTTTAAATGTTTTGCAACTTTTAATCTATTTTCGACTTTGTGTTTTAAATTAACCATATATACGTGATCGAATACATCATTAACTTTTTTTATATCGGTAGCTTTGTTTTTTGCTTCAGATAAATGCTTTACACAACGTTGAATATTTAGCTTTACAAAATCGGAGCCATATTTGTTACCGGCTTTTTCATAAAGTCTCTTAGCTTTAAAATAATCACCTTTTAAATAAGCGTCATTTGCTTGGGAAAAAATACTTTCTATCATAATAATTGTTGGGGATATAAATTTGTTGTATGGGTAATTGGATTGTTAATTCGTTTAAGGGTTAATCCGACAGAAATAAGCACCTTTTTCGCAAATGACCTCTTCTTCTTCATAACTGATAAAACGGTCTTCGAATACTTTTTTCCAATTGGTAACAATATCTTTTTCTTCTTGACGATTATAATCATCAAGCACAATATCAAGTTGATGGTTGGCTAAATGATTTAACATTAACGGCACGCCAGGTAGCCTCGCTAGAGGGCCTGTTTTGGCAGGTGGTCCATCAATTAAAACAAGAATCTTAGCAACTCGACCTGCAAAAACATGCTTCAACTGTTGCAACATTGGCTCACATGAGTAGTACAAGAAATCTTCGCCATTCACCCTGCAATCAACCAAAGGTGCGTGAACCAGATCAACAAGTTCATCGACTCCTGCTTCCGTTAAAGTAGCCATTGTTTTGTCGAAATATTTTTTATTATGTTCGAACGTAACAATTTTTTTAGGAAGGTCTAAGTAAGTTGCGGCTAAATTATCTTTTGAAGAGTCAATCGACTCTAATCGAGATACATTTTGCCCAAGTTTATTTTGTTCTTGATTTTTTAAGGCTTTCGCGAACAACTGCGTTGAAGTGCCACTGCCAAATTCAATAATTAGATCGTATTGATTACGCTCTATTTTATTTAACAGGAATAGTGCAAGGTCACTACTAATTGGCCAGCCGTGATAATCCATAGCTAAATTACCTGTTTCGAGGTAATTTTGAACCCCAATGTAAGATTCAATTTGCTTGACTGAGTTAAGTAAACCTGTTTGAAATCTTGCAACCATATTACTTTCAAGCGAAGAAAATAGTTTCTGCTGTTTGTCAGCCATTTGAGCTAAAGTTTCATTTTGCAAAGTCATTTGCTCAGATAGTTTCTGGCTCGATTCAAGCTGCTGTTTTAATGTAGAAATTTCATTCTCATAATTAGAAATCAATACTTGATTACGCTTACTTTCAGCTTCAATGTCTGCAAGATGATTTCTTTGGCTAGATATTTTCTCTTCCAAAGAGTTTGTTTTAGCGTTTAAGGAATTGATTTCTTTTTGGCTATCCAGGTAGGATTTTTCGATATCAACTAATTGAGAAGCCTCTTTAACTTTTACTTCTAAAGTCGCTTTAGTTTCTTGAAGCTCAGTTTGCAGTCTTTGTTCTGATTCCAATAGTTTCGAAATCTTACTCTTTTGCTCATCAATTAGCTTAAATTGTTGCGAATTTTCTTCCGCAAGCGCTTGTTGAGAGTTACCTAACTCCGAAATCTGTTCTAAATAATTACGTGAGTCCTGTTCTTTTTCAAATCTATCAGATTTAAAAACTTCCAAACTAGTCGCCAACTCCTGCTTAGCTTCTATTAGTAGTTTGTTTTCTTCGACAAGTTGATTGTACTTTTCTTCAAGAGTATCAAAAACATCTTGAGACACTAACGCTCCTGAATCTTTGCTGAAATTGTTTCTAGCATAGATTAAGTTACCGACATGGGGGTTTAAGTCATCTTCCACGGATATATTTTCAAATCCGTACGCAGACAGGAATTCATCAGCTTCAGCTTGAGTACTATTTAGCAGGTCATCTTCTGGCGCATCTAATATGGCTTTAATCGTGATAACGTCTAACTCTGAAAGCTTATCAGCATACCCCTTCAATACTTCAACGGCAGGCATGCAATCAATAGATAACCAGTTTGCTTTGTAATCATAATTACAAACTAACTCCTGTAAACTAACCGTTTTAACGCTTGTAATATGGGCGGTTTTTAAATTACGCCAATATTTTTTTAGAGGATCTAATTTTAATAAACCGTTTTGTTTAGGATTATTGGCGAAATAGAAGGATCGCTCTTGTTCCGCTTGTGCTACTACACTTTCACTGAACAACCAGTTGCGATGTTTCAATTCTTGTTTCAGCTTACCTACAACTTTACCATCAGCTTCAACAAAAAATACTTTATCAACTTCCCAATCGATATAACGATTAGTTATTGAATCACTCACACCAACTTGTATGACACCATTAATTGGAAAAATTTCTTTTAAAATAGATAGTTTATCTACTAATCTTGATTGTACTTTCACGTCTGAGCTCTTTAACTGGCAACTTTCTTTGATTGGATTTTGTTTTTAAAAGCATCTGTAACGAATAACACAGGTCTACTTCTCAACTTACGTAGTTTACGTTGCTTGCTAGTTAAGGGAGTTATTGCGTTAGAATTTTCAACCGTAGTATCGGGCTCGGTATTCATATTCGCCGTTTGCTGATTTTTATCAAACAACTCTTCAAATCTTTCTTGAACCACCAGGAGCTGTTTTAGTATGTCTTCATTTTCTTGCTCTAATTTGTTACTAAGCCATTTAAAATGCCTTAGTTCTTTTCGAGTTTCTTCAAGTGCGTCAGATTTTATACTAACCTGTGATTGAGCATCATTAAGTTGTTTCTGAACTTTTTGTTCAGTTTCTTTATCAATTGTTGAAACTAATTCCTTGGATTCTTCTTCTAGCTTATTGCTTAACCATTTAAAATGGCGCAGTTCCTTTCGAGTTTCCTCTAAAGCTTCTGACTTGATCTTAACTTGTTTATCTGCTCTAAATTTATCGTTTGTGATGGATTTAATTTCATCGTCTTTCTGTAAAAGCACTGAATGATAATTGGATGCGGCTGAATGAAGTTTTATGTTCAAATCTTCTATTTCAACTTGCAACGAATGCAAGTTAGAGTATAAATTTTCGTTTTCCTGTTGCTGCTCACTCGACACTTGCTGAAGATTATTATTTGTAATCGTCAAGTCTTTAACTTGCGATTGAAGCTCAGCGGATTTTCGCGAATTAGCTTTCTTTTTATTAATAAAATTCCAAGTAGACAACAGACTATTATATTCCGAAAAATGCTCAAAATTGATATCCGCTACCGCTTCCATATCAGCATAAAGTGATGTCGATTCATCCGTGTATTGGTTCGCAATATTTTTAATTAGTGATAGCTCACCTTCGTTGTAATGCGTTAAACAGAATTCAGTCTCAACTTTTTTAGTTTCCCTACTCAAGTCAAATGCAGAACAACTAACTTCTATAAGTTGCGCAAACTTATCATCGTTATCGATCGTTTCTAAATTTACTAAAATTGCTCTTTCTGAATTTCGATTGTAAAAATGTAAGATTCTAGAGTTACACTCCAACCAGAAATAGATCGCCTCTTGTAAACTATTTGGTTCAACCTCTTGGTGTTCAAATTTATGCGCTAAGAAACATTCAATCGAGGTATATAGAAATACATAAAAAAGCTCACCTTTATCTTTCTCTAATGTAGTACTAGAAAAGAATTGTTGTTTAATTTCAATCTGCTCTTCAAGATTAAAAATTGCTTTTAAGGAGGAGGATATTTCTTTAAATTCAGGCTGTTCCATGCCTGTGACTATTATTTTTTTCATAGTTTGATTCTTAATTTTTATAAACCAACCACTACAGCAGCTGATACTGCAATTTGATATATGACTTGGAAGATGTCTTTGGTAAGCTGCCATTCCTTCATGTCAGGTTTGGCCAATACAAAAATTTCATCTCCTGCTTTAACTAAATCTTTTTCTTTAAGGTTATCTTCATCAATTTTGACGAAGTCTCCATTTGGCTTTTGCAGCAATATGTTCATTTCTTCCCAATCAGCTGTAGCACCGCCGGCTTTACCGATGAATTCTTTGACGCTCATTTGCTCTTTAAACGCAATTGCCGTTGGAAATAAGACTTCTCCGTGAACCATTACCAGGTTGCGCTTGCTTGGGATAACGACTTGGTCGCCTTGTTGCAAAATTATTTTTGTAGGGTCATAACCTTCCGACAGCAGTACTTGCCCTTTCGGTTGTACCTGTCTGGCTTTTTCAATCCACTGTAAAATAATACCTGCCTCTGCTTCTCTCAGTTGAGCGGCTTCTGTTGAGTCTGAACGAGTCGTTAATACTGTTTGCTCGAGAGAAGATAAGGACGCATCAAGCATCTCTTTTTGACGTTTAGCGACAGATTTTCGAAACAGTTGGATTGCTTTATCATTTGAAAGTTTGTTGTATTCAACACGATTTAAGAGATCTTCAAGGCTTGATCCCCATGGCAAAACCATTTCAAATTCACTGTCGTGTTCTCCCAACACATCGACGCTGATGCTGGTTGGTTTGAGCTGAGAAGACACTTTTATCAACGCCCCGGCTTCTACTTCAATACCGTTTAGATCTGTACTATTGATTGGATACTGTTGTGCGGTGATTTCTTTTACCGCGCCGTTTTGAACTTTATTGTGTTGTGGTTCGATGATAGTAATGTGAGTGGCTTTATCATTCGTGATAACAGCAGACATAATGTTGTTTAGGTTAGCCGTTGAATCTTTAATTTCATATTTGCCTTCAAAGCCAACTTCGCCTTCAACCTCAACTTCACCACGTTTAGGTCCAACAAATATTACGTCCCCATCTTGCAACTGCATAACAGGCAATTCACCACGTTGTAAGAACGCGTAAAGATCGATGTCATACTTGATCTGATTATTACGCTTTACTTTGATATGACGCATACTACCAATATCACGACGGACACCGCCTGCTAGGTCAATAAAGCGAAAAATACTATCGGCACTTTGGCCTTCATACAAACCAGGATTAGTAACTAAACCAGAAAGAAAAACTTTTACCTTTTGACTCGATATCAAACTGACATAGGCTTCAACGTTGGCTTTATAAACACGCTGAATACTCTTATTAATTACCTCGTTAAGATCGCTATTGCTAACACCCAACACATTAATAGGTCCAACTTTAGGAATGAAAATATTACCGCGCGGATCAACGACAATCGTCTCTTGAAAATTAACCCCACCCCAAAGCTGAACAAGAAGAGTATCGCCTTGAGAAATTTTGTACGCTGGGTTTATGGCTGAAAATGACGTGTCTTTAAAGCCCCCCTTAAAGACCCAATCACCGTAAAGGTTTTTCAGATTTGTTTGGTCGATAGTTTGTTGATTTTCATCTGACGCGCTTTGTGCAATCGAGATACTGCCCTGTACTGCAGCGGAGAACAATAGTAAGCCTGTTGAAAGTAATAACGACTTTATCATTCTTGATGTTCCTTTATTATTGTGTAAACCATACGCCCCACTGCATAAATCAATAACAAGGAAACAAACCAAGTAAAGATACTATACAGACGTCGTGGATATTTTTGATCTTCGGCTAATGCTGGATATTCAATAACGAGAAGATGCTTAACCTTGCCATAAGCGTCTGCTCGTACTGTTTCCAGATTTACCAATGCTGAAGTATATAAATCGGCGGCCAACTCACTTTTTAATTGAATTTCTTTAAATTCGCGATGTACCTTGTTTAACGATACTTGATCTTTTTGCGTCAATCTCGCTTGCTCTTGCGCAATTTGAGCTTTTAATGAATCTATGCGAATTTGCTTATTTATTACATCAACCGAATCTTCACGCATAACAACAAGCAAAGATTTTAATTCCGCTTCTGCCGTTATAAGCTCCATTTCTAATTGGTTAATAGCTTCAACTAAAGCACCGCCTTGAATCTCAGGGCTATACAGTTTGAAATCGTCTTGAAATTGCACAAGATTTGTTTGTTGTTGGCTCAATTCGTCATAAGCGCGTGTAACTTCTTGTTGGGCATAATCAAGTTGTTGAAGAACCATTTTGTCGCTTAGTTGATTAATAAATTCTTCACTGATACTTAGTAATTCATTAGCCACTTTAAGAGAGTAATCTTCATCGAAGGTTTGTACTTCCACAAACAAAACATCGGACATTTCATCGTGAAATACTTTCACGTGATTTTGATAATATTGAATGTATTCTTCTTTTGAGCTTTCAGAATAAAGTCTTGAGAAAAAGTCCCAGTCTTTACTTTCGTAATGGGCTTTAAGTTGCACTGCGGCGTCCAATTTCATCGCCATTTCACGAGATTCAATAAACGTCTGTAATATCAAAGCATCCCGCATTGACGGTGACGAGCCACCTAATGCAGCTAAGCCCCCTAATGCGATATCATTAGAACCGGCTTCTTTAACAACGAATTGTGACTCACTTACAAATCTAGGGCTTGCAACAAACGCGTAATAAACAATTACCAAAAGGGAGGCTAATACAACCAAGGCAAATGACCCTAGCTTTGCCCAGGTTAGGTATATGGTTTTTCTTGTTTGGACGAAAGCTTTGGAATCCGCGACAAATAATTTAGGATCGCGTTTTAGTTTTCTAACTTTTCGTTGTAACGGACTTAAATTTCTAACTGTTTGAGACATATCTTGTTTCGTATTGTTGTATCGCATCATCAAGCGAGTCAAAATAATGTAGTTGCCGATCGATAATGACCAAACCAGCATCACAAAATTTACGTAGTTCACCCATTGAATGGTTAACCATAATTAATTTTGTTTGAGCGTATTTCTCTTTCATCAACGCTTCACTTTTCTTCTTAAAATTTGCATCGCCAACGGCAGAGAGTTCATCAATTAGCAGTACATCAAAGTTAAAATCGAAGCCCATAGTAAGACCAAAAGTTACTCTCGAGCGCATACCGCTAGAATAGTTTTTTACGGGCTCATCAAAAAACTTACCTATTTCAGCAAATTCGCCCACTTTATTTTCGATTTCACGCGTATTTTTGTAACCATGAATTCGCGCGACAAAGCGCACATTTTCGCGGCCTGTCATAGAGCCCTGTAAGCCGCCTTGAAGTCCCAATGGCCAGGAGATTCTTTTTGGTGAAGTTATTTGTCCTCTATTAGGTAGATCCGCTCCCCCCATCATGCGAATAAGAGTTGATTTACCAACACCATTGGGCCCTAAGATAGCTATATTTCTATCCGTTGGCAGTTCAATATTTACATCTTTTAAAATGTAATGACGCCCTTGTTTAGTCCTATAAAACTTGCTGACATTTTCAAACCGGATCATAGTGTGATAAACCGAACTCTATTAATTTGAAAACTTATCAAGCCTATCGCCAAACAGATAATCGAAACCAAAGACACATAGCCCCATTCACCTAAGGGCGTCTGATAACTTTCAAAAAAAGCTTCTCGACTTAGTTCCGTAATGTGGAATATTGGATTCCAATCAAATAAGAACCAATATTTTACCGGTATCATTGTTGCGCAAAATGCTATACCTGAAATGAAAAACATTGGCATAAGAATAATACCAAGTAATTTAGGCGTATCTTCCCAATATAGAGTAGCTGAACAAAGCAGAAGCCCCAGTCCTAAACACATACCAATAAGGAGCAGTGTTATCGCAAAAAGCTTTAATAAATCGTCAGGCAATGCGTCAATTCCGAGCCAAGCCATGCCTATGAGTACAATTATATAAACGACAACAAAAGTAACGAGTTCGATAACTAAACGGGTTACGACTGGCGTGATAGGTTGTACCTGGCGATAGCCAAAAAGCGCTTTATTAGCGATCACTGCAGCAGATAATTGGGGTAGCAACTTTGAAAAAAGTTTATAAGGCATAATTGCCACTACCAGAAAAATTGAAATAGGTACGCCTGTGATGCTTTCACGACCGATTAAAGTAAAAATAGCTGCAAAGAATGCTACCTGAGTAATAGGATCAAAAAGAGCCCAAAAATAACCTAAGCGGTTAGCACCAAAACGTGTTTTCACTTCACGCAATAACAAAGCATGTACGCTGTCGCACATAATCTGCCAAGAGCTACGTTTGTGAGTTTGGTAAGTAGGGTTCATTTTTCGTTTTAAATTTGCGTTTAGGTACGCTTCCGCCCGAAGGACTGGCTCCTCAAAGCAGGTATAATTTGTTGATTATTATGTAATTTGATGTTTGGGCACGCTTCCGCCCGAAGGATTGGCTCCCTAAGGCAAAAATGAACACATACAAACTCGCACAAAAACCCATCAATACGTGCAACAACACGTCATTTAATGAATTTTCATTGCATTTTACGAACTGTTTTAAATAAATCTATTGCGCAAATGTAACGGCCAAACTGGTCGTTTTTTTAACTAAATCGGCTAAGATTATGATTTTCAGCCCGTTATTCTTACTTGTTTACTTTTACGTCAGGTCTGGCGGTGTTTACATTGTGAGCACATAATTTCACATTTGACACAAATCAAACGTCGCTCGCATCAATGAACACTGCATTTTTATTTTTGTTATGCAGACGTTGACAATTCCATTTGTCATAACCGCAATTTTTTGAGGTTATGAAGGTAGCTAAATAGTATTAAACTTCCTGTTTTACTTCTTACTAGTACTGCAGCTCCCTCATAGTTTTGATGAGGATGCGTTAGAATCTTTTATTAAGTTTTTGTTGTAATATTCTTTTATTTTCGAATCTAATTCACATATTGAACATATGCTCTAAAAGCGCATAAAATTTACTTTAATAGGCCATAATTGTCAATGGATCTTTAGCTTTTGTGACCAAGTGTAACGTTATCAAGCACTTCGACCACTTTGTTGCACTTTAGTTTAATTTTCATGCATTTTAGCAACATAATTACCACATCCGACCAGACTTAAAACCGGCCAAAAAACAGTCAAAGAATCAGCAATTAAGGGGGGGGTAGCCACTCTTTGACAGCGCTATCAAGGCTTTTGAGTATTCATAAATAATGAAAGTTTCTTTCATACATATTTGCCTGTTAAACAGGCAAATATCATTTTCGAGGGAAATTTATTGAAGATAATGAGGAAAAATTTTCAGATATTAGTCAAACCAATGGCGGGTGCGATTTACAAACCAAACCAATGACAACATAACTGGCACTTCGACCAATACGCCAACAACGGTCGCCAACGCGGCGCCAGAATGCAAACCAAATAAAGATATAGCGACGGCAACCGCTAATTCAAAGAAATTAGATGTACCTATCATACAAGCAGGGGCTGCTATGTTGTGAGCCAATTTCATCCGCTTTGCTGCCCAGTAGGCGATAGCAAAAATACCATAGGTTTGTATTAACAATGGAATGGCAATGAGTACAATTGCCTGCGGTTTTTCCAATATGATCTGTGATTGCAAACCAAATAACACCACAACGGTCAACAATAGGCCGATAATAGACCAAGGTTTCAAAGTCGCAAGAAAGCTATCAAGTTTACCGTGGTCATCCTTTTTATCTAGCTTTTTACGGGTGTAAGCACCCGCTAACAATGGTACTAATACATAAAGAACAACCGATAACAGCAATGTATCCCAAGGGACACTAATATCCGATACCCCCAATAAAAACCCTGCTATTGGCGCAAACGCAAAAATCATGATGACATCGTTCACCGATACCTGTACCAAGGTATAGTTAGCATCACCTTTAGTCAGCTGACTCCAGACAAAAACCATAGCGGTACACGGTGCAACACCGAGCAATATCATACCGGCGATGTATTCGCTCGCTGTTTGCGGGTCTACCCAGTCTGCAAACAAACCTTTGAAAAACAACCAACCCAGTAACGCCATACTAAACGGTTTGACGAGCCAGTTAATCACTAATGTTAAGATCAAGCCTTTCGGTTTCTTGCCAACATCCTTGATAGAAGAAAAATCTATTTGCACCATCATTGGGTATATCATCAACCAAATCAGTACGGCGATTAGCAAGTTTACTTGCGCATACTCATAAGCGGCGATTTGCTCAAAAACATTAGGTACCATGCTGCCCATGACAATACCTACGATAATTGCCAATCCAACCCAAACCGATAAATAACGTTCAAACAAGCCCATAACATGCCCTAATAAACATACGAAAATTCGAATATATGAATTTTCGTATGTAAGTGAGATGCAGTCAATCAAATAATCACTGTGTTTACAAATTTTTAAACTTTTGTACTGATAACACTTCTCTTTCGATTGCCCATCAGTTACATCTATACTTACGTCACCATGACAATATGAAAACAATATGGCATTAGAAAAACACCCAATGTGGCGAGCGCCACAACATCATATGGATGTCGATCAAGCTTCGAATCACGTGCACTGGATAGAGCTGTTCTATGATCTTATCCATGTTGTGATCATTTTTTTGCTTGGCAATTTCTTGGGTAACCACCTAACGCCAACAGGTTTTGTTTACTTTGTCGGTCTATTTATCGCTGTTTGGTATTCCTGGGCAGATACCAGCTTGTTTAATTCTCTTTATGTCAGTACAGACATAAAACACCGTTTCCTGATGGCGACACAAATTGTCGTAGCGATGATTATGGCAGCCGCTATTCCAAGTATTGATGGTTCTGGCTGGCTGTTTTTCGCTCTGGCGTTTTCTACCAATCGAATATTAACCGCTTACTTTTACATACGTACCAAACAAAAAGGTGCGGAAGAAAGCATCCTTGCCCACAAGATGGGGATTAGCTTTTTCGTATTTGGGGTGATGTTTGCAATCAGTGCCTTCTTACCAGCCCCCTACAGTTACTTGCTGTTCGCCTCAGGTATTGTCGGCATTCAGCTACTTTATATGTTACCCAAAGTTGGTATTCTCGAGTGTGAGCGTTTTGTACCGCGCCTCGGCCACATGTCAGAACGATTTGCTCTGTTGGTGCTAATCGTCGTCGGTGAGGGCTTTTTCAAACTGGTCATTACTTTGGCGCAAATCGGCATCGCCAATGTCAGTTTTGATGTTTTCATTAACTATGTGTTTGGTGGGTTCTCGGTATTTGCCCTTTGTTGGATTTATTTCGATTTTGTCGGCAATGGCAAACCTAAGAACATTGAAAAGTCCACCTTAGTGCAATGGTGGCTAGCGCACCTGGTTTTGATGCTCGCCGGTGTGATGATCGGAGTCGCGTTAACCGGTGAAGTGAAAGTGCGCATCTGGGAGCCTTACCCATTAAAATATGCGGTCATTGGTTGTACGGGATTGGCAGCTTACCTGGCAAGTCTGTTATGGATACAAAACTTAATCGAAAAACGTGTCGCCCATCGTTTTGGTACCGCACGCATCCGTATAGTTGGCATTACCTTAGCCCTGTTTACTTTAGTCACGATACCGTACGTTCCATCTTGGGTCGGTAACCTTCTTTGGGGAAGTGCTCTATTTTCACAAATTTTATTTCCGGTCAGTAAGGCTTATTTCACCTTGTTAAAAGAGGAGCAAATCGAACAAGAAACAAAAAAACAGCAGCAAGATTAACGTGATTGAACACCTGTTTTTCATAAAAACAGGGACTTACAAAGCACCAAAAACCTTTATAACCTATACTGATTGAAACCCCACGTTAGGTTAAAAATACTCTGATATGAAATTAGATATTTCTAAAATTAATCGTCAGGTATTTTTAATATCTGCATTAACCATCCTTGCTTTGCTGTTCTTTACCGTTGCCTCACCTGAGGGTGCAAAATCCTTTTTCTCTCATATCCAGGCGCGCATTATAGGTAATGGTAGTTGGTTTTATGTGCTCACCGTAACCATTATTCTCGGCTTTGTTATTTACCTCAGCTTATCGCGCTTTGCCGACATTAAACTCGGTCCAGATCATTCAAGCCCAGATTATTCCTTAACCACCTGGCTATCCATGCTATTCGCCGCAGGTATGGGTATTGGCCTGATGTTTTTTGGCGTGGCTGAACCTATTATGCATTATCTCGCACCGCCGACAGCGAAAGTGGGTACATTAGAAGCTGCGCGAGAAGCGATGAAGATAACCTTTTTTCATTGGGGACTACATGCCTGGGGCATCTACGCCATCGTCGCCTTAATTCTCGCCTATTTCAGTTATCGCCATAAACTGCCGTTAACGTTACGATCTGCCTTACACCCTATTATTGGTGATCGCATTTACGGTTGGCCCGGACACATCGTTGATATTTTTGCGGTGGTCAGCACCGTCTTTGGTGTCGCGACTTCGCTAGGATTGGGCGCAGCCCAAGTAAACTCCGGCCTAAATTACCTTTTCGATATTGACGTTAGCCAAATTAATCAAGTGACGTCATGTTGGTGATCACCTTTTTTGCATCAATTTCCGTAGCAACAGGCTTAGACCGAGGCATTAAGATTTTATCGCAAACCAACATGGTACTTGCTATTGCTCTGTTGGCGTTAATTTTTGTGTTAGGGCCAACCGTATTTTTACTGCAAGCTTATGTGCAAAATGTCGGTGCCTACTTATCAGATCTTGTTCACGCAACACTTAACTTGTATGCCTACGAGAAAAAAGATTGGATTGGTGGCTGGACTATATTCTATTGGGGCTGGTGGCTTGCCTGGGCACCTTTTGTCGGCTTATTCATAGCTCGTATTTCAAAAGGCCGCTCAATACGCGAGTTTGTGTTTGGCGTAATGCTGGTACCAACGGCGTTTACCCTGCTGTGGATGACAATTTTTGGTAATACCGCTATCTCACTGATCGCTGAAGAACACTTTACCAAACTGGCCGATATGATAAGCAGCAATTCTTCCGTTGGCTTGTTTGTTTTCTTGGAAAACTTCCCATTTACCACGGCACTCACCGGGTTATCAATTATCATGATCGTGATTTTCTTTGTCACCTCCTGCGACTCGGGTGCCATGGTTATTGACATGCTCTGTTCAAATGGCCATAACGATACGCCGATTTGGCAGCGCTTATTCTGGGCAATCAGTGTTGGCGTTGTCGCCGCGACATTAAGTTTGGTGGGCGGCCTGGACGCACTGCAAACCATGACCATTGCCAGCGCCCTGCCATTTGCTCTGGTGCTGCTTTGCTCCTGTTATGGCTTAATGCGCGCATTAAGAATAGAAGCGGCGAAGCAAGACAGTTTGTTGCACAATGCCATGCCCAATAGCCAACATAAAGATGCCAAAACCTGGCAGGAAAAACTCGACAACATCATTGCCACACCAGATAAAAAGAACGCGGGAGTATTTATCAACAAAACCGTGCGACGCGCCTTCGATAAACTCAAGCAACAGTTTGAGTCAAACAACATTGAAGCTGAAATCATTGAGAAAAAGAATGGGCTCGCTTTTAAGGTGTTTCATGGTGAAGAGCACGACTTCATTTATGGCGTTCATAAAAACAAGCAATCACAACCAGAATTTACCAACGAGGAAGGTAATGATGACGATAGCTATTATCGCGCCGAGGTACACCTTAGTCAGGGCGGCCAAGATTACGACATCATGGGCTGGTCTGAGACGGCGGTGATCATGGATGTCATTGACCAGTACCAAAAGCACATGCACTTCTTACACTTACTAAGAGAATAACAATACCTCTCGCAAGCCCCTATCAAAACGGAATAAGCTAGCGCAGATTGCCATAATCGCAAGCATTGTGAATTTTTGTTTCGCCTCCATATCCATGTTATTCCCAATAGCAAGGTCATTTTTTGGAGTACCTTATGACGCAGACATCTGCCCTACACAAGCAAATTCAACTTGGTGATATCACCCTGAATAACCGCATTATCATGGCGCCGTTAACTCGCACTCGTGCCAACGGTGATGTTGCAAACGAATTAATGGCAGAGCACTATAGCCAACGCGCCAGCGCTGGTTTGCTAATTGCCGAAGCTACCGCAGTAATGAAAGACACGGTGGCCTTTTTAAATGGCCCAGGCATTTATTCTGATGAACATGTAGAAGGCTGGAAAAAAGTTACCGATGCGGTGCACGCTAAAGGCGGTAAGATCTTTTTGCAAATTTGGCATGGTGGTCGCGCCAGTCACCCTGACTTAAATGGTGGTGTTGTTCCCGTTGCTGCTAGTGCCTTAGCAATAACCAACGATGAAGTCCATACCGCGGAAGGTAAAAAAGCCTATACCGTACCGCGTGCATTAGAAACCGAAGAAATTCCAACGATTGTCGACGCTTTCAAACAAGGCGCGATATACGCCAAACAAGCCGGTTTTGATGGCGTTGAAGTACATGCGGCAAATGGTTATTTACTGGATAATTTTTTACGCGACGGTAGCAATCAACGTGAGGACCAATACGGTGGTTCAATCGAAAACCGTGCACGCTTATTATTTGAAGTACTGGATGCGGTTATCGATGTCTGGGGCGCCGGCAAAGTCGGTCTTCGTACCTCACCACTTAATAGCTTTAATAGCATGCTCGATAGCGATCCGGTAGGCCATACCAAGTATTTGGCTAAGCGCCTTAACGACTATAACCTCGCCTACTGGCACCTAATGCGCGCTGATTTCTTGCAGCAACAAAGCGGTGACGTAGTAACCCCGGCGCGTAAGATTTATCAAGGTAATTTAATAGGTAATATGGGCTACAGCGCAGATGAAGCGGAACAAGCGGTTGCTAACCAGCAATTAGATGCGGTTGCCTTTGGTGTGCCATTTATCGCCAACCCTGATTTGGTAGAACGCTTGGCCGTTAACGTCGAGTTAAATGAAGCAGACCCGAATACCTTCTACTTAGGTGGTGAAAAGGGTTATACCGACTACCCGTTTATGAACAAATAACTAACTTTGTTCAAACCATTGAAAAAGCCTGATCATGGATCAGGCTTTTTCGTTTCAAATGAACCCAAAATATAGTGTGTGGGGCTAACTCTTATATTTGACTGAACATCCGTAAGGTGGTGTCACTTTTTTCGCGACATCTTGTCCAGTCATCAAGCTTTGCATTCCTAAATCCAGGTAGTTCTCTGCTTTCGGAATATCGGCCTGGTTCGCAGACTTAATACTGTCAATAGCACCGGCGTAACGCAAATTACCCTCAGGATCGATGATGTACATGTGCGGAGTAGTTTTCGCACCATACAGTTTGCCCACATCACCACCTTCATCAAATAATACATGACTTGGTACGGCATTGCGTGACGAGGTTAATTCATCAGCTTTAGTTGGGCTAACATGACCTTGCTTGCCTTCGGCTGAAGAGATAATTGATAACCAGACAACGTCTTGTTCGGTATATTTACGTTGCAAGGTTTGCATGTTGTCACTGTCGTAGTGCTTCTGCACATATGGACACAAATGATTGGTCCATTCTAAGACTACGTACTTGCCTTTATAATCAGTCAGACTGACTTGCTCGCCTTTACTGTTAACCAATTTAAAATCCGGCGCTGGCGCGTCAACTTTTGCACCTGCCATCACACTCATAGGTAGCATTAATAACACGCTAACAATAAGCTTTTTAAAGTGTCCCATTTTCTATCTCCTGTTGTGCTTTTTCTATTGCGTTAATAACTATTTCTGTTGTCAAAACTTGCGGTAAAACCTGTTCATAGTGCTCGCCTGCGTAAACCACATACAGCGGCACTCCAGAACGTTGGTATCGCGTCAAAAAATCAAAAATCTGTTGGTTTTTGTTGGTCCAGTCACCAACCATATAATGTACCTGCTCATCAGCGATAACGGCGTCAAAAGCCTCATCATTAAAAGCTACCTGTTCATTCACTTTACAGGTAATGCACCAATCAGCGGTCATATTGACCAAAACAACCTGGTTCTGCTTACGTAACATATCTAATTTTGTATCACTGAACGTTGCCGCTGTTTGCACTTCAGCTTGCTTAATAAGCGCACTGCCTTGATGACTGGTATAGCCTCCCGCTAACAGAGCAACCAATAAAAACAAAGGTGACAAGCGCGCGGAGCTTTTACTGCTCATCCAAATAAACAACGCAAACATCAACAACCCGGACAACAACCATAGCTGACCTAAGCTGCCGGTTTGTCCTTGATAGACCCAAACCAACCAAACAACCGTTGCCAGCATGGGAAACGCTAAAAACTGCTTAAAGGTATCCATCCAGGCACCAGGTTTAGGTATTAAGTTGGCAAACTTTCGACTAAGGCCAAGCAAAGTCATAGGTAAAGCAAAACCAACCGCCAAAGCGGTAAATATCATCAATGTGGTTATTGCTGGACTAACCATAGCCACGCCTAGCGCCGTCGCCATAAATGGCGCAGTACAAGGGGATGCAACCACCACGGCCAATACGCCGGTAAAAAATTGACTTTTAAAGCCTTTGCCTTGAGTTAATGATTGTCCCATGCCTGCAAGTCGACCACCTGTTGGCGCTACGTCCAATAACATCAAAGCAATGAATACAAATAAGAACGCCAAGGCGGCAATAACCAAAGGCTCTTGCAAATGAAAGCCCCAACCGACCGCGCTACCACTGGCTTTAACAGCCAAAATAATGGCGGCAAATAACCAAAAGCTAGTCAGCACACCAATGGCAAAGCCGGCTTTATTGAAAAAGCTTTGCTGGTTCTGATTGTAATCACGGCTGTGACTCATCGACATCGCTTTAATAGACAAAACAGGTAAGACACAAGGCATGACATTAAGGATTAAGCCACCGACAAAAGCGAGCAGCATCAACCATAAAAGACTTTGTGATTCAGCTCCCGAGCTTATCGCCGATGCAGCAGCGCTGTTAAGGCCTGATGTTAAATAGTAGCCTTGCTCACCATCAGTCAACAAAAACTGAACGTCTTCATTAGTCAATGAGAAATAATCTGATTTTGGCAACAGGAAGTTTAACTGGCCATTATCCAATACAGGTTGCTGTACGGCATTATGTTGAATGACATCGGCACGAAACGGCAATAGTTGCCAGTTATTCGCGCTAACAGATTCTGGCATGGACACCGAAAGAGCCAGGTGTGTTTCGGTAAATTCATGCTTGCCACTAAGTATTTGTGATTGCGGAAGCTGCTCACGGGTATTGGCAAACCAAGTGGCATCTTCGCTTAACTGTTCGCTAGGATTGCCCTCAGGGTTAACTGGTAATTCGATCGACAAGGTCGCCCAGCCTGGAATGCAGTCTTCTTTACATACCAACCAGGAAAGATCAGCAACTATTTTGACGCTTGAGGCCGCTGTATTTTGCTCACTCAACGTTACAGGCACCATCAGCAAATTGGCACCGCTATAACCGTAGTTAACTAAATGCGCGACCGGGATAGACTCCGGCAGTGGCCAAAGGATGTCGCCAAACTCCATGTTTTGAGGCGCAGACCAACTCACTGTGGGCGCTTCACCAGAATCTCCGGCATTGCGCCAATAGGTATGCCACTCTTTTTCGGGAGTTAATAAAATCCCAAGATACTGACGCTCGCCTGGCACCAAGGCGCTATTTTCAGATAATAACGCCACTTCGATGTGAGGACCTGTGGCGCGACTGGAATCACTACTTTCCGCTGCTACGACATGCAACAACGCGAAAAAATACAAGCCTATGAAAAACAAAAATCGTTTCATTTTTAATTAGATGGACATCATTTAACAATTTATTAACCATCTTAGCCTACACTAAAAAACATCGAATAGATCAAAATAAACCGACAGATTGCACTAATCTTGAGACGAACTCACTGCGTATAACGCAACAAGAATTTTCAATCCATCGCTCATTGTCATGAAAACGTCAGCCTTAATTGCATTGTTGCCTTTATTTACTCTTTGCCAGAGTCCCCCTCTGCTGGCAGAAGACACATCACCTGAAGATTTGCAGTGGCAACAAAGAGTTCTCGTTTTCAACATAGATAAAAAGCAGCAATTACCCAGCATTGAGAAAGACATACGAGACGAATTTAAACTCACCGTATTCGCCATATTCGAGGGCAAGACTTATCGCTTGGATGATGACACAACCTTAACGCCATTACCTGACAGCCAATATCGAGCTTTAAGTGAACGATATGCGCAAAAGCAACAGGTTTGGCTAATTGGTCTCGATGGTGGCATCAAAGCTAACTACTCCATCGAGAATTTTGACATGGAGAAAGTCGCAGCCTTTATAAACACCATGCCCATGCGGCAGTGGGAGTTGAATCAGTAGTACAGAAACCCCATATCATCATTTGCCCAAACCAAAACAGGGCGACTATGATTGAGTGGACATTTTCTCTCTTTCTATTTACCAAACTAGAGATTTCGCATCATGAATTTTACGTATCAAAACGCTACACAAATTTTCTTTGGCCAAGGTCAAATCAGCAAAATCAGCGATGCCATCGGCACCGACGCTAAGGTGTTATTTTTATACGGTGGTGGTTCAATTAAGAAAAATGGTGTGTACGATCAAACCGTACAAGCACTTGAAGGTCACAACTGGGTTGAGTTTTCAGG
The DNA here is from genome assembly GCF_012932945.1 of Thalassotalea sp. Y01. Lineage (NCBI taxonomy): Bacteria > Pseudomonadati > Pseudomonadota > Gammaproteobacteria > Alteromonadales > Colwelliaceae > Thalassotalea > Thalassotalea sp. Y01. Next base: position 379,132 of record NZ_JABBXG010000001.1, read on the forward strand.
TGTTGAGCCGAACCCGACAAAAGAAACGTTAGACAAGGCAATCGCCGTTTGTAAGCAAGAAAATATCGATTTTATTCTTGCTGTCGGCGGTGGCTCGGTCATTGATGGCGCCAAATATGTTGCGGCTGGTGCGCTTTATGATGGCGACGCCTGGGATATCCTTATAGGTAAATACACGCCAGAAAAGGCATTACCAATTGGCGCTATTTTAACCATCCCGGCAACCGGCTCTGAATCTAATGGTAATTCTGTAATCACAAATGTTGGTACTCAACAAAAAATGGCCTTCGCGGCGCAATGTGTACTACCAATTTTCGCAATTATGGACCCGGACGTGATGAAGACACTACCTGAAAAGCAATTAGCAAATGGTATCGTTGATGCATTCGTTCACGTTTGCGAGCAATACATCACTAAAAATGCCGGTGCCATGGTGCAAGATGGGTTTTCAGAAGCGCTTCTGCGCAGCCTGATTTCTCTCGGTAATGACTTTAACGATCGCGACAACGACCTATGGCGTGCCAACCTAATGTGGGCCGCAAACCAAGCCCTAAATGGTTTGATTGGTAGCGGAGTAGAGCAAGACTGGTCAACCCATATGATTGGCCATGAGCTAACTGCGTTATGGCATGTTGACCACGCTCGCTCATTGGCAATTGTGCAGCCATCGTTACTTCGCAATCAAATTGACCATAAACGTGGCAAACTAGAGCAAATGGGTCGTAACGTGTTTGGTCTTGAGCAATCAGATGATTTGGCAGAGCGCACTATTGACGCCATTGAAGCGTTTTACAACAGCCTTAATGTTGCTACTCAACTTACCGAGCACGGCGATGACAAACAAGGTGCCATTGATGCCGTAGTAAGTCGATTGGAAGGGCTGAACTTTGTATCCCTGTCTGAAAACGGCACGGTTACTCCGGTAGAAGTGCGTCAAATTTTAACTAACGCCGTCGCCTAATCGACTGTTACTCAATAGCTTTAGCTTAGAAAAAGGCGAGTTTCCTACTCGCCTTTTTGTTTTTCTCATTCCTTGCCAAAATCATCAAGCAAAAGCACACCGATAATGTGCGATTCGGCAGATGTCCTAAACTATCTATTAAGCAAATAACAATCCTGCTTTAATAAAGCAATGAACCACAGGACAACAATTTGATTGATTTTGTCGCCACCTTTATCGCTTTTTTTGCTGTCATCGACCCGATAGGGACAGTGCCAGTATTTATTGCCGTAACGTCGCAATATGATGCTCAAGCAAGGAAAAAGATTGCGTTATTTGCCACCTAAATCGCCGCCGGCATTCTGTTATTTTTCGTATTGATTGGTGAGCATATCCTAAACGCAATGTCGATCCCTTTACCTGCGTTTCAAATCGCTGGTGGCATCGTTTTATTCTTGTTTGCGTTAACCATGATTTTTGGCGAAAGTAAGCCCGAAGAAGAAATACAGATGGTTAAGAACCACAGAGATACCGCAACCTTTCCCCTTGCTGTGCCTTCCATTGCCAGTCCTGGTGCCATGCTTGCCGCTGTATTGTTAACCGATAACAGTCAGTTTAGCGCATGGGAGCAAGCACAAACTGTATCGATGATTTTTGCAGTGCTTCTCGTTGCTTATATTTTAATGCTGTTGTCAGGCCGGATAATCAAACTCATTGGTTCGAGTGGCGCTGGCGTTATCAGCCGAGTCATGGGGTTAATATTAGCCGCCGTTGCCACCACTAACACCCTTGCCGGTATCAAGCTATATTTTGGTCTGTAACTCAAGCTATCTATTGCTAGAACCGTCGACAACGTGAAACAACGATTTTTTAACTCATCTCAGAAAATAAACCACTCACATAATATCTCTGGTATTTAGTTCTACACCTGCGCTATGTTATCTACAACATTTTTACTTTAAAACAATAATATAGAGATATATCTGTGATGATTCGTAAACATCTTTCAAAATCTGCGTTGTTGGTGATGAGTGTGTTTTTCGCGGGTACCGCAAGTGCCAGCGAGGACCAACAAGATAACACCCTAGCGCTCAAAGACTTATTTAACCTCGAATATGCAGCAAATCCTGTGGTGATGCCTGACGGCGATCATGTGGTTTATGAACGCCGAAGCATGGACATTATGACCGACTCAATGCGTCGCAACCTGTGGACGGTATCCTTAGACGGTAAAACTCATATGCCGTTATTATCAGATGCTAAAAACCACTTCAATCCGGTGTTCTCGCCAGATGGCACAAAGATGGCTTATTTATCGAGCAAAGAAGGTAAGGTACAGATTTATCTTCGTGATTTGACTAGCGGTAATACCGCCCGCGTAACCGATGTGGCAATAAGCCCTAGCAGCATGAGTTTTTCTCCAGATGGCAAACAACTAGCCTTTGCCATGTTCACGCCGACGAAAGCGAAACCATTATTTAATCTTGGCTTTAAACCGAAAGGCGCTAAATGGGCCGAAGATGCGCATTATATAGATCAGACCTTATTCCAACGCGATGGTGCGGGCATGAAGCGTCCTGGTAATATGCAAGTCTATGTGGTGCCAGCAATCGGTGGCACCCCTCGTCAAATAACCTCTGGCGAGCATGATTACGCAGGCTCTATAGCATGGAGTAAATCAGGTAAGCAATTAATTGTCTCCGCTAATACGCGTGATGATGCTGATTTTGATGTGTTTAACACCGATGTATTGTCCGTTGATATTGCCACCTCAAAAGTTACGAAATTAACCGATGCATCGGGCCCTGAAAACAGCCCAAAAATGAGTCCAAACGGTAAAAAAATTGCTTTCGTCGGTTTTGACGATAACGGCAAATCAAACCAGTTAAACCAGCTGTATATCATGAACACCGATGGTTCAGATATTGAAAGTCTAACCGCAAAACTTGACCGTTCTGTTGGTGGCATTCAATGGGCAGATAACAGTAAAGGTGTGTATTTTAGCTTCGATGACATGGGTAAAAAGCATGTTGCTTATGTCAGCACGTCGGGCAAGATGTCGCGTAAAACTGACGATTTAGGCGGCATGAGTCTTGGTCGCCCATACACCTCAGGTCAATTCGATGTCAGCGATAAAGGCGCTATTGTCTACACCGCATCTACCGGTGATCGTCCGGCTGATCTGGCCATCGTCAACAAAAAAGGCAAAGTGAAACAACTTACCGATTTAAACGCCGATGTGTTTGATCACAAGACGGTAAACAAACCTGAATTAATGGAGCTAAAAAGCAGCGTTGATGATCGCGATTTACAGGCTTGGATTGTCACGCCACCTAACTTCGATGCCAGTAAAAAGTACCCACTCATATTGGAAATCCACGGTGGTCCTCATACAGCTTACGGGTCAGGCTTTTCTGCCGAAGTGCAAATGTTTGCGGCTGCCGGTTACGTGGTGATTTATGGTAATCCACGCGGTTCTACCTCTCAGGGCGAAGAGTTTGCTAACCTTATCGATAAAAACTATCCGTCTCAAGATTACAATGATTTGATGGACATGGTTGATGGAGTTATCAACAAAGGCTATATCGATGAGTCTAACTTGTTTGTTACTGGCGGCTCAGGTGGTGGTACCCTAACCTCTTGGATCATTGGTAACACCAACCGATTCAAAGCGTCGGTAGTTGCCAAGCCAGTCATTAATTGGACCAGCATGATAGGTACATCTGACATTTATACCTTTATGACTAAATACTGGTTTAGTGACTTACCTTGGAATGATTACGAGCAATACTGGAATCGTTCACCACTGTCATTGGTTGGCAACGTTACCACCCCAACCATGGTATTAACCGGTGAGTTAGATGTGCGCACACCTATGGGTGAAAGTGAGCAGTACTATGGTGCATTGCGTTTACAAGGGGTTGAAAGTGCCTTAGTTCGTATTCAAGGCGCTTACCATGGCATTGCCGCCAAACCATCAAATCTGGCGCGAAAAGTAGGTTATATCTTGGCCTGGTTTGATAAATATAAAGACGCTGATAAAGATGCTGGAAAAACAGCGAAACACTAACACTAGCCTTCTGTTATTAAGAATAAAAAGCGGATCATCTTGATCCGCTTTTTTATGTTCACTAATCGCTAAAACAGGTTTTAAGCTCTGCGTTTTCTAAATGAATGTAGCCCCGCGGATAACATGGTTTTTAACACCACGCCCATGGCACTTAAATCGGGCTTGGGATCTTTACCTTTAGCGATGCGCCACATTTGATGTTCATACCAAACCAATCCCACCATGGCGGCCCTATCTAACTTCGGTTTGCCGGTTGTTGGCACAGTTAGGGGCATCGCATGGTTATTGTCGGCAATAAGTTTATTGGGGAACTCAGGATCAACAACCGTCGTTCTGGCGATACCAACAAAGTCGGTTGCACCAGATGCAATGGCATGATTCATCGCCGCACCACTGCGAAAGCCACCGGTTACCACTAACGGCGTATTTACTAATTTACGCACTTTTTCCATATAATCTAAAAAGTAAGCTTCACGTTTGATGGTACTTTGCTTTTGTTCGGTATGTTTTAGCTCTGCATTTTTTGGCTTGGCTGATTTATCAGCCCCCATCATTGATGGGCTTTCATAAGTACCACCGGAGATTTCAATCAAATCAATGCCGGCATTCGATAATGCCTGTACCACTTGCATCGACTCATCTTCGGTGAATCCACCTTTCATAAAGTCAGCGCTGTTTAACTTGATGCCAATAGGAAAATCGTCGCCAACTTGGGCACGCATGGCTTTATAAACTTCCAATACAAAGCGCATACGGTTCTCGAGATTGCCACCCCATTTATCATCGCGTTGATTATGGCGAGACGATAAAAATTGGCTCACCAAATAACCGTGTGCTCCATGAATTTGCACGCCGGTAAAACCTGCCTGTTTTGCCAATTTGGCACTAAGCGCAAATTTATTAATGATGTCGAGGATTTCATTTTCGTTTAACGCGCGTGGTTGATTAAAGGCTTTTTCTAAGCCACGACCTAATGATATTGCTGATGGCGCAACCGGTTGTTCACACAAAAAACTGGGGATTTGTTTACCCGGGTGATTCAGTTGTGGCCAAATATGAGTGTTATTTTGCTTACCAGCTTCGGCCCAACACTTAAACTTAGCCAAATCACTTTGCTCGTCTAACACCACATTTTTCGGTTCACCTAACGCGTTTCTATCTATCATGATATTACCGGTGATAGCCAAACCTATACCGCCCTTGGCCCAACGACCATACAGTTTAGCCAAACCTTGTTTAGGATTGTGATATTTATCGCCAAGCTGTTCACTCATTGCGGATTTAAACAAACGGTTTTTAATGTTAGCGCCATTCGCAAGAGAAAAGCTGTTGGTCAAGTTTAGTGCGGTCATAATCTACGTCTTAGGTAATAAAGTCTGTATGCAGACTTCTATATATTGATGCAATTTTAATAATTACAAGGCCGCAGAAAACAAAAAAGCGAACCCTGAGGCTCGCTTTTTTTAGTGATTGCTTAGATTAACGTTGTAATCTTAATTATTCAGCGTCAGCGTATGTTGAAACCGCTGGACATGAACAAATCAGGTTACGGTCGCCGTATACGTCATCGATACGGTTAACAGTTGGCCAGAACTTGTTTGCTGCCGCTGCAGGCACTGGGAATACCGCTTGTGCTGTGGTGTATGCACGATTCCAGTTAGCATCAGTAATATCAGCTAGCGTGTGTGGTGCATTGTGCAGAGGGTTATCTTCCAAGGTCCACTCGCCAGATTCAACTTTGGCAATCTCAGCGCGGATTGACGTCATTGCTTCAACGAAACGATCAAGTTCGACTTTGCTTTCCGATTCAGTTGGCTCGATCATTAGCGTGCCAGCTACCGGGAATGACATTGTCGGTGCGTGAAAACCGTAATCCATCAAACGCTTAGCAACATCCATTTCGGTGATGCCCGACGCTTCTTTAAGTGGACGTAAATCAACGATACACTCGTGCGCTACACGACCATTGTTACCCGTGTAAAGGATAGGGTAATCTGCGCTTAGTTTGTGCGCCAAGTAGTTTGCGTTAGTGATAGCGTATTTGGTTGAATCAGTTACACCTTTTTTGCCTAGCATGGCAACGTACATGTAAGAGATACACAAGATACCAGCTGAACCGAACGGTGCCGCCGATACCGCGCCATTGTCTTTAAGATCTGAGTTGAACTCAATCAACGCGTGACCTGGTAAGAATGGTGCTAAGTGAGATTTCACACCGATTGGCCCCATACCTGGACCACCACCACCGTGCGGGATAGCGAAGGTCTTGTGCAAGTTAAGGTGTGATACGTCAGCGCCAATGAAACCTGGACTGGTGATACCAACCTGAGCATTCATGTTGGCACCATCAAGGTAAACCTGACCGCCGTTGGCGTGTATGATGTCACATACTTCTTTGATCGTTTCTTCATACACACCGTGTGTTGATGGGTAAGTGATCATGATACAAGACAAGTTCTCGCTGTGCTCTTCAGCTTTTGCGCGTAAATCGTCAAGGTCAACGTTACCGTCTTTATCACACGCTGTTACAACAACTTTCATACCAACCATTTGCGCAGACGCCGGATTAGTGCCGTGCGCAGAAGATGGGATCAAACAGATGTTACGGTGCGCTTCACCACGACTCTCGTGGTATTTATGAATCGCGATAAGACCTGCGTACTCACCTTGTGCACCAGAGTTTGGCTGCATTGAGATGTTGTCGTAGCCGGTAAGCTCAACCAACCAGTCACCTAGCTCGTTGATCATTTCCGAGTAACCTTGGGCTTGATCAAGCGGTGCAAATGGGTGCATATTGGCAAATTCAGGCCATGATACTGGGATCATTTGTGCTGTTGCATTTAGCTTCATGGTACAAGAACCCAAAGAAATCATTGAGTGATTTAATGCAAGGTCTTTGTTCTCAAGCTTTTTGATATAACGCAGCATCTCAGTTTCTGAGTGGTACGAGTTAAATACTGGGTGAGTAAGAATGTCAGACTCACGTAGCAATTCAGCTGGAATTGAAGAGTGACCACAATCGATGATTGCTGCATCTAACTCAGCCACATCAAGACCGTGGCCTTCACCTAGTAAGATATCAAATAGAGTTGCAACGTGCTCACGAGTAGTTGTTTCATCTAAAGAAACAGACACTTTACCTGCAACGTCGGTGCGCAAGTTTACGTTAGCCGCGATAGCACGAGCAACGATTTCATCTTTGTTGTCTACCGCGAACGTTAATGTGTCGAAATAGTTAGCGTGAACTGCTTGTACGCCTTTTTGCGCAGTACCTAAACAAAGGATGTCAGCTAAACGGTGAATGCGGTTAGCAATGTTTTTCAAACCTTGCGGGCCGTGGTAAATCGCGTAAAACGCTGCCATGTTGGCTAGCAATACCTGTGCGGTACAGATGTTCGAGTTCGCTTTCTCACGACGGATGTGCTGTTCACGAGTCTGCATCGCCATGCGCAATGCGTCTTTTCCGCGGGTATCTTTTGATACACCGATAATACGACCAGGCAGTGAACGCTTGTGCTTTTCTTTTGTGGTGAAGAATGCCGCATGTGGACCACCGTAGCCCATAGGTACACCAAAACGTTGTGATGAACCGATAACCACATCAGCGCCTAGCTCACCTGGTGCTTTCAATAGTGTTAAGGCCATAATGTCAGCAGCAACGGCAACAACGCCTTTCTTCGCTTGAACCGCGTCGATTAGTGGCTCGATATCAACAATCTCACCATCGCTGCCTGGGTACTGTAACAGTGCACCAAAGACATCGTGGTTAACAACATCAGCCGCATCACCTTCGATAATATCGAAACCAAACATCTCAGCACGTTGCTTCACAACGTCGATGGTTTGAGGGTAAACGCTATTGGCAATAAAGAAGTTATTGCACTTCTTGTTTTTAGAAACACGCTTGGCAAGTGCCATGGCTTCAGCCGCCGCGGTACCTTCATCAAGAAGCGACGCACTGGCAAGATCAAGACCGGTTAAGTCCATACACATTTGCTGATAGTTAAGCAGTGACTCAAGACGACCTTGAGCAATCTCAGGCTGGTACGGCGTGTAAGCGGTATACCACCCTGGATTTTCCAACACGTTACGTAAAATAACGTTTGGGGTATGAGTTGGGTAATAACCCAAACCGATATTTGATTGGAAAACTTGGTTCTTAGCAGCAACAGCTTTCAGGTCACTTAGTGCCTTCACTTCTGTTTTGCTCTCACCAATGTTTGGCAAACCGTCACGACGGATATTGGCAGGAACAATTTCATCAATTAATGCTTCAACAGAGTCAGCACCAATTTCGCTCAACATCGCTTCGGTTTGCTCTGCATCCGGGCCAATATGACGACGGATAAAATCTTCAGTTTGTTCCAACTGGTTCAAGGTATGGGTAGACATAGATTTCACTTAACTTTTCAAACAGCAAATTACTAAAAACAATAAACCCCGAGTTATCACTCAGGGTTTATAATCTATTGATAATACTAAATTATTCTTCGTCAACTACGTTTTGGTAGCCTTCAGCATCTAGTAATGATTCAAGCTCACCAGTATCGCTAAGCTTAACTTTGAACATCCAACCGTCGCCAAATGCATCAGAGTTTACAAGCTCTGGAGAATCTTCAAGTTCTTCGTTGATTTCAACGACTTCACCACCAATTGGTGCATAGATGTCAGAAGCTGCTTTTACAGATTCTGCAACGGCTACGTCGTCACCAGCTTCAATTTCATCACCAACTTCTGGCAATTCAACAAAAACCATATCACCTAAAAGCTCTTGTGCGTGCTCTGTGATACCAACAGTTGCCGTACCGTCGCCTTCAACGCGAACCCACTCGTGAGAAGAAGCATATTTTAACTCAGAAGGAATGTTGCTCATTTTCTTGTTCCTAAAATGTTTTTTAAAAATGGTTAATTCTTGTTTATCTGAAATCTATTATACCTTGACATGAGCATTAAATTGCACTTGCCAGATTGACTACATTTTAGCCAAATAATTTCAGATGAAAAGCCTTTAAAACAAATAATAGTTAAAGGCTTAATCAATTCTTTTGTTGACGTTAAACCGTGTTCGAAACAGGCTTAAAACGCTTTTTTACCGTTACGGGCAAAACTTGGCTTAATAACCTGTACTTCAACCAACTTCTTGCGCATCTCAACTTGCACTGTATCGCCGATTTTAACCGCGCGAGGCACACGTGCCATGGCAATTGAATGCCCCAATGTTGGTGAGAAAGTGCCTGATGTAATAACACCTTCACCATGCTCAGAGATCACTTTAAGACCGGTACGAAGAACACCTTTTTGCTCCATCACCAAACCAACAAGCTTTGGTTCGCTGCCCGCTTCGCGCAGAGCCGCAAGTGCTTCTTTACCGATAAAGTCACGTTCTTCATCCCAAACGATGGTCCAAGCCATGTTGGCAGCAAGTGGCGTTACTGTTTCGTCCATATCTAGACCGTACAAATTCATACCCGCTTCTAAGCGCAAAGTATCACGAGCACCTAAACCACATGGAGCAACACCAGCATCAACCAATTGCTGCCAGAAATCAGCTGCCATCTCCGTTGGTAATGCAATTTCGTAACCAGACTCACCGGTGTAACCTGTGGTGGCGATAAACAAATCACCAGCCTGAGCTGAGAAGAATGGCTTCATGCCATCCACTGCGGCGGTTTGTTCAGCATTCAATAAGGTTGCAACTTTTGCTTTTGCTTGTGGGCCTTGAACCGCGATCATCGCGTATTCAGGACGCTCAGTGATGCTAACATCAAAACCGTTAGCTTGTTCGTTGATCCATGCCAAATCTTTTTCACGAGTCGCCGAATTAACAACCAAACGGTAATCGGTATCGGTGAAGAAGTAGATGATCAAGTCATCAATAACACCGCCTTGATGATTACACATACCGGTGTATAGCGCTTTACCAGCAACTTCAAGTTTTGCAACGTCGTTAATAACTAAACGACGCAAGAACGCCTTAGCGTCGGCACCGTTAACATCAACGATGGTCATGTGCGATACATCGAACATACCAGCATCGTTACGAACAGCATGATGCTCTTCGATTTGAGAGCCGTAGTTGATAGGCATTTCCCAACCGTGGAAATCCACCATTTTGGCGCCAGCTTCAAGGTGCTTGGCATGAAGAACGGTTTTGTTTGTCATAATATTCACTTTTATCAAGAGGTTACAAGCGTCTTATAAAGTTTTTAAAGTGACGCCTCACCACACAAACGAAGCAGGTAACTTACAGCTACCAAAGCATTAAAAAATTTTGTCGCAAATTATACGCAAAAGTAGCTGTGCGATCAATTTTAAAATGGTCAAAGTTAAAACAAAACACAACAATAACCACACCACCCGAATTAAATTTTACCAAGCACAACTATGCAACATTTAATTCAGATTAATCGTAATTTTCCGATGTTATGATTATCAACATAAAAAAACGGTGCTCAGTTAGACTGAACACCGTTATATATTGGTTTAACACCACTAATGCTAAGCGGGTTGATTCAGCATCAGTGGTTTAATACCTAAACGACGCTTTAACCCCTCGACGATAAGATAATTTACCGGCACCAATACTAAGGTGATAAAGGTCGCAAAAATAATGCCAAAACCAAGTGACACAGCCATAGGGATAAGGAATTGAGCTTGGGTTTGGGTTTCAAACAATAATGGCATCAAGCCAATAAAGGTCGTCAATGAGGTTAGCATAACGGGTCTAAAACGGGCTTGACCTGCTTCTAATACCGCCTGCATCACATTGCCCACTTCGGTGCGGCGTTTGTTGATAAAGTCCACCAACACTAAGGAGTCATTGACTACCACGCCAATTAACGCCATCAAACCAAGCAAGCTCATCATGGTCAATTGCATGCCCATAATCCAGTGGCCAATAATAGCGCCAATGGCTCCAAACGGTATCACTGACATAACTATAATTGGCTGCAAGTAAGACTTAAACGGGATCGCCAATAAGCAATAAATGGCAAAGAACACTAAGATCAGCCCCCAAAACAAGCTACCAAACGAATCGGATTGCTCACGAGCTTCACCTTCAAGGGTATAGTTCAAACCGGGATATTGCTGTACCAGATTGTCTAAAAACAGTTTTAACTCAGCGTTTAATACTGTCATATTGGTGTTATCTTTTTCGACATCAGCAGTAACATTCACGGTACGATATCGATCAATGCGATTAATTGATGATGGGCTCTTACCTGGTATTAATCGGGCCACATGTGACAATGGCACTTTATCGCCCACCGGCGTGCTAACCAGCATATCAGCAAGATTAGCAACCGATGCGCGTTCCTCTAATGGAAATCGCAACATGACGCGAATGTCATCACGACCGCGTTGAATACGTTGTACTTCAGCACCAAAAAACGCATTACGAACTTGACGAGTCAATTGTGATACTGACATGCCTAATGCGTGTCCTTGCTTGGTTAATTCCAACTGCAATTCTTGTTTACCATTAGACAGGGTATCACTGATTTCAAACACCGTCGGGTAGTTCGCCAAATTCTTCTTTATATCTTCTGAAGCCTGTTCAAGCAGAGTCAAATCGGTTGCACTGATTTGAATATCTATAGGATCACCACCACGGCCAATCTCAGCACGAAACGTTGAACTTTCTGCACCTGGTAACTCACCAATCAAACCACGCCATTCAGCCAGTAACTGACGTGAATCGACACCGGTTTGGTTCTTTTCAGCGGGAATGGTTTCAAAACGAACTCGTGATTCACTGCCTTTGGTAATGGCTAAAATATTCAGGATCAGGCTGTCACCATTTTCATCACGGTACGTGTCTTGCAATTGTTTCGCAGCATCTGCCATACGCACGGTATAGTTATCCACCACATCAAAACTGCTGCCGATTGGCATGTTTACATTCGCTCGAACCGTTTCGCTCGGAATGCGAGGGAAGAATACAAACTTCATCCAACCGCTGACGATGAAAGACAAAATCAATACAAAACCGCCCACAAACAACGACAAGGTGACACCTTTATTGTTGAGTGCTTTTGCTAAAACCGGTTTGTAGTAACGCAAAATTGCATTCTCAAAGCCATCGGCGAACTTTTGTTGCCATACGCTAAAGCGCGACTGACCTTGTTTTTCATGACGCAAACGCAATTTTGATAAATGCGCCGGTAACACAAACTTTGACTCGATTAAAGAAAACAGTAATACCGGGATAACTATCGCTGGAATTTGCGCGAAAATAGCGCCACGCATACCATCAACAAACGCTAACGGTAAAAACGCGGCAACCGTGGTTAAGATACCAAAGGTAACTGGCGTCGCGACTTCTTGTGTGCCTTTAATCGCCGCTTCAATACCTGACTTAGCTCCAGATTGACTGTGACGGTAAATATTTTCTCCGGTAACAATCGCATCATCTACAACAATGCCAAGCACCACAATAAAGCCAAACAGACTCATCACATTAAGGGTCACGCCCAAAAACGGCATGAAGATAAACGCGCCCATAAAACTAATAGGAATGCCAAGCGATACCCAAAACGCGATGGTTGGACGTAAAAATAACGTCAACAATAACAACACTAGGAAACCACCTTGTAGGGCGTTGCTAATCAAGGTGTTTAATCGGTTTTTTACGATCTGCGAGTCATCATCCCAATAACTGATGCTAAACCCTTCAGGTAAGCTTTGTTGCTTAACCTCAATATAGTTTTTTACCGCGTCGGCCACATCAATGGCACTTTGATTACCAATTCGATAAATTTCAATCAAGGCTCCTTGTTGACCATTAAAACGCGCTCGAATCGGCTTTTCATCAAAGCCATCGTTAACAATAGCGATGTCTTTTACCAGCAAACGTGTGCCATCGGTATTGGTGCGTATAACGATGTTTTCAAAGTCATCTTTACGATAGGCTTGATTCTTACTGCGTACTAACACATCACCACCATCGGTGCGTATGTTGCCGGCAGACATATCAACAGAACTGTTACTGATAGCGCTGGAGATTTCCGACAAGGTCAATTGATACTGTTGCAGCTTGCTTTGATTAACACTAATAGAGATTTCATAATTACGCACCGCATCTAGCGATAGCTGGGTGACTTGCGGCAATCGCAACAACTCATCGCGCACCGTTTCAGCAAATTCACGAATTTCTCGTTCGCCATATTCGGAGGCGACAGTAACCGCAATGACTTCACGTTTGCGTTGCAGCATGGATACGACGGCTTTTTCCGCATCGACTGGAAAAGTATTAATGGCATCGACGCGAGACTTTACATCAGCGAGTAATTCCCGCACATCATAACCATTTTGTGCTTCAATACGCACAGCAGCGTGACCTTCAGTAGATGTACTGCTGATCTTTTCAATACCGTCAAGATCTTGCACAGCCTCTTCAATACGTATCGCAACCCCCTGTTCAACATCCTCTGGTGTTGAACCTCGCAAAGACACTTGAACATTAACCACGTCAAATTCAAATGACGGGAATACCTCTAATGGGATACGGGTATTGATCGACAATATACCGGCCAGCAAAATGGACAGCATCAACAAATTAGCGGCGACATGATTACGGGCAAACCAGGCTATCATAATATAAACTCCTTACCTTGTACCCTAAGTGCCAAAGTCATCTTGTAGACCATCGATGACGTTGCCCTTTTTATCTTTAGCTGTTTTTTGCATTGCATCACCATTGCCTTTGGCAATCGATTCTAACGGCTGTTGTGTATCTGGCTGTTTGTTTAGTATCGAAACCAAGGTGCCTGAGTTTACTTGCCCTAATGGCGTCGTCACTAACATTTGCCCTGCACGCAAGCCTGATGCAATCACCGCTTGTTGATCGTTTTGCCATGCAATGCTTACTGTCTGACGTTTTAGTTTACCCTGCTCCACTAAATACACATAACTGCCTTGATAAATGGCGCGATTAGGGATCACCAGCGCCTCTTTTATGGTTTTTCCGGCGATGCTTGCCGATACATATTGACCAATTTTAATTGGCAAACTGTCGTCCATTCGACGGCCGTAAGGATCATCTATTTGGGCAACGACAAAAAGCTGCTGCGACTGGCTATCAAACGCGCCTTCGGTTCGAACGACTTTACCCTGCCACTGACTTTGGGCAACAAGGTCAGAGGTAAAATGCACCAGTGGCTGGTCTTTTAACGACGCACTTTGCAAGCGACTGCTTTCAGGAAGGACCATATATTGCAAATCACTGTTCTTGATAGGCAATCTAATTTCAACGTAATCAACAGCATACATTTCTGCCAATTGGCTGCCAGAGGAGACGACTTGGCCAATATCGACCTGTTTTTTCAATATTCGCCCAGTATAAGGAGCGATAATACGAGTACGCTCGAGGGCTAAGCGAGCTTTATCTAAGCTGGCTTTGGCTGCATAGACTTGTGCTTCTGCCGCCATTAATTGTGGTTTACGCAAGACCAAATCAGGCGCTTGATCACTGTTACCTAAGCGAGTCCAATCTTGCTCCGCTTGTTGCACCCGAGCCTTTTCTTCGCTTAACGCCTGTTCCGCCGACAGCAGATTCGACTCAGCTATTTTCATTTCAGCGCGATAATCTCTATCATCAATGCGCACTAAGACGTCGCCCTTTTCAAAAAAGCCACCATCACGAAAACTGTCATCTATAGCAACTATTTGCCCTGACACTTGCGGAAACAACATGCTTTGTGTGCGCGGTTTCACCACACCGTAGCTGCTCACACTAATGGCATAATCTTGTGCTTGAAGTTGACGAGCCTCAACCTTAAGTTGCGCCACCTGGGGCTTGCCTGAGCGTTGCGAACCCGGTGGATTACTGAGCACCATAACCGCGATAGCAATAAAACCAATCAGAATCATAAGGGGTAAAACAATCTTTTTCATTTGTGCATTCTCGGCGTAAAATTTAGTTTGCGTTGCTATTGGTTACGACGGCATTACTGCCTGGGCTTGGCCGTTCATTAGTAATTTGTTCGGCGTCATACCCGCCCAGTGACAGCGCTAATGCAACCTGGTTTTGTAACAGTTGCGCTTTCAACTGGATTAACTGAGTTTGTGCATCAAACGCTCGGCGTTGTGATTCCAATACCGTGGTGTAGTCGACGATACCTTTGAGGTATTGATCAAATGCCAGCTTTTCAGCAGCCACCGCATTTTCGCGAGCATATTGAAAATGATCAAATCGAGATAACAAGGTTTGATGACGATGCACACCGTTTTCAATATCGCTGAACGCTTGAAACACGTCGTCTAAGTATTGTTGTTCGGTGATCTTAACATCTAACAAGGCTTGCTCTTCTAGTGCTTCTAAGCGACCAGCATTAAATATTGGTTGACTGATATTCCCGATAATAGACCACGCTAGAGAGCCTCCGTCGAGTAGATTATCCAATTGATCAGAGCTATCACCCGTACTGGCGGTTAATGCGATACGTGGAAACCGGTTTTTATGTGCCACAGCAAGTCCTGCATCGGCGGCCAATAAACTATACCATCTGGCGTTTAAATCATGACGACGAGAGATAAGCTCTGACGGTACGCCAGCGTATGCGGAAATTTGCACCGACGGCAGTTGCACATCTGAGCTCAGTGCCGCTGATGGGTATTCACCCAGTAACAATTGCAAAGTCCTACTGGCCTCAGTCACTTGTTGGTTTTGCTCAGCCAAACGAGCCAACTCACTGCTCACATCGTTTTGCGTCAAATACACATCCAGTGCTTGGTTTAGGCCCAAGCGGTAGGACGATTTAATTTGCTCTAGATTATTCTTTAGATTTTGAGCTCGTTCAGCGTATAACTCAAGCAATTGTTGCGCTTCGGCTAAGCGGTACCAACCGGCAACGATCTCTGCACTGAGATCCGCTAACGCTTGCGAATAGTTGGCCTGGGCAATTTTAAAATTAAGCTGACTTTGCTTTTGTTGATCCGACAACTTGCCCCAGACGTCTAGCTCATAACTAAAATCTAGGCTTATTTCGGCATTGTTATTAATGCTGCTGTTATCATTGATAATATTTTTACTGCGCGACTGAGCAACATTTAGCGACAATTCTGGCCAATCGCTGGCACCACTGATGATCAGTTGTTGTTCTGCCTTAGCCAACTCAAAGCGACGTATTTGTAATTGGCGATTATTTGCAATCGCTTTATTAATCATCTCGTCAATCGTTTGATTATCAAGCTCTGCCAGCCAGTAATTTAAAGTCAGCAGGCTTTCTTGTTCAGCCTGTTCAACCGCCGTATTTTGGTAAAAATAATACTGTTCAGGTAAGTCGAGTTGTTCACTACTCTGATCTATCGCACTAGGCGTCTGACACCCGGCTACCATTATTAGCAACGCGGCACTGACGCCAGTGCGAAGCAGGCTGTTTTTTGTTTTTAACATGTATTTATAAGATCAGCGCTAAGTTATTTTCAATATGTATTTTACGACGCTGTGACAAATAAACAAAGATATTTACACAGCTTTACAGTAGCCAATAAACGCTCAGCATTAGACCTTGGATCACCATCATTTTAGCCGGTTACAATCAATAACAAATTAACACTTAATCAACAATGCATTGACCCCGATTATGACCTATTATTTGCTTTATACCGACGTGATTCTTTGGCGGCCAGTAAGCTTCTATATCGAGACGTTAATTAGCAGCCGAATGACTTGGTAAAATTTTTCAAATGTATAACGCTATTTATAGCGAGGTATTGACAATGTTCTATACAGACGAAGACGATTCAGTCGCAGTACGCGGCTACAACTAATCCTTTCTGGCACTAAGCCAGAGGTGATATTAATCAGCAGAATCAGTTGGGTTCTAATGAACTCAAGAGGGTTTATGTGCATTTATGCGGGCTGATGTGCATTAGAGAAGACTTGGGTATCCGTAGCGCTTTATTGGTAAGGCTGACGGGTGGCTATATTTGTCTGCCAAGTTATCGACAGCGCGTCCCATCTTAGTTTATAGATCCTGCTTGTACCGGCACAAATTCGGCAAGTCACTGCGTTGTCCCATAGCGTGTTTTATCATCTGTTGTTTCACCGGTGCAAACTGGTTTAATAGCGACATGCCCACACCGCGGATTATCTTTGGCAGTTTGTCTTGTACCGCAAAGCCTTGCTTTATCGCTTCCATTGCCGCCATCATTTCACTGGCATCAGATTTGCGCCAGCGACTAAATGCTTGCCACAGCTTGTTGTCATCAAGATCCTTTCCTTGGGCTAAGATCTGCTCTAAAGTTTGCGCCAACGCAGCGACATCAACTAACCCCAAGTTAACCCCTTGTCCTGCCAATGGGTGGATGGTATGCGCCGCATCGCCAATAAAAATGGCTCGTTGTTTAACAAATTCTCGCGCTAATCGCATGGTTAACGGGAAAAAAATACGCTCGCTTAAAAGTTTGACTCGACCTAATTTGCCATCGCTTGCGGCGGTTATCGCCTTGTTGAAACTATCCCGATCACATTCTGTAAATTGCTTAGCTTTTTCAGGCGGTAACGACCAAACAATCGAACACATGGTTTGTTCATATAAAGGCAAAAAGGCCAATGGACCGGAATCTAAAAATACTTGCCAAGCGGTATTTTGATGACCTTGCTCTACAGACACCGTCGCCACTAGTGCGTGATGATCATAATCACGAAACGTGACGGCAATATCGAGTTGTTTACGCACCCAAGAATTAGCGCCATCAGCGGCAATCAGCAATTTACTAAGTAGTGGTCCTTGCTTCTCTAGGCTAAGGAATACCTCAGACTCGCCCATTCCCATGCTGCTGATACGATCTTCTATGATCGCGATACCTGAGTCTTGCGATACTTTTTGCCACAGTGCCTGACGAATAATATCGTTTTCAATAATATGACCGATATCGGTCTTATCTTTTGCCAACGCAGGCATATCGCTGACATCAAAATCGAGATGACCGTAACCATCTTTGTCCCAAACATGCATATGATTATAGGCTTGATGGCGTTGCTGCTTGATCAGTGGCCACACATCGAGTTGACGCAATAAATTTTCACTGGCATCGTTTATCGCACTGACTCGTAAGCCAGGTTCGTCTCCAATATCAGCCAATGGACTTGGATCAATAACAGCAACACTTAAGCGGCAAACTTTACGAATAGCCAAAGCGGCACTTAAACCAACCATTCCACCGCCGACGATGGTGATATCAAAATGTTGCATCTATTGCTCAAGCCCCTTGTTATCGTTTAGTTTGTTAAATAGCCAATAAAATTCGTTGGCTTGCAATGGCGCCTATATCGAGTTTAATCAATATGTCCCATGGTTTTTCTTGCCAGCTGTTGCTTCAATGGCGACAGGTAATTCAATACTTTCAAGCCAATGCCACGACCAATGGCTAACGGTAAATAATCATTGGAAAACAAATGCACCATTGAGTCGGTCAGGGAAATCACTTGATCATGGTCTTTTTGCCTGTGCTGTGAATATTCTTGCAACAGGGCAAAGTTACCAATATCCTGCCCCGCTGCCAGTGCCTTTGCAATTAATGACGCCATCTGTTTAACGTCACGTACACCAAGGTTAAACCCTTGTCCTGCAATAGGGTGCAAGGTATGAGAAGCATTGCCCACCAAGGCCATGCGATGATATATTGATGAATTAGCGCGGATAAGTTTTAACGGAAAGCTAAAGCGTTTACCCACTTTACCAATACTGCCTAGCCAGCCACCAAAATGTTGCTGTAATTGTGCGGCAAAGCCGTTGTCATCTAACGCCAGAAATTGTTCAACCTGATCAGGTTTTACCGTCCAAACCAAAGAACAGCGGTCTTCGGTCATTGGCAACATAGCTAATGGTCCGCTGTCGGTAAATCGCTCAAATGCCCTACCATTATGAGGTTTATCACACTTGACATTGGCAATAATTGCCACTTGTTGGTAATCATATTGGCTTGAGTCTATCGCCGCTTTTCGTCGACATACGGATTGCCCCCCGTCACAAGCAAGCAATAGGTGAGCGCTGATATGTTGACCTAGCGTCTGTGTCGCTGAAGCATCGTTCAAACAATCAGCGTTAGAATATTGTGATTTAGATAGCGTGTTGCTACTTTGCGATTTATCGAGCTGTTCGGCAACCGCTTGATGTTGTAGCTCAACATCCACTTGATTTTTTTGCCAAGTTATTTCGGTGATGCGGTGTTCGGCGATAAAGCGCACATTGTTATAAGGGCGTAAGGCTTTATATAAGCCATTACCTATGGCTTGCATCTCAACCACAAAACCCAATGCGTCGGTGTCGTAATCATCACTGTATAATCGAGCTTTACCATAATGGCCACGATCTGAAATATGGATATTATTGATCGCCATTGCATGTGGCTTTATTTCTGGCCATGCATCGAGTTGCTGTAAATACGCAGCGCTGCCATTGGCTAATGCGATGACTCTGGCATCAAAGCTACTGAGGAGGTTTTCTACAATGCGACCAGCTTCAATAACCGCTATCGACAACGGCTCACCTTGGCTATTACGCAAACCAGCCAAGGCCAGTGCCATACTGGCACCAGCTAAACCACCACCGGAAATAATTACATCAAAGTGTTCGCTTTGTTGCACTATGCTTTATCCCTTTGCTTGATTCACAGGCACGATTGTTTCATAGCCAATAATGTTTGCCATTGACTCACTAACCAGCCATGAGTGCTTCGATTTCGTCCACCGTTTTAGGAACATTAACGGTTAGGTTCTCGTGACCATCTGCGGTCACTAAAATATTATCTTCAATACGAATACCCAAGCCTTGATAATTCTCACCAACCTCAGCTTCAGCATCAATGTACAAGCCTGGTTCAATGGTCATAACCATACCCGGTTCAAATGCACGTAATTGATTCTTGTGTTCATCCATTTGGTAGTCGCCAACATCGTGCACATCAAGTCCAAGCCAATGGCCAAGGCCATGGATAAAGTATTGTTTACACGCTTTCTCTTCGATAAGTTGCTGCAAGTCGCCTGACAATAAACCTAAATCATACAAACCACGGGTTAATACCTCACAAGCGATGTTATTCAGTTGCGCAAAGTTATTGCCTGGTTTTATCGCCGCGATGGTTGCATTTTGTGCCTCAAGTACGACATTATACAAAGCTTTTTGCTCTGCCGTAAACTTACCACTTACAGGGAAAGTACGAGTAATATCAGCAGCATAGCCACTTAGTTCGGCGCCAGCGTCAATCAATAACAGCTCTTCATCAATCAACACTTCATCGTTGTCGGTATAGTGCAAAATCGTTGCATTTTCTCCACCGCCGACAATCGAACCATAGGCCGCTGCGCGGGCACCATTGCTAGCAAATTCATGAAGAATTTCGGCTTCAACCTGATACTCAAAGGTACCGTGTTTAGCAAATGTCATTGCTCTGCTGTGGGCATTACCGGAAATAACATTGGCTTCGCGCATGATGTTGATTTCAGCGGCTGATTTGAATAAACGCATTTCATGTATGATTGGGCGAATATCAATCAACGTACCCGGTGCGCTAAAGCCTTGTTTAAAGCCAGCGCGTAAAATGTCTAGAATGGCAAATACCATGCTATCGAACTCTTTGTCAGCGCCCTGTGCGAACAACAAATACTCTGTGCCATTAATATACATAGGCAACACTTGCTCAAGCTCATCGAGCGTATAGGTATGATCGAGTTTAAATGCTTCTTGTGCTTTTTCCGCACCGACGCGACGACCATGCCACACCTCTTGCGCTGGATCTTTATCTCGACAAAATAAAATCGACTCAGTCTCATCACCTTTGACTAACACCAATAACGCGTCAGGCTCATGGAAACCAGTTAAGTAATAAAAGTCTTTGTCCTGACAGAATAAAAACTCTGTATCTCGAGAACGGGTGACTTCTTTGTTGGCAGGAATAACGGCGACTGAATTGTCTGGCATTTTTGCCAAAACACGTTGGCGACGTTCAACAAATTCCGTCACCTCAATGCGTGTATGTTTCATCATCAGGAAATCTCGTTTGACTCTTTGGTTCGAATGACTCGAACTAATGTAATGTTTTATTTGGGCTACGCTGAGACGGTTTGGCACCAAGTTCAGCAAAGCACAACAGACTTGAAATACGCACGTATTCCATCAATTCAAAATAGGCGTTTTCAGTATCTTCGTCCTCTTCCAAATCAGTGGACAAGTTAGCAATGTTGGCAAAATCGTTAATGATTTCTTTCACATCTTCAGAGAAGGTTTTATTGTCTTTTTGCTGTAAACCAAAGCCTAAGTTAAAGCCTTGCACCCAATGGCCTAACGCCTGACCACGTTCAATTAACGATTCGTCATCATCGGGGATCAATAACTGAAAGCCAAAATTGTCATCTAATACCGCTTGCCAGATATCACTGTACATGGTCTTGATTAGGTCTTTTAAGGTTTTGCCCAACCCTTCACCATTATTGAAAAAGTCACTAACAAACGTTAGGTAACTGTCGTCTTCATAAGCAAAGCCAGCGGCAATAACACCGGTCAATAAACCGTGAATTTCTGAGGCATGCGCAGAAAAGTTCTCACCACCAAGTGCGTTTTGAACAGAAGGAAAATCTAAGGAATTGCTGTCACTCATATATTTGTGCTTATCACCCAACCCGTGGGATTCCGAAAAATATTGCAATGTAGGCAAATACTACCACTTGCGCTGCATTTCGACCAGTGTTGACCACGTTTTCCTCCATATCACCAATAATTAATTACTTATAGCAAAAAGCTATTGAAAGTTAATATGATTTTCCGTAAAGTTCGCGCCGTCTGCAATCAACTTGATTTATCCATTGGCTGCCGGTTTTTTATGAAATGCTCGCGCATTACATTTTTATACAACGGATGGGTTGGGAAACCTTCCGGTCTGTGTATAATTAAATATATCAGCTGTAGGGTTACAGGTGATGTTATGTTCCCTGGGGTGTTGGTTAATTCAACTATGTCCCTGAGCCGATAATTCTTACCTAAGGGGGCCCCGTACTTGCTATTGAGCATGCCCATTTCGATTGGGAAGCCTACGGTGAATACACGGTCTCCGCCTTGAGCACACGGTGTTCAAGGGCTGACGTTGGAAACGGCATCTTGGGGAGCTTCCACCTCTTATCTAAGACAATCTTTTATAAATTCAATCACAACCAACAGGCGGCGTGCCTGCGCCAAAGCGGCCCGATTATTGCGACTAAATTTACGGTTACCATCTCAGTTATTCGGTGTAATATAAGCCATAATCAATAACGCGAAATCCCCTAAGATAGAGTTAATTTAGCTAAGCTGACGTTAGTTAAAGTCAACACAGATGAATAAAAGAGGCAAACGATGAAACATATCGCGATCATATTAAGTGGCTGTGGCGTATTTGACGGCGCCGAAATTCATGAGGCGGTTTTAACCCTATTGCATGTCGAATTACAAGGCGGTAAATACCAGTGTTTCGCACCAAACATTGCGCAAATGCATGTCATTAATCACCGAACAGGTGAGGTCGCAGAGAATGAGTCTCGCAATGTATTGACCGAAGCCGCCCGCATTACCCGTGGAGAAATCAAAGATTTAGCCGAGTTAGATGCAAATGACTTTGATGCGCTTATTTTACCCGGCGGCTTTGGCGCGGCAAAAAACCTATCTGATTTTGCCGTTACTGGCGCAGAATGTCGCTTAAATGATGATGTCAAAAGCGCCTGTAAAGCCTTTGCTAACGCCGGCAAAGCGGTTGGTTATATTTGTATTTCACCGGCCCTGATCCCGAAAATATACCAACAAGGTACAAAATTAACCATAGGTAATGACGAGGACACCGCGTCCGCTATTAACAGCATGGGCGGTGAGCATGTTAATTGCCCGGTTGATGAGTTTATTGTCGATGAACGACACAAGGTAGTATCGACACCAGCGTACATGTTGGCCGGAAGTATCACACAAGCCAATGCAGGCATTAGTAAACTGGTCAAGAAAGTGTTTGAGCTAAGCTAGTGTTATAACGCCAGCTTATATAAACCAGAAGCAATGCCCTAGATTGAATAACCCGTTGAATTGAGATCAATTGAATCGATGACCAGTACGACTAATGACAGGCAACAGATAAGACGTCTCATTCGGGCTCGTCGTCAAGCGTTAAGCACGGCGCAGCAAGCGATTGCGCAGGCAACAATTGCCGATACACTCAAACAACACCCCCGTATCAAGCAAGCCGATAGCATCGCCCTTTACCTTGCCGCTGACGGCGAATTAAATTTAGACGATTTTATTAAATGGTGTTGGCAACAAGGTAAGCAATTGTATTTACCCGTATTGCACCCTTTCTCTGAAGGGCATTTATTGTTTTTGCATTATCGGCCAAACACCACACTGGTGAATAATAAATACCAAATCCCAGAGCCAAAACTGGCGGTAAACGCCGTGTTACCGATTAGCCAGTTAGACATTATTTTGACGCCATTAGTGGCGTTCGATTTGTCCGGTAATCGCATGGGCATGGGGGGCGGCTTTTATGATCGTACGTTGCAGAACTGGCACCAACAATGGCAGCAGGCTAATGGCGAAACACAGCAAAACGCTTGTCGCCCCTACCCAATTGGTGTTGCCCATCAATGCCAACAAATAGAGTCTGTGCCAAGCGAACATTGGGATATCCCGTTACCAGAAATCATTTATGTATAACCCTGACAGTTTTTTAATGACGCTGGCGAACACCAAGGTTATAATTTAGGCCATAAAACATAATGCTAGTTGGGAAAGCAGATGACTCAAGATGAAATGAAAAAAGCCGCAGCGATTAAAGCCCTAGACTTTGTTGAAGCAGATTCGATTGTTGGCGTTGGTACAGGTTCAACCGTTAACCACTTTATCGACGCTCTGGCGACAATCAAGAACACTATCAAAGGTGCTGTTTCGAGTTCAGAAGCATCAACCCAGCGTATGCGCGAGTATGGCATTGACGTGTTTGACCTCAACAGTGTTGACGATTTATCGGTTTACGTTGATGGTGCCGACGAAATCAATGAGCACATGCACATGATCAAAGGGGGCGGCGCCGCCCTCACCCGAGAAAAAATAGTTGCTGCCGTCGCCAAAACATTTGTCTGTATTTGTGACGAATCAAAACAAGTTGGTGTGTTAGGCGATTTCCCGTTACCGGTTGAAGTGATTCCAATGGCGCGCAGTTATGTTGCCCGTGAATTGGTTAAATTAGGTGGCGATCCGGTGTATCGCCAAGGGGTTGTCACTGATAACGGCAATGTCATCCTTGATGTCCATAATATGAGCATCGTCGATCCTAAAGGATTAGAGCAAAGCATTAACGCCATTGTAGGTGTCGTAACCAATGGTTTGTTTGCCCATCGAGCCGCGGATATCTTAGTGCTTGGTACAAGCGAAGGCGCCAAAGTCGTCAAATACTAAGCTCTTACAGCGTTGCTAAGGTGTTAAGGTCGACTATGTCGACCTTTTTTATGGCCAAATATGATTTTGCTAGTGGGCCTTAGCGGTGATTAACAAACACAATAAGAATAAACAGATAGCGAACAAAATCGAATTTAATTCGACCACATATAAATTCATCGATATTTAAAACGGTATTACACACAGTTTCCGATGATAATTACCTCTCCATACACAGCTTACTCATCCGCTGCTAACAGGTTATAAGACAACAAAAAATAATACTTTCGAGTTTTAACTCTATATGCTAATTTAGGCTTTTTTAGCAAGGCCTTTAACATCGCGTTGCTAACCCCCAGAAAAATAAAATTTTGCCCTTTTGCCTTGAACCAATGGCCCACGGCAGCACCACCTTAGAGAGAGACCATGAGCAGAACATCACTAAACAAAGATAAAATCAAAATCTTGTTACTTGAAGGCGTACATCAATCGGCGCTTGAAGTATTAAAAGCCAGTGGTTACTCCAATATTGAATACCTTAAAGGTTCGGTGACAGATGAAGAGCTCAAACAAAAGATCAAAGGGGTCTATTTCTTAGGTATTCGTTCTCGTACACAAATTACTGATTCAGTTCTTGAGCACGCCGATAAATTGGCCGCCATCGGTTGTTTTTGCATTGGTACCAATCAAGTTGAATTGCCAGCGGCACAAATTCGCGGTATTCCTGTTTTCAATGCACCATTTTCAAATACCCGCTCTGTTGCCGAGTTAGTACTTGGTGAATTATTGCTGCTGTTTCGTGGTGTACCGGAAAAAAGCGCCTTAGCACACCGTGGCGTATGGCAAAAATCCGCCACAGGTTCAGTAGAAGCTCGAGGCAAAACTTTGGGCATTATTGGTTATGGTCACATCGGTACCCAGTTAGGCATTATGGCCGAACACATTGGTATGCGCGTTAAATTTTATGATGTTGAAACCAAATTGCCATTAGGTAATGCCGAGCAAGTTGATAGCTTAACAACCCTATTAAATACCGCCGATGTGATTTCTTTGCATGTGCCTGAAACCCGCGCAACGCAAAACATGATCGGCGAAGCAGAATTTGAACAAATGAAAGACGGCGTTATTTTTATCAATGCCTCTCGTGGAACCGTGGTTGATATTGATGCATTGGCAGGAGCACTGGAAAGCAAAAAAGTTGGCGGCGCCGCTATTGATGTATTCCCGGTAGAGCCAAAAACCAATGACGATGAATTTATTTCACCATTGCGCGGTTTTGATAATGTGGTGTTAACGCCGCATATTGGTGGTTCAACCAAAGAAGCGCAGCAAAATATCGGTCGTGAAGTGGCAGGTAAAATTGTCAAATATTCAGATAATGGCTCAACCTTGTCTGCGGTAAACTTTCCGGAAGTATCGTTACCGGCACATACCGGCAGCTCACGCTTATTCCATATCCATAAAAACCAACCAGGTATATTGAACCAAATCACTCGTGCCTTTGCTGAGCGCGATATTAACATCAATGCGCAGTATCTACAGACCGATGATCAAATTGGTTATGTGGTGATTGATGTCGAAGCAACAGACAGTGAAATGGCGTTAAAAGAATTACGCCAAATCGATGGCACGATTCGCGCTCGCCTAATTCACTAGTGACAAAGCAACAAACAAATTATCACCAATCAAAAACGCTGACGTCATTTTCAAGTCAGCGTTTTGTTATGCGCCTTATTAACAATAACGACATAACCTTCTATCAGCAGCTCTACACTTGCCCTGAAGTGATGCGCTATATGGGAGGACCTATGACAGCCGAGCAGGTGCAACACAGATTCGACATACTCTTGCAAAAGCAAGGCAATAAACGGGTGTTGCAATATGTGATAACCGACCGCACCCAGTCAGTCGGTATCTTAACCTTTAGCTGGAGTAAAACCCGATCAGGGGTTGAGTGGGGCATTATGATTAGCCCGTCATTTCAAGGCCAAGGTATTGCAGCCGAAGCCTTGATCGCCAGTATTGCTTTTGCCAAACACTCTCTGCAACTGCACAGTCTGCTTACGCAAACAGATAAACACAACATGGTGACGATAAGGTTTTTGCAATCCTTATTTGAACGGCAGGCATTAGAAACGCTCAGCCGTGACGATAGCCACCCACATATTTTAAAACACCATATTGGCTGGCATATCAATTTGCTTTAGGGTAGTTTCTTACTTAGCTCGATACAAATTAGCTCGACAAAAATTAGCGGCATAAAACTTAATTCAATCGATAATTTAGTGTATTACCATGACATCAAATAAAAACGGCACGTTAACCTGTGTCGGTGTAGGGATAACCCTCGGGGCTCACTTAACGCCAATCGCCCGTAGTCACATTGAACAGGCCGATGTTGTCTTCAGCCTTGGCAATACCGGCTTAATGAAACAATGGCTGCTTGGTATCAACAGTAATATCATTGATTTGCAATCTTATTACCAGCAAGGAAAACCTCGCTCTCTCAGTTATCAGCAAATGCAGCACGCATTGCTGGAGCCAGTGCGCGCGGGCAAAAAAGTCGTTGCCGCTTTTTATGGTCATCCAGGCGTATTTGTTACCCCAAGTCATAAAGCCATCGCCCAAGCCAAAGAAGAAGGTTACCAAGCGAAAATGCTGCCTGGCATCAGTGCTGAAGATTGTCTGATAGCAGATTGCGGAATCGATCCCGGACGCACGGGCAGCGCCAGTTTTGAGGCCAGTCAATTTATCCGTTATCGCAAACAAATTGACACCAGTGCCTACTTGTTGTTATGGCAAGTTAGTGTGATTGGTGACACCCGACTCACTAAGTTCGCCACAGATAAAGAATATCGCGCATTGCTTATTGAGGTGCTGCAGCGTAATTACCCAGACGATCACCCTATCATCATTTATCAAGCCGCGACCATTGCCACTGAGCAGCCCCGTATCGAACACATACCATTGCATCACTTGCTCGATGTGAAACTATACCCCGAGTCAACCTTAGTAGTGACGCCTATATACAAGATGCGCAAAGATGAAATCATTGAAAAACGGCTGTTATCTCTTGATAAAAGCAAATTGAAGCAATCATTAACGTCCATAACCAACGACTCGTAAGGGTCGGCATCTAGCTTAATAATAAACTTAACAGATTTGCGTAAATAGCTGTTGTAAAAAGATAAAAACCATCGCAAGATAGAATTTGCCTTTAAAACCAACAACAAAAAGGAGTTAAGATGGCAAGTTTAATTGATATATTAGCCGAACTGGCCAGTGACGCGACGCTAAGCAACACAGATCAGCAAGGCATCGCACAACTGGCTAGCAAACACGGTCTATCAGTAGCCGAGTTACAAACCTTGTTAGCGGGTGATGTTAAAGCAATAGAAAAACAGCAAGGTATAGACAGTGCGGTTTGCATCAACATAGACGACCCGGACGATGTGCCAGACAATGATGATGAGCAACAAGAGCGCATTCGTCGAGCAAGCTAATCTGCCCTGCTCAGCAAAGTTATTAAAAAAATGATCACTTCGGTGATCGTTTTTGTTTATGATATAACAAGGAACGTAAAATAATAACGTCAGGATTTGACGACATCAACTCAATGGTTATTTTTGGCAATCTCACATTTTTAAAGCGATCTCTATCGGCATATGCGCTGGTAAAGACCTGTTGTGCATTGCTATTATGCAGTGTGCTATTGGCCTCAAATACAGCCGCCTTCGCTCAAACAACAGCGGAGCAGGACCACCAAGAGATAATACAACAATTACCCGATCTAACTGTTGATGATTTGCATGTTCTTGCCGAAGCTAACCGTAGCCGTTCGCCAGAATTATTACAGGCGATTATTGCCGAACTGGAACTGCGTGATATCAACGGCACCCTTAATGATTACGAGCGAGAAAGAAAGACCTTATTATCGGCCTATAACTTATTGTTGCATGAACAAGAGATATACAATGCCTTGCGTTTATATCGCTTTATCGAAGCCTCAGAAAATCATGATATCAAGGTTGAAAGCCTATCGAAACAGCTTAATGTCGCCCTACTTACTGGCAACATTCATGCAGGCTCAAAGGTTGTCGACTTACTGACCCAGCTTGGCGAAGAGGAACTTAGCCCGCGTGAGCGCAGTGACATGTTTGCCACGATTGCCTACTTCATGTTTAGTGTTGGCAACCTTGAAGGGGCTGTTCTGTATCAACGGTTACTGGATCGCAACCATTTTAATGCTCGCGAAAAGTGCACGCTGCAAGTCAATATCGAAATAACCGATATGCATTTTTATTTTGCCAAGTACGATCAACAAAGCATCTCCCAAGTCGCAGATTATTGCATCAGCCAGCGCGAATATATCTTTGCCAGTTCATTAGCGGTTGTGTCTGCAAGACTATTTAATGACATGGGCTTAGCGGACCAAGCCCTATCATTATTAGATAAATATAAAGACGCCATTTTCAAACATAACCTGATTGATCATCGCATTATTTATTACAATGAAATGTCGCGCATTTATCAGCAGAAACAACAATATGATAAAGCACAAGCCATGGCTGATAACACGCTTGAGCTTTTGCTGCAGGCCCCCAATATCACCATAGATTTGGAAAAAGTGCTCAAGCAATTAAGTGACTTTGCTTATCAACAGCAGCAATTTGATCTTGCCCTAGATCTACAGCAACGTTACCTCGCCACCCAAGAAGATCAATTAAACATGCTATTGCAGCGGGAACTGCAGCTTGCCAAAGTGATGCAAAATATTCATGCCATGCAAGTACTGTCTGACCGTAAAGCCAACGTTTTAATGGATACCCGCGAAAAATTTGAACAAGTCTCAAATGAATTTTACTCATTCAATGATGACCTTATTAGCTATGGTGGCATCTTATTCGGTCTCGGTTTGATTGCCCTGCTGATTTATATTCGTCAAGTGCGCTTGCGCAGTCTAGGTAAGGTCAAACGACAAGCGTGGAAAAAAGACATCTTAACGGGGCTGCTTTCGCGCCGTTATTTGCACGAACAGATATACAGTTCATACGTCAATATCAAAGTCGACAAGATTAACTACGCAGGAATGCAATTACGCCTTAAAGGCATGCGCCGGTTTAATCGTCGTTACGGTTACCGTCAAGGCGACGAAGTGTTAAAAATGGTCGCCAAACTGCTGCTTCAACACCAATGTAAAAAGCATCATGTGGGACGCACTGGTAGTAATGAGTTCACCCTAGTGCGTCACGATATCTTGATTGTTGCGATGCAGGAAATTGCCCATAAAATTGACCGTCAGTATCAGCATATGATGGTATCTATGGGTTACTCCAAAGATGATTTAGCGCTATATATTGGTCTTACCGACAGCATCACCAGTGATTTTAACCCTAAATATTTCTTTACCGATATGAGCATGGCGATGACCCGTGCGGAATGGGGTGAGAAAAACATTGTCACCTTCCGCGTTGATTGGACTGATCGCCGCGTGTTCTTCCCTACTAAGGAGGAACAAGTATGGCGTTAATGCATTCATCGCCAATTAAGGCGTTACTCACATCATGGTTATTGGCGCTGATCCTATGTATCGGTATCAGCCCACAAACTCAGGCCGCCTCGGCCATATCGTCGATTTACTACAAAGAACAACTCGATGACTTAATTCGCGAAGCCTTGGAAATTCGCAGTAACGATTTACAACGTAGTCGAGAAATTCTCAGTATTTTACACGAGAACAACCATCGGATGACCGTCAGTCAGTCCGAGCAATACGTTTATATCCAAGCCTATTTGTTAACCATCGAAGGTAAGTATCAAGAAGCCATTGATATGCATTCCAAAAATGCCGGCTCAACCAACCTTAATTTTCGCTTACGTGCTAATGCCAATATGTTGCGCATTCATTTATTGCAGGAAGATTATAAAATGGCGGCAGCGATGTACATCATTACCAAGCAATCGTTGGCGCCAATAAACCGTAGAAACTCAATATATATCAATGCATTAATCACATTCATGATATTCTACAATGATATGCACGAGTATAAACAGGCGATCGCCATGTTTAAAAAAATGCTCAACTCAAAAGGTGAGTTACCGACCGCCCGACAAGTGTGTTTTATTAATCGTGAACGAATCAAATCCGCTTTCGCCTTAAACGAGCTTGATCCTAACGCTCAAGAGTTCGTCGAAGCCCTACGTATGTGTAATGTCGCACAAGAGCCTTTGGTTACTCAGCACATCGTTGCCATTAAAGCCGCAGCGCATATCCGTAATGGCGAAGTTACTATTGGTAAGCGCTTATTAACGCAATACTGGCCGCAAGTTTATAACAGCGAATTCAGCCTTAACATATTGCGCTATGCCGCAAACTTAGCCAATGTCTATGCCAAAGAGGGCGACGAACAACGCGCTCGCGAATATGTTGATATCGCCTTATCGTTTATGCAACGACATAAAAAACACCCGCAAATGCTTAACGCTATGAAATTGGATCTCGCTCTATCGGATTACCTAAGCGCAAAATCTCGTTTTGAAAGACAAACCGCGCTGATGCAATTTGAACGCAGTGTTATCGACAGCGAAAATGAAAAGTCGCTACTATATCAGGCAATCAGCCACACGGTTGAAAAGAAGTGGATGAGTGTTGAGAGTTTTATTGCTCGTAATAAAACCGACTTACAAGTTACCGAAAAAGTGAAGCAAGAGATCTGGTGGGGTTATATTTTTGCCGGTGCGATTTGGGTAGGGATTTTACTGATGTTTAAGTATATCCATTGGGTACACGGCATGACTCGCACCGCTAAAGCCTATTTGCGCCAAGCAATCCAAAAATCCAGAGTCAGTACCATAACCAGTATATACACTCGTGAAGCGTTTATTGAGATTGTTCAACGCCGATTAGCAAGTGCCGAACAACAGCAGCAGCGCCACGCGATGGTTGTGGTTAACATCGACATGTTCCGTCAGTTTTATCATATCCATGGTATGGATATTGCCAATCGTATGTTACGCCACGTGGTCAAACATATCCGCAGTCATTTTCCAGACAACGCGGTTATTGGTGAGCTAGGAAACGATGAATATGCGATTTTATTGCCTAATTGTCGTATGCAACGCGCTTATAATATGACTGAAAAATTTCGTCAATATATCGCTGAAACCGATGCCAAAGATAGCGTAGGCTTTCACGTTGAGCTAACCGTTAGTGCGGGGATTACCGAAACCGGCTTTAGTGGTTTTGATTGGCAAGAAATTTTGATGCATGCAGAAAAAGCACTACATTTTGCCAAGTTAGAATGGGGTAATACCTCGGTACAATATCGTCACCGAATGCAACTACCTAATCAAACCCAAGATAAAGATATCCTTGAGTATATGCAGATGCAGCGTTACACCTTTAAGTAACGCTATCAACCTTAACTGTCCATAAAGCTTTCCAGGATCAAGGCCGCTGACATGCAGTCAATATTATCTTTTTGTAGGTTGCGATAACCGCCATCACTGAACAACTGCTCTTTCGCATCGGCTGTAGTTAATCGTTCATCTTGCAACTCAATGGCAATGCCAAAGCGACCATGCAGGCGGTTTGCAAATTTTCGCGCCCGTGCCGTTAAAGGTTGTTCGCTGCCATCCATATTCAAAGGCAAGCCAATGACCAACACATCCGGTTGCCACTCATTAACCAGTTTGCCAATTTCATCCCAATTAGGGATACCATCTCGTGCCTTAATGGCTTTCAAACCTCGAGCGCTGTGGGTTATTTCCTGCCCAATGGCAATGCCGATATGTCGAGTACCAAAGTCAAAGCCCATCAAAGTGCGGCTACCTACTTGTTTTACCATATATTAGGTGTTCTTTATCAACTGTCTGGCGGCTGATTATAGCCGATCGTTATCATTAACCAAAAAAAATCCCGGCGAACCGGGATTTTCCAATACCTAGTAGACTTACTCAGCTAAAGGACGCATGTGCGGGAACAATATGACGTCTTTAATCGTTGGTGAGTCGGTAAACAGCATCACTAAGCGATCGATACCTATACCTTCACCCGCTGTTGGTGGTAAACCGTATTCAAGCGCGGTAATGTAATCTTCGTCAAAGTGCATTGCTTCATCATCACCAGCGTCTTTTTCTTCAACTTGCTTTCTAAAGCGAGCGGCTTGATCTTCAGCATCATTTAGCTCGCTAAAGCCATTGGCAAGTTCACGGCCACCAACAAAGAACTCAAATCGGTCAGTGATAAACGGGTTATCATCGTTACGACGAGCCAGTGGTGATACTTCCCACGGGTACTCAGTGATAAAGGTTGGTTGATCCAGTTTATGCTCAGCCACTTCTTCAAAGATTTCACATAAGTATTTACCAGCACCCCAAACGTTTTCACCTTCCGGCTCTTTCACGCCAACTTGCTTGGCAATCGCACGTAATTCATCAAAGCGATTTTCTGGATCGCGAATAACCGCTTCATCCAGCTCTGGTGCATGGGTCAAAATAGCGTCCATCATCGATAAACGAGCAAATGGCTTACCAAAGTCATAGAATTTCTCTTCAATGACTTCGCCTTCAGCGTTTTTCACCGTATTACGTACCACGGCATCACCAAGAATATCTTCAGCCAAAGTACGTAACATATCTTCGGTCAAGTTCATCAAGTCGTTGTAATCGGCGTAAGCTTGATAGAATTCAATCATGGTAAATTCTGGGTTATGGCGTGTCGATAAACCTTCGTTACGGAAGTTACGGTTGATTTCGAATACACGCTCAAAGCCGCCCACCACAAGACGCTTTAAGTAAAGCTCTGGGGCAATACGCAAGAACATGTCGATGTCCAAGGCATTGTGGAAGGTTTCAAACGGTTTCGCTGTTGCACCACCTGGGATGGTTTGCAACATTGGCGTTTCCACTTCCATAAAGTTGCGATCAGTCAAAAATTTACGGATACCATTTACAATTTTTGAACGGACTTCAAAGGTATTGCGAGTTTCTTGGTTAATGATCAAGTCAACGTAACGTTGACGATATTTCATTTCCTGATCCGATAAACCGTGATATTTTTCAGGTAACGGGCGCAATGATTTGGTCAGCAATTGATAATCTTGCATGTTGATATACAAATCGCCTTTGCCCGACTTGCTTAGCTCACCTTTAACACCAATGATGTCACCGATATCTAATACGCCCCAACGCGCCTTGATGTCTTTTTGTACGGTTTTATCCGCATAGGCTTGAATGCGACCAGACATGTCCTGCAATACTAAGAAAGGACCACGCTTGGCCATCACGCGACCAGCAACAGCAAAAACCAGCTTGTCTTGCTCTAATTGCTCTTTATCTTTTTCGCCGTGCGCAGCTTGAATATCACCTGCGTAATGCTCGCGATCAAAGTCGTTCGGATGACCGTTGGCCGGGCAATTGCTGCGAATACTTTCCAGCTTGCCACGACGTTCAGCGATTAATTTGTTTTCGTCTTTAACTTGTTCTGTCATTGTCGTTTCTCGTAAATTACAGGCCAGACTTCAAACTGGCTTCAATAAATGGGTCCAAAGCGCCGTCAAGTACCGCTTGCGTATTGCGCGACTCAACACCGGTTCGTAAATCTTTAATGCGACTATCATCAAGCACGTAGGAACGGATCTGACTGCCCCAGCCAATATCCGATTTACCTTCTTCCATGACTTGCTTGTCTTCGTTTTGCTTTTGTATTTCCAGTTCGTATAATTTTGCTTGAAGCATCTTCATCGCCTGCGCCCTATTTTTATGCTGAGAGCGGTCAGCCTGACACTGCACCACAACACCGGTAGGCTCGTGGGTAATACGAATCGCTGAATCGGTTTTATTTACGTGTTGACCACCGGCGCCAGAGGCTCTAAAGGTATCGACACGCAAATCCGCAGGGTTTATATCAATCTCGATATTGTCATCAATCTCAGGGTAAATAAATGCCGATGCAAACGAGGTATGACGACGAGCGTTAGAATCAAATGGCGATTTTCGTACCAAACGATGCACGCCGGTTTCGGTACGCAACCAACCAAAGGCATATTCGCCAGAAAACTTGATGGTACAGCCTTTAATGCCTGCCACATCGCCGTCGGTTTCTTCCATCACTTCGACTTTAAAGCCATGCGCTTCACCCCAACGTAGGTACATGCGCATTAACATATTGGCCCAATCTTGTGCTTCGGTACCGCCAGATCCCGCTTGAATATCTAGATAACAATCGTTTTCATCTTGCTTACCGGAAAACATGCGACGAAACTCAAGTGTTGCCAATTGCTGTTCTAAATCAGCCAATTCGGCGACAGCCTCGTCTAAGGTTTCTTCATCGCTTTCTTCAACCGCTAACTCAACCAAGTCTTGAATGTCTTCGCAGCCCGAGTCCATATCGTCAATGGTTTTAACTACCAACTCCAACGAACTGCGCTCTTTACCTAGCTCTTGAGCACGTTCTGGTTCATTCCAAACGTCGGGTTGCTCTAACTCACGGCTAACCTCAACCAAACGTTCTGCTTTTTGCTCGTAATC
This sequence comes from Thalassotalea sp. Y01, assembly GCF_012932945.1. Lineage (NCBI taxonomy): Bacteria > Pseudomonadati > Pseudomonadota > Gammaproteobacteria > Alteromonadales > Colwelliaceae > Thalassotalea > Thalassotalea sp. Y01. The sequence goes on from NZ_JABBXG010000001.1 coordinate 414,068, forward strand.
CAGATAAGTGCGAAGTACTTGGGTACGTTCACGAATGTCCTTTATCTGGTTTAGTATAGGATTGATTTCAAACATCAAAAGTTACAAAAGTCGCATAGTAATTAATAGTCGCGCATTGTAGCTTATCTGCACCGCAGAATACAGATTGGCACGGGCTTTTCACTAAAAAAGTTACAAATGACTGGGATCTTGTTGAGCCGACCAAGCAAGATCATAGCGCCTGTAAATGTTCCACCATCAATTGCACTGTTTGCCGGCCTCGAAACTCATTTATATCAAGCTTATACGCGATATGCAGTGACTGACACTGATGATTCGGCCACTGGCTTAAATCAACGTTAAAGGCAATAGCGTCTACGACAAGGTCTCCTAACTGCACCACCAATTTCAAATGTTTGTCACCAACAATACGTTGTTGCACTAAGGTAAAGGTATTGTCGAATACAGGCTCTGGAAAATTTTGTCCCCAAGGGCCTGCCTGTTTTAATAACTCGGCAAAATCTAGGTTGAGGTAGCTGGGCTGCAACTCACCATCGGATAGCACCACCCCTTGCAGTAAGTCATCACTTAGCTTTTCTGCAGCGTATTGGCTGAATAATTGTTGAAAGCGAACAAAGTCTTGCTCGCCAATGGTTAAGCCCGCAGCCATTGCATGACCACCAAACTTAGCAATTAACCTTGGATGTTGGCTGTCCATGTACTCGAGCAAATCGCGAATATGCAGGCCAGGAATTGACCGAGCCGAGCCTTTAATTGTGCCTTCATCACCTTGAGCAAAGACCACCGTTGGGCGATGATATTTCTCTTTTATTCGCCCAGCGACAATGCCTATCACCCCTTGGTGCCAATCGTCTTGATACAAGGCTAATGCGCCGGGGAGATTATCCTGAGCAAAATTTAATTTCTGTAAGATTTGTTCTGCTTCAACCTGCATGCCCTGCTCAATCTGGCGACGTTCTTTGTTGAGGTCATCTAATTGCGCGGCAATGACTCTGGCCTGATACATATCATCAGCCAGCAAGCACTTAATGCCCAAGCTCATATCATCAAGTCGTCCAGCGGCATTCAGCCTTGGTCCTAAGCCAAAACCAAAATCGCTGGCGTGTAATTTTTGCTGGTTCTTACCGGCCACTTCAATCAATGCCTCTACCCCTGGGCGCGTAGCGCCAGCGCGGATACGCTTTAGCCCTTGAGCGACGAGAATGCGATTGTTTTGATCTAAGCTGACCACATCAGCAACCGTGCCAAGGGCAACTAAATCAAGTAAAACCGCCAAGTTAGGTTCGCTCAGGTTATGCTCGGCAAAATAATCTGTCTCACGCATACGTTGGCGCATCATTAGCATCAAATAAAACGCGACACCTACCCCAGCCAATGCTTTTGAGGCAAAGTTACAGCCTTTTTGATTGGGGTTAACAATCGCGTCAGCCGGCGGCAATTTCGCCCCAGGTAAATGATGGTCGGTGATAACCACAGTACAACCATGTTGTTTAGCGCGTTCAACACCTTCATAACAGCTTATGCCGTTGTCGACGGTAACGATAACGTCAGCGCCAGCCTGTTTGGCTAGGTCACTAATTTCCGGCGTTAAGCCATATCCGTATTCAAATCGATTGGGGACAATAAAGTCGTGATTCGCCGAGCCTAATAAACCAAGCCCTTGCATCATCAATGCCGTACTTGTTGCGCCATCGGCATCAAAGTCACCAACGATAATGATGCGCTGCTTATTGTCTATTGCATCAATTAAAATATCTGCGGCTTGCTCGATGCCTAGCAACTGTTTCGGCGCCAACATAACCGTCAGCGCTTGTTCAAGCTGCTCTTGCTTGGTAATGCCACGACTGGCATAGATGTGTCTTAATATAGGGTGTAAATCTTCACCAAAACCAATATCTGACGGTTGTTGACGACGACGAATTTGCTTATCCATACCAATCCGTAATGAAAGTTAATCAAACCATGACCACCTGTGTGTCATTAAACAGGTGTTGCATAGCTATAAAGAAATTTAGAGTATCGCGAAATGCCCAACAAAAGAAGAGACAGGTGAGTGATCACTTTGATTGAAATCGCATGACATATAATAAAGGCGCCCAACGGCGCCTTTATCGGTAAACATTAGGTTATCGATTAACCTTTTTGCGCACTATAGGCTTCAAGAATTTGCTTCATTTGTTCAGGCGTTTTATAACCTGGAACCATTAGACCATCATCCAACATAATTGCTGGTGTGCCTGATACACCGATCTTTTTACCAAATTCGTATTGCTCACCAACCGGTTGCTTACAAATTTTCTGGTCGATTTGCGAGCCACCTTTAGCGCGAGTCATGGCCGATTGTTGATCATCACTACACCACACGCTGCGGATATCGGTGTACGACTTACTGTTCAAGCCACCACGAGGGAACGCAAGGTAGCGCACGGTAATACCCATATCATTATAAGCTTGCATTTGATTATGAAGCTTACGGCAATAACCACAGGTCAAATCGGTAAATACCGTCATTTGGTATTTTTCTTCTGTGGCAGGGAAAACAATCATCGACTCAGAGAAGCGCTCCATACCGGCAACACGTTGCTCAGCCAATGCTTCTTCGGTTAGCGAGGCGATACCGGCTTCTTGAATTTGATAAAGCTTACCTTGAATCAAAAATGAACCATCCGCAGAACTATAAAACAGCCCTTGGTTGGTAAACACTTCGTAAACATTGTCCATTTTTGATGCTTTAATGCTCTCAACTTCAAGACCAATTTTTGCCAAATTCGCTTCAATTTTACTGTTCGCGTCTTCGGCATGCACTGACATAGATAACAATACGCCAGACACAATAGTGATTAATAATTTTGCTAACTTCATAATTTAAACCTTGCTGCAATAAACGCCAGTCATTGACGTTATATGTCCATATGTTTTTAATGTTGAAATAATGTGCACCATGTCAAAGACCAACTGTAAAACCTATTCGTCGACACTGTTCGTGACACCTGCAACATACAGACCAGAAAACTGCGCATAAAATTACTGCCCTTTTGATGTAAATGCAAGGTAAACACCAGAAAAAAAACAATGAATTGCCGCTTTTGCCAAGTTTTAACAGCCTGTTTACCAAGTATAGTTATAAAGTCGCTAATAATGTCGTTAAAAACCGTTAAACGGGGGAAAATATGAGTTATATAGCCGACATTAACAAACTGGCATTTTTTCTCTACTGAGATCATAGGATCTGCATGCAATTTGCGGTAGAATCGCGGCTCAAATTATTAAGGTACAGTTTTACGATGAAAATAGGCTTGTTTTACGGCTCAACAACCTGCTACACCGAAATGGCGGCTGAAAAAATTCAGGCGGCTTTGGGCGCGGACTTGGTGGATATTTTCAATATAAAAGATGCACCTCTTAGCGACTGCCAAGACTATGATATCATCATTTTTGGTATTTCCACTTGGGATTTTGGCGAATTGCAAGAAGACTGGGAATCAAAATGGACGGACGCCGAAGCGCTAAACCTAAACGGCAAGATAGTGGCTTTATTTGGTCTTGGTGACCAAGAAGGTTACGGTCAGTGGTTTCAAGACGCGCTTGGCATGCTGCACGATGTGGTTATTGCCTGTGGTGCCGACATAGTTGGCTACTGGCCAAACCAAGGCTATGAATTTGAAGATTCAAAAGCGTTAAGCGAAGACGGTGACTATTTTGTCGGCTTATCTCTTGACGATGAAAACCAATACGATAAGACGGATGATCGCATACAACAATGGTGCGAGCAGATCCTCACTGAAATTCAGCAATTGCTTAACGATTAACCCCCTATTGCACTTCACCTTGCGGCAATGCAAGTATTTGCAAAACAAGGTTAATCATTAAAAGTACGATATACTTGTAAAAAATAAATACCCACAGTGGTTTAAGGTCTCCCCTTCATGTTTGCACAATTTGATTTAGATGATGCGTTAGTTGGTGGCTGTGATAAAGCCGGATTTAAAAAGCCAACCTCAATTCAGCAGCTGGTATTGCCAGAAGCTATGGCCGGCAAAGACGTGCTTGCTTCAGCGCCTACCGGCACAGGTAAAACTGCAGCATTTATATTGCCGTGTGCGCAACATTTACTGGATTATCCGCGCACCAAGCCAGGTTACCCAAGAGTACTTATTTTGGCGCCCACTCGTGAATTGGCGACACAAATTTTTCAGCAGGCAGAGTTATTAACACAACTTACTGATATTAAAATTGGCCTGATTACAGGTGGTGTTAATTATGGCTCGCATAAGGAAATCTTGACCAAAACTACCGATATCTTAATTGCCACACCGGGGCGTTTGCTTGAGTATATCGATAACGAGCAGTTTGATGCCCGTGAAGTCGAAATCTTGGTATTGGATGAAGCCGATCGCATGCTAGACATGGGTTTTAGCGATAATATTCACCGCATTGCTGGTGAAGCGAGATGGCGTAAACAATCATTGTTGTTTTCGGCGACCTTAGCTGGTGCCGGTATCATTCGTTTTTCTAAAGAGATCCTCGAAGAGCCAGTCTATTTAGAGTCGGATCCATCACGCAAAGAAAAAGCCAAAATACACCAATGGGTGCACCTTGCTGATAGCAAAGAGCATAAAATTGACCTGTTGGTTGCATTGCTTAATGATGAAAGCGTCAAACGTGCGGTTATTTTTGCAAACAAACGCGAAACCGTGCAGTTTTTATCTGGCAAGCTGCAAAGTGAAAATTTATCTAATGCATGGCTCGAAGGCGAAATGCCACAAGATAAGCGCAACAACGCCGTCGCACGCGTCAAAGATGGCGAGGTTAATATCCTAGTCGCCACCGATGTTGCCGCTCGAGGTCTTGATATCGATGATATAACCCACGTTATTAACTTTGACTTACCACGCAAAGCGGATGTGTATGTGCACCGTATCGGTCGCACCGGTCGAGCCGGTAAAAAAGGCACGGCAATTACCTTAGTCGAAGCTCATGATGTCGTTTATCTCGCAAAAATTGAACGCTTCACTGATCAACGCTTGCAACGTCGAGTTATCGACGGCTTGCGTCCTCTGCATAAAGAAGCACGAGTACCAAGTAAGAAAAAGCCAAAGCAAAAAGTCAAAAAAAATGCCGGCTTAACGCGCCAGCAAAAGCTGGCGAAAAAGCGTAAGAAAGATAAGAAAGCCCGTAAGAAATCGCAAAAATCCTAAGCCCTTTCAGCCCTGCTGCAATGCTTCTTAAAGGTGAACCTCAAATCCAGGTTCACCTTTTTTATGTCCAAAAAAAGCATATAATTTAGAAACTTAGTTGAACTATATAAGACAATCACAGTCGTAATTTCAGCACTAATAATGCAAAGGAATGTTATGAGTAAATTCAAACGGCCTATCTACATGCTTTCTTCAATGTTATTGTTCGGTTGCGGTGGAGGCCCTGACAATGAAGTCGATGAGCATATTCCTAGGCAGCCCTTCCCTATTGAAGGCAATATCAATTCATTAGCCAGTGTTGATGGCGATTTTTACTTTGTCCATAAGCAGTCTCTGTATATGGTTGAAGACATGAATTTCGATGCCGTGTATTGTCTTGGCCACACATTTGAGCACAACGGGATGGGGCAAATCAGCTCTACATCCGTCTATTCTGTCGACGACAAATTATTCACTTCTAATGGTGAGGTTTATCAAGGCTATAACTTGGTTGAAAACTTTGCCAAAGGCTATGAACGCGAACCCTATTATCTCAGTGCCAGCTCCGAGCAAAGCTTTATCATAGAATCGTTCTGGGAAGAGCAAGTTAGTTATTCTACGGATTTAAATCAATGGCATGATTTATATGTCGATAAAAATGAATTACCTATAAACGTTCGCTTTTTGCAAGATGCGCAATACATTTATGAACGGGATACATTGGTGACCTTATTTGACGCATATACGGGATCCGGTACGGTCAATCTTTTGCTGACATATCATCAGGACGATTGGCAACTGATGCAAGAAGATGTCAATGGTTTACGTCTAGTGTATGTCGACAATACGTTGTTGTTTATGCGTAATCAGGGCATTCAAAAATTAAAACAGGATGATTTGTCGATAGAACAAGAGTTAAGCATCGATAATCTGCTTCACTTTAACGTGCACCAGGATAGTGTGATTTTCACCGATGGAGCTAAAAACTGGCGACTGAAACCGTCAACCATGACGCTAACGGAGTATCAGCTACCTGCAGAAATAGGTATGTTAACCGGTATTGAACACCATGATGAGCAAACCTACTTAAGCAGTAATAAAGGCATTTGGCAATACGATGGCAAGCAATACCTACAACTATACAAGGTTGAGCAAATGGCAAGCGAAGGTTGTTACAGCCCGCCCAGTCAATAATCAATAAAAAAGGAGGCATGAGCCTCCTTTTTTAATCGTCTTTAAACCTTTTATACTGGTTAACCAAACAGCTTACCAAGTTTTTTCTTTAACTTGTCTTCCAACTCTTTTTTCTTATTGTTGGTGACATTGGCTTTTAATAGTTTATCCAATGCTTGGTCGGTATCCGTTAATAGTAATTCCATATCGGCAATCTGTGCCGCATCGGTTTGTGAGCTATTCAGTGCACTTGCGACCTTATCATTTAAACCGGTTTGCAAATCCGTTTGAAAGCGATTGAGTTGGGCTTGCAATTGCTTATTGACCGCTTGGCCGATGATGCCATCAAGATCCGATGCAACACGCATATCTGGCGCACTGATATCACCGCTTAATTCAACCGATAAGTCGAAGTTATCGATATCACTGACACTGGCAAGCAAGGCTTGACCGATACTGGAGTCAGCATGTCCCGAATAGTGCGCGTCGACTAATTTAAATTGATTAACGTTCACCACCCCTTGAGGCTCAATAGCAAATTGCCCGACACCAGCGATATTGGCAGTATCAAGCGATAAAGCAAAACTGTCTTGTTCACGCAATTTGGCGTTATTTACTGGTACCTGCTCAAACAGGTAATCACCATCAACCTTATAGCTATCTGGATGATTAAAAATATTAGCCTGCAACTGACCGTTTCCACCTTTTAACAAATCTCTTGTTGCGACGGTCATCAAGGTCGGTTTATTGCGTATCCAATGCTGCGCGGTAACTTCTTGCAAAGAGAATTGAAAGGTCCCTTGTGGCAGTTTTAAGCTGAACTCAGCATTTTTAATCAACCAATCAGGTAAAGGGTTATTGTCATTAAAATGAACAAATCGGCCGGCAGCTAAACTCTGCTGTTGTTGTGCTTTTTGCTCAGCGCTCTGCTGTGATTTTTGTTGCAGATACGGCGCTAACTTATTATAAATCGTTTCCGCCGCTCGGTAGTATTCTCGCGCCTGCTCACCAAACAAAATGTGCGCAAAGTCAGCATTGTCAATTTTGTCTAACTGATATTTGGTTTGCAGATACTGCCAGTCTTTTTCTGGTGCCTGATGTGCATCTTTAACAGCCTGAGCTATAACATCTTTACTCTGTGTTAATTGATTTTTGGCTTGTTTTATCAGCTTCTTGTCTTGCTTAAATTGCGACTTCAGTTGATCCAGCTCAGCTTTTACTTTTGCCACGTCGTCGAGCGACTTAACCTTACTATCGACCAATTTTTTGACTTTCAGTTCATAAGCTTTAAGGCGCTCGTCATCCGGTAGCTGGGACTCCAAGGCAAGTAATTTTTGCTTTTCATCATGATACAGTTGTTGTAGTTGTTTGGACGCTTTGACGCTGAGCAAATCACTGTCATTGAGAATGTCTTTTACATTCGGCAGCGATTGTTCGACCGCAGGCAATTGACGCTTTAGTGATTGTCCAGTGTGTTGCGCAATACTGGTATTGCTGTCCCTATAGACCTCACCAGCAGAAGCTCGTTGTGAGTCAAATGCCAAACCAGTGATATTTAAATCGTCGATCACTACCCGCCCGAATACATATTGCCAAACATCGACACTGGCGCTGGCGTGCTCAAAGCTAAATAGATTATGACTTGGTTTGCTGTTGTCCGTTACGGCCAGGTCACTGACATCAACTTTGAATGGTGTGTAGTCGATTTCAACCGACTCAACATTCACTTGAGCACCAAAATACCAGCTGCCGCCCTGCTCAATCGACAGTTTAACAATACTCGGTGCCAACCCCCATAAGATAGCCGCTAACGCGGTCAACGTAGCGAAAAAGCCTGCAAGTCCTTGCCATCTAAAATAATGATTCATTACAAGCTGCCCTCACCACTTAGGCTCTGATAAACCTTATAAAAACGCGAACCTTTAAGCATTTGCACAATTTTAAATCGTTCTATAAATTGCATCATATGATGTCGGTAACGTTGCACCAATAACGTCGCTAACAAGTACACCGGGATAAACGCTATGATGGCACTGACCAAAGAACCTAAGGTTAGCGTGTTATGAAAATGAGCGAGTTTAAGCACATCAACTTGATACAGACTTTGCCAAAAAGCCTGCAAGTGTTGCGATAACAATAAGCTGTCACCGAGCAACGCCATCGGCGTTGCCAGTAATAAAGACAAGATTGAAAACACCGCAATAGAGACAAAGAATGCACTTAAATTAATGCGTATTAGGAACGCAATTAATAACAGTAAGACATTATGCAAACTCAATGTCGGTGTTAAGCCAACAATCATCCCCAGCGCTACCGCTAAGGCTATTTGTCGAGGGGAGCTCTCAGAATTGAGCGCCTTAAAAAATTTAGCCAGTAATGTCAGCATGACAATCCCTTTTGCTGGTGCTGTTATTATTCTACCAATTTGCGCGTAAACACGGGTTCAGTCGGCGTCGACATTGCGTCATTGTAGCCATAACCATCGACATCGAACTGTTTCAATTGTTCAAGGTCAGTGATTTGTTTGTCGATAATGTAACGCGCCATAAGACCACGGGCTTTTTTAGCAAAGAAACTGATCATTTTATATTGACCGTTTTTCCAATCTTTAAAGGCTGGGGTAATAATGTTCGCTTGTAATTGCTTTTTCTTTACCGATTTGAAGTACTCATTAGAGGCTAAGTTAATCAATACATCGTCACCTTGGGCGGCAATGGCTTGATTTAGTTTGTCAGTGATCACCGTGCCCCAAAATTCATACAGATTTTTGCCACGCTTATTATCGAGCTTGGTACCCATTTCAAGTCGATAAGCTTGCATTAAATCCAAAGGTTTTAATAAGCCATACAAACCAGACAATATACGCAGATGCTGTTGTGCAAAATCAAAGTCCGTTTCAGTAAATGATTTTGCGTCCAAACCGGTGTAAACATCACCATTAAAAGCCAATACCGCAGGTCTGGCATTGTCAGGACTAAAAGGCTGAGACCACTCGGCAAAACGCGCCGCATTAAGGCCTGAAAGCTTATCTGAAATACTCATCAAAGAACCGATTTGCGCTGGTGTAAGTTCAATACAGCGATCAATCAATTCTTGGCTATACTCTAATAAATCAGGTTGACTATACTTTTCAGTAACTAGCTCAGATTCGTAATCAAGGTTCTTAGCAGGGGATACAACAATTAACATGGTTTTGCTCTATCTTTTTGTAATTAAAAAATTCGATGAAGCAAAACTATAACACGTAAAACAACAGCAAAATAAGAGCCTTGTGCACAAAAATAATAAAGCGACGACCTCCTTTAGATGAATTTTTAGTGAACAAGCGTATTTAGTTCTAACAAGAGCTGGTGGCTATTGATAAATTTTGGTAATTTTACAACACTTACAGTTGAAAACCTGTATCAAAGCTAACTTTTTGAAAAGTATTACGAAACATAATTACATAGATAATAAGGAATGCGGTATTTATGACTTCCCAATTAGAACAATTGAAAGCAATGACAACGGTTGTTGCCGACACCGGTGATGTCGGTGCTATTGCCCAATTCAAACCGATCGATGCGACCACCAATCCTTCCTTGTTATTGAAAGCAGCTGACTTGGATGATTACCAAAGCTTGCTGACAGCGTCTGTCGATTACGCTAAGTCACAATCAAACGATTCATCGCAGCAAATTATGGACGCCGGCGATATGCTATCGGTATTGATAGGTGTGGAAATATTAAAAGTCGTCCCTGGTCGCATATCGACGGAAGTGGATGCCAGACTATCATTCGATACACAAGCGACCATCGCCAAAGCAGAACGATTGATTGAATTGTATCAACAACAAGGCATTAGCAAAGACCGTATCCTGATCAAAATGGCCTCAACGTGGGAAGGCATTCGTGCCGCTGAAGTATTAGAGCAAAAAGGCATCAATTGTAATTTGACCTTATTATTTAGCTTTGCTCAAGCACAAGCTTGTGCCGAAGCTGGGGTATACCTTATTTCACCGTTTGTCGGCCGTATCCTTGATTGGTACAAAAAAGCAGAAGGTCGTGAAAGCTATCCGGCGCATGAAGATCCAGGTGTTGTGTCGGTAACCAAAATCTACAACTACTACAAGCAACACGGTTATAACACCGTTGTCATGGGCGCCAGTTTCAGAAATAAAGAAGAGATTCTTGAATTAGCCGGTTGCGATAGATTAACCATTAGCCCGCAGCTATTGGCTGAACTAGAGCAAGGTGAAGGCGCTGTTAAGCGTAAGTTAGTTGCCGCGCAAACCGGCCAAGATCGCTTAGTTGCAATGGATGAAGCGACGTTCCGTTGGCAAATGAACGAAGATGCTATGGCCACCGAAAAATTGGCTGAAGGCATCCGTGGTTTCACCGCAGATCAAATTAAACTAGAACAAAAATTAAGCGAGCTATTATAAATTAGCCATAGTTAGTTCAGTTAAAGTACCAGAAGCACACTTTTTTTAAGCAAAAGTTGCTAATTGATTAAAAAGTCGCCAAATTCGACTTTTTTATTATTTAATTGTGAAAAAAGTGTTTTATTTTAATTTTTACTATGGTATCAAGAAGGTGACGTTGTAAGTCGACGAGTTCATTCTCGCTGGCAATAAAAATAAAAAATAAGGAGCTTTGTCATGGATCCAATTGATAGCATCATGGAAGTCATTGAAGGTAAATCGAAGTCAAAAAGCAAACAAAAGCGTAAATGGCGTGAGATTGAGCAACTTAGAGAAAAAATGGAGCTGGAAAAAGAAATTGATTTTTACAACGGCTCTCTGGAACATCTACTTGAAGAGTCCTGATAAATAGAATGCGCTATATTCCAAGAGATTAAAAAACCTGTTTCGATAACAGGTTTTTTTATATTTGAATTTTACGCAGCAACTGGTCATACTTGTTGCTCAAGCCTACACATTAAGGCGTTTACCGATTTAGCAACAAAATGGCGTAACATGAACAGCAAAACAGATTCGAATACTAACCCTGCTTATTCATTGGCAGAAGAATTAGTAAATGCCATTACCCACGGCATAGGCGCTCTTTTAAGTGTTGCCGCACTTACTTTAATGATTATGGTTGCTAATGATGCGGTGCAGATGACCAGTGCCATTGTTTACGGCAGTTCGATGGTTATTTTATTTCTCGCTTCCACCTTGTATCACGCCATTGCACATACGCAAATTAAACAAGTATTAAAGCTACTTGACCACTGTGCCATTTATTTATTAATTGCCGGTACCTATACGCCATTTATGTTGATCAGTTTAAAAGGTGCTTGGGGCTATTCGCTCTTGTCGGTAGTATGGACGTTAGCCATCGTTGGCATCAGCTTCAAACTTATATTCAAACAACGATTTCCTAAAGTGTCGTTGTTAACATACCTAGCCATGGGCTGGTTGGTCGTTATCGCCGCACCACAAATGTTAGCTAACGTTGCTGTCGGTGGTTTGATATTGCTGGCCAGTGGTGGCGCAGCCTACACTTTAGGCGCGGTATTTTACGCATTTAGAAAAATTCCTTTCAATCACGCCATATGGCACGTCTTTGTACTTGCTGGCAGCATCTGTCATTTTCTCGCTATCTATCTCTATGTCATTGAATAATAGATAAATAGCCAGGTTGATTGAACAATGAACACCACCATTTACAATGTAAAACAGTCCGTTTTACATTATATTAATTAGCGAAACTTAGAGTATCTCAGGATTGACTATGCAGTACGCAGAAATTACCGGCTGGGGCAAATACACGCCACCAAGTATTTTAACCAATGATGACCTCGCGACATTCATGGATACCAATGACGAGTGGATTTCGACTCGTACCGGTATTAGAAACCGCCGTATATCACATATTAATACCGCTGAAATGTCGACTCTAGCTGCAAAACAAGCGTTAGCGCGAGCCGGACTCCAAGCCGATGATATCGATATGATCGTCGTTGCCACCTGTACTCCGGATTTGCTGGTACCGAATACAGCCTCTAGAGTGCAACAGTTATTAGGCACCAATCAGGCAGCTTGCTACGACGTCAGTGCAGCCTGCTCGGGTTTTATTTATGCCTTGCAATCAGCAACAGCACAAATTCGTATGGGCATGGTCAAACGCGCTTTGGTGATCGGTGCAGAACGCATGACCTGGTTTATCAATTGGGCGAAACGCGATACCGCGGTATTATTTGGTGATGGTTCCGGTGCGGTCGTGCTAGAAGCGACAGATCAGCCACTGGGCATGTTAGAGTCTAAAATTGGTTGTGACTCATCCGCTAGGGATATCCTAAAAGTCAGCAATTTCGGTACCGACATGGATCGCTATGTAAGCCCACCGAGCGCATTGGATATTGACTTTGAAGGACCTGAAATTTTCAAACGCGCAGTACGTGGTATGGGCCGAGCAACAGAAGCTGTGCTCAGCAACGCTAAATTAGCCGTCGATGATATCGACGTTTTAATTCCACACCAAGCCAATGCCCGTATCATTGAAACCTTACAACAAAAGCTGAAAGTTGATGATGATAAGGTGATGATCAACATTAATAAGTACGGTAATACATCAGCGGCAACCATCCCTCTGGCACTGTGCGAAGCCGTTGAACAAGGCATGGTAAAACCGGGAGCTAATATCATGTCTGCTGCCTTTGGTGCCGGCTTAACCTGGGCTGCAACCTACATCAAATGGGGTGAACGCGTTACCCCGATAAACGATTATCAGCAAGAACAACAGCACTGTGAGCAAACTGCGATGCAGTTAATTGCAGTGGCCAAAGAGCATTGTCTCAAAGGGCAGCAATAGCCTTTAATTGTCAGTGTTAAATAAAAAACGCCTGCTAAGCAGGCGTTTTTTATCCGCCGTGGCGGGGGTTTACCTATCAGCATCCCAACTAAATAGGCGCGAGCTCAATAACAAGCAAATCAGGGTAAAGCTTAACAACCAGATTATCGAATAACCGACATCATTAAGTGTTGCGCCTTCGGTAATAATACGCCGACCGGCCCCCACTAAATGCGTCAATGGTAAAATATCGGCAACGGTTTTAACCCAATCAGGTGCGCCTTCTAAAGAAAACCAAACCCCAGATAATAGCATCATTGGCCAGGTCGCCATGTTTAACAAACCGCCAACCAACTCCTCAGATTTACTGCGCGTTGCAATCAACAGACCCATACTAATAAGGCTTACTGCGCCAATAACAGCAATTAAAAACAAGTCGAGGTAACTACCAAGCATGATAAAATCGAAAATCCAGTTACAACCAATGTAAACCACCGCTGCCATAAACAACACAATAAATAATCGCGACAACAGTTGTGCACCGACAAATTCAAGCGCCGATAATGGCGTTGCCTTTAATCGCTTAAGCACCGAATTTTTTCGATAGCGAACAATGACATAACCAACACCAAACAAACAAGAAAACATCATGTTCATGGCAAAAATCCCCGGCAATACCCAATCGATATAGCGAATTGGCTCACCACGGGTAACCTGGCGTTGATAATTTAAACTGTCGGCAAGAAATATTTTTTCCACCATATAGCTCTTGGGTGAATTTTCGTTTACCCAATAGGCTTTACCCGCATCATTAACAATCAAGTCTATTTCGTGTTGATCGAGTTTGATCATTGCTTTATCAATGTGTTGATAATCGATAAAATCAATAAATCGAGTCTGTAAAAATGGGTGGCTCGATTCAGCTTTGGCCATGACACCAACCTTGTATACCGCGCGGCCATCACCAGAAAAAGCGATAGAAAAAATCACCAGTAACAACACCGGAAAAGCAATGTTCCAAGCCAACGACGACCGGTCGCGAAAAAACTCCAAATTACGGGCCTTAAATACTGCCCATAGCCTTGACCACTTAATCATATTCGCCTCCAAGGCTATGGCCTGTGAGTTTTAAAAATAAATCATCGAGGTTGGCCGACTTTATGTGCAAGCCCGTAAGTGGGATAGCTAAAGCCAACAATTGTGATACCGTTTTTTCAACGTCGGTGGACTTTATCTCAACCCGATTATCGCGAATCTGCCACTGATTTACGTCGATAATTTCAGTGCTAACATTATCTAAAGGCAAGTACATAAACACTTGTTGGAAATGCCTATTGAGCAGCGCTTGCGGTGCCCCTTGCTCTATGATTTTACCTTGATCCATAATCGCTATTTGATCGCATAATTGCTCAGCCTCATCCATGTAATGAGTGGTTAAAATCACCGTTTTACCTTGCCCTTTAATGCGCTTTATTAGCTGCCAAAACTGCCGTCTCGAATGCGGATCTAGACCGGTTGTTGGTTCATCAAGAAAGACTATTTTTGGATCATTAATCAGTGCTAGCGCCAATAGCAAGCGTTGTCGTTGACCACCAGACAGTAAGCGACTGTCTCTGTCGATAAACTCATTGAGCTGACAGAGCTCTAATAGCTCTTCAATGGCTAAGTGCTGTTCATAAAAACTGGCAAACAAATTTAATGTTTCACGAACCGTTAAAAAATCCTGTAACGCTGTGTGTTGAAACTGAATACCAATAAGCTCATTAAACGGTTTATCGCTATCACTGTTAATCACCACATCGCCAGAATCTGCGGTCAATATACCTTCCATAATTTCAATGGTGGTGGTTTTTCCCGCGCCATTTGGGCCAAGTAAACCAAAGCACATGCCTTGTTCAACGTTAAAATTAATACCATCGACCGCTTTAACCTGACCGTAGTGTTTAATCAGATTATTTACCGTCAGTATGTTATGTTTCGCCATTACAACTCATCTTCATGTCGTTTTCTCGCTATCATCTCGTCTGGCGCTGACTCATCGAGAGAATCAACGTGTAAGTACAAGCTACGTATCACCTGTTGCAGCTTTTTGTATGCGGCTTTTTTACCAGTCAGTCCTATCTGTTCGGCAATATCTGAGAAACTGCGCCGTTGCCAGAGTTTACCCATCAACAATGCTTTGTCTTGGTCACTAATTACAGTGATTTTATCGCTATGGATATCAGCAAAATTGGTCTTTAACCAACGCGACAAACTGGCGGCGCAACTAGAATAAACCATAGCACCAACGACAAATTTAGCGACGATTTGATTATCACGACTCGGCGATATATCAACAGAGGAATGGGGTCGCTTGTTGACCAAAATTTGCGATGTCAGCTCGCTTGCTAAAGCGCTAAACTCTTCTGCCAAATAATAGTGAAAGTTTATATAAAACTCGCTACTAATTTGTGCAGCAAATTCCTCGCTACGCTTATTCAATGCCTGCAGAACCATGGCAGAATGTTCACCACTGGCTTTGTCTCGGCTAAAGCCCAAGCGAGCCATGGAAAAACCAGCGTTTTGCCAAAACTTCAGCAATGGCGCATTAACGCCAAAACTTGAACATAAAAAATCAAAGCTTTGGTTCCGGCTGTAATCAAGGCATTTGCCCAGCAGATTCGCGCCAATACCTCGATTTTGCCAACACGGCAGTACCGCAATGCGAACAATACGTAAATAACGGTATTCGAATGCTTGTTCGAAACCACCATGCGCCAACAAAGATTGCGGTAATAAATGCCCCTTCGGTCGACGCTTGCCTAGTTTGATTTGCCTAATTAGCGCATCATCAAGCTCGCCTTCAGCCAACATCAAACTGACACCGCACACCAAGTTATCGGCTTTTACCACCAATAAATGAACGTGTTCATCATCGAGCAAAAGTTTTAAATCGCTGGGTTTGGTTTGATAGTGTGCGCACACCAACAAAGAGAATATCTGACTCAACAGCTCATCATCTTGATACAACTGTTTGGCTTGATAATGGTGGTAAGTTAATTCAGTAAAATCGTCTGCTACCTCTGGCAATGTCGCCGCCAATAGAAAGCTATCAAAGCTGAACCTTTCCAACATGTCGTCGTCACGCCAACGAATCGGTTGCTGCATATGCAAATGACGATGTTGCGGTTTTTGCTGTCGCAATAGCGCCATAAATTTTTGACTAAACCCCCTACCTGCGCCTTCATAACCATGTATGGTTGAAGCAAACACGATACGATGATAATCCGCCAGTAGCTGCACAAGTAGAGGCACTGGGATCCCTGCAGCCTCATCCACTAACACCATTGCGGCGGACACTTTTTGCCTAAGCAACACATCGACAGGAATAAATTCAATGCGGCTATCACCATATTCAATACCGTGTTGCTTTTGTCTAGCATCAGGTAAATGCTGCTTAAGCTGTTGATAAAATATTTGCAAACTGTCTGGATGAGGTGCGGTTACAACAATGTGTTTATCGCCCTTGGTTAATATCTTGGCAGCCGCGATGGCTAATGCGGTGGATTTACCGCGACCTCGATCGGCGCTGATCACTAACGGTCTATCTCGATGTCCAAGCAGTACCTGCTCAATGGTATTGACGGCGTCGACTTGCTCTTCGGTTTTACAACTAAAGGGCAACTTAACCGGCGCTGCTTTAGAGGTATTAGACGCTAGTGTTGTATGACAATTAGTCCGCAGCTTATCGATATCTAGGGCTTGATGCTGTTCTATCACGTCGATCTCAGAGAACCTTGCCGAAATAGCCAGCATTCTCTTTAAAAACAGGCTATTACTAACTTGTTCAGCAGACAAAAAGACAACGCTCAATGCGCCTTTAACTAAGGTTCCTGTTAACGCAGCAAACGCATCCACATGAAACGATGCGGTTAATGACGATTCTGTATTGGACATATCTTGGCAAGCGCTTATGCCGCCACCGTTAAACCATAAATAGCCATATTCACGACCCAGTTGGTGGCGATAGCTTTTACTGTCCACATTGTTATTTTGTTTTTGATTTTGTTTGTTGTTTTGCTTAGTGGTTTGGCTGTCATTTTCAGGCGCGGTTAAATTAAAACGTAAAACCTGTTCGGAGTTGACTAAGTCATCAACAATCGCCAACGTTTGTCGCAACCAAACCTGCTCACCGACACAAATCAACACACCACGCTGTTCGCTGGTTTTTAGATTTATTATTTTTTCGGCGATATATCGTTGCACAGTGATAATCCTAAGCCATTATCAAATAAAGAATATTTTGCATTCTAGCAAACCCACAGAGCATTTAGAATTTTTCATATTTTATTGGTCTATAAGTGGCTAACTTTTTTCGGTGAACTAAACTAATTAGATGATCAAGATCAAGTTTTAAGCAACTTGTTTACATTTCAACCAGATAACCGTTTACAATTGCTTAACAATTTAAACAACTGAGCAGCGCTATGACTGAACATATCGATATTGAAAATCAGAAGAAAGATGAGCGTAATACCTTTATCTTTTTGGCGGTTTTTCTAGCACCGATTTTATCTGTCGCCATCGTAGGTGGCTTGGGTTTTGCGATTTGGATAAGCCAAATAATTTTTGGTCCTCCAGGGGTAAGCTAGATGACACAACCAAGTCGCGTTGCCGATGTTTCGCGGCGCAATTTTTTGCGTGGCCGGCAATGGATTAAACAACCCAAACTCAGGCTTCCCTGGGTTATTAATGAAAAAGTCTTTCTCGATGGTTGCACTCAGTGCGGCGACTGTCTTTCTGCGTGCCCTGAAAACATTCTTGTGAAAAGTGACGATGGGTTCGTATCGGTAGATTTCAATTTAGGTGAGTGCACCTTTTGTGAAAAGTGTGTTGACGTCTGTGAGCAACCATTATTCAAAAATACCGATGAGCAGGCTTGGTCTGCTCACCTCAATATAAAAGACAACTGTCTGGCCAGTAACCAGATCTATTGTCAAAGCTGTAAGGATGTCTGCGACACCAGAGCGATAGAGTTTCACTATAAAAGCTCGATACCGACACCCAGCATCAATCAATCTCAGTGCACCAGTTGTGGTGCGTGTGTAAATGCATGCCCCAGCCAATCGCTGGAGTTAATCGCGGTCTCGGAGGTAAGTGATGAGTGAGACACAAGAATACCATATTGCGAGCTTTATCAGTCAAATTGACGTCTCGCAAAAAGACGCAGCAATGCAATCCATTGCCGACACACCCGGCGCCGAAATTCATGCAAGTAATGAACAAGGCAAAGTGGTTTTTACCCTTGAGGCCGATAATCAAGGTGTGATAGGGCAACGCGCCGATCAACTCAAACTGGCACCGGGTATGCTTACCCTATCGCCGGTTTACCATCAGTATATTGAAGAATAGGGAGCGACCATGAAACTCAATCGTCGTGAATTTATTAAAGCAAATGCGGTAGCCGTTGCTGCTGCTACGGCCGGTATCGCGGTTCCAGCCAGTGCCTCTAATTTAATCACCAGTTCAGACTTAACCAAGTTAAAGTGGGACAAAGCGCCTTGTCGTTTCTGTGGCACGGGTTGTAGTGTCAACGTCGCCACTATGGATGGTAAGGTCGTTGCCACTCATGGTGATATTAAATCACCGGTGAATAAAGGCCTTAACTGTGTAAAAGGTTACTTCCTGTCTAAAATCATGTACGGCAAAGACCGTTTGACTCAGCCTTTGCTGAGAATGAAAAATGGCAAGTACGACAAAAATGGTGATTTTACCCCTATCGAATGGGATCAAGCCTTCGATATTATGGCGGAAAAAGCCAAAGCAGCGCTGAAGAAAAATGGCGAGAACGGTGTCGGTATGTTCGGCTCTGGGCAATGGACAATTATGGAAGGTTACGCCGCTGCAAAATTGTATAAGGCAGGTTTCCGCTCCAACAACATTGACCCGAATGCCCGTCACTGTATGGCATCTGCGGTTGTTGGCTTTATGCGTACCTTTGGTATTGATGAGCCGATGGGTTGTTATGATGATATTGAAAACGCCGATGCCTTCGTTCTGTGGGGCTCAAATATGGCGGAAATGCACCCTATCCTTTGGACTCGAGTGACCGACCGTCGTTTAAGTGCACCGCATGTTAAAGTCGCTGTACTGTCTACTTTTGAGCATCGCAGTTTTGAACTTGCAGATAATGGCATGGTGTTTGTTCCACAAACTGACTTAGCGATTCTTAACTATATCGCCCATTACATTATTGAAACCGATCGAGTAAACAAGGACTTTGTTAATAAACATACCAATTTTAAAATTGGTAATGCGGATATCGGTTACGGCTTACGTCCAGAGCATCCGCTAGAGAAAAAAGCAAAAAATGCCACAAAAGCTGGTGGCTCAAAACCAATTACGTTTGACGAATATGCTAAGTTCGTTAGCAAGTATACTGCCGAGTATGTATCGAAGTTATCAGGTGTCTCTGTCGACAAGCTAAAAGAATTAGCTGAGATGTATGCTGATCCAAATACCAAGGTTACTTCGTTTTGGACTATGGGCTTCAATCAACATACCCGTGGTGTTTGGGCAAATAACCTGGTTTACAACATTCATTTATTAACCGGTAAGATTTCCACTCCGGGTAATAGTCCGTTTTCACTGACCGGCCAACCATCGGCGTGTGGTACGGCACGTGAAGTTGGTACCTTCGCACATCGATTGCCAGCAGATATGGTTGTAAATAACCCTGATCATCGTAAAAAAGCCGAGAAACTTTGGAAACTGCCTCCGGGCACCATCAACCCTAAACTGGGTTATCATGCGGTATTGCAAAACCGTATGCTTAAAGATGGTAAAACCAACTTTTATTGGGTTCAGGTAAACAACAACATGCAAGCGGCAGCGAACATGAATGAGGAAGGTTACCCTGGCTATCGAAACCCAGACAACTTTATTGTGGTGTCAGACCCATACCCAACAGTAACTGCGCAAGCAGCGGATTTGATACTACCAACGGCAATGTGGGTAGAAAAAGAAGGTGGCTATGGTAATGCCGAGCGCCGTACCCAATTGTGGTATCAACAAGTACCACCACCTGAAGGAGCGCATTCCGACTTATGGCAGCTAGTCGAGTTTTCCAAACGCTTTAAAGTGGAAGAGGTTTGGCCGGCAGATTTGATTGCCAAGCAACCTGAGGTGAAAGGTAAAACGCTATTTGACGTATTGTTTGCTAATGGTCAAGTGGATAAATTTAAACTGGATGAGATCCCGGACGACCGACTTAATGACGAAGCACGGTACTTTGGCTTTTACCTGCAAAAAGGCTTATTTGAAGAGTATGCGTCATTTGGCCGTGGTAAGGCTCATGATCTAGCACCGTTTGAGAGATACCATGAGGAGCGCGGGTTGCGTTGGCCTGTGGTTAACGGCAAAGAGACCTTGTGGCGTTTCAAAGAAGGCAGTGACCCATACGTTGAAGCGGGTACTGACTTCCAATTTTATGGTCACAAAGACGGTAAAGCCATTATCTTCGCCCTACCGTACGAGCCACCAGCGGAAGTACCTGATGGTGAGTTTGATTTATGGTTATCAACAGGACGAGTACTCGAGCATTGGCATTCAGGCTCGATGACCCAACGTGTTCCTGAGCTCTACAAGGCCGTACCAGATGCCGTGGTATATATGCATCCAGAAGATGCGCAAAAACGCGGGTTCCGTCGTGGCGACTTGGTTAAAATCGTGTCTCGACGTGGTGAAGTGCAAACACGAGTTGAAACCCGAGGTCGTAATAAACCGCCAGTTGGTTTGGTATTCATGCCGTGGTTTGATGCAAGTCGTTTGGTCAACAAGGTTACCTTGGATGCCACCGATCCGATGTCAAAAGAAACCGACTTTAAAAAATGCGCAGTTCGCATCGAGAAAGCTTAAGGAGGCAGTATGAACCGTTCAAAACTCACCTTCACCGGCTTAGGTTGCGTATTGGCTTTTCTAGCCTTATTTGCAACCGCCAATGAAATAGCAACGTTGCGAGACGCAACCGCCATTGACACTCAACAAGAGCCTGAGGTTATTCCTAAGGTTAACAACGATGATGTCAGACGCAGTCGTGCCTATCCGATGCAGCCGCCATTAATACCGCACAAAATTGACAACTATCAGGTCGATCTTAATGTCAATAAGTGTATGTCCTGTCATTCAAGAAACAGGACAGAAGATTCACAAGCGCCTATGGTTAGCGTAACCCACTACATGGACAGAGACGGCAATTTTCTTGCAGAAATTTCACCAAGACGTTATTTCTGTAATCAATGCCACGTGGTTCAATACGACACAAAAGCGCTGGTAGAAAATCAGTTTGTTGATATGAACAAACTGATACAGGCAAAACAATTAGAAAGTAGTAAAAAAGACGGCGACACAAATGACTAAGGATGTGCTATGAAAGATACTATTATGCGTATTTGGCACACTCTCAAGCGTCCGAGTGTGCATTACAGTCTAGGTACTTTAGTAATAGGTGGATTTGTTGCTGGCATTATATTCTGGGGTGGTTTTAATACCGCGTTAGAAGTCACCAATACAGAGGAATTCTGTACCGGTTGCCATGAAATGAGTGACAATGTCTATCAAGAACTAAAACCGACCATTCATTTTACCAATCGTTCTGGTGTTCGGGCAACGTGTCCTGATTGCCATGTGCCGCATAACTGGACAGATAAAATTGCCCGAAAAATGCAAGCATCTAAAGAGGTTTGGGGTAAGATTTTCGGTACCATAAGTACCCGTGAAAAGTTTCTTGCTAAGCGGCGAGAACTTGCCGAACATGAGTGGGCTCGACTCAAAGCCAATGATTCATTGGAATGTCGAAACTGTCACAACTTCGATTACATGGACTTTACCGCTCAAAGCAGCCGAGCGTCTGACCAACATTCGACCTCATTAGCAAGTGGCGAGAAAACCTGTATTGATTGTCATAAAGGCATTGCTCACGAGCTGCCTGATATGCAAGGTGTCGAAGGATTTTAGTACCGACTTTATTGATCATGTGGTTTAGTATCCCGCTATAAGGCTAATGTATATAAAACTTAGATACATAAATTTTAGATACATAAAGCTTCGATACATAAAGCTCAGGTACGTAAAGCAAGAGTCTATGACGTAAAAGTAAATGTTTGATAAAACGCAAAACGCCAGAGATAATCTGGCGTTTTTTATGTCTGATTTTATGCTTGTTTATGCCGTTTTCTTGTGCTGTTTTGCTAGTCCTGCTTTAGTTGCTCATTTTAACAACGTTAGCGGCTTAACTAGGCAACTAAAGATACCCTATCACTTAAAAATGACTTTCTTGTTAGAACGGGTATAACTTCTCGATTCCGAAGGTGTCCATTCATCATTTTTAAAATATGCGGTGCTGACCGTTAATTTGTCCTTTTCAAGCACACTGGTTGAGCGTACTTTGGTAATACCGTCCTCATTACCTGTTACGTCCTCATAGGCAATAAAACTGTTATCACTGACAATTTCAATGTAGCCCTGAGTATAAAAATCAGCGGTGGTAAAATAATAAAATACCACTTTTTGCTTTTCTTTATCCCAAAAGATCAATGACTCACCACCATATACGCCATCATTAATGGAGTGCAGGGTACGGATTGCTTTACCATTTAATGCTCGCTCCCAATGAGCGACATCAACCACACTAGGTTTACCATCTACAGATTCAAATACCGCCTCCCAGTTACCAAGATATTTGCCAAACAAAGTTAACTTTTCATCAAGTTGTTGTTCTTGCTCTTGCGCTTGCGCTTGCGTAACAGGGGTTATCGTTAACAATAAAAAGACGCTGGTAATTAGATATTTCATCATATTGTTTTCTCTTCTCGTTTAGGCTCAGCATTGGTTGTTTTGGCTGCTTATGGTGAATCGTTGTCAATGCCTAAGCCAGTATATTAACCTTAAGTTTGGCAAATTATGAAAAACTTTCAATATCAGCAGCTTAACAAGGAATCGAATGGCTCCACCCAAACCTTTTCACCGGCACATACCCGCCCTTGTTGGCGTGATAAGATTATGAAGCAATTGGCGTTGGAAATACTTGATAATATGCCCGAGCCTTGTGAGCCGGTGCTATCAACAACAATGGAGCCATCATCGTTTACCATCCAAACAGCCCGCTGAAATTCCATGCGACCTGGTGACTTTTTTAGATCATGTAAACAGGTGGCTAAAAACTTAGCACGTTGACGTTGTGGCTTACCTTGCATTTTTTCAATGCCAGCCAAAGCCAGTTGATACAAGGTAATCGTCGCCGATACGGGATTGCCCGGCAAACCAAAAAAGACACTGTCAGATAAGCGTCCAAACGCTAATGGTTTACCTGGTTTCATGGCGATTTTCCAAAAATCTATCTGTCCGAGTTCTTCTAATATATCTTTAGTGTAATCTGCTTCGCCAACGGACACACCACCGCTTGAAATTACGATATCGGCCATCTGATCAGCCTGTAAAAATGCTTGGCGCAAGGCGTCTTTATCATCGGGGACAATGCCAAAATCAATCACCTCGACCGCTAATTTGTTAAGCATTGCTTTTAGGACAAACCGATTTGTTTCATAAATATCGCCATCTTTGAGCTCACTACCGGGTGTTTTTAGCTCATCGCCCGTGGCGATTAACGCCACCTTTAGCGGACGGTACACGCTTACACTGGCAACACCGATTGACGCTAATAAGCCAATATCTGCAGGGCCTAAGCAATGTCCAGAGTCGAATATTTGACTGCCATGGGCTATGTCCTCACCAGCTAGGCGCACGTTACGCCCTTTCGCTGGTAACGTATCAATGCGCAGTTTGCCATTATCGTGCTGCGTATGCTCTTGCATAACCACAGTATCGCAATCGGCAGGCATTTTACCGCCGGTCATTATACGTACACATTGGCCAAAGCCGACATCCCCATTAAATGGTTCGCCAGCAAAAGAGCGGCCGATTACATCAAGCTCTACGGCGCTGTTTAAATCCTTGTGCCAAGCGAAGGCATAACCATCCATGGCTGAATTATTGTGAGGCGGTACAGCCATATTCGCCAACACCGGTTTAGCCATCACTCGACTTGCTGCTTGCTCTATTGCGATGTCTTCAATCTCAATGACGGGCTTAACAATATCAAGCAACATGTTTTTGGCTTGTTCAAATTCCAGTAGTCCTGGAACCGCACATGAATCACTCATTATATCTACAACCTTTATAAAACGCGTTTATATCTTCTGTTATCTACTCTATTGAAGATTAGCAACATTACAACCCCTTTGTTAATCAGGTGTTACATTAATGTTGCCACTACATTGATCAAAATCAACTAAACTTAGTGTGCGATGCAATAGAATCAACAGCGACAAAACAAATAATAACGATTTATTGCAAATTAATAAGCCCAATAGTCCGAGGAAACTGCTTATGAAATATCAAAAGCTTTTACCACTGAGTGCCGCTGTACTTGGCCTTAGCACAAGTTTTTATGCCAATGCTGATTTAGGCGACAAAATCAGCAAAGCCGTTAAAGACAGTAAAGTTGATGTAAACTTAAGATATCGAGTCGAGTCGGTCGATGAAGACGGCAAAGATGAGGATGCGCTTGCATCTACGTTAAAAAGTAGGCTCACCGTGACCACAGGTAAATTTGCCAATTTTTCGGCCAAAGTCGAAGTAGATGATGTCACGAACATTGGCGATGACGCCTTTAACTCAACCGTCAATGGCAAAACCGACTACCCTGTCGTCGCCGATCCAGACGGCAGTGAAATCAATCAAGCCTTTGTGCAATACAGTAATAAAATACTTACCGTCAGTGGTGGTCGTCAGCGTATCGTACTTGATGATCAACGTTTTGTTGGTGGTGTTGCTTGGCGTCAAAATGAACAAACCTTTGACGGTTACCGAGTACAATTCAGCCCTTTTAAACGCTTAAAACTTGATGGCAGTTATGTTTACAACGTAAACCGAATATTTGGCGAAGATAGTGCCAATTCCGATTACCATGGCGATATCTACTTACTTAATGCTAAGTTCAATTTCAATAAAAAACATAGTATTACGGGGTACAACTACTACCTTGATTTTGACAACGCTGCAACAGCGTCAAGCAACACCATAGGTGCTTTGTATCAAGGGCAAGTCGATATCGGTGGCCTTGGCTTGATGTTAAAGTTTGCTGCGGCAACCCAAGAAGATGAAGGTGACAATCCAAACAACTATGAAGCGGATTATTATCTCGCACAAGTGGCTGCCAAACTTGGCAGCTTTACCGTCACCCTAGGTCAAGAATCGTTAGGCAGCGATAATGGCGTTGGCTTTAGTACACCATTAGCGACATTGCACGCGTTTCAAGGTTTTACCGATAAGTTCTTAAATACACCTGCTGATGGTGTGGTAGATACTTATATCAAGGCATCGACCAAGTTTGCAGGTTTTGGTTTGGCTGCCGGTTACCACATTCTTGAAGCCGATTCAGGCAATGACGAATATGGCGATGAAATTAATTTCACAGCCTCTTATGGCATTAATAAGCACTATTCAGTGTTGGTTAAAGCGGCACAATATAATGCCGATGACTTATCAACGGACACCACCAAACTTTGGTTGATGTTGAGCGCCGCTTATTAGTCGCAACTGAATCAAAACTCAGCCAATAATTGATCGGTACTGAGTTACAAGATTCAAATTAATACGGCCAATGAATTTTTAATTGGCCGTTTTTTATAAGCTAACTTATCGTTTCGCAAGGCATTTTTGTGCATCATAATTTGGTGTATTTTGCGATTTGGTGTTAACCTTAAGTGACACATGTAATACAAGCACGCCGAGCCTTGCACGCTAACCCTGACTATCAGGTATGGGTGTCTGGCCGCAGCCAAGCATGATATTTCGTTATGTTTTCGCTGCCAGGGTCAAAAGGGAAACCGATTGGCCTCCCGACTTTGGAAAGGTGAAATGTTAAAAGACGTATTTGGCCGCAGATTTTATTATCTGAGGCTATCCATAACCGATGTATGCAACTTTCGTTGCGAGTATTGTTTGCCTGATGGTTATCAGTGTGAGCATGATCGCCAATTCCTGACCCTTGATGAAATCTCTCGAGTCGCTCGTGGCTTTGCCCGTTTAGGTACAGAAAAAATCCGCATAACCGGCGGTGAACCCGCGTTGCGCAAAGATTTACCGCAAGCAATAGAGCTGTGTAAACAAACATCTGGTATTAAAACTGTGGCGTTGACCACCAATGGCTTTAATATGCAAAGCCAATATCGACACTGGATGGATGCCGGCCTAGATGCCTTGAATGTCTCTATTGATTCATTTGACCCACGCCAATTCGCCGCGATTACGGGCAAAGATAAGCTCGACAGTATTTTGTCAGCCATAGATAATGCCTTGTGCGATGGCTTTCAACAAATCAAAATCAATACGGTTTTAATGCGCGAGTACAATGGTCACGATTTACAGCAGTTTTTTCGTTATGTTAAAGACAAGCCAATCAGCTTACGCTTTATCGAATTAATGCAAACCGGCGATAATCGCGATTTTTATAATGCCCAACATGTCAGTGGTCAACACATCAAGAATCAACTGTTAGTCAATGGTTGGATACCGCAAGTCCGCACTAAAACAGCGGGCCCTGCGGAAGTATATCAACACAGTGATTATCAAGGTTCAATCGGCCTTATCATGCCATATGACAAAGATTTTTGTGCAACCTGCAACCGACTTCGCGTGTCCAGTTTAGGTAATTTACATTTATGTTTATTTAGCGAACAAGGGTTACCTATTCGTCAATACCTACAAACTGATGACACCCGTGAATTTGAACAAAACTTAGTAGCACTCTTGCAGGATAAAAAAATAAGTCACTTACTGCATGACGGTTTTACCGGTGCGACCAAGCATCTGTCTATGCTGGGCGGTTAGTAGCAAAAGCGAGTAAATTAGGATGGAAGTTTAATAGCATGGAATTTCAATACGAATGCCTTGGTGTCGTCCTTGCTGGCGGTCAATCACAGCGCATGGGGCAAAATAAAGCCTTATTAAACCTTGAAGATAGTACGCTAAAACAACGCAGCGTTAATCTATTACAACAATGCGGCGTCGACAAAGTCGTGGTATCCGGCGCAAACAGCGGCGGAGCGCCTGATTTGATCAGCAACGCCGGCCCGCTTGGCGGAATTTATTCGATCATCAACACCTATCGACCAGCAACCATATTGGTATTGCCCGTCGATATGCCAATGATGGACGCCAAGCATTTGCAACAACTACGAATTAAAGGTGCATTGGCCAACAAGATCAGTTATTTCAATGAAAGCGCACTACCGGCGTACATCCCCGTTAGCGCACCATTTATTGACTTTCTCAATGATAGCTTCGTCCGCAGCCAGTTTAAAGCGAACAGTAAAGCGCCCTCATTAAGACAAGCATTTTCAAAAGTCAGCAGTCAATCTATCGCGCTACAAGATAGCAAGCTATTGTTTAACACCAATACGCCACAAGAGTTTGAGCAGGCAAAAAAAATGCTTGGTAAATCCGCCTTTTCTAGACCAATAGAATAAAACAAGAACAAGGACAAAGCGTAT
Source organism: Thalassotalea sp. Y01 (assembly GCF_012932945.1). Lineage (NCBI taxonomy): Bacteria > Pseudomonadati > Pseudomonadota > Gammaproteobacteria > Alteromonadales > Colwelliaceae > Thalassotalea > Thalassotalea sp. Y01. Next base: position 441,786 of record NZ_JABBXG010000001.1, read on the forward strand.
GTCTTCTCATGCGAGCGAAAAATTTACAGCACTTAACATTGCCGTTTTAACGGTATCAGATACCCGTAATGAACAAACCGACACCTCGGGCAAAGCCTTAGTCGACAGGTTAGAGCGCGCCGGTCACACATTGGCCGCTAAAACCATCGTCAAAGATGATGTATATCAACTCAGAGCCGCGGTTTCGAACTGGATAGCCGATGATAATATCCACGTTATTATCTCAACAGGTGGCACAGGCTTTAGTCAACGAGACAATACCCCCGAAGCGATAAGTGTGTTATTTGATAAAGCCGTTGAAGGCTTTGGCGAGCTGTTTCGCTATATCTCATATAAAGAAATTGGCACCTCGACCATTCAATCAAGAGCCTTTGCTGGCATGGCTAATAAAACCGTCATTTTTTGTGTACCAGGTTCAACCAACGCATGTAAAACCGCATGGGACAAAATCATAGCGGAACAATTGGATGCAGAGCATAAACCTTGTAATTTTGCACCGCATTTAAATTTGTCTGATGCGTGTCAAACGCGAGGTTAACCATGGCAGAGCTAAGTCATTTAAATAAGCAAGGCGAAGCCAACATGGTCGATGTTAGTGCTAAGCCTATCAGTGCTCGTGAAGCGCGAGCAGAAGCGTATATCAGTATGAGCGAACAAACGTTACAACTGATCAGTAAAGGTGAGCACCGCAAAGGCGATGTGTTTGCTGTAGCTCGAATTGCCGGTATTCAAGCAGCAAAGAAATGCAGTGATTTGATCCCTTTATGCCATCCTTTGATGTTGTCCAAAGTACAAGTCGATTTTCAAATCCTTTCTGAAACCAATCAAGTACGGATCGAAACCATGTGCCGCCTAAGTGGCCAAACAGGCGTAGAAATGGAAGCACTTACCGCTGCCAGTGTTGCTGCTCTGACCTTATTTGATATGTGTAAAGCGGTTGATCCTGCTATGGTGATCGATGGCACTCGGGTTTTAGAAAAGCAAGGCGGCAAAACCGGCCATTGGCAAGCTCAGCCTTAGGAGAAGATGATGATCATTGATGTGTTATTTTTTGCCGCAGTAAGAGAATCATTAGATTGCCCACAACTGCAACTCGAGCTAGGTGATGAACAACAAACCTTGCTGCAAATAAAGCAACAATTGGCGCAACGTGGCGAGGCTTGGCAGAAAGTATTTAATGACCGTAATTTAATGCAAGCGGTTAATCAGGTAATGGTGAATGACGACAGTCTGGTCATAAATAGCGGTGATACCTTGGCTTTCTTTCCACCGGTCACTGGTGGCTAGTATGGCTAATATCATTATTAAAGTGCAACAACAAGACTTTGATTTCGCCTCAGAAGTTGATACTTTAGAGGCGCATAACCAGAGCGATGGCGCACTGGTTACTTTTGTCGGTCGAGTCCGCAACAACAATGATGGTGAACAAATCAGTCAATTGACCTTGGAGCATTATCCTGGCATGACAGAACAATGTTTGCAGCACATAGCCGAGCAAGCGTGCCAGCGTTGGCAGCTAGGTCGCATTACCATCATTCATCGAGTTGGCGACTTAGCGGTAGGTGAGAAAATTGTTTTTGTTGGCGTCACCAGCAAACACCGAAAAGATGCCTACCAAGGCAACGAATTTATAATGGATTATCTCAAAGTAAACGCGCCATTCTGGAAAAAAGAAAACACATCCCGCGGTGAACGCTGGGTAAGTGCCAAACATTCAGATAATCAAGAGGCTAATAAATGGTAACCATTAGGTTATTGTTATTGTGTATCGCAACTTTTGCTAGTACCCACAGTATCGCTTTCAACAACGACACACTCAGAGTGGCGAGCTCCGCCAATTTTGCCAAACCCGTAGAAACATTGTTGGCCGAATTTGCCAAACAATATCCACATCGACCAATGATCTCTGTCGCATCGACTGGCGTGCTGTATCAACAGCTGCGCCATGGTGCACCGTTTGATATATTTTTCGCTGCTGACATTCGTCGCCCGCAATTATTAGAGCAGCAAGGCCTGATTGAAGAGCATCATCGACAAACATACGCAATAGGCCAAATAGCGCTTTGGTCTAATACCCAAAAAGGACCTATTAGTTTAGCCGATTTACAAGATTACAAAGGCCGAATCGCCATGGCGGCGCCCCATCTTGCCCCCTATGGTAATGCCGCCAAACAAGTGCTGGTTAAGCGAAACTTATGGCGATACTTTCATCAACAGTTAATAACTGGCAACAACATTAATCAAACCTATCAGCAGACACTGACAGGCGCCGTCGACTATGGATTTATCTCTTACTCGCAACTACTCACATCGACCCAAGGTCATGGGGTATTGATCGACAACAGCCTGCATACGCCATTAGAACAACAGGTTGTGGTGTTAAAAAATGCTGCCAACCTCGAATTGGCGCGTAAGTTTTATCAATATGTGCTGTCAGAACAAGGCCAGCAAATTATTGCCGATTTTGGTTATCTAACGGCTGACAAGGCCACCGATGCAGCACCTGTTAGCGATCAAGCTGATTCGTTACCACCGAGTAACGTCACAAAACCAGCAACACAAACTAGAAAAACACAATAAAAGGTCGAGCTTGGTTTGGATTATTACAATGAATGGCTAGCCCTGGCCACAACCCTAAAATTGGCAGCAATAACCACCATTATATTGGTAATTATTGGTACGCCATTGGCATGGTGGTTGGCACAAATGCAGTCACGTTTCAAGGTGATATTAGAAGCATTAGTCGCCCTACCATTAGTCTTACCACCAACGGTGTTAGGCTTTTATCTGCTCTTACTATTTTCGCCTAATTACGCCAGCGGTTCTTTTTTACAATCCCTTACGGGCTCGTCATTGGCATTTTCTTTTACCGGTATTGTCATTGGCTCAATCATTTATTCTCTGCCGTTTGTGGTGCAACCATTACAAAAAGCTTTTGAACAGTTAGGTGATACTCATATTGAAGCGGCCATTATGCTCGGTGCAGGCCCTTTAGACAGGTTTTTTAATATTGTCGTGCCAATGACCAAAGCAACCTTTATCACCGCTGCTAGCCTCGGTTTCGCCCATACAATCGGAGAATTTGGTGTGGTGTTAATGATAGGTGGCAATATTGAAGGCGAAACACGGGTTTTATCCATCGCCCTATTTGATCAGGTCGAAGCGATGAATTACCAGACGGCGCATTATTTAGCCGGCGGGTTATTAGTTGGTTCACTGCTATTACTGGCGTTTATCTATCTGTTAAATTACCGTGCTGAACGCAAGATTAAGGTGGCCAACTAATGTTAGCTATTGATATATCGCTCAGCTATCCAGGCTTTAAGCTCGATTTTGCCCAGCACATCAAGGTTGATGGCATAACCGGTATTTTAGGTCATTCTGGCTCCGGTAAAACCAGCTTATTACGCATAATATCGGGCCTTAATGATGACGCAGATGGGCAGATAACTTTTTCTGATCAAGTCATTCAAGATGACTCGACATTTATCGCCGCCGACAAAAGGCAGATTGGCTTTGTGTTTCAAGACGCCCGCTTGTTTCCACATCTAAATGTCGAACAAAACCTGGCATTTGCGTTAAAGCGCAGCCGTAATAAAGGCTTATCGCTGGCAACAATCAGTAAACTGACCAAAATTGACGCCTTATTAACACGCAGTGTCGATAAACTGTCTGCAGGAGAGAAGCAACGTGTTGCCTTAGCCAGAGCTCTGTTGAGTGCCCCTAAACTCTTGCTTTTAGATGAACCGTTAAGCTCGCTCGATAACAAGAGTCGTGGGGAAATGATCACCTTGTTAAAAGACATCCACCAGCAATTGTCTTTACCCATGTTATATGTCAGTCATAGCGTGGCTGAGATCCAACAATTGGCGGATGACGTGTTGGTCATGGAACAAGGCAAAGTTATTCAAATGGGCCATGTGCATCAAGTTATTAATCAACTTGATCAATCAATTGCTTCATCATTTAGCCAGCAAACATCGTTGTCACTTAAAGTTCAGCAACATTTAATAAACTTTGGTTTAACGCAATTGGCATTAATTGATAACAACAGCCATGATCAACAGGGCCGAAAACAGCACATCAATCTATTTAGCAATGTTATCAATCAGCCGTTAGGCAGCTTTACCCGTGCCTATGTCATGGCAAGTGACATATCGATTACGTTAGACAAATCTGAGAACAGTTCGATTAACAATATTATTGCCGGTAACATTAGTGAAATTCGTCGCCTGAGTCGAAACCTTGCGCTGGTTTATGTCGACGTATTGAGCAACCGATTTGCGGTAAATATTTCACGCTACTCGGTCGAAAAGTTGAATTTGCAGATTGGTTCAGAGGTTTATATTCAATTTAAAGCCTCGGCGATAAGGCATTTATAAATCATTGTCGACAGACAAATAAAAATGCCCTCAATAGAGGGCATTTTTATTTGAATTCGTTACCTTAGTTTTACTTGAATAATCCCAAATTTCGATCGTTAATCGCTTCACGCCAGCCGCCTAGCCATTGCATTTTTGCTTCTTCCGTTTGATAAGGACAATTATCTCTTTGTTTCCCGGCAAGGCCTGCCTGGTAGCCATTAGAATGAGCTCGTTCTAGACGATCACGCTTCTGTCTTTTCATAAATGATTCCTCTATTATTTGAAGATCAGCGGTTACAGGGACACCGCTTGGAAGTGGTCGAAATTACTGCGTCGACATAACTAATATAGACGTATTTAAAACTCCGACGCAAGCCCTTTTATGTAATCAAAGACACGCAAAATGTTGTCATTGAGTACAATAATTTATGATTTTTTGTTGATATTTATTGATTATTCACCAGTTTTAATTGCACTAAAGCCTTAAAAACGTCATTTATCTGTAATAAAAACATCATGTTAAATTGATAGGGTGAAATGTTTTAGCGAAGACTTTCAACCTCAGCACGCCAAGACTCATCATAAAAAACTATTAAAAATATGGTTTTACATCTAAAAATATCTACAAAAGCACCTATATAGATTAATCTTTAAGCAATGGCATTAACATCGACTCTAAGCCGTTAACTTTAACTTCATGAATAAGCGCCAATTGTTGGCCAAGTTTGCCGTTAGGAAAACCTTTACCGTTAAACCAAACCAAATAAGGCTCAGGTAATAACAAAAGTTTACGACCTGCGTACTTGCCAAACGGCATTGTCGTATTAATCGCCTCAAGTAAAGTTTGTTGATTCATATAATCTATAGAGTTAAACGCAAAAGGAATGCGCTAATATAAAGGTTTCATCGTATGATTAATATAACAGCATTAATTTAAGAGACACAAATGACCACGGTTTTAACGAAAGCCTATCTTGCAGGCGGTTGCTTTTGGTGTATTGAAGCACCATTGATTCGACTTAAAGGTGTACACCATGCCATCTCGGGTTACATGGGTGGGCATGTTACCAACCCAAGTTATCGTGACATTTGCTCAGGGCGTTCTGGCCACGCGGAAGTCGTAGAAATTTCCTATGACCCGAGCATCATAGGTTTTGAAGAGTTATTGCAGGTATTTTTTACCGTTCACGATCCAACGCAACTCAATCGCCAAGGTAACGATGTTGGTAGTCAATATCGCTCCGCTATATTCCCTATTGATAACGAGCAACAGGCAATGGCGGAAAAGATGATTAAGGAACTCGACAACAATGGTTTTTTTAACAGCAGCATTGTTACCACTGTCGAACCGTTACAAACGTTTTACCCAGCTGAGAATGCACATCAAAGCTATTTTGATAACAACCCATATCAGCCTTACTGCCAGATAATTATCGCCCCTAAGTTACAAAAATTAGCGCACCTGTTTAGTGACAAACTAAAACCCTAAGTTGATACAATAAGCGGTCAACATAAGCTTTTAATATAAGTTTTTATATAAATCGCGACCATAAAAAACCCTCTAACCGTAACAGCAGAGGGTTTATAAAATAGGTGCTAAATCTGCAGCGACGATAAACCGCTAGTACATCATCGCAAAGAGTTTGCGACGATAGGTTGTCGCCAATTTGTCGCCTTCGGCAAGTCCGGCGATGACATCTAGCATTAATTTTTTACTGTCGGCATCACTTGAGTCCGCGAGTAATAAGCTATAAAGCAATTGCAATGCTTCTTCTTGGCGATTCACTTGAGAATATTGTACTGCCAATTCACGCTTTATCTCGACGTTATCTGGTTGCTCCAGCATCTTTTTCTCCAGTGCTTGAATTTCCGGTGAATTACCGGCTTTTTCAGCCAATTCAAGTTTTGATAGCAATGATTGATAGTAAGAATCTTGATCAACCATTAGAACACTTTCAAGCAATGCTTTGGCTTGTTCTAGCTTACCAACTTGAATAGAAACATCAGCGAACGCTTTAGTAATATCCGCACGCTTTTGATCCAACGCTTTGGCTTGGGTCAAGGCCGATAGCGCCTCGCCTAATTGCCCTTGTTCAAGTGCCTGCAAGCCATTTGCCAATAATGTATCTTCTGGCTTAGGTAAAAACTTGGCAAGAAACTCATCAAGTTGTTGTTCTGTCTGAGTACCGGCAATGCCATCGACTGGCTGGCCTTGCTTTACCATAACCGCCGTAGGTAAAGACTGAATACCAAACTGTTGTGCAATCGCTTGTTGAGTTGCACAATCAACGGTAGCCAAGGTAATAAATTGTTCAAAACCCGTTAACTTGCGAGCTAACATATCTCTTAGCTCAATACTTTCCGGCATCTGTTCGGCAAAAAAGTCGACCAATACCAATTTTTTTTGTGATTCTTCTAACACCACTTGCTGAAAATTCTCTGGGGTCAGAGCAACGGTTGCTTGTGTCATATGTGTTCTCGTTAAATTAACTCTTATCTATAAAATGTGGGTATACCAGGCAAATTACAAGGGACGCTGAATCAATCGCGTATTTGTTAACCATCATCGCCGGTGTGATGAATCGCATCGATAACAATCACAATTGCCAGGGCGATAGCGCTAAAGTCATCGTTTTCTACTTCAAGACCATAACAATCCGTCATCGAAAACCAACTTTTACTAACTTGCGCCAATTGCTGCTCTTTCTTTTGCTGCAGCTCCGTAAATTGATATTCGTGGCTGAGGAAATTCCCCATGATAGTCACTTCTCGATCTTCAAAGTCGGCAACAAAACGTGACTTAAACAGCGGCGTGAACATTTTTCTCACGCGTATGTTTAGTCCGTCATTGAAGGTGATAAAAAATGTTGGCCGAAATGCCATTAGCTTTTGCTTAATCTGAGCTAATTCTCGATCTTGCGTATCAAACAAGGTAAAACGTTTGCCAATCGAGAAAAGCTTACCGCTAACTTGGTAAGCGACTTGCTCATTTTCATCGGTTACCTTGAAGTTTTCGGCAAGGGAAAACAGCTTTTGTTGTAATTGAAATCTTTTCATATCAAATTATCATCGACCACTATTATTATTGGGGCTATCGTCATTAAGGCTTTAGTTATTAAAGTTATGGATATCACTCACGCTAAGGTTGGTTATCTCACTGGCTAAGTATTTCATCGATGTAGGCACACCATTTTTCACTACCGCGCGCCGGAATGCCTTGCTTACCGCGAATCCCCAGTTTAAATTCAACCACAGACATCCATTCATCCGAGCCAACATCTGGGCCATGGCCTTGGCCATCACCGCTGCTGATGATTTTATCGACCTGCAGATACCAGCTTGGTGTGCACAACAGCGCGGGTTGTGCTTGTTGTGCAGGTTGTGTTGGCTGGCAAGCACTCGATAATAAAACCAGCAAAAACAACAGCACCATCAAGCCTAGTGAATTGCCACCATTACGAGAAAACTTTTGCATTAATAACATAGCGCTAAAGTAATTGTTTAAGTTTTTTATTACAATATGGGTAACCATAGCAAATAACGATCTGGACAACCATGACTGAACAAGACCTGGATACCTACTTAGATACTATTAACGAAGAACAACGTCTTTATGCCTTAACAACCAGTGAGGGTGATTGGGTCGTATGTGACTCGGATCAGGACTTCAACGATGTAATGCCTTTATGGGCGGATGCTGAACAAGCAAAAAGCTTTTGTGTCGAACAATGGCAGGATTATCAAGTAGGCGAAATTTCGCTTGAGCAATTTCTTGAAGAATGGGTTGGCGATCTTAATGAAGACAATGTCGGTATTGGCATTAACTGGCGTCTCGACCAAGTTGGTTTAGAACTCAACGCCATCGATTTCGCCAAGCTGTTAGTCAAGGCGCTTTAGTTAAGGCTCAGCTGTCAAGGCTCTGTATTCATCAGAGCCTTAACGACAGTTTCCTCTACCTCATCTTAAAAGTGCCGCGGTTGGCTACGAATACGTTGGTCAAAACGATTCCAAGCCAACTGCTGTTGCGATGCAACGCTACCTTGCACAGGTTCAGCCTCGATAACATAGCGCAATGACGTATTCGCATCCGTGCTATCAAATGGATAGCAGGTTATTAATAACAAGCCACCTCGATCGCCTAAGTAAAGTTGCTGCTGCTCAATATCAACGATGCGAATATCGGTAATTTGATAGGCGTATTTATCTCCGGCTAAGTCTTGCAATAGCACAGGTTCCGACGGGTTCAGGTGCTGTAAGGCATTAAAGTGGGTATCTCGATGGGCACTTATAACAACCGTACCCGCCTCACCAGGTTTAGCCGCTTGACCATGTAAACCAGGTGCAAAGGCCAATTCCTGCCCCGAATCCCCTGCCAAGACGATATGTTCAACCTGTAAACTTGGCAAAATCAACTTGGCGATTGGCAATGAATCAAACCAAGGCCACGGCTTATGCTGGTGTTCTCTATCACTTTTCTGCCATGCTTTTTGCAGTAAATATTGTGCGGCATACGCCTTGGCATGGATGTAAAAACTATTGCCGATAAACGCCAAGGCCATAACAAATACCAGCCAACGAACATAAGGGCGCCTAGATGACGCTGCGCTCGCTGTTGCCTGCTTGGTTTTCTTTGCCTTTGTATTAGCTGTTGTATGAGCTGTGGTATCTGTGCTTGTGCTCGAGCTTGCGTTTGTTTGATTGCACTCATTCGTGCCATTCTCAGTGCTCAGTGTTAGTGAGCGAATATCGACGACTGGTTGATATTTCATATCCCTGCCCTCCTTAATTTTGTTGGTTGTCGCTGGTATCTATATGGTCTCGTTTAAAGCGGTCACGACATCGCAACGACAGTTGCCATAACGCGCAAATCAGCAGTAATAACAGACCGGTTTGTAAGTGCCGAGCTGACATGGTTGCCGTTTGCCCAATCGATAACGGCATTTGGGTGGCACTGAGCTTGTTTGTGTTTGGCGTTTTACTATCGGCTAACGTTGAACCGTGTGGCATGGCGTTGGCTACGTTTTTCTGATGCAATATATCTTGCATCGCTCTCGCCGGCGTATGATCAACCGCTACAAAGCTGGTGTATTTGCTCATTAAGCGATTATCTAAGGCCAAAAGAGTGATGTCTTCGACTAACGCTTGGCGCTCTGATTGCGAGCTGGTGCGAAGTTTTTGATACTCTAGTTGTTTGATTTTTTGCCTTGCCCACCAGGTTTTAATACCGCTGTGTGGTTGCCCTGTTATGGTATTGAGTGATTGTTGCCATTGTTGCTCAGCAACTTTACCCGACACTTCTATATGTTGCGCAGCGGTTTCACCTACAGGCCAACGCACACTCACCAACAGTGGTTGGCCCATATAGACATCAGCAACCTTATTTGGAAACATGCCATGCGGTTGAGTTGGCCATTGAATAGTAATATCCGTTAATTGCGGCTGATTTAAGCGACTCAATAAAGTCTGCATTTGTGTTTGCACTTCATTGATGTCACCAATATAGGTGTAACTGCCACGGCCAAGTTCGGCGCTGCGTTGCATAAAATAGCTATTGGGTGCACTGCCGATACCTACCGTATGTAAGCGGGCATCCGCTAACGAATTATTGATTGCGAGGAACAATTGTTGTTCATTACCAATTGCGCCATCAGTGATAAACACAATTTGGCGTAACATGTTATCCAGTACTGGCATATGCATTGCGGCATTTAGCGCCGGCAACATTTCCGTGCCACCATCGGCTTGTAAGGATTGAACAAAGCGTTGCCCATATTGAATATTGGCATGTGTTGCGTATTGAGGCGTACCGTATAAAGCACGCATACTGGAATCAAACTCAATTACGTTAAATCGGTCAGCTGCCGTCAATTGCGATAACGCAAACGCCAAGGCCTGTTTGGCTTGTTCCATTGAACGCCCGCCCATTGACCCTGATGTATCGATGATATAAATCATTTCCTTGGCAATATGGTTATGTGAGGCGGCAATTTTCGGTGGCATAAACATCAACAAGCCATACTGATATTTATCATCTTGCTCAGTAAATAATGCCGCCCTTACCATACTTGCATCGGATAGCTGCCAACGTAAAACGAAGTCTCGGTCCATGGCAACCTGTTGTTGCAGTAGGCTAATCTGATAGGCATTGTCGGCGTTATAATCTTTTTGCTGAGTGATGAGGTGGTATTGGCTGCTGATCTTATCCAGCTGCAAACCTTGATTTAAATAAACGTTTATTTTTACCAATTGCCCTGCCCCCTTGTGCTCCTGTGGCGGAGTGATGCGCGAGGCGTCAATTACCTGATTATTATCAAGTGCCCAACCACTGCCTGATTGCGCAGCCAAAGGTTGCAACTGCTGCGCTTGCAATTGTTGTTCAATGTCGTACTGGTATTGTTGCTCAGCCTGGTCTTTTAACTGCTGGGGAATGTATCTAGGGGTGATGGTTAATGGCAAACGTAAAGCGAAATGACTGTCTTGCAGATGCAATTGTTGCAAAAAGCTGATTTCAATTTCTATTGATTCTCCCGGTGGAATGTTGGCCACTGAGGTGGTAAAAAGATTGGCTCGCTCTTGTTCAAGCAACGCCGCTTTTTTACCTTGCTGCTTAGCTTGTTGATAGATAATTTTAGCCTGCTTTCGCGGTTTAATTTCCGACTTAATAATGCGCTCGCCAATACGCATCTGCATATCATCGACAGCGACACCATCTTGTAATGGAAACACATAAATCGCCTCAGCCCATTGTTGAGATGGATTTTCAAATGACTGTTTCAAGGTGATTCGCGCCATCATTCCAGTCACATTAACGGTATAGTCACTGTTACTGATGATGCCTATTTGATAGCCTTGCGGCTGCTTGAGAAACATAGTTCCCGAGCTAATCGCGTTATAATCAATAGTTTGTTCAAATGATGTTTGATTAACGCTCGCGTTGGCAACGTGACTGAACACTAATGCACTGCCAAACATTAGATAACATAGCCATGCTAATGCATTATTGAGTTGAGTTTTTGCGGTAGGTTTTACACTCATAACATATCTCCATTAAGTTATAAGTGCAGTAAAACAATAAACCCTGACCTTTCTGCAAAGCCAAAGTGACAAGTCAGAGATTAATTATGACCAATTATGACATGCCAGCATTTATCGCTGGTTATCAGGCAAAATCATCTTTGATGAATAGAAACGTCAAGGCCAATACAAATAGCGGAATCAGCGACCAAAGATCCGCTTGGTTGAGATTCAACGCCGCCAATGGTGCAAAACTAATCGCTTGATTGATCTCAGTTAATGTTGTTGCTAAGCCTTGCATCGGTAAAAACAATAACAAAGACAACAAGGCTAAAACCAAACTAATGGTTAACACTTTTACTCGGTATTGCTGCATTTGCTGATAACGGTTTACCAGATTATCAACAAAATCACCCGCTTTGAGTGACGGCATAGGTTTACTTAGCAGTTGTTCTATTTCGGTTTTGTCGTTCATCAGGCAACCCCTTTATAACAAGATGGTATATGTTTCTGCATCGCTTCTTTGCCTCTATTGCAATGCGATTTCACCGTGCCAAGTGGCATGTGCAACAGCTCACTAATTTCAGAATGGCTATAACCCAAGGTTAAGTGCATGGTGATAACTGCTCGCTGCGCAACACTGAGCGGTGCCATAAGACGATAGATTAACTGTTCTTGAGCCAGTTGTTCGGTTAATTCGGTACTCTGCTCATCAAGCATGGTTTGCTCATCGATGACCTGTGCCTCACCGCGTGCTTTTAGCATCTGCAAATATTGACGATACGCAATGCGATACAACCAAGACTTAAATGCGTTGACGTTTTGTAACTTGCCCAATTGTTGATAGGCAATCAACAAGCTCTCTTGTGCGATGTCATCGGCCAATGCGCAATCGCCAGCGGTTAATCGCCGACAATAACCACGCAAGTCCGACTGACATGTTGTGACGATGCGGTCAAATGTCTGTCGGTTTTGCGTGCTTTGAAAATGAGCGATTAAACGTTTAAGCATATATGCTTTATTGTATCAGCTTTTATCGGCGAATCGATAGACCAATAAATAGCCAACCCCTATGGTCAACGGAAACATAGCAATGCCGGCCATATCCGCATCCGCCGTACTTATCCATGCGTACAAGGCAATACCTACGGCTAATGAGACTAACAGGATGCCACGTTTAAAATCCGCTTTCGGATTACGCTGCACGTGCAGTATTTTTTCGATACTTTCTGGGCTTAATGCTTGACCATTATCCAGAGCTTTTTGAATGGTTTGCTGCAGAGCCATTTTATTTTTATAAGCATAAAATAAAAACAACCAAGCAACGACACCTGTGGTCACAAATAATACGATAGGGACTAGTTCTTCCATCATTACATTCCTCTTTTTCTATAGTGTTATCGTTAAGAGGAATTAAATAATGAAAATGGATGCAGTAAATGAAAATATTTTTACTGCACCCATTGCAAAGTTACACCATTGCGTGTGATAGATACCGCTAACTAGCAGTAATCTTATACTTCACATTCTTTTTCTTGAGTCTTCCAAACTACCGGGTCCCAATATTCGCCAGTCTTTAATTTTGACTTATGCTTACGATTATATTTAGCACCTAAGTAGTATCGCATGTTGGCTTCAACATCAATTTCGATCACTTTATAATTAAGCATTTCACCACGTCGACGAGTAAAGTAGCTGTCGGTAATATTTTCCATTACTTTGATTTTATGCTTACCTGGCGACAAGACAAACGAATGGCTGTTGCTGCCTACCGGCACGCCATCAATGGTATTGATAACCACATGATACAGTCGCTTTGTTTCTGGCGGGCGCTTGTAAACGCTAACGATGCCACAAGCCGTTGGGTCGACCGTTTCAGCACTTTCTTGCTCATCAAAAGCTTGGGTGCTAAAAGCCAACATTGGTGCCATAGCCATGGCGATAAATGAGAGTTTTTTACTGGTTTTCATAGTTTCTTCCTTAAATGTCACTAAAGCCAAAATGCGATTAGAGCCAATGACTTAACTAATTGCTAACGACTTATAGATAGCCTGCAATTGCCTGACAAACAACCCTCTAACTTTGTCCAAATGTAAGTAAATTTGTCGCTGATTATATAATCGCCTGACAAACCACTGGAACAACCGGGGTTATTTTCCTTAAAACGCCTATTTGTCATACTCTACAGAGCAAAAACACAAATAAATCAAGACGTAACAAACTGTGCACAGTGACACACTTTGTAACCTAACTATAGGAGATAAAATCACCATTACAAACGATAAATCATATTCTGCAATGAAAAAAAGACGATAACTAGAGGCCGATATCGTCTTTGTTTTGGTGGGAGATTTAGGACTAAAAGTCCTTAATAAACAGGGTTATAAATTTGCTTGTTTGGCCACCTCCTCACTGTCGACTTTTAATTTTAAAACAACGCGACGGTCAAAGTAATTTACCTCTTGTTGTTGCTCTGGTTGCAATGGCAAAGATTCACCAAATGCGGTGGCATAAATACGATTTTCACCGACCCCTTGTGCGACTAACAGCTGTTTTACTTTGTCGATACGACGCTGCGCCAATTTTAGGTTCAAGGTTTCATCACCTTGACGGTCGGTGTAACCTTCAAGGTCGATATATAAGTGTGGCGAACGCTTTAACACGGTTGCTAGAGCGATAACTTGCTGTTGATAATGGGCTTCAATGTCACTTGAACCGGTTCGAAACATTAAGCTAACGAGAATATTTTCCACTTGCGCTTTTTCGCTGTTTTCATAGGCCTTGGCGATATTCATCACCTCATTTTGATACTGCAACTCGAGATTTTTTAGCTCACTGCTTTGCTTATGAGCTAAGTTTTTACGTTGCATTTGTTCGCTGGCCAGTTGCTGCTCCAAGCTGTCAATTTCGCGTTCTGATACCAAATGCTTGGCAAAGTAATCACCGGCAAAGGCCGTGATAAAAGCGCCTGGTGGACCACCAAAGATGCCACCAATCACCGCACCAATGCTGATACCCCATTTTTCTTCGCTTGGCATTTCGTCGATATGCTCGACCAATGTTTTCGCTTGTGGCTGCTCGTCAGCTTGGGCAATGTTAATAAATGAACTGCTTAATATCGTCGCAATAGCTAGTGTAGTCATGGTCTTTTTCATAATGATTCCTCGTCAATTAAAATAACTGTGCAGATCAACAGTGACTTGCGTCGAAGCGTTGCTGCCCTGCCGATGAATTCATTAAACAAAATAAAATTGACTTTTTTTTCGTCAAAAACTGATACTTGTGAAATAGATTATGACCAATTATGAAAATTGCTTTGTTTCGCTAGAATCAGATATGCAATCGGGTATAGTGGCTTTAATAACAAAATCAAAACGAGAACATAATGAGTAAACGCATTGCCATAGTTGAGGATGATGAAGCCATTCGAGAGAATTACGCGCAAGCTCTGCGTCAACAGGGCTTTGTTGTACAGACCTACCGGAATAAGAGTACGGCTTTGTCGGCGTTTGAATTAAGCTTGCCACATCTGGCCATTCTTGATGTCGGCCTTGAAGAAGAATTTGATGGCGGCTTTGATATATGTCGTTATTTGCGAGAAAAGTCAGCCACGTTACCCATTATATTTTTAACCGCACGCGATAGCGATATCGATCAAATCAGTGGCCTGCGTCTTGGTGCCAATGACTACGTCAGCAAAACCATGAGTTTTGATAACCTTAGCGCTCGTATTCATGCCACTCTTAATTACTTAAAAATCATTGAAACCCCGGTTGTTGAGAACATTTTGCAGCGACACGCGTTAACCATTAATAAGGATCGACTATCTATCCGTTGGCACAATGACTTGGTAAACTTCACCATTACCGAGTTTTGGATGATTCACTCTTTGGCGCTAAACCCAGGTCACGTTAAAAGTAAGGATCAATTAATGCAGGATGCAAATATTGTCGTTGATGACAACACCGTCACCGCCCATATAAAACGCATTCGCAAAAAGTTCATGCAGGTCGATGCCAATTTCAACTGCATTGATACCGTATATGGCATGGGTTATCGTTGGCTAGAAGCTAAATAGGATAGATTTGTGCGCATCAGTATTACCGTAAAGCTTATGATGGTGGCCAGTGTGTTATTGGCCATACCGTTTATCGGTTATTACTATATTTGGGATATGGAAAAATACTTGCGTGTTGGTCAGGAACAGACGCTAAAAAATAATGCCAAAGCTTTGGCCACGGCATTACATAATCGCCCCAACCTGTTTAATCCCCATGCCAGTTATAAAGACACCTTAGAACAAGGCAAAGACTTTTTCCCCACTGAAATTAATGATGCCATTTTATTAGATGGCAAAGATGAAGATTGGCAACAATACAGTGCCACACGAAATATCAATCGCTATGACTATCAAAACCAAATTGGCAGCAAGTTAACCAAGCAGCAAGTCAGTGTTGAATACAGCGCCAATATCGGCCGCTATAAAGGCTTTGTGTATGCGTTCTTTAACGTGACTGACGATAAACTGATTTTGCGCCCTGAAAATGCCATTTCGATCAGTAATAATGATCACCTAGAAATCGCCACCATTGATTACCTAGGTCAATTACAACGCTATATCATATCCAATCACAAAGCTGGATGGGTAAGCGCATTCAAAGTCAGTGATGTGCCCGGTGCAACGCCGCAAAATGAACCGGGTATACAAGGTCATTTAGCAATTACTGAAAACGGTTACAACATTGAAATTCGTCTTAAAGAAGACATGTTAGGAGACAAAGTTGGTTTCCAGATATTGGATGTCGACAGCCTGCAAAAACCCATTCAACATGTTGCCGTAGGCACCGCCAACACCCACGACGCACAAGACCTTGGTACCTTTACCGTACCTTCTCCCGAAATTGAGGCGATTATCGCTGCTATGGGTCGTACTCATTCAGCGATAACCGTGGTCGATAAACACTCGCGCATTCTCAAACATCAAGGCAGCATTTATAACGCAACCGGTGATTATCTTGAGCCATTAGATTTACAACAAAACACCTACAGTGCTGGCTTTTCTGGCAACTGGATAAGTCAATTCAAACAATGGGTTCTGGAACCGTTTTATCAGTACCTGCTTACCAGGCCACCGAAAGAATTCCAGATCCAAGCATTTGATAATCGTCGCCATCAAAATCGCCATGTCAATAATGCCTTATTGCGCGGTAGACTCGACTCAATATGGTGGACCACACCGGATAACAAGGCGGTTATCTTGTCTGCGGCGCACCCTATTTATGTTGATGATAAGGTTATGGGAGCAGTGGTTGTCGAGGAAACAACGCATGGCATTCGTAACATTCGTAATGCTGCCGTTGAAGGTGTACTACTCACCAGTTTATTTATTTTCATTTCGGTACTGGCACTGTTTCTCTATACCGTGCGTTTGTCCTATCGTATTCGACAATTGCGTAATCAAACCGACGCATTAATCGATGACAATGGCCGTCTACGTGGCATGATGACCGCGGCAACGGCTAAAGATGAAATCGGTGATTTATCACGAAGTTTTACCGACATCATTCAACAGCTTGGCCAGTACAATGACTATTTGCAAAACATGTCATCACGTCTTTCCCATGAACTAAAAACCCCAGTAGCCGTGGTGCGCTCCTCACTCGAGCATTTAGCGCTAACCGAAACCGATGCCAATAAATCGGTATTTGTGCAACGGGCGCAACAAGGTATCAACCGCTTACACTCAATATTGTTGGCCATGAGTGAAGCAACTCGGCTTGAACAAACCATCGAGCACAGTGAATTTGAATCCTTTGATCTGGCCGCGTTGGTAAAGGGTTGCAGTAACAGTTACCAACAAATTTATCAGCCGCAATCTTTTCATGTCCGCATAAGCGAAGAGCCCACGCTATTTATCGGCAGTGACGAACACATCGCCCAGCTTTTTGATAAATTGATTGCCAACGCGGTAGAGTTTTCTGATGGCAGCGCCATTGATATTCAACTGCAAAACGACAAACAGCAGGTGCAATTATCGGTCAGCAATAAAGGGCCATTATTACCAGACAATATGATGCTCAGTATTTTTGATGCCATGGTGTCGATTCGCACTCTGCAACAATCTAACGCAGAAAGCGAACAATTGCACTTAGGCATTGGCTTGTATATTTGCCGCTTAATCGCAGAACAACATAAAGGCAAAATCATTGCCGAAAACCTAATTGATGACAGTGGCGTGCGCTTTACCTTGACCCTGCCAAAATGAACATTAAATGAATTTTTTGTTATTTCATATTAACTTAGGCACGAAACGTGCAAACTTATCTATGTTGCCGCTGCGAAACATCGGTAACGCATCATGGTTGTGCGCAATAGCGGTTTTTCCGCACTAATTTGGCGCAAGACATACATTTAGGGAGATAATTATGTTAAGCAAAAAGTTTTTTAAAACCAAAGACGAAGCTGAAATCACCTTTGATTTTGCTCGTGAAGATGTCACGTCAGTGGAGCTCTATGCTGACTTCAATGATTGGCAACCGATTGCAATGAAGTTTGTTAAATCAAGTAACAGCTTTAAAACCAAAGTACGTTTGCCAAAAGACTCGGAGTATCAATTTCGCTACCTGCTAAACGGTCAAGAGTGGGAAAACGATTACAAAGCTGATTGTTATTTAGCCAATGACTTTGGCAGTGATAATTCTATTGTCAGCACCAGTGTATAGCCTATAACAACGCGGTATAGCAGTTCATTGCCGCAGCAATATAGCCGATACGGACAGGCTGTGATTTACTGCCTGTCCGCCCATTCAAAACATATTGGCAGCAAGATAATGAACTTGCTGATCCGACCATACCATATTGGGCGAGTATTATTGATGCATTTTTGTTCAACTTGCCCTAGTATTGAACTAACCTAACAACAAAGGACGCCGCCATGCCATTCACTTCGCATCGTTATATCAGTAACCTAACCCGAGATACTTACGCATTAATTCTCGCCGGTGGTAAAGGTTCAAGATTACATGAACTCACTGATTGGCGAGCCAAGCCAGCGACATTTTTTGGCGGCAAATTTCGTATTATCGATTTTCCTTTATCCAATTGTATTAACTCCGGCATTCGTCGAGTTGGCATCGCCACGCAATATAAATCTCATTCACTGATCCGCCATATCAACCGAGCATGGGGACATTTCAAGAAAGAACTGGGTGAGTCGGTAGAAATACTACCAGCGTCACAGCGCTATGGTGAAGGTTGGTACGCCGGTACCGCCGATGCAGTATTTCAAAATATCGATATTATCCGTCATGAGCTGCCTAAATATGTGATGATTTTATCCGGTGATCATGTCTATCGAATGGATTACGGTAATTTACTGGCCAAACACGTTGAAACTGGTGCTGACATGACCGTATGTTGTATTGAGGTACCTTGTGAAGAGGCCGCAGGCGCATTTGGTGTCATGACCGTTGATGAAAACAACCAAGTACAACGCTTTGATGAAAAACCAGAAAACCCATCAGACATTCCGGGTAAACCGGGTCTGACGTTGGCGTCAATGGGTAATTATGTGTTCAATACCGAGTTTTTATTTGAACAACTGCAACGTGATAATGAAAAAGAATCGTCTAGCAAAGATTTTGGTCACGATATTATTCCAGACATCATCAAATCCCATAAAGTCTTTGCCTTTCCATTTATCGATCCAGACACCGGTGGTCAGCCATATTGGCGCGATGTCGGTACCCTAGATTCGTTTTGGGAAGCCAATATGGAGTTGGTCGAGCCTGAGCCACAACTTAATATGTACGATGCTGACTGGCCTATTTGGACCTACCAAGAGCAAACGGCGCCTGCTAAATTTGTTTTTGATGAAGAAAACCGTCGTGGTTTGGCTATTAACTCCACCATTGCCGGTGGTGCCATCGTTTCCGGTTCAACTGTCAAACAGTCTTTGTTATTCTCTCATGTACGGGTTAATTCATTCTGTTATATCGAACAATCCGTGGTGCTACCTGGTGCCACTATCGGTCGTAATTGCACCATTAAAAAAGCCATCATTGATCGTAGTGTTAATGTACCTGAAGGCATACATATTGGCGTCGATCACGAACAAGACAAAGCCAATGGCTTTAGGGTAACCGACAAAGGCGTCGTATTGGTTACTCGAGAAATGGTCAGCGCGTACCTGAAAAAGCAACAAGAAACATAAGGCTGCCCCTTGAAGGTATTAATGGTTGCGTCTGAAAATGACGCGTTAAAAAACGGCAAAGTCGGTGGTATAGGTGATGTCATTCGCGACATCCCTAAGTTCCTCAGTGAGCAAGATGTTGAAGTCGATGTGATTACACCCGGCTATCAATATCACGCCATGGCAAATCCTTCACGTCTCGTCACGAGCATTGATGTACCGTTTCGAAACGGCTTTGAAAAAGTCGAACTGTATTACCTAGAGCAACAAAGCTCAGCAAAGATTGGCCAGTATGTGCTAGAAAGCAAACTATTTTGCCAAGGCAGCCCAGGGCAAATTTATGTTGATGACGGTGCCGACAACCCTTTTTATTCCGATGCCAACAAATTTGCCTTATTTTGCGCCAGTGTTTGCGAGCTACTAATCGGTGAGTGGAAAGACCGCTTTCAGGTGCTGCACCTACACGACTGGCACAGCGCGTTTATCCCAATATTGAGCCGTTATGCACCTCGCTATCAAAGTATTGCGACAATACGCAGCGTTTATTCGATCCATAATTTAGGCATTCAAGGCATTCGCCCTCTAACGGAAACCGAGTCAAGTTTACAAGCATGGTTTCCAACCTTGCAATACGATAAATCACTGCTCGTTGACCCAAGATACGATAATTGTATTAATCCCACGCGGGCGGCTATCAATCTTGCGGACATGGTGCATGTTGTATCACCAACCTATCGCCTCGAAGTGATGAAAGCCAGTGCCCCTGAGCATGGTTTTATCGGTGGCGAAGGTTTAGAGCAAGATTTACAAAAAGCGGATCAGCAAGGGCGATTTATTGGCATATTAAATGGCTGTGATTATTCCGTCGAAAGCCCGGTAATGCTGTCTAACAAAGAGCTGTTAGCACTTATTTGTCGTCAAATTCGCGGCTTGCATGGCTCGGATAATTTCATTAAAGCCTCACATTTTGTCGCTGAACAGCGATGCCAATCTTGGGCTGAACAGGCATTTTCTGGACCGATGCTGATCAGTGTTGGTCGTCTAACCGAGCAAAAAGTACGGTTGATCTTTGAAACCAGCGAACGTGGTTATGTGCTGGATGATATTATGCACCAATTAGCCCATTACAAAGGTCGAATGATCATTTTGGGCTCGGGTGATAAGAGCCTAGAACGCAAGATCACCCAAATCATGCAGCGCCATGAAAACCTATTATTCATTAATGGTTTTTGTGCCGGCCTTGCCGAACAACTGTACGTTAACGGCGACATATTTTTTATGCCAAGCTCATTTGAACCGTGCGGTATTTCACAAATGTTGGCGATGCGCGCAGCGATGCCAGTCATTGCTCATCAAATTGGCGGATTAAATGACACCATTAGCCATATGCACACCGGATTTTTATTTTCTGGTGATAGTATCAATGCGCAAGTATGTGATCTGATGGATAAAATAGAATTAGCGGTTGAGATGTATCAGCAAGACAAAGCTGCGTTCGCAAAAATGTGCGTTAATGCCAAAGCCGAACGGTTTTTATGGCAAACTTGCATTACCGCCTATATAGAGCAACTCTATCGCTGATCAATTTGCTGGTTTATTCAACCAGCAAATTAGAGGTGTCCATATCTTTGGAGAAATTATCTTCTTCTATTGTGAAGTTATTGGAATGGGTAATGTAGGGATGATCTTCCAAAAATATCTCTATGGCGCGACGCACCTTCATCGAAATAAAATCGATTTTATCATCAAAGAAATTTTTGCGATGATCCTCACTATCAAAAATGCCGATAACCTGACCATCAGGGGCAAAAATCGGACAACATAATTCTGATTTCACTTTTGCGTCACAACGGTAATACGGACCTTTATGGCTATCAACATCGGCGATATAGTATGGGCGCTTCTCCATTATAACGCGGGTATTGATCGACTTCTCCAAGTATTCCTCTGATATATCAAATTCAGCTTTACTCATTTCACCGTTATAAACGTATTTGACCAGCTTATCGCCATGACGCAAATATATGCCAAACCACAACACATCGGTTTTTGCATGTATCCAGCGCACTAAACGATTCAAACGCGCCAATAAATCCAATAAATTATGCTTATGCTCTGCAGCCGTGATGCCATGTACATCGTCAACATATTGTTCAAGGTTATAGGTGCGACCCGGCTCTTTAAAAATTGGACAGGTACCATCGTCATTGAGTTTAGGCTCAATATACGTCAGTAAATGTTCGTGATTATCGAGCACATTAATTGGCTCGTAAAGCACCCCAAGAATATCGAATAAGCGCATTATTAATTTTCCACACAGCGAAGTTTTTAGCGACAGATTAACATTTGGTTAATCGTTTATTTAACTGGATGTTTAGACGTCTAAACATCCTCAAGTATTATACATATAAAAAGGTGCTTGCCAACTATTTTATCGAATTAAGCTCCTCTTAAATGTTGACCTTATGGCGGCAAAAGGCAACTTTTGTAGCAAAAGCATAGATAAGTGTCATCCAGGTACTTGTTTTAAGCGTATATGATCCTGTTATACTGAATAAAATAATGAAACGGAAAAGCTATGGAAAACGTGTCAAAACTGTCCGAAATAAACAGTCAAAGCCAGTTGCAACTCGATGATGCTACCATCGACATTATTAACCTTAGGTTAAGAACTTTTATTGGCTTTAATCCAGATGAACTGACTAAGCAGCAAGATATTGTTATCAATGCGCAAATCAAATATCCCGCGGTAGATGCCTGCCAAACCGACGAAGAAACACAAGCACTCAATTACAAAACCATTACCAAGGCTATGATCCATCATGTCGAAGATGGTCACTTTAAGCTGCTTGAAAAGCTCACCAAAGATCTATTGGAAATTTGCATGGAGCACAAGCAAGTGAACTTTGCCAAGGTAACCGTAGAAAAGCCGCACGCGTTGCGCTTCGCGGATTCGGTATCACTGACTTTAAGCGCCAGTCGTAAGTAGAGCAACGACAATGAACAAAGACACCATCATCATTACAGGCGCAGCCCAGCGCTTGGGGTTAGAGACGGCCAAACACCTGATCGAGCAAGGGTATCATTTGGTCATTAGCTACCGACGTGATAAGCCGGGAGTGGAACAACTCAATGCACTAGGTGCTGATTGTATTCAAGCCGACTTTGCCAATACCCAAGGTATTCAGAATTTTATTGCCACGGTTAAAGCGCGTTATTCGCAAATCCGAGCTATTATTCATAATGCCTCAGACTGGCACCCAGAAAACCAAAAACTGGCGCCAGATATCTTGATGAACAACATGATGCAAGTTCATGTGCATGCACCGTATCAAATTAATTTAGCCTTGCAAGATGCACTTTTTAGCTATGCCGACGCAAAACAAACATGTGCCGATATAATCCATCTCACCGATTACATCGTAGAAACAGGTAGCAGTAAGCATATTGCATACGCAGCGAGCAAAGCAGCGCTCGCCAACCTAACCTTATCGTTTGCTAAAAAGTTAGCGCCTAAGGTTAAAGTAAATAGCGTCGCTCCATCCTTAATGTCATTTAATGAGTGGGATGACGACGCTTATCGGCAAAAAACCATCAACAAGTCATTACTTGGTGTCGTTCCAGGTGAGATTGAAGGGGTTGAAGCACTGCAATATGTGCTTAATAGCCGATACCTAAACGGCCGCACCATATCCATCGACGGTGGTCGACACATACGTTAGTCAGGGAATTACCTATGAGCAAATCACATAATAGTTTGGCACTTGCTTCACAAAACACAACGATCAGCGATGAAGCGATCCTTGTGCAAAAATCCTTGATCAAAGCCGGTCTGGAAACACCAGTCAAAGACAATACCCTCAGCAGCGAGGAAAAGTATCGTCGCATTCGAGACAGTTATACTGAAATTTGTAAAACGCTGGGACTCGATTTAAGTGATGACAGTTTGCAAGAAACCCCGCATCGCATCGCCAAGATGTTCGTCAGTGAAATATTCAGTGGCTTGGACTATCAAAACTTTCCCAAAATAACCGCCATTGATAATAAGATGCAAATCGATGAAATGGTGATGGTCAAAGACATCGATTTAATAAGCACCTGCGAACACCATTTTGTCACCATCGACGGTTTCGCTAAGGTTGCCTATATCCCAAACAAAAAAGTCATTGGTTTAAGTAAAATTAATCGCATCGTGCGCTTTTTTGCACAACGCCCCCAAGTGCAAGAACGATTGACCCAACAAATTCTTATCGCCTTAAAAGCGCTACTCAATACCGAGCATGTTGCGGTAAGCATCAACGCTACTCACTATTGTGTTAAAGCGCGTGGTGTCATGGACAGCAACTCCAGTACCGTCACCACGGCATTAAGCGGCTGCTTTAAAGAAAATATGGCCTCGCGCAGTGAATTTTTGAAAGGCTAGACCCTGTTAATCGATTTGTGCCATACTCTGCAAAAGCATTAAGGGAGCCGATTATGGCAATGAAAAAGATAAAGCACGAAGCGGAACTATTGAAAGTCGCTTTAAGGGTTGGCGAAGGGTATGCTGTTAAGCGCGGTTATAGTGCATTTTCTGGTACCGATTCGGCAAAGCAAAAAGTTGAAGCCTTGTATCGCTTATTGGTTAATGACAAGCTGATTACACCGGTACCGGAAGATAAAGCAGACCAGCCTATGATGAAACACAAATTGGCATTATGGATCGCCAAACAGTTGCCTGAAGGCCACCCTCTCCTCAAGTAGCTTCACCAGTAGCCCTACAAATTTATGTAAATGTTCTGCGTGCGCGTCTGACGCTCTCCCGCAATCAGCGCTTCAACAACTACGGTCAGGGTGTGATAGCCTTGACCTTTTGGCATAACCGCAATATTTAACGTACCGTTTTTATCAGCAACATCAATCACTTCGTCGGCAAGTAAGGTTAGCTTACTGCTGCTATTTACCAACACTTTAACATCTTCGCTATCTGCAGGCAGTCGGTAACCAATTTTGACATCACCAGGAACATCAGGGGTCAAACGGATTTGCTGTTTGTAATCAAGAGTGATGGTTGGCTTAGCAAACATTGGATCGTTATACATACTGGCATCGATATGACCAAACATTGGATCAAACCCAGCGCCATGGTTTTCACAGGCCTGTGTCGAAAAAAACATTAACGAAGCTGCTAAAGTTAATACTTTTGTTGGTTTGATGATCATCTCGTTTATCCTGCTGTAATTCGCTTAATTCCTAAATGAGCCAGCATAAGCGCATTTGAGTGGGCCAAGGTTAGCACATTATTGCCGTTATTATAAATGTAAAAAAGCGCGACCGTAATCACGCTTTTGTTATTAATTTGTATCTCACCGCCACAATGACATGTTCGGCGATTAATGTGCCTTACGAGCAACAAAGTGTACCGTTGAAATAGAGCGCTCAATAAACGCACCTTCACAATACCCTAAGTAATATAGCCAAAGCTTTTTAAAGCGCTCGTCATAACCATAGTTAAGCAACTCGTTCCAGCTCGCTAAAAATCGCTCACGCCAACAATGCAAGGTTTTCGCATAATCTAAGCCAATATCATCAAGTTGATGTAATACCATATTGGTGCGTTGACTCAATTTCTTATTCATCAATTCAACCGATGGTAAAAAGCCGCCCGGAAAAATATAACGCTGAATGAAATCAACATTGTTGAGATACGATTCAAATCGTTGATCAGCAATGGTTATCGCTTGAATGAGCATTTTGCCGCCGGGTTTTAGACGCGCATTACATTGGCTGAAAAAACTGTCCATATACTCATAGCCAACCGCTTCGATCATTTCAATTGATACTAATTTGTCAAACTGTCCTTGTAAGTCCCGATAGTCTTGCTTCAACAAGGTAATCTGTTGCTGCAATCCTTGCGCGGCAATTTGTTGCTTAGCGTATTGGTATTGCTCTTCAGAAATGGTGGTGGTGGTAACATGCACACCGTAATGCTTTGCAGCGAAAATCGCCAAACCGCCCCAGCCAGTGCCAATTTCAAGAAGCTGATCACCTGGTTCTAAGGCTAATTTATCGCAAATGGCACGCAGTTTATTTTGTTGTGCCTGATCCAAGTCCATACTGCCTTCACTAAAAATAGCGCTAGAGTACATCATCGACGGGTCAAGAAAGCGGCTATATAA
Organism: Thalassotalea sp. Y01; assembly: GCF_012932945.1. Lineage (NCBI taxonomy): Bacteria > Pseudomonadati > Pseudomonadota > Gammaproteobacteria > Alteromonadales > Colwelliaceae > Thalassotalea > Thalassotalea sp. Y01. Next base: position 467,513 of record NZ_JABBXG010000001.1, read on the forward strand.
CTCATTTCCTAAGTCATAATGCGCTAAAATATTTTGTTTCGAACCTGAGTGAGAATTACGATTATTGCGGTGGATTACCTTGTTTTTTATCCGGCTCAACCAGGCCATTTTCTGTTCCAGTTGATCGGTTTGTGATTGCGCTCGGGCAAACAAACGAATCACCTCTGTTAAGTTCGGGCTTGACCACATTCCCTCAATAAACGCCTCTGCCGCGCCAATGCTGCCACCTTTGACAAAGCGTTGGTAAGCGGCGCCGTCGTGAATATGTACAATACCGTTGAGCGTTTCAGGATAGTGATGCCCTTGGTTGTCACCAAACTGATATTCTTCGTCGCCTTCAATGACCACCAGTTGGCCTACATCGAGTCGTTGTAAAATCGAAAATACCAGACTTCGACAGCGTTTTTGAATCCAGGTTAACGATGCTGTTGACTCTCTAGAAACTATGCCTTCCACTATTCATCCTACCTTTATTTATTTGTCATCGTCTGTGCATCTGCTTGTTTATCATTTTGTTTTTCAGACGCTGACGCTTGTTGTTTACCCTGTTGATACGGAACAAATTTAATCCGCTTTAAAAATAATTTCAGGGCTTGATAATAAATTCCTGCAACCACCTTTACGGTCATGGCCGGTAACTGCAACCATACCGCCAACATATGTTTGGCGTTTAATGACGTTGCTTTGAGTGCCAAAGTTGCATCAAATACGTGTTCGCCGTGGCTGCGTTTATTTTCAATATGTACCAGTAAATTATTACTATTTTGTGATGGCGCTTTGATACGCCAATGATATTGCATGGCAAGATCCATAAACGGTGATACGTGAAAATCCTTGTCGCTGATCATTTCTTGCTGCAAATCGATTAAATAATAATGCCGTTCGTTCCATGGCGTATTGCTCACCTCGGCCAGCATATATCGGCATTTACCATGGTCGCTTTTGTCGTAACAAAAGTAAAAGTTTGCTGGAGAAAAATACAAACCAAAACAACGTGCTTGCACTAACATCATGACCTCGCCATCAGGCATAACACCATCCAATTGTGCCACTTTATGGCTTATACGTTGTCGTAATGAACCTGGTTCACCGCAAACATAATCGCTTTCAACAAAACGAACCGGGTTAAACCATGAATAGCCAAAAATACGGCCAAATTTTTTCTTGCACATAACCTCATTAACGTTGAGTCCGAGCATGTATAAGGTGTAGTTAAAATGATGTGATTTAGGTACAAAGCGACGGTGGCGAACATTGCCACGAAAAATCTGACTTTGAAGTGGCAAACGATGCGCCATCTTTTCCCCAATCATGTTACAAATAACACTCAAATCGTTGACCAACATCCACGGCGCTTCTTACGCCATCCTCATGAAAGCCATTATACCAATAAGCGCCGGCAAAATGGGTGCGATTTTTCCCACAAATGCTGTCTCGTTGCTGTTGTGCTTGCATTGAATCAACATTAAACACCGGATGGTGGTAAACAAATTTTCGCAAGATTTTAGCCTCATCAATGTCGTCATTTTGATTTAGGGTGACACAAAATGTAATGTCTGTTTTTAGCCCCTGCAATATATTCATATTGTAGGTGACGCTGGCAGGTTTATCCCTATTGGCGGATAATTGATAGTTCCAACTGGCCCAGGCTTTGCGTCGGTCTGGCAGCAGCGCCCGGTCTGTATGCAAGACCACATCATTGGCGCTATATGGAATGTTGCCAAGTACTCTTTGTTCATCATCACTGGCATCGGCTAGTAACGCCAGCGCTTGGTCAGAATGACAGGCTAATATAACCTCATCAAAATCCTGCTCGCTGCCATCCGCCATCAACAATGTCACCCTGTCTTGTTGTCGCTTAATCGAATCAATATCGGCATTAAGATGGATATTATCTTTGAACGGTGCAATAAGTGGCTCAATGTAATTGCGTGAGCCGCCAGGGATGACATACCATTGCGGTCGGTCAGCGATATTCAGTAATCCATGGTTATGAAAAAAGCGGACAAAAAAGTGGAATTGGAATTGATTCATTTGCTCAAGAGAACTTGACCAAATTGCGGCACCCATAGGTAAAATATAGTGCTCAGCAAAGAACTCACTGAAACCTTGTTGCTGTAAAAACTCACCCAGTGTCAGTTCCATACCATGCTGATTGTCTTCAAAGGCCAATTTACATGCTTTGTTAAACCGCAAAATCTCGCGAATCAAAGACCAAAACTTAGGTCTCAGTATATTGCGTCGTTGCGCAAACAAGGTATCGAGATTATGGCCATTATATTCAAGTTTGCTTTGGCAATTGTGCACAGAGAAACTCATCTCTGTTTCCTGTTTGTCGACGCCTATATTGGCCAACAACTTTAAAAAATGAGGATAGGTTTTGTCGTTGCAAACAATAAATCCGGTATCAATAGCGAATGATTGTCCTTCAACTTCGACGTTGACAGTGGCTGTATGCCCGCCAATATAATTATTTTTTTCAAACACACTTACGTGATGTTTTTGCGATAACAACCAGGCGCTGGTTAAGCCCGATATGCCTGAGCCAATAACGGCGATTCTTTTCATTTGCTTTAGCTCCTGCAAGCAATTTTGGTCCTTAGTTTTGTCGGTAATAACGATAATAACGACAAAAGCCAGGTTAAACGTCTAGGGAACTGCAAGTAATGCTTACCTTGGCTAACCCCATTATAAATTCTTGTTGCTGCCTCATCGCTAGTCATTAAAAACGGCATAGCGAAGTTATTTTTGTCGGTCAAAGGGGTTTTGATAAACCCTGGATGAACGAGAGTTACGTCGATGCCGTGCTGATGCAGATCAAGACGTAAACTATTGGCCAAATAATCCATCGCCGCTTTTGAGGCACCATATGCTTCTGCTCTTGGCAATGGCAATTTGGTCACGCTGGATGAGACAAAAACAATACGCGTACCTGACGATAAGCCAGGTAATAATGTTTGTAAAATAGTCGCCACCGATAAGGTATTTACTTCCAGCACACGTCGAAACAAGTTTGCGCTGAAGCTTTTAACATCATCGATGTACTCGCAATTGCCAGCATTAATTATCAGCAAATCGAGATCATCAATAGTCGACAATGCCTGTTCGGTTTGCTGTTCATCGGTGACATCAAAACATAAGCCTTCGATATGAGTATGCTCACCAATTTGTGACAATACGTCCTGATTGCGACCACAAGCAACGACATAATGGTCATTCTTGGCGTACAGCTTTGCTAACGATAATCCGATACCTGAAGTTGCACCAGTGATCAGTACTTTCATTGGCCAGCTCGTTGCTTGATGGCTTTGATAATGCGGCCAACGACAGGGATGTGTTCATATAACATCGCCCCCACATCGAGGTAGTCACGATGATAAATAACCTTTCCTTGGGCTTGCTTAATGTGACTGTGACCGTCTACGCTGACCGAGTCGCCACCATTGAGTTTTGGGTGGGAGAACTGCATTTGCCAATAGATTGCGGCTTGCTCATCACCGGGGATGACCTCATTGATGCGAAACGTGCACGCACTTAAGTTGCTATACAAAGTCGCAAAATATTGATTGAGGTTTTGATAACCATGTACCTTGTGCATAGGGTCTTCAAACAATACGTCTGAATGGTATATGCGCTCAAGCAAGTCGAGGTTGTCGGTAGACAACTGCTGGTATACCTCAACAAAGTTGTTTAACCAACCTGGGTAACCGCCTTGTGTGTCGAGCGATTGATGTGTTGCTGAATTATCCATAATTTTATCCAAAATTATTAGCTTATGCGCAAACTGCTTACTTTAACTTAGTATAGATAACACATTGTTTCACAATATCATTTCAATACAATGCGCTATATCAGCTAAACAATCAAATATGAGCAAAAGTCAATGTTCAACAAAAGTACGAACATGCTTAGCCCACAAAGAATACTTAAAAGTAGCCTACTCTGCGGTTATTGGAATTATCGTCTTGGTCTAGGAAATGTTGGTCGCTTACTAAACCGCTTGCTTATAAAATTGCAGTGCCGACAAACGTGCTTGCTTGTGTTCTACAATGGCAGGCCAGTAACATGTCAGGCCCTGCTCTTTTATATAATCGTGTGGAAAATGAATATATTTATCAGGCACATGCGCTAGCTCTGGTAAATATCTACGGATAAAATTGCCATCCGGATCAAACTTTTTACTTTGGCTGATAGGATTAAATATACGAAAGTACGGTTGCGCATCACACCCTGTGCCAGACGCCCATTGCCAACCACCATTGTTGGCTGCGAGATCCGCATCTATCAATTGTTGACTGAAAAACCTTTCACCAAGCCGCCAATCTAACAGTAAATGCTTGGTTAAAAAGCTGGCCACAATCATTCGCAAGCGATTGTGCATCCAACCAGTTTGCAGTAACTGACGCATAGCCGCATCGACAATCGGATACCCTGTTTTACCCTGTTGCCAAGCACGTAATTTTTGTTCATCAAAGTGCCAAGCCAAGCTGTCGTATTTACCATTAAAGTTTTCACCCATGGCAAGTTTAGGGAAATGATGCAGCAGATGACGGTAAAACTCTCTCCAAACCAGTTCATTTAAAAAGGTGAAAGTGCCACCCGATTGCCGGCTTAGTAAATCCGGATCGCGGCTCAACAACAACGCCAAGACGTATCTAGGGCTGATTGCCCCTATCGCCAAATAGGCAGATAACCCGGAGGTTCCTTTCACTGATGGAATGTCTCTGTGCTGCTCATAATCGCTGACCTTTTCTTGTAAAAAGCTTGGCAGAATGTGTTGCACCATGTCAGTTGCCAACGGCCATTTAAGCGAACACTGCCTTTTAAAAGCCGTATCAATTGGCAGCAATTGTTGCTCGGTTATGGCAGCGAGTTGCAATGTTTGCGGTTGATAATTGAAGCCCTGATTTAGCAAATGTGCGAGCCAAGCACGGCGAAATGGCGTATAGACTTTATACATCTCTCCTTGCTTGTTTCGAATAGCGCCTTTGTTGACGATAACATCGGCTTCAAACAAGGTTAATGCCATCCCCGATTGTTTTAATTGTTGGTCTCGACGTCTCTCGTTAATTTCAAGCTCTGCATTTGCAACCACCTGAGATATGTCATGACGTAGGCAATAATCTCGTAAAAATAACTCTTGTTCGGCAAAGTCCTCAACTTCGACTACCTGCAACGATACGCCGAATGCTTTGAGTTGTTGCTGCAATAAGGCAACGTGGCGCAACATAAAATCAACTTTAATGGCTGACAGGTTATGCGCTTGCCATTGTCCTGGAGTGGTAAAATAAATGGCCTTACTCAGGCCATTATCAAGTGCGTATTTAACAGCAGGATTATCTTGCAACCTCAGGTCATTTCGAAACCAAAGCAAGATATCAGTAGCCATAGCGTAACCTTAAATCAACCGGGTATGGGTCCAGGTAAAACTGTTGTGCCAGATATTCTTTTGGAAATACCAATAAGTAGTGTTTGATCAAAGTCAGAGGTGCAATTAACGGCAATACCCCTTGACGATAATGATTGATTTGTTGACACAATTCTTGTTTTTGCTCAGCGGTTAGCTCTTTAGCAAAATAACCTTGCAGATGTTGCAGCGTATTGGCGTGTTTTTTACGCGTCGCTATTTTCTTCATAGCCATCATCAGACCATAGATATACTGTTCCGCCATATCTTCAAGGCTAACATTCGAAGAAGCCAATAAGCGCCCCAATTTTTTGTAGGCAACAAGATCATGACTCATCAAGGTATATTTGTATCGAGCATGAAATGTCATCAATAAATGTTTGCTCAGCCCTTTGCGTTGCAGCAGTTGCCAATCGCGATAGGCGAATACTCGGGCAACAAAATTTTCACGAATTTTTGCATCATTAAGGCGGCCATTCTCTTCACATGGTAATAATGGATTGGCTTCCATGATTTGGCGTGCAAATGCGCCAACACCATCCGATGTTGATCCCTTACCATCTTCACGGTAAACCTTTACGCGCTCCATTCCACAGCTAGGGCTTTTCGCACAAAAAATGTAGCCGCTAAAACTTTCCGCAAGCTTGGCAACACGTTTGCCATACTCAGACAACGCTTCAGTGACATCGCCACTACCGTCAGGTCGAGATACAACAATCATGTCGTCTTTTTTGATTTGACGGATGGTCGGTCTAGGCACGGGTAAACCGATGGCAACTTCGGGGCAGAATGCTCTATATTGCACGTGCTTGCCTAGTTCTTTAACGCAGAAGTGTGATGTTTTTGAACTGGAATCAAAACGGACTTGTTGACCAACTAAACAAGCGCTGATACCGATAGTGATGGGAGTAGCCATACTTACAACCTCAATATGTTTTGGTATTGCTATAAGATACGGCAGCAATGCTGATTAAGATTACTATTTGAAAAATTTAGCCACAAAAAAACCCGCTAATAGCGGGTTTTATCAATTGCTCAATCTGTTAGTAAATCAAATTAGCAAATGGATTCAGTAGCTTGTTAATACCTTGGGTAAAATGCAATGCATCATTGGCCACGGTGAAACATAAGCAACCGTCTTCTGTCACAGGTTGATGTTTATGAGACGCGTCGAGCAAAATAAAGTCACCTTTGACGTATTCGCCCATCTCGTCTTTGAAACTACCATCTAATAACAATGTCACTTCATAACCTTTGTGGGTATGCTCAGGAACTGAACCGCCCGCATCAATTTGCAACAAACTAGAATGTAACTCACCTTCGCCTAATTCCATTCGAGAGCGAGTCAATTTACCAATATTGCTCCAACGACCAAGTGGCATATGTTGCATCGCTCGCGGCAACTGATAGGTTTTGCCTTTGACGGTAATCGACACCGGTACTTCTTCTGTTTCAGAGGCAGTCTCGTCGCTGGCGGTGATATCACCGATCATCGCTTCCATGTCAAAGCCCGCTAAAACGTCATCTTCGTTGCGACTATTATCAACAGCCGGTAACTCAAAACTGTCTTCCGCTTGGAGCTCAGTCATGGTTGCAACTTTGGTTTGGCATAATGGACACATTTCATTATGCATTGCTACAGCGGCACACATTGAGGCAGGTAATTCACCTCCTACAAAGGCCTGTAACAATTCAGTGGTTGGATGATGTTTAATCATAACTGCTCTCCAATCTGCTGCCTTAATTTATTTAATGCCAGTCGTAAACGGGATTTAACCGTTCCTAGCGGTAAGTCGAGATGCTCAGCCAATTGCTCTTGCGACATCTCCATAAAGTAAAAACCTTTAATCACTTGTTTTTGGTTCTCCGGTAACGTATCGAGATAATCAAGGATCTTCTTGCTTTGTAGGTGGTCATCAAACTGATGTTCTTCAGCTGTATGCCCTTCTACCATCGGCCAGATGTCGTCACTCAAATTATCTTCTTTCTTCGCTTTTTGCTTTCGCAATAAGTCGAAAGTTACATTCCGCATCACCGTATATACCCAGGTTGTTGGGGCACCTTTGTTGGCACTATAAAGGTGGGCTTTGCGCCAAACATTGGTCATGGTTTCTTGCACAACCTCATTCGACATCGCCTGATTGGTAAACTTTCCTGCAGCGATACGCTGGATCTTTGGCGCGAAAAATTTGAACAAGTTAGTAAACGCCAACTTATCTCGCTTTTCAGCCACCGCCAACAACCATTGCACCAGTTGCTTGTGATCTATTTCTTTTGTCATCGTTACCAGTCTTGAATTACTTCGTTGCTGTAATGACCTTGATGTTAGCATAGTTAAGCCCATTGAAAACCCTAATTAGTCTTACAATTCACTCTATATTACGAGCACGTATTTACTTTGGATCATAATTTACAGATATTTTTCAATACGTTTCTCGTCAATAATAACCGCAGTTAAAAACTCGATAGCATCATCAACGCTTTGCGCTTCAGCAAAATGGTTCTTGTCCTCAATACTGATAGGAAATAACTCTAACCAACGTGCACAGACCCAATTAGGCTGATCAACAAACTGTTGTTTGTATAACTCATTTAAATCGCTATTGGCGGAAAAGAATCGTTTCAATTGCTCGCTGAAGATTCGAGTTTCAACGGTATGCTTGGTTTTTGGCCAATGCTGCATACTTTGTTTACGTGCCAATAATAAATTTTCATCGTTTCGCTGAAAATTATCAATCAATACCAATTCATTACATTTAACATCGATAACGAGAACGTTATCTTGCCCTAATTGAAAATCAATTATCTCTACCCAGCTGCCCCAACGACCGACATATTCTGATTTGTCAGCTCTATATAAACTGATAACAAAGCCATCAGTATTGCGGGCATTTTTAACCATATTGAGATAACGTTGCTCAAAAATTCTTAATCGAGTAATACCGCCAGGCAGCAAGTATATAGGTAATGGAAACACGGGTATGTTCATCGTTATAAATGTTTCTCTTCGGTATTTATTAAATTCTCTGTTTAGTTATACGATAGCAGCGTAGTTGCTGATCACATCTTGCAACCAATCAATTGCTAAATGTCAATTTGTATGAGTCTTGTCATTTTGACGGCACCAAACTGAGGTCTCGATGACTAGTTGTCAAACAGCGACTAAGCACGCTGTGCTACGAAACCCTATTCACTATCCCCTGTCTGCCAAACATAAATCGGGAGGATATTGGCATGGATGTCGCGGTGACAGGATGTCAAATAGCGACTAAGCACATCCCTGCACGAACCCTCCCTATCCACCATCCATGGCTCGGGAGGATATTGGCATGGATGCCATGTATGTCGCGGTGACAGGATGTCAAATAGCGACTAAGCACATCCCAACACGAACCCTCCCTATCCACCATCCATGGCTCGGGAGGATATTGGCATGGATGCCATGTATGTCGCGGTGACAGGATGTCAAATAGCGACTAAGCACATCCCAGCACGAACCCTCCCTATCCACCATCCATGGCTCGGGAGGATATTGGCATGGATGCCATGTATGTCGCGGTGACAGGATGTCAAATAGCGACTAAGCACATCCCAACACGAACCCTCCCTATCCACCATCCATGGCTCGGGAGGATATTGGCATGGATGCCATGTATGTCGCGGTGACAGGATGTCAAATAGCGACTAAGCACATCCCAGCACGAACCCTCCCTATCCACCATCCATGGCTCGGGAGGATAAGCACATCCCTGTGCAAAAAAAAGCCCCCTTTCGGGGGCTTGGAACATCACTTTGTATGGCAGAAAGTGATGTGTACAGCTACTGTTCGGTGTTACTCAGTGATGACGGCGTCAATCACATGAATTACACCATTTTTCGCATAGATATTGGTGACGATAACCTTGGCACCACTAACGGTGATCATTCGTGACTCCATATCGATACCAATATCGACCGTTTCACCACCTAAGGTTTCTACCATCATGCCGTTCGCTGCATACGCATCGGTAGCTGATAACGCAGCACCATTGATAACATGTAGCTCCAGAATGTCTGTTAGTGCCGGAATGTCAGCAAGCAAGGCTTCCACTGTACCCGCTGGTAATGCGTCAAACGCATCATTGGTGGGCGCGAATACGGTGAACGTTGCTGACTCATCATTAAGGGCATCAGCCAAACCTGCAGCAGATACAGCAGCTAGCAAGGTTGAGAAGTTGCTGTCGGCAATCACGATTTCAGCAATTGTTTTATCCATCATATCGGTCATTTCTGGCGGTACAATCACAGTATCAACAACGTGAATGATGCCGTTATCAGACATAACGTCAGGTGCCGTTACCATGGCGCCGTTGACATATAACGTGCCGTCCATAGAAGAAAGAGCTAGGTTCGACATATTTGCCGCTTCAACTTGATTGCTCATAGATGTGGCAACAGATACTGCCGCAGTTGAGTCGACACTACCAGCAAGTACGTGATAAAGCAGGATATTGCTCAATGCGTCGGTGTCAGCAAGTAAGGCTTCAACGGTACCATCAGGCAGCTTCGCGAATGCTTCGTCCGTTGGTGCAAACACGGTATAGCTTGCGTCTAGGTCGGCTAATACAGCATCTAAACCTGTCGCTTGCAATGCCGCAACTAAGGTCGTGAAATTACCGTTTGCAACAGCAACATCAACAAGACTCATACGCGGCTCTGGTAATTCAAGGTCGCCGGTCACAACCGCATCAATAACGTGAATCACACCGTTGGTAGTGTAAATATCTTTCATAACGATATTAGCGCCACCAAACATTAACATGCCAGTGTCAGGCATGACGCTTACGCCAATTTTCGCACCAGATGCAGTTTCAACCATTTTGCCATTCGCGGCATAGGCATCCACTGATGACAAGCTGGCATCAGCGACAACATGTTGTAGCAGAACCGCAGTCAATGCATCGGTATCGCCAAGTAATTGGTCGAGAACATCTGGATCAATCATCGCAAACGCATCATTCGTTGGTGCGAATACGGTAAACATTGCACCTTCGTCTGCCAACACATCAACTAAGTTAGCAGCAGATAGAGCCGCAACTAAGGTTGAGAAGTTTTCATCCGCTAAAGCAACGTCAACAATGGTACCGCTAGGCTCATTCATCATAGGCGGTACAATCACGTTATCAATAACATGGATAACGCCGTTAGCCGCAGTGATGTTTGCAGCGCTAACCATAGCGCCATTGACATATAAGCTTGAATCAACAAAAGACAGTGCAGCATTGCTACCGTTAACCGTCATCACTTGATTTTCCATCGAACGGGCAACACCGATTGCGGCATCAGACAATACTTCACCACCAACAACGTGGTATAGCAAAATATTGCTCAAGGCATCGGTATCGTTCAATAATGCTTCTACTGTACCGTCTGGTAATTTAGCGAACGCAGCATCTGTTGGTGCAAATACGGTGAATGAGCCATCTAAGTCAGCCAATACCGTGTCAAGACCAGTTGCTTGCAGTGCAGCTGCTAGAGTATTGAAACTGCCAGCTGAAACAGCAACATCAACAATACTTGCTGCCGGTGCAGGCAACTCAGCGTCAGCCAAAATCACCGCATCGATAACGTGAATCACACCATTGGTTGTATAAATATCTTTCATAACAATGTTGGCAGCGCCAAACATTAGCATGTCGCTGTATGGATTAATCATCAGTTTGATTTCAGCACCTGATGCGGTCGCTGGCATTGAACCGTTTAACGAGTAAGCTGTTGTTGAATCAACCGCGGCACCTGAAATAACGTGTTGCAATAACACCGCTGACAACGCATCAGTGTCTGCTAGCAAGGCATTGATGGTATCGGCACCAATCAGTGCGAAGGCATCATCCGTTGGTGCAAATACGGTAAACGACTGTGACTCATCTGCTAACACAGAGTCTAAGCCCGTCGCCTGCAAGGCTGCCACTAGGGTGGTAAAACTACCTGCAGCAATCGCTGTATCAACGACATTAGCCGTTGGCTCACCCATCTCCGCCGGTGGTAATAACACCGCGTCAATGACATGAATAATACCGTTATCGGTCACGATATCGGTGGTAATCACGGTCGCCGTGTTCACTAACAAGTCGTCACCACTCAATGACAAACCAACAGAGGCGCCATTTACGGTGGCTACTGTTGTACCTGCTGCGCCCACGGCTGCAGCGGCATCAACTTGTCCATCAATAACATGGTACAACAAGATGGCTGATAACATATCAGGGTCTGCCAATAAGGCATTGATTGTTTCGTCACCCAACATCGCAAACGCTGCGTCAGTTGGTGCGAAAACGGTATAGCTTGCGTCTGGGTCGGCTAACGCCTCATCAAGGCCGGTGGCCTCTAACGCAGCAACAAGAGTTGTAAAATTGCCGGCATCAACTGCCGCATCAACAACCGTTGTTGCAGGTTGTGCCGCAGCGCTTACGCCGTCGCTATCATTGTCTCCACCACATGCACTGATGACACTTAATAAAAACACAGGTAAAATGATCTGTATGATCCTTTTCATTATATTTTCCTCTCAGAATTTATGTCGCAGTAAACTCTACGAGGAGATTTTTGAAAGGGATCAAACTTTTTAAAGCTTTGAAATATTTATAAAAAAATTAGACCTAAAGGCAACTAAAAACAATCTTCAGTTTTTTGCTGTCGGTTTCGACGTGTGCTCTACCCAAATTAGCTGTTTAGTATCGAACCCTTTGCTTTTTGCCATAGTGACAAATTGTGCCTTTAATTGTTGAGAAATTTCAGGCGTTCGGCTCAACAACCACAAATAATTATGATTAAAACCACTGACGAACGCGTGCTGATAATCACTATCTAGATAAAACACCACATAAGAGCTGTAAAACGGTCCAAAAAAAGACACTTTCAAATGGCCAACCGTCTCGCTATCAACAAACTTCGCAGTGCCGCTTGCTGTTTGCCATTCACCATCTTGCTTATCAAGTCCCTTATTGGTGACCGTGACACTGCCATCACTTGCGACATCATAGGTAGCAGTTACCTGATGCAAATCCCGTTCAAATGAATGATCTAAGCGGGCGATTTCATACCAAGTACCCAAATACGGCGTTAACGCAAAATCATTCACCGGCTCAACCTTATCTGGTACCCCTGTACAGGCGAAAAGGTTAGCCAATAATAACGCGGTCAATATGGTTCTCATGCACTTCTCAATCATTAATATGGTGCTTTAGTTATAACCATAAACGCTGACAAAGTGTAAACAAATATGACTGTTATCTGACAAATGTTAACAAAAACGGTAGAATATGCGCCCTTCAATTTGATAACACCTTAGTTAGGCAGGAAAGAATAGATGAAATTGATGCAATGGCTGATAACCCTAGTCATGTTAAGCGCGGTAGTCTTTGGCTTATTTTCGTATAAACAAGCATTAACGGCGCCAGCGGATGCTGATACGGAACAATTTGAACCAGCAGCAACCGTTGATGCTGAAAAGGTACAGCAAATCAATTTTCAACGCACCAGTAAAGTTCATGGCGAACTCGTGGCGATTGCCACCTTGCAACTTCGCAATCAACTGTCCGGTACCATTACCTATCTAAACCTGCCGTTTGGTCAGCAAGTTGAAAAAGGCCAATTACTGATTGAGCTCGATCACAGTAATGAAAAAGCGCAATTAATTGCCGCCAAAGCGCGCCTCACTTTGGCTCAACAAACCGTACAACGTTACCGTAAGTTGGAGCAAGGCAACGAAATATCACAAGAGTTACTCGATAAAGCCATTTCCGAGTTGGCGATTGCCAAATCAGAGGTTGCCTTATTGGAAGCGACAATAGCTAAAAAAGTGATCAAAGCCCCTTTTACAGCCACCGTTGGTTTGCATAAATTAGTGGTCGGCCAATATCTTGATAGTAACAGCGATATCGTTACCTTACTTGGCGATAACCAAAACATATGGGTAGAGTTTTCCTTGCCACAAACCTTTTCACCATTAAAGCTCGATCAAGCAATACAAATACATACCCTAGGCACGGGTCAACAATTCACCGCCAAAATTATCGCCAGCGAGCCGGTGTTTAATAAACAGTCTCGACAGCTTGGCTATCGAGCAAAATTACCTCGCCAGGCATTGAATTTAAAACCGCAATCATTGGTTAATGTCGAAGTGCCAGTGTCTGCTGCCAGCAGTCAATTTAGTGTTGCCGACATTGCCCTAACCCATGATCAATTTGGTGATTATGTCTTCGTGTTAGAGCCACAGGATAATGGCAGTTACCGCGCCAGACGTACTAAAGTGCAAGTCATTGAGAGACAAAATGCGCAAGCCATCATCACCTCAGGTATTGAAGCGCAACAAATTATCGCCACGCAAGGGGCCTTTAAACTGCGCGACGGTATGAAGGTATTCATTAAGCAGTTGCAGGGTTAATCGATGAGCAACCAAGCCTACAACAAAGCAAGTGTTATGGATGTCTTTGTCCGCAAACCTGTGATTGCCATAGTGCTATCTATTGTCATTTGTTTGGCGGGATTAGCGGCGATAATGAAGATTCCAGTGATTCAATTTCCACAAATGGAAAGCTCATCACTGACAATAGCCACCTACTATACCGGTGCATCCGCCGATGTTGTCAAAGGCTTTATCACCGAACCAGTAGAGCGCGTCGCCGCGACTATTCCCGGTGTTGATTACGTTGATTCAAAAACCACCGCCGGCAGCTCAACGGTGACCGCTTGGTTGAAATTAAACCAAGATAGCACCCGTGCCTTAGCCGAACTGAACACCAAGTTATCGCAAATCAGCTATGAATTACCTGCTGATGCGCAAGACCCTATTGTTTCCGTGGTTCGTGCCGATAGAGCGTATGCCGCATTTTATCTCAACGTCAACTTCGGTGAGCGCGATTCATCGCAAGTATCGGATTATTTAAACCGCGAAGTTATCCCCTTGTTAACCAGTGTTGAAGGGGTGCAGAAAGTACAGCTTGAAGGCGGTCGCATTCCTGCGATGCGAATCAATATTGATAGTGACCGTCTCGCGGCATTTAACCTAAGTACTGACGATATCTATCAAGCGTTGCGTAATAACAACGCCATCGCCACCTTAGGCTACAGTCAAAATGATCGCCAACGAATTGATATTATTACCAACTCACAGCTGTCTAACAGCGATGAATTTGAGAATTTGGTGATCAAAAAAATAGATGGTGACATCATTTATTTAAAAGATGTCGCCACGGTCGCATTAGGCTCAGAAGAACCATCTGTGACCGCACGGGTAAATATTCGTAACACCATTTATGTATCGGTATGGCCGCTACCCGGCGCCAATGAAATCGACATCGGTGATAACTTATACCTGGCCGTCGATGAAATAAACAAAGCCATGCCTGATGGTATGGATATGGAGTTTGCCTACGATGGCACGCTGTATATGCGTGATGCCCTAACCGAAATCATCACCACATTGATAGAAACGGTTGTCATCGTTGGCCTAGTAGTGTTGATGCTGATGGGCTCGTTTCGTACCGCCATGGTGCCATTGGTAACCATTCCTATCTCTATTCTTGGGGCGATTGCCGCTATGTCGCTTATGGGGTTTTCGCTAAACCTTTTAACGGTATTGGCGATTGTACTATCCGTCGGTTTGGTGGTAGATGACGCCATTGTTGTGGTTGAAAACGTTGCTCGTTACATGCGCGAAGGCATGGGTCGTCGCCAAGCGGCGCTGCTGAGTTCGCGACAACTGTTGGTGCCGATTATATCGATGACCTTAACCTTAGCCGCGGTGTATTCGCCAATAGGCTTTTTAGCTGGCCTAACCGGCATGCTATTTAAAGAGTTTGCCTTTTCGTTAGCGATTGCTGTGGTTATATCTGGCGTCGTCGCTATCACGCTATCGCCAATAATGAGTGCATCGGTATGCCCTAAAGGCGGCCAAGAAGGCTGGTTAACCAGAAAAGTGAACCATGGTTTTTCCTACATTCAATCGTTTTATGGCAAGGCATTAGAGCGAATTTTTGCCTTGAAATACCAAGTAACTTTAATGGCTGTGGTGATATCGATACTGGCAGTACCATTTTACTTGCAATCGGCAAAAGAGCTGGCGCCGATTGAAGATCAAAGCAGCGTCATTGTCATTGTCCAATCACCACCGCAATCGTCTCTTGCCTACAATGAAGCGGCGACGTTAGAAATGACCAAAGGTTTACTGAGTATCGAAAATGCTCAAGAAATGTGGCAAGTGATCTTCCCAACCGGTGGTTTTGGCGGCATTACCTTTGCAAAACCTCATGAGCGGGATTTTCATATCGATACCATGGTACCAAAGGTTTACATGAACCTAGTGCAAAATTCGGGTTTAGATTCGCTGCCAATTTTGCCGCCTTCGTTACCAACCGCTGGTCAGTTTGATGTCGAGGTTGTGCTTAAGTCATCGCAAGACTATCAAGAAATGAAGTTATATGCCGATAAACTGGTGCAAGCTGCGTTTGCCTCAGGGCAATTCTTGTTTGCCGATTCGGAATTAAAGATCGACTTACCACAACTTGAGCTGCTGCTAGACCGCGATAAACTTGCGGATTTGAACCTCACGGTAAACGACGTAAATCAACAATTATCGGTGTATTTATCGAGTAACTTTGTCAACCGTTTTGACTCAAACGGTAAAGCTTACCAAGTGATCCCTATGGTTAACGAGCAGGTTCGTGGTGTACCAGAAAACATTCTTAATCTAACGGTAAAAACACCAACCGGTGGTTTCATTCCAATATCAAGTTTCGCGTCATTAGAGTGGCGCACCGGACCACGACAACTCACCACTTTTGGTCAACAAAACTCGGTTAAGATATACGGCGGTGTACTGCCAGGGGTAACCAAAGAAAAAGCATTAGCAACAATTGAACAAGCAGCACAAGATATTTTACCCAGTTCTTATCGACTTGATTATGCCGGTGAGTCAAGGCAAATTCGCAATGAAGGCAATACCTTGATGACCGTGTTAGCAATATCATTGGTGATTGTGTTTTTGATTTTAGCGGTGCAATTTAACAGCTTTAGAGACCCTTTAGTGGTATTACTCGGTTGTGTACCGTTAGCTTTATCCGGCGCTCTACTGTTACCATTTATCGAGCTGACGACGATCAATATTTATTCACAAATTGGCTTGGTTACCTTGGTCGGCTTGATTGCCAAAAACGGTATCTTAATTGTTGAATTTGCTAACCATGTACAAGAGCAAGGTAAAAATAAATTAGAGGCCGTAAAAGCGGCGGCAACAACTCGCTTACGTCCTATTCTTATGACCACAGGCGCCACTGTTTTTGGTCATTTCCCATTGGTTCTGGTCACCGGTGCGGGCGCCGAAGCTCGCAACAGTATCGGCATTATTTTGGTCGCTGGCATGTTAATCGGTACCTTCTTTACCTTAGTGGTTTTACCGATTTTCTATCTCTGGTTTGCCGAGAATCGCAGCAAAGCCAAAAATGAAGACTTGGATTTTGCTAAAAGCTTTATTTAAGCAATCATAGTGTCTTGTTATTCGTGAAAACGCCGCGTCAATGAAGCGGTGTTTTTTTATGCCTTTTGCAAAAGGAAAAGCCGCTTTTTATTGTCTATACTTGAGCCACCACGGATAGTGTTAAGGAGATAATGTATGGCTTCAGATCATGATTGGCATTTGTCCATGCATCAAATCGAAAATTGCAGTTGCAGTCACGGTTGCGGTTGTCAATTTTCAGGATTCCCAACCAGTGCCAATGGCGGCTGTCAGGCGGTGCTTGGCTTTATCGTCATTAAAGGCCACTTCAAAGGTCTTGATTTGACCGGCTTAAAAATGGTGTTTGCTGCAGATTGGCCAGGCGCTATGCATGACGGTAATGGTTCTGGCGCATTGTTTATCGACAACGCCGCATCACAAGAGCAAGTCGTTGCATTAGCCACCATTATGTCAGGCCAAGCAGGCGGCATGCCTGTAGAAGCGCTAGGTACCTTGTTTAGCTCATTTGATGGGCCACTAATGGCCGACATTACACTAGATAGACAGGACTATCGTTCAACCATACAAATTGAAGGCGTGGTTGACGTATCGCAAGAACCTCATATAAACCCAGTTACCGGTGAAGAAAATCGTGTTCATATCGGCTTTCCTGAAGGTGGTTTTATGTGGAACGATGGCTTTGCAGGTAAAACCAAATTGATGAAGATTAATCACGGTAATCTTGCTTTTGAATATTCAGATACCTTTGCAGCCAATGCGGTGGTGAACTGGCCAACAGGCTAGCGTCACAAACATCATAAGATGCGAAACAACCTCTGGTTAATATTTTCAGCGTATGACAACAACAATAAATCGCATATACATATTATCGGCTATTGCCCTGCTTATTTACCTAAGCTGGTACTACATGTTTTATGGCATGACCATGAACATGGATCCGGTGCAGACGTGGAGCTCACTTGACATATTTAACTTATTTGTAATGTGGGCAATAATGATGGCAGGCATGATGCTGCCATCTGCTCTACCTGTGATCCTGTTGATTGATAAGGTCAACCGACAAAAGCTGCAACGCCAACAAACAGTTACACCAACATTATTTTTTGCCCTCGGCTATTTACTTGCTTGGACCTTGTACTCTGCACTAATCACCTTTATTCAGTATTATTTGCATCACCTAGAACTATTAACGCCAATGATGGACAGTGGCTCAACGCTATTTAGCGGTGCCATCTTTTTAGTCGCAGGTATATATCAATTCTCGTCTTTAAAACAATCCTGTTTGAATTATTGTCGTTCGCCATTAACGATTTTGAGTAACGGTTGGCGACAAGGCGTCTGGCCGGCAATTGAGATGGGATTAAAAAATGGCGCTTATTGTGTCGGCTGTTGTTGGTTTTTAATGGCGATTTTATTTGTCAGCGGGGTAATGAATCTAACCTGGATTTTACTACTAACCATCGTCGTCATTATTGAAAAATCGATGCCCAAAGGCGATATCATCAGCAAGTTTCTTGGTGCTGTGCTGATCCTATTGGGCATTAGCTATATGGTGTAAAGCAAATAATCACTAACTATCAAATACAGTGAAAACCTGCCTTGATATCGCAATCAATTCGCCTTGGGCATCCCAAATATTGGCCTCAGTATGACCATAACCATCTGCCGCCTGCCGCGTTTTAACTTGGTAAGCGAACCAATCAGTTGTGGCAATATCGCGATGTGGATGAATAAATTCTAAGTTCCAACTCAAACTACTTGCCGGTGCTGGCCAACGCAGCATTTGCAAAACCGGTGGTGGCCAACTGTCGATTAAGGCAATGATGTGAGCATCGGTGATCTGTTTTGGCGCTTTACTAAATCGCATCCAACCAAATATTGCGGACGCGTCATTGGCCATAAAGGGCATCTTGCCTTCAATGATTGCCATATCAAAGTGACGCAAAAACTTAGGAACAAGTTTAGGGATTTGTGGAATAAAGTTGGCTCTTTTAGGAAGCTGATGGTCATGAAATTGCAGGTTATCTACCTTTATTTTTGAACTTCGTTCAACGCCGAAACTGGCCAGTGCGGTAATACAAACCGCATCATCTTGCATCGCTTTAGCCAAGACTTGTGTCACATTTTTGCCTTGTCGTAAAATCTCGACGTCGATAGACAACGGCTGCTCTGCGCTAATGGGGCCAACAAAACTCGTAGACAGAGAACGCAACAATCTACCTTCACCAACTTTGATGGCAATGGCTTGATAGGTAACGGCGGCTGAAATACCACCAAATAAGGTTCGTCCTTGCGACCAGGATTTATCAACTTGAATCGTCGCTCTATCTGCACCATTTGCCAACTGTTGTTGAACGGCGCTTAAAATGTCATCTATGTGCATGATTGAGTTATACTTATTATGAGACCTGAGTGGTCTTACCAGTAAAGTTAACTCATTTTAGGAATGTTGTTTGATAAAATCAATCGATTGTTGATTAAATTGTTTTGGCTGCTCGACATTACAGACGTGACCACAGTCTTCAATTTCCACCAAGTGACTCTGTTGATGGCGCGCAACAATGTCGCGAACAGGGCGTAAAAACATATAGTCATTCTGCCCCATTAAATACAAAGTTGGTTTACCGCTTTCATGTTCGCGATAATACTTCATCAGCGGATTAACATCTGCTGCCAGTTTAAACCAACGTTTAAATTCTTTCTGGCATAACTTTTTCGCATCGTTAATAAACATATGGCGTGATTCTTTTTGTCCTTTCTGCGGCATAAGAATAAATGCGAACAAACGATACAACCACATGTATGGCATAACATGTTTGAAAAAATCACCGAGTTTAACCAAGGTATTAGAGCGATAATCAAAACGCGTAACAGCGCCGCCCAAGACCATAGACTTAACCCGACTTGGGGCTAACTCCGCCAATTTGTGAATTAATATGGTGCCCAACGAGATGCCAACGAAATGAGCCGTGCGTATTTTCAGGTGATCAAGCACATGAATGATATCTTGGGTGACATCTTTGAAGGTGTAGCCTTTGGTCAGCAATTGTCGAATCGTAACCGGTGCCGAACGGCCATGCCCACGCAAATCAATAAACAACAAATTGAAATGTTGTTTATATTCTTTTAATTGTTTGAACCATATTGATGAGCTGCCACCAGCACCATGCACGAAAACAACCCATTGGTCAGAATTGGGGTTTAAAATGGTTTTATGAAAAAGTAATGAATTTGCCGACATCGAGTTACTACAAAAAACGCTCACTGAACTTCGTGAGCGTTAGATTCTCGCACGCTGGCGTACAGTTGTAAACTGAAATCGCAACCATTAAGCGATGTTAAAATTTGCCAAGCATGGGTCCATTACCATGCGGGTTGATGACGATTAGGGTTGCTGTTACTGCGCCACCACATTTGCTGCATTGATACACACCACATATAAGCGGAGGCGATGGTGTAACCGACACCACCTATAATCGTTAACCAAGCAAAGTGAGGGTTTATTTTCGTCAGCCACCAAGACAACACATCGATAATTAAGAACGCAAATGGCGTGCTGATCGCGACCACTTTTAGCCAATTTGCAATCCCAACCGCTAAAGAAAATATAAGACCAACAAAAAAGAAGATAAAGGCAATACCAAACAAATGAATGTGAGAAACCCGTGTTAAAGAATCTATGCTCGCACCGTTATCGACTTGCGCGACAGGCAACACTCCTTGATATTGGTTAAAGTCAGGTAATCCCGGGATAACACCATGGCATTGAGTGCAATTGTTGGCAAAATGAGCGGCAATTTTGTTGTCCCACTGAGTTTCACTGGCACCCTCTCTAACCCACTTAATGATATCTTGGCGCACGACTCGTTCGGCTTTATCTTGCATAGAGCCATTTAGTTTGTTTTCCAATTTACTGCTTTTGCGATCGCCATAGTAACTATAAACAATATCATCAACAGATAAGCCAAACTTGCCATCGGCCATGCCATGGGTCAATAGTATTTGCCCACCAGCAACCATAAGCCCTATGCCTATCACCAATAAGTAGCCGGTAAAAAGAGCTTTTAAACCAAGTGCAATAGACGGTAAATTTAACACCGTTTGCGTTGCCTTGGTGCTGTCTGTGTTTATCATAATATTTTCCTCGTGAAGTTAATTTCATTAAGTCCTTTACCTAGGTTTGTTAACAAAGGGGTTAATGAAATTAGTGGGAAAATATTGCCTCAATTGCCTTTAAGCCAGCTCACTAATTTTCCACCAAGACCAAAAAATCGTCTTAGCATTGGCCTGTTCATCGCCTTCATCTGTTGATACCAAAGATCCATTGTGGTCATAAATTCAGCCATTTGTTGAAATTGCTGTTGCACATAATCAGGGGTATCAGATTCACTTTTCGCTTGTGTCTGTAATTGCTGCAATAGCTCAATGGTGGGATCAATTTCCCGCTTCTTGCGCTGCTCTGCCAACACCAGCATCATGTCCCAACAATCTTTAACTGCTTCAAAATAATCCCGTCTATCACCAAGTTTTTGCGTCATATTAACCAAGCCAAGAGCTTGCAATTCTTTTAAGCTGTTACTGACATTGGAACGGGCGACACCAAGACTTTGGCAAATTTGTTCGGCATTTAAAGGCGATTCAGACAACACCAACAAGGCAAATATTTGTGCCACGGTGCGATTTACGCCCCAACGAGAGCCCATCTCTCCCCAATGAATGATGAACTTTTCCATAGACGGTGTAAGTTTCATAATTTGACCTTTAGTAATTTCTGTCATTACAGAAGTTACTATAATTTAGAAATTGATCTAGATCAAATAATAACCGCCGTAATCAGAATTTTGTCAGCTTAGCTTCTATTAAATCGCGTTATTGCGATATCCAATCGCGCTATAGCTAAGCACAAAATAGCATCAACAAATCGCTGACTTTTTAAACCGCAAAATATAAGCTAAGTTATAGAAAGCTAAGAAAAATAATCGACTTTAAGAAGATAAGGGAAATAGCATGCTGACTTTGGTTATCTCGTGCCCAGACACTATTGGTATCGTTGCCAAAGTGAGTCATTTTATTGCCAGTAATAATGGTTCGGTTATGGAATCGAATCATCATACTGATATTGAAGAGTGTTGGTTTTATATGCGCAATGTGATCAACACCAGTAAAATGAATATTTCTCAAGCGCAGTTTGAACAACAATTTGCCGCTATTGCTGAAGAGTTTTCCATGCAATGGCATGTCAGAGACATGAATAAAAAGCAAAAAGTGGTGTTGTTTGCCAGCCATACCTCACATTGTATTGCTGATATTCTGCACCGTTGGCATAGTAGCGAATTAGATTGCGACATCGCCGCAGTGATTTCCAACCATCGAAATCTTGAGTCTTTGGTACGTTTCTACCAGATCCCTTTTCATCATATAACCATGACTGCCGATACGAAGGCCGATGCGTTTGCCAACATGGATAAACTGCTTAATAAATACCAGGCTGACACCATTGTCTTAGCTAGGTTTATGCAAATCATTCCGGAAGCAATGTGTCATAAATATCACGGTCGACTTATCAATATTCACCATAGCTTTTTACCGTCATTTATTGGCGCAAACCCATATCAAAAAGCCCATGATCGCGGCGTAAAATTAATCGGGGCGACCTGCCATTATGTCACCGCTGACTTAGACGAAGGCCCAATTATTGAACAAGAAGTGATTAGGGTAAATCACAGTTGTGATAAACACGATTTGATTCGCTTAGGGAAAGACGTCGAGCAAATGGCTTTGGCTCGTGGCCTCAGATACCACTTGCAAGATAGAGTGATTATCCGCGGCAATAAGACCATAGTCTTTTAATGTTTTGTTGTACCGACCATAGCTAAACTAACCTAGATAATATAACCGAGCTAATATAAACGAGAGAATAAAACCAGGAAAATATATGAATAGGATCGCTCATTGCTTGCTGTTATCCGCTATTGTCTGTTCAACTTTCTCAATAGCATCCGAGCAGCAGCACGATAACATGGACATGAGCATGGACATGAGCCAAGCCGTTGCGCCAATCAGTATCATGGGCAGTCACTTACATAAGCAAGGCGGTTGGATGATATCCTATCATTTTATGACCATGGATATGCAAGACTTGCAGTTAGGAAAGGATCGAATTTCATCTGATTATGCGCTCGAGTCCTATATGATGGTGCCAGATGAAATGAGCATGGATATGCATATGCTCGGTGCCATGTATGGTTATTCAGATGATTTGACCTTGATGGTGATGGCAAACTTTATCGATCAGGAGATGACTTCGCTGATGCGGCCTATGATGGGCATGATGCCTGCAATGGCAACAGAGGTTGAGATGAGCAGTGATGGTTTAGCCGATGTTCATATCCGTGCCATGTACCGCACTTATACTTCGACAAAAGTTGATAGTCATATCAGTCTTGGTGTTGGCTTGCCTGTTGGTGATATTGACCAATCGCGGACGAATATGATGGGCAACAAAGTCATTATGGGCTACCCAATGCAAATCGGTAGTGAAACAACCAACCTTTTAGCCACCTACACTATCAAATTTAGTGAAAATAGTTATCAGTTAGGCGCACAATTTAACTACCAAACAGCGTTAGATGAAAATGATGCTAATTACGAACCTGGTGATCAATTGCAAGTTCACAGTTGGGTAAGCTTTTTATTTGCTAACAATCTCAATGTCAGCATGCGCATAAGCTTTAGCAACATAGATAATTATTCTGGCCGTGACGACAGGTTAAAGCCAATGATGTCACCGGTTGCCGACGCCAACATGCGTGGCGCAAAAATATGGGATTGGGCCATAGGCATCAGTTATCGCTTTAGTAATCCAACACTTATGGGTAACAGTTTATCTTTTGAATACAGTGAACCATTAGAAGAAGATTTCGATGGTGTGCAATTGCAAACGTCAAAACAAATCACCCTTGCCTGGCAATATATGTTTTAACTGCACAGAAGTCGCTTATTTCTTAGCGTTAGTGAAATTCATGGACTAGAGTTATTAATAGGACATATGCCACGTAACAGCTAGGGAGGGCGCCTATGAAACCTCTATTGCCTTTAACTTTTATACTACTTTTCAGCAGCTTATTTTCGTTCGACGCAATTGCTAAGAAAAAGAATGACTTAAATGTTGAGATAATCTATCCACAAGACAGTGATACAGGAAATTACGGCAGCCCTAAAACTGTTTTGACGATAAATGATTGGAACACATATAGCGATGCCACAACTAGACTCGGTACCTCTCCAGGTTTTAATGTTGATTTTCAGGTATCACAAGTCGTGATTATTGACTGGGGAGTAAAAGGCACTAGCGCGAGCCAAGTAAGAATATTAAACGTCAAAGAAAGAGCAGATTTTATTCAAGTCAATGTGCGCTATACATTCACCAACACAGAAGACCTAGAATGCTCATTTCCAGCAGCCCTGTTCAGACCTTTAGCAATCGTCAAAATTGACAGCAAAAAACCGATATTTGTTCGTGAGTTTTATCAAGAACTTACTTGTGCTGATAGCGTTTTTTAATAAAGTCGCTACGTAGTACCTTGCGCTTCATCGATACAGTTGGTACGCACCGATTTAAGACCATTAACACAGACTAAATCGCCTTCGGTACATAAATGTATACCTTGATTAAATTCAGCATGACATTGCGCTATGGTATCGATAAATTGATTACAATCGGCACCGCATTTACAATCCGCTTGCTTAAGCACTTTTGCGCACTCAGTCGCATCATTGCCCTTACATTCAGCGACACTTTCTGATGCCTTAACCAAACACTCGTACTGCCCCGACGCCAACGCTAGCGGGGATTGTATCATTGCTGCCAACATCATTAACGCCATTGCAAAGCCTTTCATAGTGCCTACCTTTCCATCTATCAGATAGAAAAAGTATAGTGAAAATAATGACTTTTGGCGCATTAAGTGATGCAGAAAGCCTGCAACAAAGATCAAAAAACCGCTCGTAACGTACGGCTTTCTGTTTTTTTGTTATCGTTTAGCTAAAAGCTAACAGGCATGGCTATAATTAAGATGTGGTCATTATTTAAGGTATGGTCATTGCCATTGCAGTGCCTACATTTTCGACACCAGAGCAGGCATTTAATGAGGCCAAACTTTGGTATTGAACCACCTCCGATTCACTGCCCATCACCACAGGAATACGCTGATGTAATTCCAATAATGGTTGACGTAAAATAGAGCCTTCCCCAGTTGATTCGCTGCCCCCGGCATCACGCATTAACAACGCCATTGGAAACGCTTCATACAACAAGCGCAATTTACCTTGCTGATAGCCAGGACGGATATCTTGTGGGTACAAGAACACGCCACCTCGGGTCAGTACGCGATGGATATCACCTACCATGGCCGCATTCCAGCGCATATTATAACGCTTGTCATTACAGGTTAATAAGTCATTAATATAGTGTTTGGTTTGCTCCAACCAATCATGCTGATTGGCCATATTAATAGAGAACTCTGCGGTCTGCTCTGGAACTTTCAACTCTGGAATCGTCAGCAAAAATCCACCATGAGTTAAATCAAGCGTATACACTCGGGTCGCTATGCCAGTAGACATCACCAATAATGTTGATGGACCATACAATACATAGCCGGCACAAATCTGCTCATTACCAGTTTGTGCGAACTGTCGCCAGTCGCTCGCTGGTATCTCATCTTTGCCATTAAAAATAGTAAAGATGGTGCCGATTTGGCCATTAATATCGACGTTCGATGAGCCATCAAGTGGGTCGAACGCAACGATATATTTACCCGACTCGTTTACCGCAACGATGTCGTCTTCTTCTTCGGAGGCGATGGCTTTAACATCACGCTCATCTTGCAACAACTCTTTGAATAACTGATTGGCGATGACATCCAGCTTCTTTTGCGTTTCGCCTTGAATATTTTCATCCAAAGTCGAACCTAAGACATCCGATAACGCCCCTTGACTGATGCGAAAGGCAAGCTCTTTCGACGCGGCTAGTATGGTACGAATGACCATAATTAAATCACTATCAACGCCATCTTCACGCAATACCGGAATTAATCTTTTCATTGGATAAGGTCTCTATGTACTTTATGGATTAAACAAAACGATTGATGCAGCTCAAGTCACTAAACGCTTGTTGTAATCGCTGCGCCATACTTTGTTCTGCCTTGTGCAACCAAACTCGTGGGTCGTAAAACTTTTTATTCGGCTTATCGTCACCCTCAGGGTTACCAATTTGGCTATGCAAGTAATCGTTATTCGCTTGGTAAAAATCCAACACCCCCTGCCAACTTGCCCATTGAGTATCGGTGTCGATATTCATTTTGATCACACCGTATTCAATGGCTTCACTGATTTCTTCTGGTGATGAGCCTGAGCCACCGTGGAATACGAAATTCAAAGGTTGGCTTGCTAGATTAAATTTATCGGCGACAAACGCCTGTGAGTTTTTCAGTATTTTAGGCGTCAGTTTGACATTACCAGGCTTGTAAACGCCGTGCACATTACCGAATGACGCGGCAATGATGAACTTGTCTGAAATCTGTGAAAGCCTTTGATAAGCGTACGCTACGTCTTCAGGTTGGGTATAAAGCGAGGCTGCATCTAAACCGGTATTATCAACACCGTCTTCTTCGCCGCCAGTACAACCCAATTCGATTTCTAAGGTCATATCAATTTTGCTCATGCGCTCTAAATAGGCAACACAAGTATCAATATTATCGATTAGTGACTCTTCTGATAAATCGATCATATGTGAACTGAACAATGGTTTACCTGTGGCTTTGTAGTTCTGCTCACCCGCATCTAATAGACCGTCTATCCATGGCAGTAATTTTCGTGCTGCATGGTCAGTATGCAATACCACCGGCACGCCATAGGCACCAGCAACTTGATGCACATAGTGCGCCGCGGCGGTTGCGCCAAGAACGGCTGCCGCCTGGCCATCAAGCTCTAGCGACTTGCCACAAAAAAATGAGGCGCCACCATGAGATAGCTGAATAATAACCGGAGAATTAACCTGTTTAGCCGCGGCTAATGTGGCATTAATTGAGTTAGTGCCCACCACATTAACTGCCGGTAAAGCGTATTTATTTTTTTTTGCATCAGCAAACAATGCGGTTAACTCATCACCAGTTATCACACCGACGGGTAAATTATTTGAAAGCATCGTTATCTTCCTTATACCTCAGCGCAGGCCTTGCTAATCGCTTGCCAGTCTTGGTTATCAACTAACTGCTGGCTTGCAACCCAAGTGCCACCAACAGCAAAACAATTTGCCAGTCCTAAATAATCGTCTTTATTGGCTTGTGATACACCACCTGTTGGGCAGAATACGGTATCTTTGAACAAGCCAGACATAGCAGAAATAAATTTGGCTCCACCAGATAATGAGGCAGGAAACAGTTTTAACTCATGAAAACCATGACGACGCGCGGTTAAGATATCGGCAACATTAGCAACGCCAGGTAATACCGGGACACCGCAATTTTGTAGCGCTTTAGCTAACACGCTGTCCATGCCTGGGGTGACGATAAAATCGGCTCCAGCATCTATGGCTTTGGCTAGGCTTTGTTCGCAAATAACCGTACCCGCACCAACAACCATCTCAGGGAAAGCCTGCTTAATGGCTTTTAATGCCTCAATAGATGCATCGGTGCGCAACACAACTTCCACTAAATGAATACCGCCAGCTTGCATTGCGCGAGCAATATTAACACCTTGCTCTGGCGTATCGGCTTGAATAATAGGTAATAAGACCTGATCGGCCATTAAAGAACGAAACGTGTTCATGAATATATTCTCAAAATTGGGCACAACCCCATCGTTAGATGAGGGTTGCGTTGATTGCGTGTTTGGGTGCGATGGCACCGGGATGTTGAATAACGATACCAGCGGCTTTGCTTGCCTTGCTTATCGCTTGATTAATAGAGTCACCGTTTAATCGAGCACCGAGATAGACGCCATTAAATGCATCGCCTGCCGACGTTGTATCAACGACATTCTCTACCGGTGTAATAACATGTTGTTGCGACTGTCCGTCACACACAGAAATAACCGATGCAGGACCATTTTTAATGATCACTTCAGCGATATCAAACGACTCACAAAAGGCTTGTACGCCGTCACTGCTATCAATTTGGTATAACGAGACAAAGTCATCTACACCAGGTAGTGCGATATCAGATAATTCAAATGCTTTATTAAACTGCTGTTGAGCTTGCTGCTCATTTTTCCACAATCGAGCACGATAGTTTGGATCGAACACAATTTTAACACCCGCTTGTTTTAGCTGTGTGACTTTCTGCCAAAACGCTGGGCGAGACTCTTCATCGATAACAGCCAAAGATATCCCAGAGAAGAACAACATATCACAACCGGATAATTGCTCAGTTACTTCAGCATCGACGAATTGCATCACTTTCTTTGCCGCTGAATCACTGCGCCAATAGGTAAAGCTGCGCTCGCCGGTCTCATCGGTCTCAATCAGATAGATACCCGGTACTTTTTGTTGGTGCGTAAACACCAAATCGGTATTGATATCTTCACTGGCAAAACGCTGACGCATTTTGTCGCTGAGAGTGTCTGCCCCTACAGCAGACAGTAACCCTACATGCGTCTTAGGAAAGCACCTTTTCATATAAACGGCTGAATTATAAACATCCCCGGCAAATGATTGCTTCATGGTGTCAGATGAACTGTTCATCAATTCAATCATGCATTCGCCGAGTAAATAAATGCTTTTCATCATTAGGCCTTTTTCATTTTACCAAGTTGCTCTGGGCTTTTAAGTGGCTCAACTTTTGGAATAAGAATCCAAACCGCCAACATAGCAATGATGGCAAGAGACGCACCAATAACGAACGCAGGGGTATAGTTACCATCGGCGGTTAAATAAGGTACTAACGAGGTTAAACCTACAGCGCCTAATTTCGCAGCCATACCGGCAAAACCAGCTAAGGTGCCTACAGATTTTTTACCTAATAAGTCACTTGGCAAGGTTTGCACGTTACCAATAGCTGTTTGGAAACCAAATAGAATAACTGCCATGATAAGTACCGCAGTAACTGGTTCACCTGGGTTTGCCATAGCAAGTAACGATGGCAACATAATCAAACAACCTAAGGTAATGGTCAGCTTACGAGTTTTATCTGTGTTCCAACCGGCTTTCAGTCGATTTTGCGCTAGCAAACCACCAAACCAAGCACCAAACATTGCGCCTACATATGGAACCCAACCATAGATACCAATCGATTTAACATCCATGGCATACACTTCGTTTAAGTAAATTGGAATCCAGAAAACAAATAACCACCAGATAGGATCAATTGCAGCAGAGGCGATGATAACTCCCCAGCTTTGCTTACGAGATAGCAACTCGCCTGTCGATGGGTTGTATTCCTCTTCTGGCTCACTATCGTCAGTTTGCTCAGGGCGTTGACCGGTTAAGATATACTGACGCTCTTCTTCGGTGATCCACGGATGTGAACCCGGTGGCGCTTTTACCAATACTAGCCATGGGATAAGCCATAATAGACCGACTAAGCCAACGACAACGAACACCATTTGCCATGAAAAATACACCGTCAAAAAGGCAATAAGCGGTATCGCTACGATACCGCCAATAGCAGCACCTGAATTGAATATACCTTGCGCTAAGGCACGCTCTTTGGTTGGAAACCATTCGGCATTACCTTTGGTCGCACCTGGCCAGTTACCGGCTTCAGCGACACCTAAAATAGCGCGGAAGATACTAAAGCTTAAGATACCTTGTGCGAACGCATGTGCTACCGTTGCTAGTGACCAAACACCAATCGATAATACGAAACCTAGACGAGTACCAATCCAGTCAAAAATCTTACCAAAGATTGCCTGACCAAAGGCGTAGGCAAATACAAACACAATCGAAATATTCGCGTAAATTTGTTTACGCTCTAATGCCGATTCATCTGGGAATAAATCTTCAACGATATCAGGCCATAAAACGCTGAGCGCTTGACGGTCAATGTAGTTAATAATGGTGGCAAGAGCGATTAATGCAATCACCCACCAACGTAATCCTTTAACTTGCATTATTTATCCTCCAAAAAATCTTCGCGTGCTGGGCTAAATGTATCGATCAAGATGCCACCGGTTGGGCACGTAGCACCATGGTCGGTATGTGGCGGAATATAACAGCTGTCACCTGGCTTTAAGATTTTGGTGACACCGTCAATATTGAAGTGAAATTCTCCTTCAACAACATAGGTAACTTGAGAATGTCTATGAGCATGGTTGTAACCAATAGCCCCTTCAGAAAACCAAATTTTAACGGCCATTAGTTCATGGTTATAACCAAGCATCTGACGTTTTAAGCCACCACCAATATCTTCAATCTCGGCTTCGTTGGCAAATGTAAAGTGGGCACTTTCGCTCATTGTAATTCCTCGTGTTACAGCTGATTATGCAATTTGAATAAGGTAAACCTTCCTTCAAATTTATACTCGTTGTTCTTATAATTAAATGTTGTCATACCAATACCTTGGCTATTAATTGCCAATAGGTAGCGGCCACTATTGTTGAGTGTTACCTCAACCACTTCTATTTCACCAATCTGCTCAAAACGTAATTGTGAAACGTTTGATTGCGCTGAAATAGTAAATTCTTTCGATGGGTTATATTCACCATGCGGCTCTAATACACTAATAAACGTGTGATTTTTAACACCTTGTTTTCGATAGATAAAACCCGCTTCATTGCGTAAGTTAAAGTCAGGGTCGTTGGCACCAACTCGGGTAAACAACAATTGCGTGTCACCATCGACAATACTTGATTGCGTATAAAATCGGCCATTGTTATTGAGCCAGGTAATTTGTGCTAGCCCCGCTTTTGGTGCCGATTGTGCGGTTAACCAAAGGTGCTGATAACCGTTACCTTTACCCAATGCAGTTAATGATTCGCTAAACGCATTACGCTTAAAATTGCTGTCGATCAACTGGCCTTGATAATGCAAAGGTAGGTCATATTGATGTTGCGCGTCACTTTTGACATCAAACAGGTCTATTAATAAAGGCTGTTCGCTGTCAGGCAAAGCGACGAGAGCCATAGTGCGACTAAGACTAACACCTGGATAGGCGCTATCGATATCACCACGGCTAATGCTTCCGAACTCGTTACTATCAAAGAAAATCAATTCTGGGTGATTGGCATTACCGACTTCAACTTTACCATCAAAGTGGCTGCGTTCATCGACGACAACGGTATTATGAGCGACGGTTTGCTTCGCGTAGCTATCGTTCTCAGGTAAATACTGCCCACCGGATTTGGCTTCAACATTCAAAAATCTGGCGGCGCCGTAATCAGCAACAATTTCTGCACCATTGTCATAAAATTGCCATGCCAGTTTATCGAAGTGACCATGACCAAGGCCCTGCGCAGCGGGTTTAAATACCACAGCACTGTCACCTAAGGTTTGCTCACGCATCACCACAAGTGCACCTTGTTTGCCATCGGCACCGTCACCAAAGGCTAACGATCTAAATTGATAAGGCGTTTGTTTCTTCGCATCGAGCGCATTAGCGACCGAAAGGCCGTCACCTGTTAGGATGACTTGCTGTTGCTGTTCGGCGATATCTAACAAGCCCGTATCTTGGGTCAAACCATAGGCGATAGTAACTCCACGCACTAACTCGATGGTATCTATACCCTTGCTTTTGATGGCATCATTTATTGGGAAAAATAAACCGTCATAACTCAATTCAATCGTGGTGGTGATAGCTTTTAGCAATATACCATCACGATGTTGAAATATTTTGCGCTCTGGTTGGTTGGTTTCAATAGCTTTGGCAAAAGTGACAAACGGCATCAACGCATAACGCTGATAATATGGCCCTTCGTTATAGTAGCCTTGTGGCGAAAACAACTCGTCTAATTGGCGCATAAACCCGCCCTTGCCTGACTTGTCTAAACCATATAAAGCTTGCTCAACCCACTCTTGCTCGCCAATCGCATAACCTGTCATACCAACAGCAGCGGTTAACCAAGTACCATGGTTATGCACTTTATTAAACGTTGCGGGAGAGTCCACCGACAAGAACTTAACGATAGGACGCAGAATGCCTTGCTCAATACGTTGCTTTTCAACAGCACTCAAACTGTTAACAATCATGTCATAGGCTTGAGAGGTATACACCAGCCAAACCGCTTCGTTAAGGCTTTGCCAAAACAGTTTACCTGGGTTGTTTTTATCTTTGCGACGAGCGGGATGCAGTGGCAGCGTTGGATACATATCCGCATACGCAAACAACATATCTCGCACGTAAGCGGCGTACTTGCTGTCTTGGGTTAATTGAAACACCACGCCAGCGTTATACATAAGTTTATAGTTTTTCTTATGACGCTCATGGGTAAAACCACCACCGGAGTCTTTAGGTAATGGCACATCGATAGGCTGAGCTATTTGCAAATCAACAGACGATTTTCTGTCAGCAAATTCTGTTGAAAAGCGACCGTCACCTTGCAGTGCAACGCGCATATCAGCGATATCTTGGTGGGATATTACTAGGTGAGGGCTCTGACGAGACTCAAGTTCAGTTGCTGCATTAGCACTAATCATAAGCTGCAGAGCCGACACCAGTAATAAACCGAGGGAGCTAACAATAGATTTAAAAGGTATAGATTTAAAAGATTTTGATGCAAACATAGTATCGGCCTATTGAACAATCTTGTTGTTGTCTAATAGAGCGGTATGCTCACCCGCAACACGCAATTCAACAATGCTTGGTTGTTGGTTCAGTTCGTTGTTGCTCAATGAAGAAATTGGTTCACCGACCGTGTGTTCTATAA
Source organism: Thalassotalea sp. Y01 (assembly GCF_012932945.1). Lineage (NCBI taxonomy): Bacteria > Pseudomonadati > Pseudomonadota > Gammaproteobacteria > Alteromonadales > Colwelliaceae > Thalassotalea > Thalassotalea sp. Y01. Next base: position 500,272 of record NZ_JABBXG010000001.1, read on the forward strand.
CAATTGGCGCACTGTCTTGCAGCGTATTGCTGTCTATATTGGTTACTTGCACACCATGTAAGAAAATGCTGGCATCGGCTTTGTTGCGCTTGCCAAGACCTAGGTCTTTGATGGTGTTGTTATTCATAACAAAATGAGGACCAAAGGTACTTTCATCGGTACCACCACGATATAACTTAACCAATGCACCCTGCACTTGATTAAATTCATTGTCGTTTAGGACAACGTATTCAGCATTGTATATGCCGAGGTCTTCGTGCTCTTTATCAAGGCGCAACACATCGCCAGTGACGTTTACAAAACGATTGCCAAGCAAGCTGATTTGGTCTGCAAATGCGCCTTTACCTGATTCAAAAAAGTGGAATGAATGATTCACATCAAGGTTTTGAATAACGGAATTTTGCATCAGCAAACGATAGTTTTGCGTCATACCCCATTTCTTAGAACGAATCATCACATTGCCAGACGAGTCTGGACTGTTTACGCCATCGATAACCACCCCATCGATTTTTATACTGCCACCATCAACGATTTCAAACAAGGTACCGCGTTCGAAGGTGATTTGTGCGTTACCGCGAGTTTGTGCTTGTATCGTTATGGTCTTATCAATCGTGATAATTTTTCGTTCATCAAAACGACCATCTTGTAAAAGCAGTACGTCACCATCCTCGGCGTTTTTAACCGCGTTGAATAAAGCGTCTTCGGCAACGTTTACGGCAACTTTTTTACCGCTATCAAAGGCTGTTGCTGTTGCTGGTTTTGGGTACCAGCTTGGCCCCGTTTGAGACTTTTTAATCGGCGTAAGTTTTTTATCGACACCGATATTTAAACCTTTTGGATACAGCAGACCATTATCACCTTTTTCTAACTCGATAGCTTGTTGCGTAATGCCATATGCAAGCTCAGGCGGTGCGACCTGATTACTGACATTGTCCGCAAACTTCACCCCAGACACATCGTCAAACAAGCTAAATGGTTGCTTGCTTTCATTGACAATGAGGTTATTAGTAAGCGAAGAGCTAATTGGTACGGCTGAGCGTTCAGCATCACTACCTGCCGCCAATTGAATATGATCAACATTGATAAAGCTGTTATTGCTTATTCGCGCATTCTCGACTTGATGATAGCGATTAATGGGTGAATTTGGCACGCCATTCATAATGGTGAAACCGCTACCAAAACGGTAACCCGTTAACCCTTGCAAGTAGTTATTACGAACTATTTGGTCTTTGTTAATAACACGAATACCACCGGTATGATCAACTCCGTTACCAAAGAACGCGTTATTTTCAATGATGTTGCCGTTACCATGGCGCAACGTTAGTGTGCCACGAGATTCAAAAAAGACATTATTCTTTAATACATTCTTGCCAGATTTTACTGAGATGATTTCCACCTCGCCATTACATTGGTCAAAGTAATTGTTTTCAACCAGAGTAAAAGAATCCGTTAAAGAATAGTGACTGGTGCCAATACGCAATGTTTCACCACCGTTCGAGCCCAATATTTGGCGCGGACCAAAATAATTGTGATCAATTTGATGATGATTTTGCTGGCTATTTTCACTATTTAGACGCACCGCCATGGTGACGCCTTTGTTGGTCTTGCCCGCCAAGTAGTTATAGTCAAAGCGATTATACTGACCATACATACCGACCCAATAATCAGATTCTTGCTTATCTGGATTCGAGTAATCTTCGATAACCATTTCACTAATGCGTGAATGATAAGCTAAGTCTGTTTTATTGCGACGAAAGGCAATCACTTCATTACTTGGAGTGTAACCTTGCTTAAACACCAATCCTGATGCATGCAAATATTGACCTGCTAAACGCAAGTTTGATTGACCGCTTAGGATAACCTCACCTTTGGTCTCTGCCGTCAAGGTGATAGGTTGATCTTTTGTGCCTTGCCCGGTAAACAAAATTTCAAAGTCTTGCCAAGTGCCATTGGCGAGCTTCACCGTATCTCCAGCTTCTAATGAAGAAGCTATCTCAGCGTAGGCTTTTGGTGAATCAACTAAATATTCTTTAGCGCAGAGCTCAGTTGTTACTAGTAGAGATATAAAGGTCAAGGCAAGATTTTTCATGTGTGTACCGTACATCAGGATTGTCAGTGGATAAGAATTAAGGCTTTTTACAACTCTGTGTCAGAAAAAGCCTTAACCTAATACGCAGCGAGCGAGTTTATATGCATGTGTTCGCGGACTTTAGACCGCGAACCGATCGAGATTACTTGTTTAAAGTGCGAAAGTAATCAAAGATCTCAGGTACGTTACCATTGCCCATGCCAGCGTCAAATGCCGCTTGCAAGTTAGCCGATGAACCTTCTGCGATCTCTGAACGAGTGCCTAAGTCTTCAACCATTTGTAAGAAGTAACCTAAGTCTTTATTAGCGTTAGCAATTGAGAAACCTAAGTCGCTAACATCGTCTACTGCGTAGTTTTTACAAAACTGCATAAACGGTGAGTTAGACGGGCCAGTCGACATGATGTCGAACAATTGTTGACGATCAACACCAGCACGATCAGCAACAGCGAACGCTTGAGACATGGCACATACTGTGGTCATACCCATAAAGTTGTTGATAAGTTTAGTGGTGTGACCCGCACCTAGAGCGCCAAGGTGGAATACATTTTCACCCTGCTCTTCTAATACAGGTTTAACTTTGTTGAAGGTATCGATATCGCCAGACGCCATAATGTTCAATAGACCATCTTTCGCATGAGCTGGGGTACGGCCAAGAGGCGCATCAATCATACCAACACCTTTAGCGGCTAAATCAGCGCCGATTTTACGAGTTGATGCAGGAATTGACGTACCAAAATCAACCAATACAGAACCTTCTTTGATTCCAGTAAGAATGCCTTCATCGCCATAAACAACTTTCTCTACAATGGCAGATGTAGTCAGACACAACATAACAATATCACTAGATTCTGCTAATTGCTTTGCTGAGCTTGCCGCTTTTGCACCGCGATCAACACATGCGTCTACGGCATCTTTGTTGAGATCCATGACCGTCAGTTCATAGCCTCTATTTTGTAAATTTTCGACCATGTTGCCGCCCATAAGGCCTAGGCCGATAAAACCAATCGTTGGCTTTGACATATTAAACTCCTAAATTACTGTTTCGTGCGTGCCGTGAATGAATTGCGAGGCATTCTTATATAACGGGGCACCTAATTTTGTTACTTTGTTAATGGACAACGTTCTAATCGTAGATACGGCTAAAAACGTCGTCTTGTTTGTTTAGACGAGCAGCATAAACTGCTCGTCAAAGTCTTGTTGCTTATTAGAATTTAGCTTTAACACCAAACTCCCATTTAGTTCCTGAACGAGAGTAATCAGCAATCGTTGTGTCGTTACCACGAGTGTACACTTGTGGTTCGTTGGTCAAGTTAAGACCTTTCAAGAAAAAACTAACATTTGAGTTCAACTTATATTTAGCTGACATATCGATGTAGTTCGCGTCTTGCACATAACGATGTGAGCGATCAGGGAACGGTAGGCTGTTTGGTTGTAGGTACTTAGATCTGTGTTTCCACAATAGACGTACCGTTGTATTTTCACCTTCCCAGTAAATTGACGCTGACGCAACATTACGAGAGAAACCAAATAAGTTGGCATCTGGTACAATACCTGGACTTGCTGGCTCATCTGTATTGAAGTTTGAATCCGCGTAGTTCCATGCGAACTTGGTACCAAGGCCATTGAATGGTGCAGGTAATTCGCTAAAGTGCTTCTGACCGGTAAATTCGACACCTTTAATGACTGAGTCATCATCAGATGTTTGTTTAACAAGATGGCTTACATCTGGGTAAAGCGAATCTTCACCATCTAGTTCAACAGTGATGTCACGTTGTTCTGTAATGGTCTCATAACCACCTTCGAACGACTTGTAGTACAATGCCGCACTAAAGAACGCGTCTTGCGACGGGTAGTATTCAAATGATACGTCGTAGTTCATCGCAGTGTATGGGTCTAAATGGTTACCATTTGCTTCACCGCCACGGATAACTTGTGAGTAATCCGTGTTAGTATCTGGGTCACATACCGTATCATCTTCATCTTCACAGGTTTCATAGCTTACACCGGCTGACATCGCATTCATTTGAAAACGAGAAAGTGAGCGATAAGCTGCTGTACGAATGAAGAACTCGTCGGTAACCATAAAGGTTAAGTTCAAGCTAGGTAACCACTCAGTGTAATCTGAATCTAAGTCAACAGCTTCGATTTCACCGGTTGGGTTAATTACCGCATCCCAAGTGATGTCACCTTCATTGTTTTCTGTTGATGTGATGTACACCTTGTCACCCCAACCATCAGAGTGAGTTTCAGTTTTAACGACACGAACACCAACGTTACCAAACACTGGAATATCAGCAATTTCGGTATCAATGTTGGCCATAATATAACCGGCTGTAATGGTTTCCTCTACATCACGGTCACCACCATCACGGCCATCTTCACGTTCGCCAATGTCATAAAAGTCTGTACCTGTTGCGCCTGGCAACTGGCCTAAGATTTGACCAATAAAACACTTGTGATCATAGGTTGCATAACGCGTTGCGTCGCCACCTTCACCTGGTTCTTCGGTAAATTGAATGTTGTTCTCATGGTCGTTTTGACAATTGTCGATAATGCCATTGATCAATTCTGAGTTTGCTTCTGGATTTAATTCATCCCAACTATTATCTTCGTTATCGCTGGCACCATTACGTTGGCTACCATCGGCAATAACAAGTGATACATCATTGTTTACATAGTCAACCAATTGTTCTACTGAGTAACGAACACCGGCTTTAATGCTTGAAATGTAATTATTATCCAGTTCATATTGACCGCTAAAATCAATAGCCCAAATATCATCTTTACGTTCTTCATGAGTACGACGATATTCTACGTATGCGTGGCCGTCATGAACAAAGTTGCCCATGTAGCTAGCATCAAACGCTTCCCAAGAAGAGAACCCAGGATCACTTGGGCCTAAGCGATTGCTATCAAGCCAAGTGAGGGTTGGAACATTACGACCACGGAAATCAAGTGAGTAGTTGTAACGCTCAGTCGAACGGAACTTGGTACGATGACGCGTACGGTAACGGTAAGATTCTGAGTAAGATAAATCTAAGTTAAGAGTTAAATCATCAGTAGGCGTGTATTCAATCTCGATACCACCACCGCGATATTCATCTTCTTGGTTACGGTTTTCACCTTGTAATGTAGGACGGGCTTCACCGGTTGCATACAATAAGGTGTGATCTGAACTGATAATGTGATCAGCAAGGTCGTCGCGACGCGTATCTAGCGCCAATTCCATACGTTTTTCGGTGTATTCTAAATCAGAATGCTCATAATCAACGTTAATGTTTAACTGATCATTTGGCACCCATTGGAACGTAAATACCGCGCCAAAACGATCATCTTCATCTTCGCCTGTACGCCAGTAGGCATCATTTGGTACATAAAAGATACTGCTTTGATCATAATCGGCAAGGTCGGTATCAATACCTAATTCAGGTTCACGACCTACACGACCGGCACTAACACCTTGTTGACCAGTAGCACAGTTACTACCACCGGTTAATGGTGTGCCATCAGCAGCGCGCAAGGCACATACACCCATTTGTGAACTACCGCCGTAGTTTTCTTCCGGGTTAGAAGAATCTGTGTAGTTAAAACCAAGGGTAAAACCCATGTCACCAAAATCATCGGTTTCCCATTGCTGTACCGTAGATGCAACAAATTTTGCACCCCAAGGATCAACATCACCGTCTACATCTTCGTAGTAGCTGTTGTAAATACCGGCAGCTTGGAATGTAGACTGGCTCTTACCGTAATCTACCGCGCGTAACGAGTTCACATCGATGGTACCTGACGTACCACCTTCAACAAGGTCAGCTTGTTGAGATTTGTAAATGACGACTTTATCAACAAGTTCTGATGGGAATTTCTTAAAGTTTACTGCTCGACCAGGACCAGCATTGGTAATAGTGCGACCATTAAACGTTGAATAACCCCAATATGAACCAAGGCCACGAATTGATATTTCGTTTTGACTACCTTTAAGACGGTGACCGGTTGCACCGGTAATATTTTCAATAACGTCTGATAATGATAAACCTGGTAGTTCACCAAAATCCGCTGCCGCAACAGCATCGACGATTGCGGTGGTATTTTTCTTTTCGTTCAATGAACGAGTCATGGTCCCCCTCATACCACTGACCTCAATCACCTCGATATCTGATTCTACTTCAGCTTCGGTTTCGTTTTCTTGTGCCGTTGCACCAAATGCAAGCATTGTTAGCAATGTTGAAGCACATAAGAATTTTCGTGGATAGCTGCCCTGTTGGCGAATTGCCCAGCTAATCTTATTTAACTTGTTGTTAGTAGCCATTGATATATTCCGATTATTTTAATTTTTTTATATTCAGCTTGTGCTTATTCAAGCAACATAAAAAAACATTGTCAACCATTTTGGTAAAACAATTTAACATAAAATAACATTTATAAACTTACCAATTGATCGCAACCCCTTAACCAATAACGGTTTCAGGCTAAGGGTCACCAAAGACAGTTAAACAAGGTTAATTTTGACCAATTCATATCATCGGTAAATATCTTCGATTGCCGCTTCACATTGAGGGATTTTTTATTTGCAGTGTGAATTGCCACACTAAGGTATTAGACGTGCGCGACAGGAACTAGGAATTAGATAGAAAAACAAACCATATAATTGATAAATTTTCCTGCAAGCCAATAAAAACATCCCGCACAAGTTCAGAGACTTAGTGATAAAAAGGCAGTTAAATACAATATCTCGCCATATCAGTGAGCTATCTATGGGTTGACGATTAGCTAACACAAGCCTTATAAAAGATTAATATGTATACAAATTACAAACCATGAGGGCGGCTAATATAAGTAAACAATCTCAGTGGAGTTTGTTGCCAAACAATAACATAAACACACTCTTGGTTAGGCAAATTGGGATGACCAAATAAACCATTACCAACGCACATCTAACCTCGTGAAAATACAATATGTGCTATTAAATTAATTTAATCACAACAGCATGGTTGACAAATTGGCTATACAATTTAATATAAAAACCAAACCAAAATAAAAACAATTGGTTTACCAGGAAAACAATGGGACTATAATAATGAAAAATATAACAATGAGAAAATCGGTTGCTATGGCAGCGATTGCGTTAGCAATGGCTGGTTGTGATACCGATGAGTTGCCAGACAAAAATGGTAATTCATTTGGCCAGCTAACCGTTTCAGGTGATGCAAGGGTTGGGGAAACGTTAACGGCAACCGTAGCTGATGCTAATGGTGTTGATGAATCAGCGATAAACTACAGTTGGATGGCAGACGGCACAGTAATACCTGAAGCGACATCTAATTCGTTTACGTTAACGGAAGCACAGGCCGGTTCTCAAATTAGTGTAACGGTTTCGTATATTGATAACGATGATTATCAAGAACGAATCACTTCAAATGAAACAAGCTCAACGTTAATGAACTTTATCGGTTCAATCACTATTTCTGGTGCGATGGAAGTAGGTAAACTGCTAACAGCCACGTTACTTGATGATAATAATTTTGATCTAGAAAACGTTGTATTTACTTGGTATGCCGATGGCGTAGAGATCAGCGGCGAAACTGCGGCAACTTACATAATCATGGAAGCCGATGTTGGTAAAGTGATCACTGTAACCGCATCATACGTTGATGGTGATGCCTACGATGAAGTGACGACATCAGAACCAACGTCTGCAATTATTGCCAACCAAGGCAATGTGCCAGCAACATTCGAAAACTTAGCAGCAACTGTTGCTAATAATGCTATGAACCCTATCAGTGGTAACGTTGCAATCAGTGACGATGACGCCGGTGAAGACATGGCTGAAGTACAAACTGATGTGATGACGACCTACGGTACATTTTCAATCGCAGACAATGGCGATTGGACATACACATTAGATACCGCAAATGCGACAGTTTCTTCGCTTGCAAGTTCTACAGATACCATAACAGATGACATTACCATTATGTCGACCGATGGCAGTACCGCTGTCCTTGTTATTACCATCACAGGTACTGATATGGTTGCTGCGACGCAAGTAGCAAAAATTACCGACAGCATGACTGATGATGCCGGTGAACTTCGCTATAAGCTAGACTCAGCCATTTCTCAAGGTAAATTGACCGTATCATTCCTAAAAGAAAATAACTCAACGAATCCAGATGGTGCAAAAGACGCCTATATTGGTTTATTTGGTGAATCAACCAGTACCAGCAATGCTATTGTTGACTTACGAATCCAAGAAGACAAATTCGTGATTCGTGACCAAGACATCGATGTTGCTATCCCATTTGTACCAGGTGTATGGACAGACGTAGAGATGACCTGGGATGCTTCTGCAGCAACCGATGCAATCGCGCCTCTAGTTACCATTACCATCAATGGTACCAGCGTTACAACTGATGCGTTCTCTTCAGCATCGTCATCTCTTAGTGATGTAATGGCTGGTGTTCGTTACGCTATCTTTAAGCTAGGTGACAATGGTTCAACGGTTGTTGATGCTGCGTACTTTGTTGATGACGTTAAAATCTATTCTGACATGGCCGGTACAACAGTGGCATTTGAAGATGATTTTGAAGGTTATACCGTTGGTGACTCGTTAGATGATGATAACGGTGCATCACCTTATCACTCGAATACCGCCGAAGCTGTTGTTGCGCTTTACGGCACAGACACTGGACCAACGACGGGTCCTGGTAGTGCGGGTAACCAAATCGCGCAAATTACTGACAGCATGACCGACGATGCCGGTGAACTTCGCTACAAGCTAGATTCCGCCATCGCTCAGGGTAAACTGACCGTATCGTTCCTTAAACAAGATAACTCAACCAACCCTGACGGTGCGAAAGACGCGTATATAGGTTTATTTGGTGAATCAACCAGCACTAGTAATGCTATTGTTGACTTACGAATCCAAGAAGACAAATTCGTGATTCGTGACCAAGACATCGATGTTGCTATTCCATTTGTACCAGGTGTTTGGACTGATGTTGAAATGACTTGGGATGCCTCAGCAGCGACCGATGCAGTAGCACCTCTTGTTACCATTACTATCAATGGTACCAGCGTTACGACGGATGCGTTCTCTTCAGCATCGTCATCTCTAAGTGACGTAATGACCGGTGTTCGTTACGCTATATTTAAGCTAGGTGACAATGGTTCAACGGTTGTTGATGCTGCATACTTTGTTGATGAGGTTAAAATCTATTCTGACATGGCCGGTACAACCGTGGCATTTGAAGATGATTTTGAAAGCTACACTGACGGTGTATCGCTAGACCCTGACAGCAATGATGCATCAGTTTATCATTCAAACTCTGCTGAAGTTATCGTCACTACTGAGTAACTTAGCAACAAAATAGACATTCTCCCTCAAGTAAAAAGCGCCACTTAATGTGGCGCTTTTTTTACCTAAAAATAGCCCCGCTAAGCGTTGTAGGGGAGCCTTAATAACAGGTAATCAGCACAATATAAGCACCGGCTAACAACCGAATGCTCTGCCCTATTAAAATAATAAAAAGAACACCGCTTGTAAACGCCGCTTAAAAACACCACTTCGAAACATCAGAAACACAAAACGCACTCACATTGGTATAACCATAAGAGCAACAGTAGTTTTACCAAAACTTAAACAAACACCTACATACACACCTTTTAAAAACCCAATAAAGACATAAAAACAAAGGGCTTAACGTACTTACCGAGTTTCTACTTATTTTTAAATAAACATTAAAAAGGATGTCAAATTAACTAAAGCCCCAAAAAAAATTGGTAATATAACATCTTGAACATTAACAAATGATATGTAATTATTACATTGTGTTTATTGGACAAAATTTAAAGCCTGAATATTGGCGTTAAGTTTTCATTTTCAGTCTATTGAGGTAGGGAAAATATGGCAGCAAAAAGACTGTTCTGGGGCATTGTCGATTTAATCGAAACATCTATTAATTCTGGAAAGTTTCCAGCGGGTAGTCGTTTACCTCCAGAAAGAGAACTTGCGCAACGATTCAATGTTAGCCGACCAACCATTCGCGAAGCAATTATTGCGCTTGAAGTGAGAGGCCGTGTTGAAGTTAAAACAAGCTCTGGCGTTTATGTACTAGATTCTCAGAAATCCGGTAAGGCATCGAAAAAAATCAATGCCTTCGAAGTGACGCAAGCACGAGCCGTTGTTGAAGGTGAAGTCGCCGCACTGGCTGCTGCTGCCATCACCGAGGAAGAGCTGGATGAACTGCATCAAACACTCACCGATATGGAAGAAGGCAAGAATATGCAAGCCGCCGATAAGGACTTTCATAGAATAATTGCCGATGCGACTCACAATGAAGCAATGAAGAGTTTGGTGGCGAGCTTATGGGAATTGCGCGCTTCTTCAAAAGAAATCATCGAAGATTATGACAGTGTTTGTAGCAAAGATAATGCGAAAACAATTGCTGAGCATAGAGCCATCTACAATGCGCTAAAATCACGTGACGCAAGTCAATCGAGAACGGCAATGCACGAGCATTTCGATCGCTTGATTAACACCTTGTTTGAAGCCGAAGAAAGCAGAGCCTTAGAAAAAATAAAAAAAGAAAGCAGTGAAAAACGAGATATGTACTCGATAAGAAGACAGGCATAAATAAGCGGCCTCCTTCTGCATTGACAGCTCAATTGTCATCATACTAAATATAGAAAGCCACCTTCTTCTGAGTCTTTAGATTAAGGTGGCTTTTTGTATTACTTTTTTGCGTTCCATTATAACCAGACATCGCCCCACTATTACCGAGCAATCGACAACCAGAGCCGAGCCTATTTTTAGCCGTTGTAAAGCTCGTAATATCGCTCAAATATGATATTGATGTGGTTAATTTATGCCGCTAACTTGCTACAGTTTCTCGTCTTATAGTACGTATTGATTCGCAACCAACAGGCAAAACATATCACCATTCTTTCTAACCAATCTCTGCCCCATCAAATCTAACTTGGTAAAACCAAAGCAATCAAAAAACAACCACTCAACACCAACTCATCATACCAGTCAGAGATCACTTAAAAATAAAGAACCACAGCATGATTGTATGACCAATTGTAAAGAACATGTAAAAATAACCTTTGAAACAGCACAATAAATAATCTAATGTTGAAGTGACCAAAGGTAAGTGCCAATAAAAACAAAAACACAAATTGGCCTTACCAAGATAAAACAATTGATAATAAAACATAAAAACAACCAACTGTTATCGCATTCACGGGGAGATTAAAATGAAACTCAACAAGATAACGTCGGCACTAAAGAGCAATTTATTTAAAACAAATAATGCCGCTTTAGCCGCAGCCCTTACCACTCTATTGTCCGCACAATCTTTTGCTGCGGAACAAGAGCAAACTGCCGCCAGCGAAGATATGGAAGTCATCGAAGTAACAGGCATGCTTGGCAGTATGAAAGAAGCCGCTCGCTTAAAACAAACCGACGGTCGAATTGTTGACGCCGTTGTCGCAGAAGATATCGGTAAATTACCAGACAATAACATTGCCGAAGCACTACAACGTATTACCGGTGTGTCAATTACTACAGATTTTGGTGTTGGTGATGGCGTATCTATCCGTGGTTTACCGCAAAACCGTGTTGAGTTAAACGGTCGCTCTACGATTGGTGACTCTCGTGACGGTATCAGCCTGCAAGATTTTCCATCAAGCTTCCTTAAAACGGTCGAAGTTGTTAAAACGCCTACTGCCGATATGATTGAAGGCGCGTTAGGTGGCACAGTAAGTATGCGCACAGTGCGTCCTCTAGAATTGGATGCTATGACCAGCTACATCTCTATAGACGGTGAATACGCCGATAAAACTGAAAACTGGGCACCTATCTTCAATGGCTCAATTGGTAATAATTGGGACCTAGGTGATTCAGGTAGTTTTGGTGTGATAGCTATGCTTGCTTATCAAGATCGCGAAATCCGTCAAGACCAATTTATGAGTCGCGTATTGCCACAAGATATCGATATTAACGATATGGAAGCAAACACCAAAAGCGGTAACTTTATCGTTCGTGATCAGCATACTGTAGAGCAGTACGTAGAGAAACGTGAACGCACCGCAGCGAACCTATCATTCCAATGGGCACCAGAATCAGCAGATGGTATGGTTTACCTTGATTTAAGCGGTACTAAGCGCGAAGGTGAACAAGCAGGTAATTCAATCTTAGGTGTTGTTGGTGCATTAGAAACCAATGAAGGCACCACCCAAGATAGCAATGGCCAAATTGATAATTACACCTTAGTTAACGATTTCGCTATTCCAAAAACCTACAGTGATTTCCGTGAAACGGATTCATTTTCTCACGCCTTAGGTGCGGAATGGAATCTGTCTGACTCAGTTAAAATTTCAGGTGAAGTGTCTTACGCGTCATCAGAAAGTACCCGTCCAGATACTGAATTTACCTTGCGTCCAATTGAGAAAGGTCCATGGTTGGTTGATGAATCACAAGTGACTCACGTTTACGATGGTGAATTTTCACAATCAGGTGACAAACTACCTAGCATCATTCATTCAGATCCTAACGCCTATACTGCTGCAGAAAACTTAGCACTTCGTACGTTTAAAAGTGAACTAAAAGAAACCGATAATGAAGAAACAGCTGTACGCTTTGATATCGAAATTGATGAGCCGTTTAGTATTGATTGGTTAAGCAAAGTTAAAGCCGGTGTTCGTGCTACCAAACGAGATTACGAATACAAAGAGTACAAAGAAGAAATCAAAGATATCTATAAGAATGCGTTCAATGACGACGGTTCAAGTGCAGCACTTTGGATTGATGATTATAACGCAGCCTTTGGCGGTAGCTTTACAACGTTGAGCCATGATCATTCATTTGATCAATTAGGCAAGACAGGTCAAAACGACTTACTTACCTTTGCTACATACAACGGTTTGTCAAACCCAGGTCGCACCTACAGTGAGTTACAACAATTGCTTGCGGGTACGAACATGGCAACAACCGGCAGCTTACGTGATAACCAAGACTTCAATGAAGGTGCTTATCGTGACATCACCGAAGATACCGCAGCAGTTTACTTGTCAGCGTATTTAGATTTTGGTGATTTGACAGCCATCGTTGGTGGCCGTTATGTAACGACCGATCTTGAATCTGCGGTTATGCGTGACGGTGAAAAGGTTACTGGTGAGAACGATTATGATGACTTTCTACCAAGCTTGAACGTTACTTACAGCATTTCAGATCAAACGCAAGTTCGCTTTGCCGCAGCAAAAGTTATGCGTCGTGCTGACTTTAACGAGCTAAGCCCAGCATTTGATGTAAACAACGATACCACCAAGGCTACTCAAGGTGCGATCGATCTAGACCCATACCGTGCAACTCAATATGACATGTCAATTGAGCACTACTACGGTCAAGGTAACATGATCTCGTTTGCTGTATTTTACAAAGACGTAGAGTCATTCTTGAGCACGTCATCAACGTGTGTTGCAGACCCATCTACTTCAGGTCAAAACGTGACCGAATGGTACAGTGTTTGTCAACTAGAGAACGCTGGCGAAGATAACTCACAACTCGTGTATTCAAGCACCACTGAGTTCTCTGATGCGGAAGGCTTCGCTCATGTTGAAGGATTGCGTGATGCAGGCCTAACGGGTATCGATACGCAAAAAGATACCAATGGTGAAGAAGGTGAAGTAAAAGGTTTCGAAATTGGTTACCAACAAATCTTTGATTTCTTACCAGGTGCATGGTCAGGTTTAGGTATTAACTTAAACTACACGTATGCTGACAGTGAGCAACCAAATGGTAACCCACTACTGGATATTTCAGAGAACACCTATAACGTACAAGCGTTTTGGGAATACGAAAGCTTCGCAATGCGCTTAGCCTATAACTATCGTGATAAGTACCTTGATACAGAGAATGAGAAGCGTGTAATAGGTATCAACTCTGCAGGTTCTATTGGCGATGAAGATTCGGTTTACGGCAATAACTACCGTGATGACAGGGGTCAGTTAGACTTCTCTGCAAGCTGGGACATTAACGAGAACTTCACCGTTGTTGCTAATGGTACTAACTTGACTGGCGAACCTTCAATATTCCTATCTGAGCTAGGTAGCCCTTGGTTGTACACAGAAGCGGATCGTCGCTACTCAATTGGTGTACGCGCTAAGTTCTAAAGTGAAACTTACCTTGTAGCAACATCGCAAGGTAAACCTTCTCTCCCTGAAATAGGCTTCTCGACATGATTCGGGAAGCCTATTTTTTTGCGCAAAATACAATCGATAAAAAGCAGCTTATAAAATTTCAGGCACAAAAAAACCAGCTCTAAGCTGGTTTATTGTTTACGAGAGCCAAGTCTGCAATGGTAATTTATTTTGGTTTGGTCACGATTGTACATGTCAGGCCACCACTACTGTTACCGACACAGTTTGTATCAACAGGCTCCTCAGAAGCACCATCAAAAACCACTGAAACACCATTTCGACTAGCTGCAGCCATAAACCTATCTACACCTGCTTGCCCTTGTTCTGTCCATTGGTATGATTGAGATGTTCTAAACTGTTCTTGATTTAACGGTATTTCATTTCTATCCGCATCAACAGCTTTTATTAAAGTCAGTGGCAGTGAATCACCGACACTTACTAAAGCTTGAAAGTAAGCAGACGAACCATCATCAAACTCTACTTTAAAAATAATAGGAAAAGGCTGCATTGTTCCAGAAATTTGAGCGGCAGAAGCCAATAAATCGCCCGTCTTTTCGATATAAGTTCGAGTATTTACCAGATAGTCCGACACCTTATTTCTTGCACTAGATGAGCCAGATAGGTCATAAGCACTATCGACACCGACGTCTTCACTAGGTATATCCGTTTTATATTGTAAATAATTAATCAACTCTTGATGAATAACAAGCATATCATTAAAGGCCGCAACCTCTTCAGATGACGGATGCTGGCTTACTATATTCCTAATATCAGCTACTCCAGGTTCAAATGATTTAATCGTCACTACCTGATACTTTCTCAATTCTTCTCGTTCCAAATTGACAATAAATACATAGACGTTTGCATGCCCCTCTTCATCGGCCACATATTTAGCGATACTTTCGTACTCGCTAGAGTAAACACAGTTATTACACTGAGTTAATACACTGTTTATTGCATGGGCAGAAAGGCTTATGAAAGAGAAACTTGTGAATAAGATTATTTTTTTTAAAATATTCATGTTAGTACCTTACTTGATTGGATGTTCCATTCCACACTTGAATTACTCAAGCATATCATTCAACGCAAAGCATTGAAGTTATTACAATTAATCCTTGTAGAGACCAAGAAGTCGATTAATACTCAATATAGTATTAATCGACTTTTCCAAGTATAACCAGTTAGAAATAAAAACAGCAGTTAATAAAAGTGCCGCAGTTCTGCAGCACGTAAAGCAAAATCTAACCTATAAAAAAGCCGCCTACTTAAAGTGAACGGCATTAGTTATAAACATTCAGTTTAACTAACATTAAATAGAATCGTTACTTACTAATTAAAGCAAGCTCTATATCTGAACCATTATTCGTTAAATCACCTACCGCGATGATCATGTCTACATCGTTGTCGGTTTGATGTTTAACGACTGCAGCGATTGGATGAAGAGCGACATGAGCTTGACCATTTTCATCACTTCCACCTTGAGTATCTGCTAGTAAACTGATCTTATATTGATTAAAGTCAATTTCATCAACATTTGGAATCTTAGGTGCAGTAGGTTGAACAGGTACTTCGACAATCTTGATAACCTCTTTTTCAACTTCAACAATTTCTGTATCGTCATCACAACCAAATAAAACTGAAGTAAGTGCTATAGACAACAGAGTCTTTTTTAATAAAGTATTTTTATACATTGTAAGTTTCTCTCAATAACTTAAGGTTTGGGAGTCGCAATAATACGCTAGGAAATGCTACAAAATAGTTAATACGAGGATACTCTACAATGAATGTGCCATTTCAAATTCATTACGTATGTACAATAAACCACTACCAGATATAGACAATCAGATAAAACCACCTTGATCTTAGATTTAATTCAAACCAAGAATAATTAAATGACTAATATGACCTTCGAAAATTTCAACCAAAAATATCAATAGGACCAATTACTGTAATCACAAATTTCAGGCACAAAAAAACCAGCTCTAAGCTGGTTTATTGTTTTCTTGTCTGTGGTAATGACAAGAATAAATGGTACCGGAAGCCGGACTTGAACCGGCACGCCCGCAAAGGCAACGGATTTTGAATCCGTCGTGTCTACCAATTCCACCACTCCGGCAACACGTGCTCAACGTTAAGTTGATGCAAGGCATTATAGGGAAGATTTTTTTTGGTGCAAGTGTTTTTATGACTAATTCCACTTATATGTATATTTTTCAACCATTTCACTCTACACCTAGTCTGCGAGGTACATTATTAATATATCTTTTACATTTCAATCACACCTTTTTTAACAAAATAGGTGTAAGCTTTAGGCAATTCATTAAATTGCTTAGGAGGCACCACATGGCTGCATTTTTCATTCCCTCAATAAATTTAATGGGCGCTGGTTGTTTAGCGGACGCAATCGCTAATATCGAGGCTCAAGAGTTTAAAAAAGGTATTATTGTTACCGATAAAGTTCTTGTCGATATTGGCATGGTTGATAAAGTTCAACAGCTACTCACTGACAAGGGTGTTGATACAGTTGTATTCGACGGTACCCAGCCTAACCCAACCGTTAGTAACGTAAATGACGGCTTGGCTCTTCTTCAACAAAATAACTGTGATTTTGTAATCAGTTTAGGTGGTGGTTCACCACACGACTGTGCCAAAGGTATCGCTTTGCTTGCCACTAACGGTGGTCAAATCAAAGATTATGAAGGTGTCAACTTGTCGAAAAAACCGCAATTACCACTAATTGCGATTAATACCACAGCCGGTACTGCCTCAGAGATGACGTTATTTTGTATCATCACTGATGAAGATCGCCACATTAAAATGGCCATCGTCGACAAAAATACCACACCGCTGATTTCTGTAAATGATCCTGAGCTGATGCTTGAAAAACCAGCATCACTGACAGCGGCAACCGGTATGGATGCATTAACCCATGCAGTAGAAGCTTATGTATCAACTGCGGCAACACCATTAACCGACGCAGTCGCTTTAAAAGCGATTGAGCTTATCCAAGGTAACCTGCGCACCGCGGTAAGTAATGGTGATGACATTAACGCTCGTGAGCAAATGGCTTATGCGCAATTTATGGCGGGTATGGCGTTTAACAATGCATCGCTTGGTTATGTACACGCAATGGCGCACCAATTAGGTGGTTTTTATGACCTACCGCACGGTGTTTGTAACGCTATCTTATTACCTCATGTGCAAAACTTTAACGCCAAAGTATGCCCAGAGCGGTTAACCGATGTAGCAAAAGCTATGGGTGTTGATACCTCTGCGATGAGCCCAGAACAAGGCGCACAAGCTGCACTAGATGCCATTAGAAGCTTATCGAAAGATGTGAACATCCCGTCAGGTTTGACAGAGTTGGATGTAAAAGAAAGCGACTTTGATGTGCTTGCAACAAACGCCTTGAACGATGCATGTGGTTTAACGAATCCAATTCAAGCGACCCACGATGAAATCAAAGCGATATACGCTGCCGCAATGTAGCATCGAAGGTTAATGCTGATGGTATTTTAAATTGGCATAAATCTAAGCTAGATTATAAAAGCCCTAGTCATCGACTAGGGCTTTTTGTTGTTTAATACCAAGTCACCAACTGCGCCATTGTACGTCTTGTTTTGCCCCGTGGTGGATCTTGCACTCGATAACCAAAGGCAGCCATAACCGCAGGTTTGTATAGCGCTGGGTCAATGGCAAAGTGCTCTTCTAACACCGCAATAGTTTTATCCTGTTCAAAACCTTCTATCGGACACGAATCAATGCCCATAAGCGCCGCGGTAGTCATCATGTTGGCCAAGGCAATATAGGCTTGCTTACCGCACCAGTCGGTAATTTGTCGGTCGGTGGTTACCTTAAAATCATGCTCCTGAAACTTTTGATACGCCTGATTAAAAAAAGCGATCACATCGTCAGGTAATTGCTTTACATCTTTGAGGAATGTTTGCAGGTAGTCAGAATTGTGCTGCATGTTAACTTGGGTATGAGCCAGAAAAATTACAAAATGGCTCGCGGTGCCAAGCTGCCCAGAGGTATCATTAAAGGCGCCATTAGCGCCCCAAGTAAAGTCTCTAAATAACTCGCGCTTTTGTGGGGACTGCACCACCAACAATTGATAAGGTTCAAAACCAAATGATGAGGGCGATAAGCGAGCGGCTTCTAAAATGGTGGTAAATTGCGCTTCAGCTATGACTTTACTGTCATCAAACACCTTGGTTGCATGTCGCATATTAAAGGCGTCTATAATTTGCTGTTGCAACGATTCAATATTTGTCATTTAAAACTCCCAATACATCGATAAAAAATCAATAAACGGATCAGACAGGTGCCAAATCAGCGTGGCTTGCACAGGCACTTGAGAAAAAGTATAGATGAGTCACGCAAATGCGCTGCCAACAGAGTGATGTTAGGCGGTGGTGAATAAAATTTTACAGTTTTATCGCAACAAATTTACCAATTATCGTGGTTATGTTTACATCCGCCTACTAATGGGTTAAAAAACCGCCTGACATAATAAAAACAGTTGGACATACATATATGCTATACAAAAATTTGATCAAGGCACTGTCCTTGTCATCATTGGTATTTGCAGGCACTCTGCAAGCTGACGAAGGGATGTGGCAGCCGCATCAGTTACAACAAATAAGCGGGAAGCTAAAACAAGCGGGGTTAGAGTTAGACCCAACGCAAATGGAAAATCTAGACCAATTTCCAATGAACGCCATCATCAGCTTAGGTGGTTGTACTGCATCATTTTTATCTGAGCAAGGTTTAGTCGTAACCAATCATCATTGTGCTTACGGTTCTATTCAATATAACTCTTCAGAAGACAAAAACCTGTTAAAGCAAGGCTTTGTTGCTAAAACCAAAGCCGAAGAATTACAAGCAGCACCGGGGTCTCGCGTATACGTGACCGAGTCATTGACCAATGTCACCGAAAAAATTACCGGTTCCATTGCAAGCTCAGTACAAGGTGAAGCCTATTACAACGCCATCGAGAAAAATGAAAAAGCACTGGTTGCCGAATGTGAAACCTCACAAGATTATCGTTGTGAAGTGTACAGTTTTCACGGCGGCTTAGAGTACTTTCTAATGAAACAATTGGCGCTGCGTGATGTCCGTTTGGTGTACGCACCGCCGTCAAGTATTGGCAAATTCGGTGGCGATACCGACAACTGGATGTGGCCACGTCACACCGGTGACTGGGCATTCTACCGTGCTTACGTAAATAAAGACGGTAAGCCGGCAGATTATTCAAAAGATAACGTTCCATTTAAGCCAAAAGCATTCTTAAACGTTAACGCCAATGGTGTTGAAGAAAACGATTATGTCATGGTACTTGGCTACCCCGGGCGCACCAATCGCTATCGCATCGCCGATGAAGTAGAGAATGTGTTTACTTGGGTTTACCCAACATCAAAACGCTACCGCGAAGAATACATTGACGTTATCAAAACTACAGCCCCAGCTGGCAGCGAAGCGCGTATCAAATATGAAAGCACCTTGGCTGGTTTAGCGAACTACGCGAAAAACTATGGCTCTATGGTTGAAAGCTTTAACAAAGGTGACATGCTAACCCGTAAGCAACAAGAGTTGACTGAACTACAAGACTGGATCAATGCTTCTGCGGATCGTCAAAAGCAATATGGTAAAGCACTTAAAGAGCTGAACCAGTTAGTGGCTGAGACCGAGAAAAACCAACAACGTGATTTGATCATGAGCTATATTGGTCGCACCAATTTAATGAGTGTCTCAAAACGTCTCTACCGTTTGGCCAATGAAAAAACCAAAGCTGACAGCGAACGCAAACAAGGTTACCAACAACGTGACATGAAGCGTTTTACCCAAGGCATGAAACGCGTTAACCGTCGTTACGATGCAGAGGTCGACAAAGCGGTATTGGCGCACTTTATCGCCGAGTATGCGCAGTTCCCAGCGTCTGAACGCAACCCAACGTTCGATGCATTTTTCGCCCTGACTGACGGCTTTGATGCTGACAAATTAGCGGCGAAGTTAGATGAAATGCACAGTAACACTGCGCTCGATGACGAAGCGACACGCTTAGCTTGGATGGAAAAGTCGGTAGATGACTTCAAGGCCAGTGACGATCCATACATTCAGTATGCGGTTTCGCAATATGACAACGACCGTAAACAAGAGCAACAAGCGGAAGCTTTGTATGGTCAATTAGCACAAGCGCGCCCTGCATTTATGGCGGCGATGATTGCCTTTAAAAAGAGCAAAGGTGAGCCAGTTTACGCAGATGCCAATAGCTCGCTACGTATCACCTACGGCAATGTCAAAGGCTATTCACCACAAGACGGCCTAACAGCGACGCCATTTACCACATTAGAAGGTATGCTAGCCAAGTATGTTGCCGGTGACAGTGAATTTGATCTATTCGAAAATATCCGCACTGCGATTGCCAACAAAGACTACGGTAAATACTACCGTGAAAAAGTGAAATCAGTGCCGGTTAACTATTTATCAACCCTAGATATCACCGGTGGTAACTCAGGTTCACCGACACTAAATGGTAAAGGTGAATTTGTTGGTCTGGTATTTGACGGCGTGTATGAATCAATCATTGGTGATTGGGATTATGACACCAAGTTAAATCGAGCCATCCATACCAGTGTGCCATTTATGCTGTGGACCATGGAACACATCGATGGTGCAGGCAACATCGTTGACGAAATGACCATTGTTGAATAATCATTTCGCCGCCAATTAATAAAAAAGAGCAACCTTATGGTTGCTCTTTTTTTATCGTGTTAAATAATTTAGTTAAGCGTCAGTGAATGAAATCTGAATTAATATTTGCGCTCGTATTTGAGTCAGTCATTGAGTTAGTAATATAGGCGTAATACCGTTTCTGCAATACAGCCTAAACGCTTTGAATTTTCCACTTCAATGCTCATTTCGTTGACCAATTCAATGCTGCGTTTCATCGGTTTTAGTTCAATCAAACGCGTTCTAACCCGTACCCTTGAGCCAGCTTTCACTGGGTATGGATATCGCACCTGATTTAAACCAATATTAATCACCATTTTTGCATCAGGATAAGGATTATTATCCTCATTCACTGTGTCGGTGAGCTTCGGCAATAACGATAGGGTTAAAAAGCCGTGCGCTATGGTCGCCTTAAATGGTGATTCTTGTTCGGCGCGCTCCGGATCGGTATGGATCCACTGGTCATCACCGGTCACTTCGGCAAACTGATTAATACATTGTTGATCAACGGTATACCATTGACCAACATAGGTTTCTTGGCCAAGTTTTGCCAATAATTGATTATACGCTTTCTCTGCTTTTGGCGTTTGTACGACCACCTCACATTTTTCGGCGCAGTCGGTTTCACTATCATGCTCGTTATCAGCAAACTTCGAAAACCATGGGTTATTTAAGGTATTGGTGAGATTAGTAATGCGACTGCTGATCAATTCACTGATGTTTTTAAACTTCGGCTCTAATCGTGCTTTAAATTGGTCATTACGTTGTTGCAATTGTTCCTTTTGCTCACGAATAAATTCGACGACATTCATGTTAATTCCTTCTTGGCGTTAGCAAGTTCAGATGGAGCGTGTTCACTCAATTTCCTGCATTGTAACCCCAGTGTCTGTTCAAACAAAGCACAGCTGTACGCTGAAATTACGCCACTAAGGTATTACAGACACAAAAAAGGCGCTAAATTGCGCCTTTCAATCACTGGTCTGACAGCTTACATATTTCGTTAATCTTCTAAGCGTATGGTATTTATTATCTCGGTAGTCGACACACCATCTTCAAAATTCAACACCATCACCTCGCCACCGTTTTCAATCACCTCTTTACCGCCGGCGATATCTTCAACTTTATAATCGCCACCTTTGACTAAAATGTCCGGCAATAAATTGGCAATCAAACGTTGTGGTGTATCTTCACTGAACTTAACAACCCAATCGACGGCACCTAAACCTGCCAGCACCGCCATGCGACGATCAAGAGGGTTAACCGGGCGACCATTGCCTTTTAAACGTTTAACCGAATCATCATCGTTTACCGCGACAATCAGTCGATCGCCTAATTTTGCCGCATTGGCTAAATAGCTCACATGGCCGGCATGAAGAATGTCAAAACAGCCATTGGTCATAACCACTTTTTCAGAACGTTTTTGCGCCTGTTCAATGATCATCTTTAACTGACTTTCGGTGACCACTCCATTGCCACTTTCTTGACCTGACATCAGTGCCTGTGCGATTTCAACTTCGCTCACCGTTGAGGTACCTAGCTTACCAACGACAACGCCAGCGGCAATGTTGGCCAACGCACTTGCTTCACAAAATGAGCTGCCTGCGGCAACCGATAACGCAAGTGTGGCGATCACCGTATCACCGGCACCGGTAACGTCATATACTTCTTTGGCTTGGGTAGGAATATGTAACTCGTCCTGATCAGGTCGAATTAAAGTCATGCCCTTTTCAGAGCGAGTAACAAGCAAGGCTTGTAAATCAAGATCCTTTAACAGTTGCTGCCCCTTGGCAACAATGTCATTTTCATCTTTACAAGCGCCGACAACGCCTTCAAATTCGCTCATGTTTGGCGTGATAAGCGTCGCGCCGCGGTATTTACTAAAGTCAGATCCTTTAGGATCTACTAACACAGGGACATTATTTTGTTTTGCGATTTGGATCAGGCTTTGCACATCAGACAATGTGCCTTTGTCGTAATCCGACAGCAATAGCAAATGATGTTGACGAATATTTTCGCTAACCAGTTCATTTAGGCCTTGTTTATTCAAGCCATGTAAAGACTGCTCAAAGTCGAGGCGAATCAATTGTTGATTACGGCTTAATACACGTAATTTAGTTATGGTTGGCACGTCAGCTGATTGCGAGAAATTACATATCACATCCATCGCCGATAAGCTGGTATCTAGGGCACTAGCCACTTCGTCTTGACCAGTTATGCCCGACAAGGTTACTTGTCCACCGAGTGAAGCAATATTTAATGCTACGTTCGCCGCGCCACCAGGCCTGTCTTCTCGACCATCAATCTTTACCACAGGTACCGGCGCTTCCGGAGAAATGCGTCCTGTAGGTCCTGACCAGTAGCGATCAAGCATGACATCGCCAACAACTAAAACTCTGGCCTGATTAAAATTAGGAATATCTACTTTCATACCTGTTTCCAAAATGGGTATAATTAGCGTTTGTTGCGTTCGCTGTTGTATTGTTCGCGTTGCTTGCGTTAAATTTCGCACGCTTTAACACGTTCGCAGACGTTAATTATCTGCCTTTACGGCAATTATTGCTGTTATTAGGTATAGTGTATCATAAGCTTTTCGATGAGTTGACCAAACCTTGAGTAAAAACAAATCATTACAAACCCAATTCAAGGCAAGTTTCCTGCTTCCCAAATATTGGCCAACTTGGCTAGGTGTTTTTATCCTATATAGCATTTCCTGGCTCCCTTATCGTTTACAAATGATGATGGGCGCCCTGCTCGGCCGCGGCATGATGAAACTTGGCGGCACTCGCCTAAAAATAGCACAAAAAAATATTGCCACCTGCTTTCCCGAACTATCTGCAAAGCAACAACATCACATGTTGGTGCAAAACTTTGAAAATACCGGCCGTGCATTATTTGAAACCGGCATTGGTTGGTGGTGGCCAGATTGGCGCTTAAAGCGCAAAATTCACGTGGTAGGCGAAGACGTTCTGCGTAATGCCCAGCGGCAAGGTACTGGCGTGTTATTGTTAGCCATGCATAACTTATGTCTTGAAGCCTGTGCTCGTGGCATTGGTTTTGTACAACCTACGGTTGTTTTCTATCGTCCAAATCACAATGAATTAATGGAGTACTTCCAACACGCAGGTCGTGATCGCTCCAATAAATACATGCTTGATAAATCCGATGTGCTGGGTATGAAAGAAGCCCTAGACGATGGCGAGGTGGTGATCTATTTACCGGATCAAGATTATGGCCGTAAGCGCTCCATCTTTGTGCCATATTTTGGCGTCGAAAAAGTCGCCAGCACCATAGGCACGATGATATTTGCCAAGCAACCCGGTGTGCAAACCATTATGGGCATTCCGTCGCGAAAAGCCGATGGCAGCGGCTACATCATTGAATTTGTCGGTGGATTTGAAGATTTTCCAAGCGGTGATGACGAAGCCGATATCATCCACGTTAATCAGCAGTTAGAAAAAGCCATCCGCAAGCACCCTGAACAATACATGTGGTTGCACCGTCGTTTTAAAACTCGGCCAAATAGAAGCGACCCGAAGTTTTATTAAGCAGTAATATTTACAGCATATAAAAAAACGGACGTAACGTCCGTTTTTTTATATGCATCCATAGCACTAATTTTTTTCTCCATGGCAGAGCAAGTATTTTTGCCAGCAGTGTTTGACTAGGTCCCTTGGTACCGTGAAAGCATCATCGGCAACCAACGATGGTTGGTTTTGCAAGGTCAACGCATGGCCTTGATCGCGCAGCGCACAATACCCCTCAATCAAACCGTTGGCCTCTTCATCGCTGATAAGCTGTGCAGCAGCCAAGGATCCGAACATACGTACATTATCTGAATACGTCGTCAGACTTGGGTGATTATGGCTGAAATTCAAAATTAAAAATTGCGCTAAAAATTCAATATCGGCCAAGCCGCCTGAGCCTTGTTTGAGATCCATTAACTGCGCCGCACTTTTATCGAGATGTTCGCGCATTTTCCGGCGCATGTTAATGACATCTGTAGCCAAGCTTTTACTGTCTCGCGCTAGCGTTAAAATATCATGGCGGATTTGCTTAAAGCGATGTTCAAGTGCCGTATCTCCGCAGACAAAACGCGCCCGAATTAACGCTTGATGCTCCCAGGTCCAGGCATCTTTTTGTTGATAATGTGCAAACGTATCGATATGCACCACCATCAAACCCGAATTACCGGAAGGCCTTAAGCGCATGTCGACCTCATACAAAATGCCACTTGCTGTGCGCGTATTGAATAAATGCATAATACGCTGTGCCAATTTTAAGTAAAACTGCGTTGACGCTATCGACTTGTCACCACTGGTCACATCATTGGCATCACATTGATGCACAAACACCAAATCTAAATCTGAACTGTAGCTCAGCTCTAAGCCACCTAATTTGCCGTAACCAAATACCGCAAATTTTTTGTCGTCACTGCCCAATGTCGCATTTGGTTGACCATAACGGTGCACCATTTGTTGCCACGCGATATTCACCACAGTTGCAATGCTGGCCTCAGCAATGGCGGTTAAATGATCACTGACTTGCATCACAGGTAAGATACCAGTGATATCTGCAGCGGCTATTTTAAGTTGTTTAGCTTGCTTAAATTGGCGTAATCCTTCCATCTGATTTTCTAAATCATCTTCTGGGATACGCATCATTTGCTCAATCATCATTTGCTGATAATCGCCAAGCTTTGGAATCGCAAACAATAGCTTAGGATCTATCAACTCATCGAGTAGTAATGGGTATTTCGATAAATACTCACCTATCCATGCACTGGCCCGGCATAACGACAACAACTGATTAAAAGCTGGTGGGTTTTCCAGTAATAATTCTAGGTAAACGGTTCGTGTGACGATTTTGCTTAAAACTTGCAATACCCGCTGTAGAGATATTAACGGTTGCGCTTCGCTCTCGAGCAGTTGCAATAACACCGGCATTAATTTATCGAGAATAAGGCGACCGCGACTCCCCAAACTGCGCTTAGCGACTTCGGCGCGAAAGTGCTGCAACGCCTGATACATCTCTTTTGCTGGCCAGTTTGCTTGATAACTGGCGATATATTCGCACGCCTGCTCATCTTGCCAATTTGCTTGCCATAGGGTTTGCCAATGCTCTTGTGTTGATTCGCTCGCGCTGCTCTCTTCACCAATGAGTAATGAAAACTCGGCGTTTACTGCCTGCATATGTTGCTTGCAGCTATGCATGTAATCGTCCCAGCTTTGAAAGCCCATCACATAACACAAGCGCTGACGATTATGCTCTTCAACCGGTAATTGTTGGGTTTGCTGATCGTTAAATGCCTGAATGGCGTTTTCACTGCGACGCAAAAACTCATAGGCATGGCGTAATTGTGCGGCTGACTCACTGCTGATGCATTCAACCTCTACCAATAATTGCAATGCTGTTAACAGGTTTCGTTGTTGAAGTTGCTTTATACGACCGCCACGAATCAACTGAAAAACCTGAACGATAAATTCAATTTCGCGAATGCCACCAATACCGAGCTTAATATTATCGCCAAGTTGTCGCCGTCTTGCTTCTTGCGCGATCATCAGTTTCATCTGTCGTAAGCTTTCAATCACACTAAAATCAATATAACGGCGATATACAAATGGGCGTAACATGGCGCTTAGTTGTCCGTGATATGGGCTATCACCTATCAAGCGTGCCTTTAACATTGCGTAGCGTTCCCAATCACGCCCTTGCTCCTGATAGTAGCTTTCCATTGCTGCAAAACTCAGTACCAATGGACCACTGTCACCAAACGGTCGCAATCGCATATCGACACGATAGACAAAACCATCAAGGGTAACTTGATCAAGAGCGGCAATAAGTTTTTGCCCTAAACGGGTGAAAAATGTCTGATTATCGAGACTGCGTCGTCCACCTTGTGTTTCACCATTTTCGGGGAAACAAAATATCAAATCGATATCCGATGAAAAATTCAATTCTTTGCCGCCTAACTTACCCATACCGTAAATCAGCAGAGGTTGCGGTTCACCGGCACTATTAACTGGCGTGCCCCAAAGTTGCTGACAATATTTGCTAAGCCATTGATTGGCGCCATCTATAAGCGCGTCAGCGAGATGTGATAAGTTATAAAGACTCGATGGCAATGGTGCATCGAGGCATAGATCGGCATAGGCAACGGCCGACATATATAGGTTGCGTAAATCCCTTAGCTGTTTGTGCAGTTCCGCTTCGCTGGTGCAGGCATTTAATTGTTGAGCTACCTCGGCCTTAATATCAACCTTAGCCATAAACTCAGTACCAAGTTGACCTGTCACCTTGATAATCCATTGTGGACGGCGTAAAAAATTTTCCGCTAAAAAATCACTGAGTGCGAACGCTTTTTTTAGCTGGCTTATTTGCACATCATTAAGTTGCTGCACGACTTCAGCCGCAGTTTCGTTGAGCCGACGGTACGCACTTTCTTGTTTGCTGACTAAGGATTCAGGTAAAGCGGGTTGAGCTGGTTCACTCATATTTATATTCTCTGTTGATTTGGTTCAACTCTTTGCCTAAAGTAACGACACCCAAGGTGTCAACACAACACTTTGTTACATCTAACATTGGACATATTATGTCATGCGATGTAAGCTATTTAGCATTGGTCATTATAATGACCTTAGCATTAAAAAGGGAAATTAGACGTAATGCCGTACCTAAAAGCCTTAATCCTTGCAGCGGTTTTATTCATTACCGGTTGCGGGGATCCTTACGTTGCCAAAATTGAAGACCAATTACCATTGGTAGAGAAACGCCTGCAACAATTATCATGGGCTTTGCAAAACGGTGAAATACGTAACGCCAGCCTCATCAATCAATACGCCGACAAGCTCGCCACAAGCAATCCCGATATGAGTCAGTTGATTGACGAATTTCGTAAAGATGCCACTGTTCAAGGGCCGATGTATCTGGCGTTATTGCAACGATTAGACACCGTTAAAAATCAAGGCACTATGTTTGCCAGTGACCAGGTTCGCTACGAAGAACTGGTCAATATCTATCAAGCCGCTGACAAAGTATTGTACTCAGATGCACTTAGCGACCCGCTTAACGTATTGGCCGATATGTCTAATGGCGAGTTACCTCGTGTCAATGCGATGAGTAAATCCGACGAGTTAGCGGCTAACAATGCGCAAGATTTTGGCGTTGGTTCGCAACTGGTCGGCAACCCATCTTATGGCCAATGGCAAACCGATAACTCCGGCATGTCGTTTTGGCAGTGGTATGGCATGTATGCCATGTTCAGCTCATTAAGCGATCGTATTTATTACAATCGCTGGGGGCGTAACCGTGGTTACAGTTATTACAACGATTATGGTCGCAGTCGTTACACCTCACCAAAGCAGTACCGTAAGCAACAGCAAGTTGAAACGCGTACACGCAAATCATTTAGCAGCCAGGGCAAAACCTTTACCAGCACCTACAGTAAAAACCGTACCGGTTCTTCAGGGTTGTCTCGTCAAAGCGTCACTGCCCAACAAAGCAGTAAGTTCAGACAAAGCGGCTCAAAATCAAAATACGCGAAGAGCAACAGCAAATCAAAATACGCCAGTAATTCGAGCTTTCGAAACAGTAGAACAAAAACAACACGCAGTTTCAGACGCGGAAAATAACAGGAAATATAATGAGTAACTTATTTAATATCACAGCGATTAATCAGGAAATCCTGATCTTTTTAGCCATCGACGTTGCTGTGGCGATTGTGCTGTTAACCGCCATGCGTTTTATTTCTGGTGTATCGGCAAAAGTAAATACGAAAGACGAACTCGCTAAAGAAGATAACTTTGCGTTTGGTATTTCGGTTGCAGGCTCTATTGCCGCACTGGGTATCGTTCTCTCTGGCGCCATCACCGGCGAAAGCGCACCAAGCTACCAGCTTGAAGCGATTGGCATGTTTGCCTACGGTTTATTCGGTTTACTGTTGATCAAACTGGGCCGATTTGTGCATGATAAAATGGCGCTAAACAAGCTCAATAAAATGGAGCAAATTCGCAAACGCAATATCACCGTTGGTATTGTCGATGCTGCTAGTGTCATCGCCACGGCTATCGTTATTCGTGCCGTGCTGATATGGGTAGATGGTTTGAGTATCTACACCTTTGTTGCCATTTTCAGTGGTTTTATTGTGTCCCAAGTTATGCTGGTACTGGTTACCCGAATTCGTGAAACCCATTATGCGAGAAATAATCAACACGATTCTATGCAAGATGCCTTTGTTGACGGTCAAATTGCCTTAGCATTGCGTTACAGCGGACAGATCATTTCAACCGCCCTAGCGGTTACAGCTGCCAGTTACTTTTTAATTTACAGCCCAGAAACCATCATTGAAAACCTGCTGGGTTGGTTGGTGTTTGGCATGGCAATGACGGTATTGGTGTCACTACTGACCAGTTTTGCTAAACGCATCATCTTATTTGGCATCAATATGTTTGAAGAAGTCGATCAACAACACAATGTTGGTGTGGCAGCGGTTGAAATGGCCATCAGCATTGCCATAGCGATGATATTAACTGGTTTAATGGCATAGGCAGTATAACCTGTGAGCAATTCTTCAGGCATGCTGGCAGCGATGCAAAATCGTTTTTCGTCGCGGCTATTTTGGGACGATGTCCTGTTGATCCTAACCATGGCTGTCTTAGCCGGTTGCGGTTTGATATACGAGTATCTGTTGTCCCATTATGCGGGGCGCGTACTGGGCATAATGGAAAGTACCATTTATGCCATGATAGGGCTGATGATTGTCGCCATGGGTTTAGGCTCATTTGCGGCAAGAGCAATCAAAGATGCATTCCAAGGCTTTGTTGTATTGGAGTTGATCATTGGCTTGTTAGGCAGCGCCAGTATCCTTATTATCGCCAGCCTCATCGGTTTTACCCAAATACTGCCACAAACCATCAATGAACTGCTGGCATTACCTAATGACGCAATGCCAAGCGGCGGTTTGTTTAAACAACTCACCGAGCTGGCGATGCAAACCCCCTACCTATTTGGTTTTATCTTGGGGTTTTTCATTGGTATGGAAATTCCATTGGTCGCTCGTATCCGTGAACTACAACACAAACAGCACCTTGCGCATAATTTTGGCACAATGTACGGCGCCGATTATATTGGTGCTGGTATTGGTGCGGCAATTTGGGTCACGGTGTTACTGGCCATCGATATTTCCGAAGCCGCGGCACTGACCGCTTCACTAAACCTGGTCGCTGGCACGGTATTTATTTATCGATTCTGGCACAAATTAAGATTTAAAAAGCTATTGGTTGGCTTTCATGTACTGCTGCTGATGCTGATCATAGTGATTCACCAATACGGTGGTCAATGGCTTAATAATATGAGCAACTTATTGTTCTTAGACAAGGTGGCTCACAGTCAAAAAACTCGCTATCAGCAACTGACATTCACTGAACGCAATATGGGCGGCAGTGAACCGGTGATTAATTTTTACCTCAATGCGCGTTTGCAATTCTCATCAAGTGACGAGTTTATCTACCACAGCTATTTGGTCACCCCAACACTCGCCGGCTCAGCTCGCCAAGAAAAGATCCTGATTGTTGGTGGTGGTGATGGCTTGGCATTGCGTGAGGTCTTAAAGTGGCCTGTTAAAGATGTCACTTTGATCGATTTAGATAAACAACTGGTCGACATATTTAGCCAACCAGAGCAGCATTTAGAGGCACCACTGGCGAAACGTATAGAACAGTTAACCCAGGGCAGTTTGCGCGACGAGCGCGTTAATGTGATCAATGACGATGCCTATTTGTACATCGATAAACTGTTAACCAGCGGCGAGGTATTCGACGCCATCATTATTGATTTACCAGATCCGAGTCACCCGGATTTAAATAAATTATATTCGGTTAACTTTTATGCCCGAATCAAACAACTGTTAGCGGGAGATGGCCTGCTCACCATTCAATCGACCAGCCCATACCATGCGAAAAAGGCGTTTATCTCAATAGGCAAAACCGTTAAAGCGGCAGGATTTGCCAACGTAGAACAATTGCATGATAACGTGCCGAGCTTTGGTGAATGGGGTTGGACCATCGCCAGTAAGCAAGGCGCGTCGCCACTGACTCGTTTACAGCAGTTGCAACAATTGCCCATAACCTCAGACTGGTTAAGCTTAGCCATGCTCGAAAGCGCGTTTATATTTCCTAAAAATTTTTACGCAGAAGCGGGACAGGTAAAAGTGAACTACTTAGGGTCGCATCAAGTCTACCAATATCATCAGCAAGCTTGGCAGTCGCAACAAGGTCTAAATAATGCCAGTTTGCAATAAGCGAACAAATGTAGTGCACAAATAGTTTAAAATTTTAATTGACATATTATGTCACCATGCTAAAGTTAGTATCGTTGACATATTATGTCGGACAGCAAAAAATGCAAAATGAGGATAATCATGAACATTCATAAGATTGCCGATCACCTAAACGGACTTGGAGATAACTCACTTACCGGTTTAGGCTTTGACTGCCAACCGATTAGCGGGGACGTTGATGTATTGCAAATCACCATCAATGGGCGTGAAGAGTTACCCGTTTTCTTGTCGGTCACTGAAGATCAAGTTTTATGCATCACCTACCTTTGGGGTGAAGACGAAGTAAAAGTAGAAAAACGAACTGAGATGTTAGAGGCAATGTTGGAAATGAGTATTCCAATGCCACTATCTTCATTTTCGAAAATTGCAGACAAGTACGTCATATTTGGCGCCCTGTCTATTTCATCGGCGTTTGCCGATATCGAGCACGAACTAGCAGTGCTAAGTAATAATGCCATCGAAGTTATCGATGATATGGATGAATTTTTGGTGTAAACCATAGCGGAGACATTATGAGTATTTTCAAAAAAATTATGACAGCAATTCGCGGCGGTGCTACGGAAATTGGCGAAGGTATTGTAGATGCCAATTCAACGCGTATTTTTGAACAAGAAATCCGCGATGCTGAAAATCACTTGACTAAAGCCAAGCGTGACCTAACGTCAGTTATGGCTCAGCAAATGGCAGCATCACGTGACGTAGACCGCATTAAGCGTGACATTAGCGAACACGAAGGTTACGCAACACAAGCATTGGAAAAAGGCAACGAACCATTAGCACTACAAGTTGCTGAGAAAATTGCCAATCTAGAAAATGAACTTACCACTCAGCAGCAAGCTTTGGATAGCTTTAGCACCAACGCTAATCGCTTAAAAGATTTGGTGAAGAAGTCTGAGCGTCAAGTTGCCGAATACAAGCGTCAGTTGTCTATGGTGAAAACCACAGATAGCGTGCAAAAAGCAACGTCGGCAATTACCGACAACTTTGCCTCAAGCAACTCTAAGTTGTTAAACGCGAAGGACTCATTAGAGCGCATCAAAGCGAAACAGCAAAAGTTTGATGACCAGTTGAAAGCGGCGGAAGTATTAGAAGCTGAAGATTCTGATAACTCACTAGAAGCACAGCTTAAAGAAGCAGGTATCGGTAATCAAGATAACAGTGCTAATTCTGTACTTGACCGCATCAAAGCGAAACAAAAGTAGCCGTTTCAATGGCGCAGACTCCCACTGCGCCCTTTTTTTGAGGACACCATGAGTTTTTTTAAAAAGTTATTTGGTAAACCAGAAGAGCAACGCAAGCTAAACAGAGTCGATGATTTAAAGGTCGATGATATCTTTATCTTTGATGATTCTTTTGCCCTACCTGAACTATTGCGAGGTGCCCAGTTTTTAGTCAGCGCCGTCAACAGTTATGAATATGAACATCATACTGAAACCGAATGGGTATTGATCGATGACCGCAATACACAAATCTATTTGTCTTTGTACAAAGACGATGAAACTTATTTAAAAATCTCCCTCAAGCTTAATGACGACGATGTCGCCGAACTGTTTGATCTTGACCAATTCGCAAACATTTTTGAGCAAGGTGAAACCATCATCGACAAGCACAGTGATACGCCGGTCAGTGACGGTTGGTCGAGTGACACATATCGCCAATATACTTTTGCTAAAGTAGGTTATTTTCACCGCAAAGACCATCGCAGTGAGCAAATAAGCGAATACCAAGGCAAAGATCAAGGAGAGCGTTTTGAGCTGTATCAGCTTGAAGGTTCTGACGATCGATTTGGCATGGATTTAGAAGTTTGGGACGATGGTGATACCGATGTCTTTTTACATATGTATCGTCCATTAACCGATATCAAGGATATGTATCCAGGAAGCTAATATGAATAATCGTAAAATTCCTGACAAGTGGCAATCGAATGTAAAGGCCGTGAAAGCGGTGCAAGTTGCCTTTGATATGGATGAGAAAGTTCAAAAAGAGATCCGCAAAGCGGCGGTCGAAGCAGGCCTTAGCCCGTCCGATCAAATTCGTCAGATTCTTGGCCTGAGTGTCCACAAAAAACCTAAACGACCACGACTTACCGTATCCTTGAGTCCTGATGACTATCAAGCTTTAGGTGAAAAATACGGTATCGACGCAGAGCAACAACTTGAAATTAAACGACGTTTAATGGACGAGCTAATCGAATTTGTTAACGACGATTAATTTGACAGTTAAGCCAATTACTTCAGCCAATATGGTGATGCGACAACCGCCGCCTTACGGGTGTGTTCCAGTGCCAACAACAAGCTTTCCACTTTATCATCTATCCAAGCAACCAGTTTCGCTGGTGCTTTTTGTTCTCGTTGTTGCAAATAATGCTTGAGAAAATATAAGGTCTCCAACTCATCAATACCATGGTGAATATCTAGCCAAGGCCCACGAAATTGACGCCGTTCGTCTTTGTTGTATAACCGGCCAAACCAACTTCCGGTCAACAAACTGTACACAACTTTTTGATGATGATTAATATAATCGGTGGTTGAAAAGGCTTTCTCGGCAGGCATACTTTGCTGCAAAGTATCGAGGCTAATCGACAACCAACTCGGTGCCAGATCCATTAGTTTGGTGTGAATTGATTCCGTATGTAGATCGGCAATGGCAAATTGCAACATCGTTAACTGCAGCATATTAAATCGTTCACTTAGCATCAGTGACTTAATTTCCTGCATGTTCATCAATTCATGACGTTGCTCTTTTAACGTTGCCAGTAACTCTTCGTTCTTTTCAATTTTTTTACGATAACTGCCTTTGCGCTTGGTCAGCT
Source organism: Thalassotalea sp. Y01 (assembly GCF_012932945.1). Classification (NCBI taxonomy): domain Bacteria; kingdom Pseudomonadati; phylum Pseudomonadota; class Gammaproteobacteria; order Alteromonadales; family Colwelliaceae; genus Thalassotalea; species Thalassotalea sp. Y01. The sequence continues at coordinate 534,431 of NZ_JABBXG010000001.1, forward strand.
CTTTAATTTGCGTTGCGGTTTTAACCCAAGATAATTCCGTTAAAATAGTTTTAATTTGCTGTCTTAATTGCTCACTCGGCTGGGTAGGCAAATAATCTCTATATAGCCAAATACCATGACGGGTAAGCGCTAATGTGTCGCTGATATCCTTTAAGGTATAAAGGTGTGGCTCTTCTAAAAACTCACTGACAAGACGCTGTACATGAACCAAGCATTGCTGCATGCCGACTTGAAACGATTCAGGTATAGACAAATTCTTATCTAAATCAATGCGTAAATTTTTGGTTTGCGTATCAAATAGAGTCGGCGCTGGTTCGCTGTTATCTGGAGTGACCTGTTGACGCTGATAAATACCTGATAGCTGATATCCTCGTGCCGCCTTGCTCTGCGTGCCGGGTCGCATATTGAATTTAGCAAATAAATGTTGTGCCAATTCAAACAGCTGCTGCGGATCACCGCTGAGTAATTCCAATTCTATTTCATAAATATCACGATAGCGCTCGCCACTGCTTATTTCACCTTGATCAAACACCAGCTCGATTTCACTGCCATCAGAGCAATGTATATGGAAAAAGTGACGTGAGAAATTGGTGGTAAATAAAGGCACTAAGTCGTTAGCGACACTATTAATCGATAAAGCCTCGGGCCAAATATCGTCGGCAAATAAGCTTAAGTTTGGTCGTTCGACATCAATACTGACATTATATTCTGGGCGTTTATGTAAACCGCCGATCACCTGCCCTGCTAACTTTACCGTTTGTTCTTTACTGCCATCATCGAAAGTTCGAATACGCAAGCCAATATCTTGGCGTCTAAGCGCTAAATCAGGGGTATCAAAATAGGTGTTATTTAACCGTTTCTGGCCTTCAGAAAATGTTAGTTTGTGCTGGGTCAGCAAATTGGCAAGTTTTTGCGCAACATCAGTATCTTCTAGCAGATACTTGAGCTCAATTTCGATGTCCATCTAGGGCAGTAATGACTCTCGATAATAGGTAATTACCTAACAATACAAAAGCTTGACCAGGCTTTCAAATAAAACTTGTTTATTTAAACTAGCTAAAGCTTATAAGTCATTATTTTATATGTATTTTACTTTTTCAGTTTTTGTCTTATGCTTTTTCTAACGGAACAACAATATGCTTTTCAAATACACGAATAGTAAATGGGAACTTCTCGAGGCAGGAAACTTTAGGAGTGCTAATGAGATTTTTAGTTACCGGCGTTGCAGGGTTTATTGGTTACCATCTGGCGCTTAAACTGTGTCAGCAAGGTCATGAGGTGGTCGGTATTGATAACCTCAATGACTATTACAATGTCGCCCTCAAAAAAGCGCGTTTATATGACTTACAAACGCAATTGAGCAATAAACAATTTTGTTTTGTAAAACTTGATCTTACCGATAAAGACGCGGTTTCACAGTTATTTCAAACACACAAATTCCAACGCGTGGTACATCTCGCAGCACAAGCGGGTGTGCGTTACTCTTTAGATAACCCGTTTAGCTATGCTGACAATAATTTATACGGCCATTTAGCAATATTGGAAGGCTGTCGCCAACATAACATTGAGCACCTTGTGTTTGCTTCATCAAGCTCGGTGTATGGGCTGAATAACAAAACACCTTATGCCGTAAGCGATTGCGTCGACCACCCAGTTTCACTGTACGCGGCGACAAAAAAATCCAATGAGTTAATGGCCCATAGCTACGCTCACCTTTATGACTTAGCGACAACCGGTTTACGTTTTTTCACCGTCTATGGCCCTTGGGGGCGACCTGATATGGCGCTGTTTAAATTTACCGATGCCATCGTCAAAGGCAAACCTATTGACGTATTTAATTATGGCAAAATGCGCCGCGACTTTACCTACATCGACGACATTATTGAAGGCATTGTTCGTATTCAAAATATTGTGCCGAGCAAAAACCCTACCTGGCAAGTCGAAACCGGCACCGCCGCTGAGTCATCGGCGCCATACAAACTATACAATATAGGTAATGGCCAACCGGTCAACCTTACTGATTTTATTGACGCCCTAGAGCAGCGACTTGGCATCAAAGCCATTAAAAATATGTTGCCAATGCAACCAGGGGATGTCTATCAAACCTTTGCTGATAGCGATGATCTGTTCGCTGTCACAGGCTTTAAACCAATGACCGATATCGCTACAGGTATTTGTCGCTTTGTTAATTGGTACCAAGATTATTATCAGCTCACCAATCATGACAAGCGAAACCAAGGCTAACTTAACAACAATAACAACATAAGGAGCCACCTGTGGTACTGAGCTATTACCTAATTAAAATCCCTTATTCGATAACTTGGTCGGTGCTGAATATGCTCGGTAAAACCGACGATGTGATGCTGTATTGTGCCAACACCCTTGATTACCACATTTTCAGAGAAGTACAACACCACCTGCCAAAGGTTTCGGTATTGGCAAAAAATAAAAAAGTGCAGCAACAATTACGTGATATTGGCATTGAGGCAAAAGTATATCCAGCCTTTCCAAAAGCAGTGATTATGTGTCGTCAGGCTGGCTACAAATTCCCTACCAGCAAGATAACGAAAATAGGCATGCGCCACGGCCCGTATACCTTCAAACCGTTTGCCAATGCCAAAGGTTATAACTTGCTCGATTATTTCTATATGACCAGCGAGGATGAAGTAAAACGTGCCCAAAAAGCCGGTATAAGATGCGGTGTCGCTAAAGGCTACCCAAAATTAGACCCCGCTTTAAATGGCCAATATGACAGCGACTTTAAGCAACAACTCAAGCAGCGCATCGGCTTTGATAATGACAAGCCGACGATTTTGTTTACCGCTACTTGGGACAAATCTAAAGTGTCAGCAATAGAGCTTTGGTTTGATCAATTGGATGTGTTCACCGAACACTACAATGTTTTGGTTACCGTGCACCCTTGGACCAGTAATGCCATCAAAAAACGCATAAAATCCTACTCTGGCGTATTTTTTATCGATAGCCCTGATGTTGTTCCTTATATAGGTATTAGCGATGTCTGCATTGGTGATACGAGCTCTATACTGGCGGAATGCTGTGCCTTGCACAAACCTATGGTGACGTTCAAAGTCGCAGATGGCAAACGTACCGTACCTCACGTCAAAGAATTGATTGCTAATTTTAGCATTCAGATAGAGCGTATTGATGAACTCACTGATGCCATCAAACAGGCGCTACGCGATCCACCGTCATTACAACAAGGTCGACAAACAGCAAACCAAATTATGTTTGATCGATTGGACGGCAAGGCAGGTCTTCGCACTGCTGAGCACATAAAACAAGTTGTCCCCTATTTGACAGAAGATTAAATCAAAATAAACAATTTTTGCACAATTTATAAACAACTGTTTGTTTTTATCGAAACTTCCCCGCTTAATCAGGGTCTATTTAGCTTCACATCTTGCCATCACTGTTACAAACACCTAGTATTTGTAGCAACTAATTGTTACAACGAAAGCCCAATGAAGTTATTACGTTTATTTTTAAGTCTGATGATCTTGTCTGTACCATTTGCGTCAGTCGCACAGCAACAAAACGATGGTAAAATAGCCTACATCAGTGACGAGTTATTTATTTATTTTCACTCAGGTCCAGGTACTCAGTACCGTATTCTGGGAAGCATGGATGCCGGTGAAGAAGTCACCTTAATTGGTGGTGTCCAAAACGGTTACCAACAACTGGTTGATAGCAAAAACCGTAACGGTTGGGTTGATGCCAAATACGTATCAAGCTCACCTGGATTGAAAATTGTCGTGTCAGAACTTAACGGTGATTTAGCCGAGCAAGTCAGCACCAACAACACCTTGGAGTCGCAGCTTAGCGAAGCCAACGGCAAAATTAATGAACTGCAAACGAGTTTTAATCAGTTGCAAAAGCAACATGATGTGGTAACTCAACAGTATCAAACCGCGGCAGAAGCGTTAGATAACAAAGAATTGAACATCATGTTGACTTGGTTTATCTACGGCGGTGGTGTTATGGCCATAGGTATTATTATGGGTCTTATCATCCCTAGATTTGCTGCTCGTCGTCGCAGTAACTATTCATCTTGGGGCTAACCTCCCAGCATGAAGGTATTTTTTGACGTACTGCACCTTTATTATTTACCACAATACATTCCGGTACATAAAGAACTGAGCCTACGTGGCATAGAAACTCATTTTGTGTTTTATCACGGCATCTTTGATGCCGTGATAAAACAGATCATAGCCAAAGAGCAACTCAGTGTGCATTGGCTTGATAGCGATAAGCAAGCGAGAGATTACTACCTGCAACACAAGCCAAATTGGATTTTTTTTGCCAATGCCTTTAAGTATTTAGATGACGTGCACCAAGTAAGCAAATCAGCCCAACTTGGTCATGGTATCGGCCCAAAAGCCAGTTACTACACCAAATCGGATATCGCGATGACGGTGCGCTTTGTTGAAGGCGAATACCGTTGTTCAAGATTGCGTGAGATGTACCCAAATGATGAGTTCGTCAACGTTGGTTTTTGCAAACTCGATCCTATCATCAATGGTCAACAACCAGGCTTTGATATGCAGGACCTCGGTCTGGATAATAACAAACCAACGCTGACGTACGCGCCGACGTTCTACCCAAGCTCGATTGAAAAGTTTGCTAAAAATTGGCCAGAAGATTTCAAACAATACAATATTTTGCTTAAACCGCACTACTTTTCCATCGCCAAAGAAAAGTACCGCAAGCAAAAACGACTACTAGAGCACTGGGCGACGTTTGATAACGTTTACTTGGCAAAGGTCGAAGACTACTCATTAGTGCCATTTTTGGCGAGCTCCGACATACTGATCAGCGATGCGTCTTCAGCGTTATTTGAATTTGCCGCCTTAAATAAACCTGTTGTTTGGTGCGACTTCTTAAAGTTGCGTAAAAGTTACAGTGGTCCTTTGAAGTTTCGCTTTAATAAGCGCATGGATCAAGATTACGGCGAGTACGCCAATATTGCCGTGCACGCTAAAGATTACAAGCATTTACAGCAACTTGTTGAACAGCAATATCAACACCCTGAGCAACTGCAAGAGGTGCGCCTGAGTATGTCAGAAAAGCTAGCAGGTACGCTCGATGGTAAAGCCAGTCAACGTATTGTTGACTATTTATGCCAAGATTAAGGCTGCTGTTAAAACGCCAATAAGTTGTGTAAACTGCGTGGCAAAGAATAGAGCTATACTAAGTCACACCAGTATCAGCGACAAAAATAGATTAGAAAAGGCAATATCATGAAAAAGATCGGTTATACCACCGGCGTTTTTGACATGTTTCATATCGGTCACCTGAACGTATTGAAACGTGCAAAATTAGAATGTGACTACCTGATTGTGGGTGTTACCAGCGATGAACTTTGTATGTCGGCGAAAAATAAACAGCCGATCATTCCATTCCAAGAGCGCATGGAAATAGTTGAAAACATCAAGTTTGTTGACGAAGTTGTACCGCAAATGAACTATGACAAAATGGAAGCGTGGAACAACTATAAGTTCGATCGTATGTTCGTTGGTGATGACTGGAAAGGCACCGACAAATGGAACAAAATCGAACAAGAATTTGCCAAGTTAGGCTGTGAAATTGTTTACTTCCCGTATACGTCACACACTTCAAGTACCAAACTGCGTAACGTTTTAGATAAGATCTACAACGAAGGATAGCAACACGGTTACCGTCTTTATCGACAACAACGTAATACTCAAAACCGCATCTATATAGGTGCGGTTTTCATTTAGTTGCTTGTATTTTAAGTACTTCCTCTTATACTTTTAAGCTGAAAAGCATAGCAAACTGATAATAAGAAACTTAATGAAACACTCCTTCAAAACAGCGACATTGGCTGCACTTACTGGCTTGGCTTTTCACAGCAGCGTGCTTGCCGAACCCTGGATAGATACCTCAAACATTTACCTTAGAGCAGATTTGCAATTGCTAGCCGATAAAGGCCACCTTAATATACCGCTGACCACATTCCCGATAATGTGGGCCGATGTTGGTCGTGTTTTTAAGCAAATACAGCCAGAGCAGCTTGATGAAGAAAGCAAAAACGCCTATTGGCATATTGCCCAACACATGCGTCGAGCTGGCCGAGACCAACATTATGTGGAGATGAACTTTGCCGGTAATGATCGACGCTACACCAGTTTTGGCGAAGAATACCGAGATGACAATAATGCCCAGGGTACGCTCACTTACATGGGCGAGCAATTAGCCGCACGATTATCTGTAACCGTGGTAAATGATCCCGAAGACGATGAAGAAGCGCGCATTGATGACAGCTATATCGCCATGTTTTGGGGTAATTGGGTCTTTAGTGCCGGCGCATACAGCCGCTGGTGGGGACCCGGCTGGGATACCAACCTAGCCTTAACCAACAATGCTCGACCAATGCCCGGTTTGGCCATCACCCGCAAAACCTCTGAACCGTTCAAGTTTCCATTCACCGAATGGCATATCCCGTGGACGGCGACAACCTTTATGAATCAATTTGAAGATGATCGTCACGTACCAAACACTTTGTTGTGGGGCTTTCGTATGACCATCAAGCCTATGCCAAACCTAGAGCTCGGAGTTACACGCTTAGCACAGTGGGCAGGTGATGATAGACCGAGTGATTTAAGCACCTTCTGGGACGTGCTTAAAGGCGACGACAACTGTGTACTGTCAGCCGCAGAGTGTGAGAAGCAAGGTCTAGAGCCTGGCAACCAACTCGCCGGCGCGGATTTACGCTATAGCAATGTATTATTTGATCTCCCATTTTCAATCTATACCCAGGTTATCGGCGAAGATGGTAACAGCAAAAACAGCGGCTTAATCGGTCAGAAAGTATGGACCCACGGTATCGATACGCAATTTCGCGCCCTAGATCATTACTGGCGTGCTTACCTCGAATATACCGACAGCTATACCGACTGTACACCTGCGAGTTTGGGCGAAGAAGACAGCCGTTATGGGGTTGGCGACTGTCTATATGAACATCATATTTATCGCAGCGGCATGCGCTATGAGCGCCGTGTGCTGGGTAATCTCTATGAAAATGACGCTGAAACCTATGTCTTAGGTTTTATTTCGCAATTGAACGAGTTATCCAGTTGGGAAGTCAAATTCAGATATCTTGATTTAAACTATGACAATAGTGATTGGTACCCAAACAACCCAGACTTAGGCAATACCTTAACTAAAATTAACGAAGAAGTGTTGATGGTTAGCGTTAAGTATCAATTGCGAAAGGGGCATTTTAAATACACCATAGGTGGCGATTATAGCCAGTCGAGCTTTATTGAACCGGGTGTCGATGACAGCTCAAAGCCTAATATCTACTTTAATGTCGAGTACAATTTAAAATAACCCGCCGTATTTAAGCTGCCGCGAACGGCTTAAGCAAAGACAAAAAATAAGGGCCCTTCAGGCCCTTGTTTTATTCTAGGCCTTCCAGCTTATCTATTTTGCGTTTAAGCACCAATTGCAAATACATATTGCGTCTAAAATGGCGCCATGCGCTATCACGAATAAAGGTTTTGTATGGCACATCTTGGTATTCCTGCAGCAAATCTTCAATCGCTTCGGCTTGACGATCCGTGGCCTGACCGTCGGGCTGAAAAATCGAATAATGAAAAATTTCATTGCGTTTTTGCTGGTGAATATCAGCAGCCAAATTTTGCCTTAAGATCGGTTCAATATCTGCCGCACTGTACAACACATCGCCAGCCTGCCATGCAAACGTATTTGACGATATATCATCACTTGGCTTGTAGTGTTCAGGTGCCGGGTTCGCGTACACAATTGGTCGGTCAAAGTGGAACCACTCGTAACAGGCCGATGAGATATCGGAGATCATCACATCCGATTGATCCATATATTGTAAGATGTTATCGGCATACAGGATCTTGATTCGATGTTCGAGATTATGCTGTTTAACATAGTCTTCCATCTGTTGGTTTACCGAGTCTGCCCCACCCTGGACAAGCGCATGAAACTTAACAATTAAATTGATGTCTTCAGGCATGTGTTTAACCAAATCTAGGCCCCATAATGGCAAAGAACTTTCGCCATGCAATGAGAACCTATGCCCTTTTGCGCCTTCTTTTGCTTCGGACACCCATGTTGGTGCATACAGCACGGTTGGTTTGCCATTATCAAACAACGGGGTGTAATCCAACGACGCATCTATTAGCGGATCAAATTTAGGGTAGCCAATAACCTCATAGCGTTTAATGTGCTCAACCAAATCAACTTTGGCGACTTTATCGACTGACTTCTGTCCAGGAAACAAAACCAAATCATACATCGAAATATAGGCATTTTCTAAATAACGTTTATCGGATAAGCCGCCATGAAAAATTTCAACACTCAAGCCAAAGTTAAGTGTTTTAAACATAGGGTAAACCACAGCGCGCATCTTGTGCTTTTTTAAAAATGCGCGTGCTTTATTGCGATTACGAATGTAATAAGTGCGTTCGCCAATCTCAGGATACTTTTCTTTGATATATTTAAGAATATCTTTGCCACGCACAATTACCGGACCTGGCAACCGCTGTTGCAAGCGGTACACGGGCGGAAAATGCTGAATATTGTTATTTACGTAGTAAGCAACTTTGCAGTCAAACATGGCCTTATTTCCAACGGTAATATTTTAGTTTCTTGCGCATCTTCAAACGGCGCACCAAATTAAGCGGTTTGCTTTTTAAATGGCCTGTGCCCCGGGCAATTAAGTCATCTATGGCGTTGACAACACGCTCACTTGATTGGCCGTCTCGGTATGGGTGGATTGCATCACAATGCTGCTCAATATTCTGTAATAATTTTTGTTCGGCACTAAGAGCATAGCTTAATTGTTGCTCTAATTGCTCAGCTTCGGAAAAATTAATCATCCAAGATTCCGGGCGTCTATTTTTATAAGCGACAACAGGTTTGTTTTGCAGTGCAAATTCCGCCAATATCGACGACGTATCAGACAACAAAACGTCTGAGGCTTGTAATAACGGAATCAAATTACCGGTTTCTAAAAAGCGTAAACGGTCACTTTCCAATGCTTTAAACATGGCAATTTCTTCTGCAGTTGCTTTGGGATGTAATTTAACAATCCAATGCCATTCTTTATTGACACTAAGACGCTTGATTTGTTCATACAAATCATAGGTACTGGTCAGTTTTGGCGAAAATGTTGGACCATAAAATATTAATGGTTTGTCGGTGCGATAGCTTTGCGTATCGGCATGCTCAGTAAACAAGGGATCAAGCTTTGCCCAACCGGTTTCAACCACTTCGCAGGTACCGTCATTAATTGCATTAAAGGCTTCGGTAATATTTGGCCCTTGAGTACAGTACAAATCAAAAAAACCGCGAATATTAAACTTATTTTTCTTACCCGAATCAAAGCCATGAAACACTTGCACTTTAACTCCAGGGAAAAAATCAGGGATATAGTTACCCGGTGCGAGTACCGCATCGCTGTTATATTGTTTGACCGCTTTCATGTCGAGCAAGCGATTATCTGCCGCATCAATAAAGCCTTCCGCTTCTGCGCCATCGGGTATAAACCACGCCACTTGGTGACCGCGTTTTTGCAATTCTTGTTCGATCGGTCTTAAGACACTAAATGAGTAAGATAAAGTGACATAGAACAAATATTTGTTGTTGGTGGTCAAATTACCCCCAAAAGCTTATGAATTTGAATGTGTTAAGTGTATCACAGGGTCGCAACTATGGAATCGTTGCCAGCAACAAAAAACCGATATAGAGGTTTGTACTCAAAAACCAATATTTTTCGGTTGACAGCGTCAAGTAAAGGCTCTAATGTTAAGCAATAACGTGTTTTAGAATAAAAACCCTATTTTTATGAATAAGTATTTTAGTGCAACTTTATTACTGATTCTCCTGCTACCTTTTGGCCGCGGGCGTTTATTGGTGCATTAAAACAAACCAGTTAAACGAAAAAACCCGCACATAATACTGCGGGTTTTTTCGTTTAACGGCTTTAATTAACGTGAACAGCAATACCTCAAGATGAGTAAAGGACCAGCTATGAGTGATAACGTGATAATTTTTGATACCACCTTACGCGATGGCGAACAGGCTTTGATCGCCAGTTTGTCGGTACACGAAAAACTGCAAATCGCTCTAGCGATCGAGCGCTTAGGGGTCGATATCATGGAAGTTGGTTTTCCGGTGTCATCACCTGGCGATTTTGAATCGGTGCAAACCATTGCCAAAACCTTAACCACCTCTAGAGTGTGTGGCCTATCCAGAGCGGTAAAAGCCGATATTCAATCGTGCGCAGATGCCATGAGTGTTGCTGATGCATTCAGAATTCATACCTTTATCTCCACTTCAGACGTGCATGTGCAACAAAAACTGCGCAAAGATTTTAGCGACGTGCGAGATATGGCTGTTGATGCAGTAAAGTTTGCCCGCCAATTTACCGACGATGTTGAATTTTCTTGCGAGGACGCTGGTCGTACACCAAAAGACAACCTATGCCGAATGGTCGAAGCTGCGATTGATGCAGGCGCGACCACGGTCAATATTCCCGATACGGTGGGTTATACCTTGCCACATGAATTTGGCGGCATTATTACCGACTTGTTTAATCGCGTGCCCAATATCGACAAAGCGGTCATCTCAGTGCATTGTCACAATGATTTAGGCTTAAGCGTCGCCAACTCTGTCGCCGCTGTGCAAGCCGGCGCCAGACAAATTGAATGCACCATCAATGGTATCGGCGAACGCGCAGGTAATTGCTCTTTAGAAGAAGTGGCAATGATTTTAAAAACTCGCAACGATTTACTTGGCCTTAATACCCACATCAATCACAAAGAAATAGCCCGTACCTCCAAGTTGGTCAGCCAAATTTGTAATATGCCAGTACAGCCAAACAAAGCAATTGTCGGCAGTAATGCGTTTAGTCATTCCTCAGGGATTCATCAAGATGGTATGTTAAAGCACGCCAACACCTACGAAATCATGACGCCAGAAAGCGTCGGCATCAGCAAAACCAAACTTAACTTAACATCGCGCAGTGGCCGGCATGTGATTAAACATCGGATGCAAGAGTTGGGTTATCAAGAAACTGATTTTAATTTAGAAGAGCTGTACCAAGATTTCTTAGCCTTGGCCGATAAAAAGGGCCAAGTGTTTGATGAAGATTTAGAAGCCTTGTTGTTTGATAAGCAACAGCGCGATCAGAGTGATGCATACAAAATCGAATACTTAAGTGTGCACTCTGGCAGTGGTGAGTTCGCCACCGCCAGTATTAAGATCCGTTGTAATGATGAGGTACAAACGCAAGCGGCGACAGGTAATGGCCCGGTCGATGCATTGTATAGAGCCATCAAACAAGCAGTCGACATCGAATTTGAAGTCTCAGATTACAAAATATCCAACAAAGGTGAAGGTGAAGACGGTCTAGGTCAAGCCGATTTGGTGGTAAACTACCAAGGTCGCAACTTTCATGGTTACGGCATTGAAACCGACGTCATTGAAGCGTCAGCGAAAGCGTTAATCAACGCCTTAAACAGTATTGCTAGAGCGCAAAAAGTCGCGTTTTTAAAGCAACAGGCACATCAACAACAGAAGATTCAAGGAGTTTAATTGAAATGGCAAAAATAGCAGTATTGGCAGGAGATGGTATTGGCCCAGAGGTCATGGTGGAAGCCAAAAAGGTACTCGATGCAGTCGCCAGTCGTTTTCAATTGAACCTGGAAATGGAAGATTTTGATGTCGGTGGTGCCGCCATCGACTTGCACGGCAACGCGTTACCTGAACAAACCTTGCAAGGTTGTGAGCAAGCCGATGCCATCTTATTTGGCAGTGTCGGCGGGCCTAAATGGGCCAGCCTCCCACCTACCGAACAACCAGAGCGTTGTGCGTTACTGGGGCTGCGTGGGCATTTTGACTTATTTTGTAATATGCGCCCTGCGACATTACAACCGGCACTGGCGTCTTTATCAACTCTACGTGGTGATATTTCCGCACCGGGTTTTGATGTGTTAGTGATACGCGAATTAACCGGCGATATCTATTTTGGTGAGCCAAAAGGCCGTAAAGGTAGCGGTGACGACGAAACCGGTTTTGATACCATGTTGTATTCTCGTCGCGAAATTAAACGCATTGCCCATTTAGCGTTTGACGCCGCCAGTAAACGTGACAACAAAGTCACATCCGTAGACAAAGCCAATGTTTTGGCCACCAGCCAATTATGGCGTCAAGTGGTTGAGGAAGTCGCCAGCGAATACCCTAATGTGCAATTAGAGCATATGTATGTTGATAATGCGGCGATGCAACTTGTGCGAGATCCTGAACAATTTGATGTGATGTTATGCCCTAACCTATTTGGCGATATCTTGTCGGATATCTGCGCCATGATCACCGGCTCAATGGGTATGCTACCGTCAGCGAGCTTAAATCAAGACAACTTTGGCATGTACGAGCCTGCAGGTGGTTCAGCACCAGATATTGCCGGTCAAGGGGTTGCCAACCCAATCGCACAAATATTATCAGCGGCGTTGATGTTACGTTTCAGCCTAAATCAACCTGACGCTGCCGATGCCGTAGAAAGTGCCGTTGCCAAAGCCTTGAACGAAGGTATGCTAAGCGCCGACCTACTGGCCAGCGAATATCGCAGCAACGCTAAAACAACAGCCGAAATCGGCGATTTTATTGCCGCTAATATATAGTCGTAAAGGAGTTATACAACATCATGGCTACCACCTTGTATGAAAAGTTATGGCAGCGTCACTTAATTGAAGCTGTTCAAGGCGAAACACCGCTAATTTTTGTCGACCGTCATTTGGTACACGAAGTTACCTCACCGCAAGCGTTTGCAAACTTAGCGTTTCATAATCGCCCTGTGCACAGTCCGACGCGAACCATAGCGACCATGGATCACAACATTTCCACGAAAAGCTGTGACATTGATGCCGCCGGTGAAAATGCCGCTAACCAGTTAAAGACGTTAGAGAAAAACTGTCAAGAATTTGGCATCGAGCTCTATGGCATGGGTCACAAAAACCAAGGTATCGTTCATGTTATTGGTCCAGAGCTTGGCCTAACCTTACCAGGCCAAGTGATCGTATGTGGTGATTCACATACCGCGACTCATGGCGCATTCGGTGCATTAGCATTTGGTATCGGTACCTCAGAAGTTGAGCATGTGTTAGCGACACAAACCTTGCGTCAAAACAAAGCCAAAACCATGAACATCCACGTTACCGGTGACGTTCAACACGGTATTACCGCCAAGGATATTATCTTAGCGATTATTGGCGCAGTCGGTCACGCTGGTGCAACAGGCTACGTGGTGGAATATACCGGCAAGGCGATTCGTGATTTAACCATGGAAGAGCGCATGACGGTATGTAATATGAGTATCGAGTTTGGCGCCAAAGCGGGCTTAATTGCCCCTGACCAAACCACCTTTGATTACTTATGTGATAAAGAGTTTGCCCCTAAAGGCGGTGTTTGGTTGGAAGCGGTTAATGATTGGCAAACATTAAAAACCGATGCCGATGCGACATTTGATCATGTTGTCACAATCGATGCTGCTAGCATTAAACCGCAAGTCACTTGGGGCACGAACCCTGGTCAAGTTGCAGCGATTGATGATGTTGTGCCTGCACCAGAGCAGTTTAGTGATCCGGTTGAGCGTGAATCTTGTGTTAACGCATTAAGCTATATGAATTTAACTCCTGGCACAAAAATCAGCGACATCAGTGTTAATAACGTCTTTATTGGCTCATGTACTAACTCTCGCATAGAAGATTTGCGAATTGCTGCCAAAGTTATTGCCGGTAAGCAAGTCGCCAGCGGTGTCACCGCCATTGTCGTACCAGGCTCTTATCGAGTTAAGCAACAAGCAGAACAGGAAGGTCTGGCGCAAATTTTTACTGACGCGGGTTTTGAATGGCGCCTGCCAGGTTGCTCGATGTGTTTGGGTATGAACGATGACAAACTAAGCGAAGGTGATCGCTGTGCTTCAACCAGCAACCGTAACTTTGAAGGTCGTCAAGGACGTGGTGCGCGCACCCATCTTGTTAGCCCAGCAATGGCCGCAGCGGCCGCTGTTGCCGGTCATTTTACAGAAGTCAGTGTTTAGGAGTTAACAATGGATAAGTTTACAAGTCACACCGGTAAGGTTGTTGCATTGGATCGTGCCAATATTGACACCGATCAAATCATTCCAAAACAGTTTTTGCAAAAAACCACACGCACTGGCTTCGCCGAACATTTGTTCCATGACTGGCGCTATCTTGATTACGATGGTACCGAGCCGAACCCAGATTTTGTCTTAAACAAACCGGAAAGTGCCGGTGCCAGCGTGTTATTGGCACGGGAAAACTTTGGTTGTGGCTCATCTCGTGAGCATGCGCCATGGGCGATTCAAGAGTTTGGCTTCAAAGTTGTTATAGCACCGAGCTTTGCCGACATCTTTTTTGGCAACTGCATCAACATTGGTATGGTCCCTGTTGTGTTAGCCGCTGATGTTATAGATAGCTTATTTGCTGACTATCACCAATCTGAACTGCAATTGACCGTTGATTTAACCAGCATGACGGTAAAGCACGGAAATAGCCAATACCCGTTTAGCTTGACTGAATTTCAACGGTATTGCCTACAAAACGGTATTGACGCGGTTGGTTGGACTTTACAAAAGAAAGATAAGATCAAAGCCTATGAAGAAGCGCTACCCGCTTGGCAATAGCTTAATCTTCAAACCATAATCCGAAAACAAAAAAAGAGAGCTTATTCGCTCTCTTTTTTATTTTCATGTCTTTACCTAGGCACAGTGGCGACAATGACACGTTGCCTAAAGTGGTTTGCCTAGACGTTTACTTATACGTTTGCATGCACGATTTGCTTAGATGGTTTGCTTAGACACCCTATCTAGCAGAGCCATACAGCCCTACCATGACGATAGCGCCTGCATACTAAAGCGCATGCCTTTGTACTGCATGATCACCAATTGTGGCTCGATACGCTCGATGGTGATGCCTTCTTGAGTAACATTACCGGTATAATAGTCTTTATCGTTGAGACGAACCCAGCTGGTGGCAGAATCGGAGGTATACATATGCAATGAAAACACCAGTTCCGGTAATTCATTATGCAGCCAACTAGGCATTTGTCCCAATGGTTTAACGCGTTCCACCGGCTTTTGTTCGGCGACCGGCTCTGCACCACTCTGCGCTGTCATGGTCTCATTCAACGCATTCTCGACGGCAGCCAATAATTTAGGGTCAACACCTTGCAACTCATCGGTATTCAGCGAAAACTTTGGCTCCTCAACTACAGGCGCAGGTTCAGCACGATTACTGTTTGTCACTTGTGCTTGCTGGTTTTGTTTGTCTTGCAGAGCTAATAAAGATTTGATTTGCTGCTGCAATTGCTGATTTTGCGCTTGTTTTTCCGCGGCAATGCGATCGCTTTGCTGTTTTGCCAATAATGCTTGTTCAGCTCGTTTTTGTTCAACATTGGCAAGTCGTTGCTCACGCATTTGCTGATTAAACGCCGCGCCATCGATAAAATGTGCGTGCATTGGTTGATTCACATTAAGGCTAATCAACTCTTCGGGCTCAGCCGCGGTTGTTTGACTAAGTTGTTGCTCTAATAATTGGCGTTGTTGCGTTAATTGATAGGCTTGCATACCGCCCATAAAGAAATAACCGAGCGCCCCACTTAACACAATAATCACCATCACAAACATAGGTTTTTGCCAGTTGACACCTTCGCTGTCTACTGCCGTTGCTTGCCCAGGTTGCTGCAACTCTTTTTGCAAGTCATCCGCTGCCAGCGATGGCACTGTATCTTGCTTATTGTCGGCTTGGTTATCGTTTTTTTGTAATGAGGATAAAATAAATGACATGACCTATTCTCCCTCTACTTGTGCGGTTGAATCATCAACAACATTAGCCGCGTCTTGCGCGTCAATCGAAGTTGGCAATTGATATTGAAAGCTACTTAACGCAATTGCAGTTTCAATGTCGGTTAATGTCTCGCCACTCTTGATGCGTTTGAACTGTGCCAGTTGGTTGCTAAACAATGCATCTTGTTTATTGAGTTGACGAACCGGTCGACCCTGCGCTTTCGCCAATTGCTGCTCACTCCATAACAATAATGATGGGCTATCATCCTCACTGAGGTTGTCGACATACTCTGCTGGCGGTTGCCATAACAATACCGCTTGTTGATTGTAGCGACGGGCAACAAAGTTTTTATTAAGTAATACCGTATTACCAGCAAAATTAACGTTTAATACGTCATTACTGCCGGTATTGGTTTTGCCGTCAACGACACCATAAAAAGGCACGCCGTTTTCGTCGTAAAAGGCAATGATCGACTTATGGCCTAACGCCAATAAAATTTCAAAACTGCCGTTAAACCAATGACACTGTAAATTAAATTCTTGCGCGGCTGCACAGACGTTTTTATCACTAGCAATATAATCGATATGCCATTGACGATATAATTCGGTAAACGCCGTATTCAACTCGCGACTGCTGTTTATCAGGGTATTACTGATATAACTGCGCTGTTGATTCAGTTGCTCATCATTAAACACCTTAAGGCGTTGTTCACTGACCGCAAACAACTGCTTTTCACGGTTAAGTTGTTGCTCACCTAAAACCGCACCAATTGCTGCCGGTATCAACACGAAGGCACTAAACATAGCAGCCTTGGCCCAAGTTGTTTGCCATGGGCTAAATTTTTTTGTATCCATGTTGAGTGCTTCTTTGGCGGCAGCGCCAATTAAGCGTTTATCAACATGGGTTTGATGCTCTGCGTAAGCGCCAAGTAATGAGCGATCACACAATACATTTATCAGCCTAGGTACACCACCTGATATTTTCTGAATCAATTTAACCGCCGATTTATCGAATATCGGTCGGTTACTGCCGGCAATCGTCAATCGATGCTCTATATATTGCTGGGTTTCATTAAAACTTAGTGGCAGTAGATGATAACGAGCGGTAATGCGCTGTGCCAATTGACGTAAATCTTTACGTTTTAGTAACTCTTGTAATTCAGGCTGACCAATTAAAATAACCTGCAGTAGCTTTTTGGTATGGGTTTCAAGATTGGTCAGTAAACGCAGTTGCTCCAATACCTGAGGCTCAAGGTGC
The DNA here is from genome assembly GCF_012932945.1 of Thalassotalea sp. Y01. Classification (NCBI taxonomy): domain Bacteria; kingdom Pseudomonadati; phylum Pseudomonadota; class Gammaproteobacteria; order Alteromonadales; family Colwelliaceae; genus Thalassotalea; species Thalassotalea sp. Y01. The sequence continues at coordinate 551,572 of NZ_JABBXG010000001.1, forward strand.
TGGGCTTCATCAATCACCAACAGTGTATTGCGACCATGTTGATGGTTTTCCAATAGATGATTCAATATCGCATCGGTAAGATGTTTGAGTGTTGCGCCATCACTGTACTTAATCGACAACTCGTCACAGACGGTCGCCAATAATTCATATGCAGACAACGTTGGGTTTAGGATAAACGCCGCTTGTGTATTCGCCGGTAATTGGCTCAGCAAGCGTTTTGATACCGTGGTTTTACCGGTACCTACCTCTCCCGTTAACATAACAAAGCCACCAGCTTCGCCAAACCCATAGGTCAGATGTGCCAAAGCCTCTTTATGGCGAGGGCTCATATACAGGTAGTCAGGGTTAGGAGCGATGGAGAAAGGCGCTTCGCTCAGACCGAAATATTGCAGATAATTTTGATTCATGATGTTATTTTTAATGTCGATTACCTCAAACGCTAACCAAACATCACTGATAAGTCAAAATTTGCCGCTATTTTGCTGGTGAAAAGTGCGATACACTTACAAACAATCAACAAATTAGTGCCATTTTACTCCCATGACAGCAAATCTGGATGCCATTGCTGAAAATACCTTTCTGGTTGGCGGCGCAGTGCGCGATACGCTACTCGGCCGTGATGTACATGAACACGATTACCTAGTGGTCGGTGTCAGTCGCGATACCATGTTGCAACTTGGCTTTAAACAAGTCGGCAAGGACTTTCCGGTTTTTCTCCACCCGATTAGCAAAGATGAATACGCGCTAGCACGCACCGAACGCAAGCAAGGCAAAGGCTATACCGGCTTTACGTGTTATGCCGAACCCGATGTCACACTTGAGCAAGACTTGATCCGCCGCGATCTCACCATCAATGCCATGGCACAAAACCAACAAGGGCAAATTTTTGACCCGTATGGTGGCCAACAAGACTTAGCAAAAAAATTACTGCGTCATGTCTCCTCTGCCTTTGCTGAAGACCCTTTACGGGTACTACGGGTTGCTCGTTTTGCCGCACGCTATCATCATTTGGGCTTTAAGGTAGCTGACGAAACCAACGCCTTAATGCAACAAATGGCAGAGTCTGGCGAATTAAATCATCTAACGGCGGACAGAGTCTGGAAAGAAATGTCTCGAGCGCTACTCGAACACGATCCTGATGTTTTTATTCAAGTGTTGCGTGATTGCGGTGCCTTAAAAGTTATTTGGCCTAGTTTGGATGCGCTATGGGGCGTACCGAACCCACCAGCGCATCACCCAGAAATAGATTCTGGCGTACATACACTAATGGTATTGCAACAATCAGTGCGCTTAAGTGATGACTTAGCGGTACGATTTGCCAGCTTATGTCACGATCTAGGCAAAGGACTGACAGCTAAAAAACACTGGCCAAGCCATCGCGGCCACGAAAAGGCAGGTCTACCATTGGTAGAACAGGTGTGTGAGGCGTTTCGAGTACCGAATCAGATTAAAGAATTAAGCCTTAAAGTGTGTGAATTTCACTTGCATTGTCATCGAGCGCTTGAGCTCAAACCCAGCACCATACTAAGCCTGTTTGATAAACTCGATGCTTGGCGTAAAAAAGAGCAATTTGAGTGGTTTTTATTGGCATGTGAAGCCGATGCTCGAGGCCGCACGGGGCTCGAAGACTCAGCCTACCCACAAGCGGATTACTTAAGGCATGTGATGCAAACGTGTTTAACGGTAAACGCAAAAGAGTATGTAGCCCAAGGCTTGCAAGGATTGGCGATCAAACAGGCCATTTATAATAAAAGGTTAGAACTCGTGCAGCAGTTACGTCCGTAAAAGCCAGGCATGTTCTAAACTAACTGCAGCGTACCGTTAAATTAGCCAACTAAAATAAACGCGTTAACTAAAATATTAGCGAAAACACCATGCAGGATATTATTGATACTCTTAAGCAAGTAAAAACCATCGCTTTGATCGGCGCCAGCGACAAACCGCAACGTGCCAGCCATCGCGTGATGGCGTACTTGCAAAAACAAGGCTATAGGGTCTTACCGGTTAACCCACAATTAGCAGGGCAAACCTTGCACAATGAGACGGTATTCGCATCTCTTGCCGGCGTTGTTGCCAACATTAGCGAGCCTATCGATATGGTAGATGTGTTTAGATTGCCTAAGTATTTAGCCGATATTGTTGAACAGTGTCATACATTGGCAATCGGAAAGATATGGACACAATTGGGCGTTATTGATGCCGATGCACAAGCATTAGCGCAGCAATATGGTATCGATATGATAGTCGACCGATGTCCGAAAATTGACATTCCAACGCTGCAATCTCAAGGTTTACTATCCGAACCAGTGCACGGTTAGTGCTTGGCTTTTTGCTGTTATAACACTTAGTACTTAGCTCTTCGCGTTATTAGCTGTTAAAACCCTAAACAATAAACCAAAGTAAAAAAACGCCTAGTATTAAGCGATAGATCACAAACGGCATCATGCCCAACTTATCGAGTAGAATCAGAAAATAATGAATGCAAGTGTATGCACTAACAAACGCAACTATCGCACCAAGGGCTATTGCTTGCCAATCAACCCCATTCGCTTCAAGAATCAGCTTTAAAGTCAAATAACTGCCGGCCATGGCAATGGCAGGAATGGATAATAAAAACGAAAAACGAGCGGCGGCATCTCGTGTTAAGCCAAGCATCATACCCATGGTCATGGTGATGCCTGAGCGCGAGGTACCAGGAATCAATGCCGTGGCTTGTGCTAAACCAACCAACATTGCCCCTTTAAAGCCTAAGTGTTCGATTTGTTTGTTTTGCTTGCCTTTGATATCGACAAAACCCAGCAACAAACCAAATACAATCGTGGTAAAGGCTATCACAGCGGCACTACGTAAATTCTCTTCAATAAAGTCTTTACCGAATAAACCAAACAATCCGGCAGGAATGGTGGCAAAGATAATCCACCAGGCTAATGTCGCATCAAAACTGTGTTTTTTATGAATAACACTATCAGTCCAGGCAAACAGCATGCTGCCTACTTCTTTGCGAAAATACAGCACCACAGCCAACAAGGTGCCGACATGGACCGCAACATCAAACGCCAAACCTTGGTCAACCCAGCCTAACAGTTGTGACGGTAAAATAAGATGAGCAGAACTGGAGATTGGCAAAAACTCGGTGAGTCCCTGAATCAATGCCAAGATAATGGTTTCAATAGTAGACATGCTAAGAAGAGCGTTCCTTTGTTATTATTTTGTCGCCGTTTTGCCTTCATTTAAGAGGCTAACTTTTCACGGCTTAGGCTTTGCTGCTAGCGTAATTCAGGCCATGTAAATTCTACGCGCGTTAGATACTGTAGGCTTTTATCGTACTCTTGCCAAATTTGTTGATAGCTTTTTTGCAATACCGGGTGAATCTCATCTGGCGCTAACTCAGCCAGTGGTTGCAAAACATAGGCGTTTAATGGGATTTCATCACGGGGCAACTGCACCGGTTCATCCATCACTAAATCATCATACAATAAAATATCTAAATCCATCTTACGAGGGCTAAATTTCTTAGAAAAATCAACTCGACCATGCTGCTTTTCCAACGACTTTAACAGCGCGCCAATGTACTCGGGTGACTTTGAGGTTTCAACTTTGGCGACTAAGTTATAAAAATTTTCACCGCTAAAACCCACGGGTTCGCATTCATATACCGATGACAACACCACATTATCAAATTCACTATATAAAGCGCGAGCCGCCAAAATAATTTGGTTTTCGCGATCAATATTGCTGCCAATTGAAATATAAACCTGAGCCATTAAGCTTTACTGCCTCTTTCAATAATGACGCCAACACCACTGGCATTGGCAACCGCATCTGGTTTATTGATTTTTAATTTGAGCCATTTTATTTGAAAGGTTTGCATTAAATGCTGACTTAGGTTTTCTGCCAAAGTTTCTAATAAATCAACAACTTTAGCATTGGCAAAGGTTTCAATCTCATTGGAGATTTGCGCATAATCAAGGGTTTTGGCCAGTTCATCACCAGACGCCGCAGCACGAATGTCACAGCCCATTTGCAGATCAAAGATAAGCGGCTGTTTGATGGTTTTTTCCCAATCATAATAGCCAATAGTAGTGTCTATTTTCAGACCTTCAATAAAGACGATATCCATGCTGACTTAGCACTCTTATTAACAAAAACACAATTTTACCCTAATGTTATATGGAAAAACCACTCATTGTGTTGTTAGAATGGCACAATAAACGCTTTGTTCAAAAAACAAACAAAGATAATCACCATACAAAATAGGAGACCGTCCGTTGTTTATGACAATTTGCATTGTTATTGTCGCCTATTTGTTTGGCTCCATTTCCAGTGCCGTATTAATATGCCGCTTACGAGGCTTACCCGACCCAAGAACACAAGGTTCTAATAACCCAGGCGCCACTAATGTTTTGCGCATGAGTAATAAGGCAACCGCGGCAGCGGTATTGTTGTTTGATGTGTTAAAGGGAATGGTTCCGGTGTGGGGTGCTTATAAACTCGGGGTCGAACCATTACACCTTGGCTTTATCGCCATCGCTGCCTGCCTTGGCCATATGTATCCAATATTTTTTAATTTCAAAGGTGGTAAAGCCGTAGCGACCGCCTTTGGTGCGTTAGCGCCGATTAGCTGGATAATGGCAATTGCGCTAATCATCACTTGGGGCTTGATCGTCAAATTCAGCCGCTACTCGTCATTAGCGGCAATTGTCACCGTATCATTAGCGCCACTATATACCTTTATTATAAAACCGCTGTATACCAATTCGGTAACTATGTTGTCGGTACTGATCATATTCAGACACCGTGACAACATCATGCGCCTAATAAAAGGCAAAGAAGACAAAGTCTAAAATGTTGCCACGCTTAACTAGACTGGTGGCAATGTATCTAAAGGCCAACGCGGGTTGGCTTTAAAAGTCAAATCAGCGCTGACACCGGATTTAAGACGTTGCATACCAGCAAAGGCTATCATCGCACCATTATCGGTACAAAATTCTGGGCGAGGATAATATACCTTGCCATTCAACTTTTGCATGGTCGCCGCCAGCTTTTCACGTAACGACGTATTCGCACTTACGCCCCCGGCGATAACCAATCGATTTAAACCACATTGTTGTAATGCACGTTTGCATTTAATCGCTAAGGTATCGACAACCGCTTCTTGGAAAGCATATGCAATATCCGCTTTGGTTTGATCGCTGCTGTCATTATCGCGAATGGTATTTGCAGCAAAAGTTTTTAAGCCTGAGAAACTAAAATCAAGGCCAGGTCTGTCGGTCATCGGTCGCGGAAACTTATAACGGCCTTGCTGGCCAGCTTCCGCCATTTTTGCTAACACCGGGCCACCTGGGTAATCAAGACCAAGTAACTTAGCGGTTTTATCAAACGCTTCACCCGCCGCATCATCAACCGACTCACCTAGCATTTCATATTGGCCAATCCCGTCGACACGAACCAACATGGTGTGGCCACCAGACACTAATAAGGCAATAAATGGAAACTCTGGTACATCGTTTTCCAACATAGGCGCCAATAAATGACCTTCCATATGATGCACAGGCACCGCTGGTAGGTTCCAACCGTAGGCTAATGAGCGACCTATTGAGCAACCCACCAATAAGGCACCGACCAAACCAGGGCCGGCAGTATAAGCAACACCATCTAAATCCGCTGGTGACAGTCCCGCTTCCTTTAATGCTTCTTTAATTAATGGTATGGTCTTGCGCACATGATCACGTGATGCTAATTCAGGTACGACACCACCATAATCGGCATGCACTTCGATTTGAGAATACAGCTTATGGGCCATAATGCCCTGCTGTTCATCATAAATGGCAATACCGGTTTCATCGCATGAGGTTTCAATACCTAAAATTCGCATAAATCTAAGATTCCATTGGCAGAATTAACATTAATTTTACAGCACATTGCCGTAAGCGGAGCAATTTTAACTCCCAATTAGTTTTTTCACCACAGCTTTTCAATAAAAAACCATTTAAGCCTTTACATTGGTGAATGGATCGGATTAAAATGCTGCACCATTTTTAATCAGACACGATTATTTGTATATCGGGTCAACAGTATTCACTAGAGGTGAGAGGCACAATGCCAGTAATTAAAGTAAGAGAAAACGAGCCGTTTGATGTAGCTCTACGTCGTTTTAAGCGTTCATGTGAAAAAGCAGGTATCCTTTCTGAAGTTCGTCGTCGCGAATCTTTCGAAAAGCCGACTTGGGAACGTAAGCGTAAAAAAGCGGCTGCAGTTAAGCGTCACGCGAAGAAAGTTGCTCGCGAAAACGCTCGTCGCGTTCGTTTATACTAAGACTTTAGGCATAATCGCTTAAATTATGAGTTTGTTTGAACAACTCAGCAACGAAATGAAAAACGCCATGCGTGCTAAAGACAAACCTCGTCTTGGCGTAATACGTATGGCGTTGTCAGCTATTAAGCAGGCGCAAATTGACGGTCAAAAAGACGTGACCGACGACGACATCATTGCCTTGATCACCAAAATGATCAAGCAACGAAAAGAATCTGCAGCCATGTACACCGATGGCGGTCGTCCTGAACAAGCTGCCAGCGAACTAGCTGAAACTGTCGTTTTGGAAGAGTTTCTTCCGCAAGCACTAACGGCTGACGAGATCAAAGCACTGATCGAGCAAGCTATTACCGACACCGGTGCCGCTTCAATGGCTGACATGGGTAAAGTGATGGGCGTGTTAAAGCCGAAAATGCAAGGACGTGCTGATCTTGGCCAAGTAAGTGGTCAGGTACGTGCTGCATTGAATGCATAAGTCAAATTAGTTGATATAAAAACCGCACTCTTAGGTGCGGTTTTTTTTTGCTAATTGCTAAATATTCACCACAGTGTGTCGACAACGATTGTCTATTGAAAGACGAATTTGTTATAGTAACTTTTCCCCTGAATAACACATCAGCAGATAATAATTACAGAACATGGCAGGATTAATCCCACGCTCCTTTATTGATGATCTACTCGCTCGTACCGACATAGTCGAACTGGTTGAGTCGCGCGTGCCATTAAAAAAAGCCGGTAAAAATTATCAAGCGTGTTGTCCATTTCACAGCGAAAAAAGCCCATCGTTTACCGTCTCTCGCGACAAGCAGTTTTATCACTGCTTTGGTTGCGGTGCGCACGGTAATGCCATCAGTTTTGTTATGGAATACGATAGACTTGAGTTTGTCGATGCCATCGAAGAGCTTGCCGGCTTTCACGGTATGGAAGTTGAGCGGGAGCAAACCCATCAAAGTCCTGCTGAACTGAAAAAAGCACAACTGGCGCACAGACAAAAACAAGATGATTATGAATTGCTTGGTCAGATCAGCCAGTTTTATCAGAAAAATCTGCGCCAACACGCTGACTCTGCCATGGTTATCGAATACCTTAAAGGCCGTGGCTTAACGGGTGAAGTCGCCAAGCAATTTTCAATAGGCTACTCAGCAGACAGTTGGGACGACATGATGAAGGTGTTTGGTAACGCCAGTCAAAGTCAAAAACAACTGGTGGATTTAGGCATGGCGATTCAAGGCGATAAAAATCGCCCATACGATCGATTTCGTGGTCGTTTAATGTTCCCAATCAAAGACAAGCGAGGCCGAGTAATTGGTTTTGGTGGTCGAGTGATTCAAGATGGAACGCCGAAATACCTGAACTCGCCAGAAACCCGAATTTATCATAAAGGCCAGGAACTCTATGGCCTTTACGAAGCGAAGAAGTATTGCAAAGACCTGCAGCGTTTGGTGGTGGTTGAAGGCTATATGGACGTTGTTGCCTTAGCGCAACATGGTATTCCGTATGCGGTGGCGTCATTAGGTACGTCGACTTCAACTGAGCAATTGCAAACCATGTTCCGTACCGTTAAAGAAGTTATTTGCTGCTACGATGGCGACAAAGCTGGTCGCGATGCGGCTTGGCGAGCCATGGAAAATGCTCTGCCTTTGGTGCGTGACGGCATTAGCTTGAAGTTTGTTTTTGTTCCCGATGGTGAAGATCCAGATACTCTAATTCGCCAACAGGGTCAGCAAGCTTTCGAGAAATTACTTGATACCGCAACCCCGTTATCGCAGTTTTTATTCGATCATTTAATGCAGCAAGTAGATATCAATTCGCTCGAAGGTAAAGCATCCTTAGTTGAAACATTTCAACCGTATTTGCAAAAACTACCAGACAGTGTGTTAAAAGATTCAATTGTTAATGAGTTAGCCAATAAATTTGGCTCCGGCTCGCAGCAACAATTAGAGCGATTGAATCAAAACCAAGCCCGTAATGTGACAAAAAATGCAAAAAAAACCACCGCAAAAGTAACTCCGGTGAGATTAGCTATTGCATTATTGCTTGAGCATCCCCATTTAGTAAATGTACTCGATGATTTAAGCGTACTCGATCGAATCGAGATGCCCGGCATTGACTTGTTCAAACAACTCATGCAGCAATGCAAACAAAAACCACAAATGAACTCTAGTCAGTTGATTGAAATGTGGCGTGGAACTGAACAAGAAAAAATATTGTCAAAGTTATTGATGTGGGAACACCACATTGATGGCGATGCGGCAGAACATGTGTTTACCGACATACTGGAAAAACTGATAAACAGTTTTGTCGAAAAACGTACCGAATTATTGTTACAAAAAGCCCGTATGGGACAATTAAACTCGTCGGAAAAACAAGAACTCCAAGCGCTGATCAACGCGCAAAGCTAGGCTGAATAAGCCTCTAGCTTTAACTGGAATTTCTTATTTCGTCTTGCTATAATTTTGTCCTTTACTGTTTGTATTTTGATAGCCAAGACAGGTGGACATTCGTCAATGGATCAAGCCCCACAATCTAGACTTAAAGAACTTATCACTAAAGGTAAGGAGCAAGGGTTTTTAACCTTCGCTGAGGTAAACGATCACCTTCCACAAGACATCATAGATTCCGATCAGGTCGAAGATATTATTCGCATGATCAATGACATGGGTATTCAGGTGTTTGAAAACGCCCCTGATGCCGATGAACTTATGATGAGTGAAGCCAATACCGATGAAGACGCTGCGGAAGCCGCGGCTCAAGCACTTGCTACGGTTGAAAGTGAAATAGGTCGTACGACTGACCCTGTGCGTATGTACATGCGCGAGATGGGTACAGTTGAACTACTAACTCGTAAGGGTGAGATCGTCATCGCCAAGCGAATCGAAGAAGGTATTCGCGAAGTTCAACGAAGCGTTTCTGAGTATCCGCCAGCAATTAATTACTTGCTAGAGCAATGGGATAACTTTGAAGCGGAAGAAATTCGTTTAAGCGATATTATCATTGGATTTGCTGATCCGAATGCGGATGATGAAATTGCACCTACCGCAACGCACGTTGGTTCTGAGCTTTCTGAAGAAGAACTTGCCGACGAAGACAATGACGGTAAGAAAGAAGAAGATGAGGAAGATGAAGAGGAAGAGGACACAGGTCCTTGTCCTGAGCAAGCACGCGAAAAATTCACTGAATTACGCCGCCTTTACGATGTTGCTAATAAAATCATCGATAAAAAAGGTCGTGGTCATAAAGATGCTGTGCAAGCCATTGATGACATCGCCGAATTATTCAAAGAGTTTCGCCTAATACCTAAATTATTCGATCGCTTAGTGAAAAATATGCGTGACGTTATGGACCGTGTTCGTGTTCAAGAACGTCTGATCATGAAACACTGTGTGGTTGGCGCGGGTATGCCGAAAGTACACTTTATTAAGATCTTTCCTGGTAACGAAACCAAGACTGATTGGTTAGAAAGTGAAATTGCCGCTGGTAAACCGTACTCAGACAAATTGAAAATGGTCGATTTTGATATTGAGCGTTGTATTCACAAGCTTAATCAACTGGAAGAAGAAACCTACCTTTCAGTGCAAAGTATCAAAGACATCAACCGTCGCATGTCAATCGGTGAAGCGAAAGCTCGTCGAGCGAAAAAAGAGATGGTTGAAGCGAACTTACGTTTGGTTATTTCAATCGCCAAAAAATACACCAACCGTGGTCTACAATTCCTTGATTTGATTCAGGAAGGTAACATCGGTTTGATGAAGGCGGTTGATAAGTTTGAATACCGTCGTGGTTATAAGTTCTCCACTTATGCAACGTGGTGGATCCGTCAGGCAATCACCCGTTCAATCGCTGACCAAGCACGTACCATTCGTATCCCGGTACATATGATTGAAACCATCAACAAGCTGAATCGTATTTCTCGACAAATGCTACAGGAAATGGGCCGCGAGCCTACTCCTGAAGAACTTGCTGAACGCATGATGATGCCTGAAGACAAGATTCGCAAAGTATTGAAGATTGCTAAAGAGCCAATCTCAATGGAAACACCTATTGGCGATGATGAAGATTCGCACTTAGGTGACTTTATTGAAGACGGCAGTGGTGAGCTTCCAGTTGATGCGGCAACGACGGAAAACCTTAAAGCAGCAACTCATGAAGTTCTTGCCGGTTTAACCGCTCGTGAAGCCAAAGTTCTGAGAATGCGTTTTGGTATTGATATGAATACCGATCACACGCTAGAAGAAGTTGGTAAGCAATTTGACGTTACTCGTGAGCGTATTCGTCAAATCGAAGCAAAAGCACTTCGTAAATTGCGTCATCCGTCTCGTTCAGAGCAATTAAAGAGCTTCTTGGACGGCGAATAAACGCCAAACCGCGTAAGCCAAAAAAGCTAATTGAAAGCCCGCTAATGCGGGCTTTTTTATGGGCGACAAATCTTATACCAGCTAAGCCACTGAGCACAGATACTCTGTACCATCTATTAGGGCAACAGCCTGTTCACCACTATTTCAGCATTTTTCGAGCAAAATCAGTAACTAGGATTATACTGATTATAAAGCAAGAATAATGATTTGAATCGTGACGAACTCAACGGAAAAGAAAAAATTTCTCAACAGCATCAACCACTTTCGTGGTATCGCCATTATTTTTATTGTGATGGCGCATTGTTATCGTCCTGCCGGTTGGGAAATCGTTACCTTAGCCGATAAGTTCTGGTTTAACCTGATGATGAACGGCACGGTATTTTTTGTGTTCATCTCTGGCTTCTTATTTCACCATGTATTTTATCATCGCTGGGACTACCGAAAATACATGGAGAACAAAACCAAATATGTATTTTTACCCTACATATTGCTGTCCTTGCCTTGGATTATCTGGCATTTAACCGCTGCACCAGAGCCAACCCTGCACAACCTTCACGCGGACATAACCGAAACATCCACCGCAGCGGCTTGGTATGTTATTACCGGCAGAGCGTTAACCGCTTATTGGTATATACCTATGGGCATGATGTTATTTGCCTTGTCCCCTTTGGTGATGCTGATGATCCGTAAACATTGGTTATTGTTAAGCGCGGTACCATTATTCTTAATTGCCATGTACGTGCATCGACCAGTATCTAATCTTAATGCCATCCAGTCATTGGTGTACTTTTTCCCGGTCTATTTAATTGGTGCGTGGGCATCCCGTCATCGTGACAAGCTGTTCCCATTTATCGATAAATATTGGCTAATCATGCTGTTAACGGCCATTTCTTTGGCGTTTATTCAAGCCTACTACTTTGGCCATGGGGTGTTAAATAAAGACGCCTTTGAAGCCACCGTGCCGGATTTAATGCTGCCGCAAAAACTGCTTATCAACTTCGTGCTCTTGGCCATTCTCAATAAGTTCGAACACATTAGCATTGGCTTTTTACAAAAGTTGGCTGAAGTCAGCTTTGCTATTTACTTTATTCATCCGTGGATCACCACACCTTGGTGGATGATTTACGATAGTCCAGATTTATTAGGAATAGCCGGCAAAGGAAATATCTTCACCACCTTTATCGTTACAATGGTGGTTATCTATATCTCCTACCTTATCGCCGTGCTGATCAAAAAATTGCTCGATAAGCGCAGTCGTTATCTGATTGGTTGGTAACAATAAGAAGAATCTATGAAATTTACGTATCCACTCTTAGGGCTATTAGTTTGCCTTTGTGTTAACAGCAGCCAAGCCTTCGCCGCATCATATGAAGAATATTGGGAACTGACCTTTTTCGGTGGTCATCGTACCTCAGATAATATCGAACCCGATGAAGAAGACGATGACGATGAAGCAAGCATCGATGAAACCGAATATTATGAAATAGACTTTGATAATGCCGGCTCTGGTGGTGTTATCTTGGGTTGGAACTTTGATTACAATCGTACCGGTGAGCTGCTGTTTAGCCACAGCGTCACTGATTTTGATGTCGAATTTGATTTAGCGGATACCGAGGTCAGCGTCAGTTACTTGCATATTGGCGGCACCGTGACCATCTCTGAGGGTAAAGTACCATTTCATATTGGCGGCGGCCTAGGTGTCGCGCACCTTGACCCTAGCGATAAGACCTTAGATTCAGAAACACGTATATCGGCCAACTTAGGCGCCGGTGTGAAGTTTTTGTTTAGTGATAGTTTGAGTCTCCGTCTTGATGCTCGTGGCTACGGTACATTCTTTGATAGCGACAGCTATATATTTTGTTCAGGTAAAAATGGCTGTTTGATCAGAAGTTCAAGTAAGCTATGGCTACAAGCTGAATTTGCCATAGGTTTAACCTACCGCTTTTAACAAATATAAATCTTTCAGCTAGGCCGCAACGACTCGATTACGACCAGCTTTTTTGGCTTTATACAAGGCTTGATCGGCTATTTTAATGGTGTCATCAAAGCTCATTTGTTTTTGATGTACAGCAACTCCAATAGAGACCGTCACGTGCACCGTTTTGGTCGTGACTTTTGAGCCTTTACGATCTTGTTTTCCCTGACGGTTAAGTTGCCTAATAGCCATTTTGTAGTGCGCGATTAGTTTTCTCATGCGCTCTAACTCTGCCATAACCTGTTCGCTATTTTTACGCGGAAATATCAATGAAAACTCTTCACCACCATAACGAAACGCCTTACCCGAACGACGTACTTTGGCAATTTTAGTCGCCACTAATTTCAATACTTGATCGCCAACATCATGGCCATAGGTGTCATTAAACTTCTTAAAGTGATCGATATCTAACATTGCAACCACGTACGTATTACCGAGGGTTGAGGCATATTGATTGAGCGCTCTGCGAGACGGTAATCCGGTTAGCTCATCACGATAGGCTAGAAAATACGAATTGACGATAACAACCAATAGATAATAACAGCACAAAATCGCCATGGTAATTGACCAGTTAAAAACAACCAGTTCAAATTGGGCAATACACCATATTAAATAGGTCGCCAGTACGGCCGTTTGCGACAATGATGGCTGAGCCATATTACGCCATAAAACCACACAACCAACGATAAGAGATGGTAGATAGACACTGCTCACATCACCGGACAATTTCGGCCAAATCAGCTGCAGTTTTGCACTGGCGAATAGCCATAAGTAAGCGGCAGCCAATGTAGCAGCAAGTAACAGCACTTGCTTTATAGCATGACCGCTAAATACACCACGTTCGGTGATCATCGATAACCATGCCAAACTTGCTAATCCATATAAATACAATTGCGGCTCAGAGATCACCAACTCAGTTTCTGGCAAATAATAATAGGCAGAAACAATGATGGTTAAGAAGCTAATTCGAGCTTGTTTGAAATAGGCCGGAAGCAAGAGGGAAATTGCGAACAGAACAGGCAATGAATATTGCACAGAATCGACCGGTATTGACCAGCGCGCAGCAGAATAGTCAAGGCCAATATGAGCCATGATAATAAATGCGACACCCAAGATGAAAGCTTTGCTGGTTTGCAAAAAATCAGTCACCGACCTTCCCTTTGTTATTAGAATCTGTATCTATCGCGAGCTTCTATATAGTAGCAAGTTTTGCGGCGATGTTAATGATTAAATTAGAAGATATTCGCCAATAGGCCTGTAAGATTAGTCTGAAATAGGCAAATTTAACCTGGCATAAGTTAACAAAACACTAACGAAAGCGTATATAAATTAGACAACCGAACCAAAAGCGGGAGATTTTTTTGGGCAAGTGGTGACATCCTAAAAAAAAGCCCTTATACTTGCCAGCGTTTTTGGTTATTATCTAAATCAAAGCATTTCCTAATGGCCCCTTAGCTCAGTTGGTTAGAGCACCCGACTCATAATCGGTAGGTCCCCTGTTCAAGTCAGGGAGGGGCCACCAATTTCTACAGAGAATACAACATAAGTAACCACTAACAACTCACAATGCAAAAAATAATTTATAGCTCTTTTATAGCAAAATAATCAGTTTAAGCATCGTTTTTTGGTGAACAATGAAATCAATTAAAAATTCTCTATCTAAGCCTGATAACCTCTGATTTTATATCTACGCCCTTTCGCTTACATCTACACATAGACGAAATTCCTGAGCCTGCTTTGTAAATCACTCGGAATGCATAAAAGCGTTTACAACTCTAGTGACAAATGAAATTTATGCATTTTATAAAGCAGGATATTACTGAGCCGACACAGTAAATGCTGAATAATATAAAATACGTTCACTTATTTGCTTTTTAAGCTATTGAATTTGTGAGATATTAATAAAAAAATCAAGGTATTTTGAAAGCCCGACATTACTGTGCTGGCAACATAATATACTGTTAGGCAATTCGTCACATTTCGCACAAGGATTCACAATGGTAAAGGAAGATTCTTTTAATGATTTGCTCGGTCAAAAAGAGTTCGATGTAGAGCACGCTTTGAGCCTCTATGCTTCAAGTTATTTTACACTTCCAGCTGAGTTTATATATGACAAAGAACTTTTAGCACAACATGAGCATGTGATTAAGGATTGCCATATCTATTTAATAGGTTATTTACCTAATGTAGCTATTGAAAATATCATTGAGCAAGGTAGTGAATTAGAAATCACCCTCAAAGTAGCGAATGAAATCAAGGTGATAAAATTACCAATTCCTGAAGATCATAAACTAGTCCAACAAGACGGTTATAGTTACCTTGAGCGGAGTGATGGAGAAAAGTTCTCCATATCACAAGAAAAACTACTTCAGTTTGTTTCTGAGAGTATGTTTTTTGAAGTAAAATACATTGGTCAAGCATATGGAAAAGACGGCTCGAGAAATGCTCTTGATCGTCTTAAAAAACATGAAACTTTGCAAAAAATATCTCTCAAAGGTGTTCCTGAAAACTACAAGCTATCACTATTGCTTTTATCTGTAGAATCAAATAATCAATTAGTAACAATGTTAAACCCTAGAGCGCAAAAGCAAGATGATGGCTCAAGAATAAAGGCTGGTTTAGACAAACTTTTTGATACAAGTGAGCCTGAACGAATATCCTTGTTTGAGGCTTCTCTGATCCGGTATTTCTATCCTGATTTTAATAAAGAGTTTAAGGATAGTTTTCCATCAACTAATTTAAAACTTTTACAAGATTGCTATGAAAAGGATTTTTCAGCTGTATTTGCAGAAATATGTATAGATGAGTTACCTTTCCAATTGTACTCAGAATCGGCTCCTGCAACTCATCATCATTTAGCCAAACATAATCTACATGACGATGAAGCTAGAAAGGCATTCTTTTTCAATAGTAATTAAAAAATTGCCTCACAAGTCGTTTAAAAGGACAAAAAACAGTTGGCTTTTGCTCCTTTATCGCTAATTTTAGCCAACTATTTTATTGCCTATTAACGAGGCGTTAGGCGAATGGAGTCGTATCAATGACCGAGTCACATATTCAAACCGATTTTAATTCTCCTCTTTTGTTTAGAACGACTTCTGAGAATTTGTATCAGAGCACTCTTGATACTGGTGAATTATGGTTGAGATCTAATAAATACTATCAAAATATTGAAGATGCGGCTCGCGTGGATAAAGGGGAAGGTGTTAATTCCTCAAATGTTGAATTTCCGTTGTCGCTTAAAACAGACAATGACGTAACTATCAATATCACTGGTGATGGCAAGGTTGGTCAGGAAATAGTTCCGCACTACATTATTTCGTTACATGGGACTAGCATTTCTAATGCACAAAGAAAGGACTTCGGAGGTAATACCTACGGAATTAAATCATTGTCGAAACTCAGTGCGCAAATTCTTTATGAAGCTTCAAAAGTAACTGATGTTATTGGTTACAGGTTTGGGCAAGTTGCTTATCAAAATACAGCTCTTATGCAAACACAAAACAAAAACGGTGCAATACTCGGTTTGACGGATGTTCCGCCACATTACTTAAACGCATTAAACACAGACGTATTAAGAAAAGAGCCTGTATTACCTTTCATTGAGCAAGATGAGTGGCGCATAGTTATTTTCACAAATGGTTATATTGATAATGATTTTAACAAGCCATTAATTGTAAAAGTGGATACAGAACACTTTTATCCGTATATTCGCCTAACGAGCGCATAAAGTGACGGGACTGCTAACGCTTGGCTTCGGTTCCGTTTCGCTTCTCAGCATAGCCAAGCATTATCAGCCCCTTATTGGGGCGTTATATTTCCAAGGATATGCAATGGAAGATGTAAAGGATCTCTGGCTAAAGTTTAACGAGTACTCTAATAAACTTTCGATTGCTCTTGGCCGTACAAGTAATATCGTCGGCGAGTACGCCGAGTATCTTGCTCATAAACATTACGGCGGTCGCTTACTAGAAATCTCTGGTGCTAGTGCTGACATTGAGGCACCCGATGGCACCCTATATCAAGTGAAGTCTCGCAAAATTAAGGGTTCATCATCAACTCAGTTAAATGTTATTCGGTCGTGGGACTTTGATTTTTTGGTGGTTATTTTATTTGAGGCCAGTGGCGTAATAAAGAAGGCTATTCAGGTGCCAGTTGAGGTTGCCAAAGAATATGGTGCGCCCAATAGCCATCAAAATGGTTGGGTTATAACAACTAGCCAAAAATTTTTAAATGATCATCGGTCAACAGATATTACAATACCGTTGTCCGCACTAAGCAAATGAAATATAACAAGTTTCGTAAGTATCGTTCCAGCCAAAAACGGCCTCCACAGGAGGCGCTAACGCGCGTCGCTTAGCAGAACTAAGCTATAAGGAATAAATTTGAATATTGAGGATTTTAAAAAAATACATCCATGGCCTGAACAATGCGGTATTCATTCCCTCTATCGTTTCATGCCTGTGAACTCTGAGAATACAGAATTTCTGGAGCATCTATTTATAAAAAAGAAATTATATCATTCTCTACCGGCCGACTTTAATGACCCTTTTGAAGGAAAGCCTCACTTTGTAATTGGTAAATCCGGTAATAGAGCTAAAATGATAAGAGACCATCTTAAAAAGGTTGCTAGAAAAAATGGCATGAGAAGGAAAGATGCCGATATTTTGATCAGTAATTCAATGAAAGATCCAAATTTCATAAAAAACTCAATTGCAAATGCAACTAAAAAAACATTTGGTGAATTGAGAATATGCTGCTTTACGACAGATAATGTGAATCTTTTATTTTGGTCTCATTATGCAAATTCACATAAAGGAATTTGCATTGAATTTGACGCCACAATTATGCCCATCGCATTTGCATACAAGGTTGAATACAGCAATGAGTACCCCCATGCCACTTATCCAGTACCTTCGGATGAAAGAGCATTTAAGCCTGCACTAGTAAAAGCTAAAGCTTGGGAGTATGAGAATGAGTTCAGAATAATGTTCGTTCCAAATGTAATGACATTGCCTCATGATGGAGAGTCGCTGTTATTGAGTGATAGTACAATTACCAATGTGTATATGGGCTCAGAGATCAGTTACCAAGACAAAGAAGTTTTGTTAAATATAATTGCTGAAAGCGATTTCGCCCCCAATATTTGGCAAGCTGCCTTATCGCCAAAATCATTCGAGTTGGAGTTTACACAATTAAATTAGTAAAGCGTAACAAGCAGCAACGGACTCTCAAACATATTACAAACTAAATCTCTTAATTTATTTTAACTGAGGTTTGAATTGATAACTGATTTATCAATTCAAAGGGCAACCTCTTAGATTCTACAAAATATCTTTTTATATTGACCTATCCCACCTCTACCAACGTGGTACAAGTGGGATAGGTTTCTACTTAAATTAAAAAATTTCTGAGGCTTCATGTCCCAACAGTACGGCAAATCGCCGTTGAAAATCCTCCTTATCTGGAAGTTCGTAGTATGCACCTCTACCACTTTTTCCAATGGCCACTACTTCAAGTGTATTCATAAGCTTTCCTAGAGCGCTCCTCACCTGAGGCGCAGAAAATGTATAGTTATTCCTTTCAAGCCAATATTGGCACTGTTCAGTTAACGATACTGTTTCAATTCTAACTTGACCGTTAAAAGGCTTTTCGCTTAACAATTCATTGTATATGAATTCCTGAATTGGGCTCAGGTTAGCTAATTTCTCTTCCAGTAACGCTTTTGTTATTGGAGCTCGGCGAGGATCAAAGCCAGATAAATCGTAATTAAGCAAGTAATGAAATAAATACTGAGCACCACCGTTATTTATCCATCCCCATAATTTGGAAAAGTAGTCTTTATTCTGGGCGTTAGTTGAGCTAGGTTCTAAAACTAAATATCGTCTTTCTCGAGAGCCTGCATTAAGAACCTTGTGGTGGTTACTCGCAAATATAAAACGACAATAATTAGGAATTTGTATAACATCAAGTCCCTTCTTTTCAAGGCTTATTCTAGGTTCACTGATAAGCCCTTTTAGTTTATCTGCGGATCTCTTGTCAGTTAACTCAACTTCGTCAGCAAAGATTAATAGCTTATTAGCAACTACCGAATTAAACCTTCCGGTTAGTTGATAGGCACCATTAACTTGAGCGGCTACGTTACCGAGTATTCGCATGATAGGTTCGACAAGAGTACCTTTACCCGTTCCTTCAATCGATTTTAAGACGATTGCAACGCTTGGCTTTTCATCCGGCTTTTGCACAAGATGTGCAAAAAAACCGATAACGTAGTCATAGGCTAATTTATCACCGTTGCAAATTATGTTCTGAACATGATTAAGAAATGGTTCAACATCTCCTTGAACCGGTTCAACTATAAACCCACCAAAAACATTGTATACGTCCATTGGACATTTATTAGGATTGGGATAAAAACTTATCCCGCCTGGTTTAAACTTTTTATGTTCCCACGTTAACCAAGCATCCCCCAAATTAAGCCCCATCATTTTAGGTTCATGAAGAAAGTTACTTTTGAATTCGGCTAGGTTTTCAAAATAAAGCGATTCACCATCAACTGGACAAACCTTTTTTGAAACTACTTTATGCTTTCCTCCGACTGAGACATGACAATATTTTTCGTTAAGGGATTGCAGCCGTAGTGAGTCTTGTTTCATTAAGGGTTTATTATTGATGAATCCATAACATTCCGTGTGACTTTTTTCCGTTAACGAAGTTATGCTCGTAACGGGACTTTTCATGGGGGCAATTCCCGTTAACGGAGTAGTTTCCGTTAACGAATTTTGGCTAGATGAATAAAGCATTGCTTCTTGGGCAAATTGGTTATCATTACTCATTACGAAAGCCCTCCGTAACGATGTGGTTCATTTTGCAAAAAGTATCTAGCCATAAATCTAGATCTTCTTTTAGATAACGAACTGAACGTCCAATTTTAATGAATGGTGGCGCTGGTGTTCTATTTTCTCTATTACCTTCCATTCGAGATTGACGAAGGAATGATCGACTCATTCCTATGTATTCTGAAGTTTCTTGCTCAGAAAGAGCGCGTTTTTTTGACGTTATTGACATCAATTTATACCTCTGTATTTCAATTAACATTGAGGTACAATTTATTCTTCCCATTTTTCCCGGGAAGTTAACCGGGAAAATTAATTTTTACTTTTTTTTATTTCCGAAACAATGTTTTGAAACCTCTTTTTAGAGAGTGATTTTTGGAATTTATCGGATTTCCCCCAAATTATTTCATCTTTATTAACTTCCAAATACAAACTGAGTGGGTCAGTTTCATCTTTATCAGCAATAAAATTTTGGTGAATTTTTTTAAATAATGCTGCAGCACCCAAACTGGGAAATTCTCTAACTAGCATTTCGATCTGCTGTCGAATAGCTCCTTGTCGTTCATGATTTTTATCTGATTCCATTCCTAATTGCATTTGAGCCCAGTCAACCAGTTCTCTAATTAAAACGGTATCTTCAAAATGAATCTTTACTTCGTCTTGCGTGAACACATTATTTGAATGCATTGATTCTCGCTGTTGAGGGCTAACCCAAACTGCGTTTAATTCACTCCAACTTAATTCATTCAATTCTCTGCTTTCAACTATGGCGTTTTCTCCCAATAGATGACTAGCTAACTGTCTTGAGCACGGTTCCCATGATATAACTCCGGACTTATCGATAAGCTGACACCTATTAAACCGTGTTGAACCATTCATCAATAATTGCTTTCTTTCATACTTAGCAATTTGAACTAATCCCTTATAGTCAATTATGCCCCGGGCTACCTGCTTTCGTCGTTTATGGTCAGGTTGAACCAGTATAAAAAATTGACGATATACAAAGTAATGAAGTGGGTTATTGTATTGTTCGCATAAATAGCGATAGTCGTATTCATCGAAGCTAAATCTATTTTTAAATTCGGCCTGTCTGTAATAATCTTTCTTTATCACAAGTATTCTCTATAAAAATCGCTCTAATTGCGTTAATTGTTGAAGTGGTATGAACAGTAAAATGAAATAGATCATCTAGGACCGTTTTGTGCCAACAAGAGTCACTTACATAAATAGAAAAAGTCCACCGTCATCCCATCATGTTTTTGGATGGGATCTCTATCAGTTTCGAAGTGGCTTTGACAGGCTGTTTTGTGCCATGAACGGCCCTTTAGCAATCACTAATATTAGAGTAGATTAGAGAGTTACAGTTGATTCACTTCTTCGCTAGATGTTTTTGGAATTTTAAATTCGGTAATCTTGTTTAAGACTACGATCCAAATAATTGGCAATATTAATATTTCTAAAAACACACCAACAGCTCCCAAATCTCCATTTATTAACGTTTGCTCAATAAATCTCACTACACCATATGGTGATAATGGCATTTCATTAACATTGCCGTGAAGCATCATTGAAAAAATAACCATTAAAGAAAGACATATCCATTTTCTTCCTAATTCGTATTTATAAATCAATAATGCTGGAATCATTGCTGCTATTCCAATAGCAACAAAGTTTTTGAGAATGTGGATTAAATGAGAATTAACCTCCATATTAATCAATGTTCTAGTATCAAGAGCTGCTGTAATACCTATTGCCGAAATTGAAAATGCGTAATAACAAATTGCGATACAAAAACTGAATAATATTAATTGGATAATTTGCATTGGTTATAACTCCTTGTAATTGAGAATCCCGATAAAACTTAGTCCGTTTATCGCTCTTAAGGGATCTTAACCTTTTCAATAAGATAACGTCAACTTAGTGCCATTCAGAGACGGACAGTTTTACTGCTAGCTTTTTGGTTTAACCCAATGTGAAAAATTCAAAAAGAAAATAAGCAACAATTATTAAGTTGATGCTTAGTAAAACTTTAATATGGTTATGCTGAATATCTTTCCAATTGATAGGGTTGTACAAAAACTTGAATATAACCCACAAATCTTTGAAGTTATTAGTGAAAACTCTACCTTTAATAAACTTCTCGTATGCGTTTTCACCACACTGTTTCACTCTTAGCTGAATTGTTATTTGAAGTATTACGGATATAAGCCCCCAAAACATCAAATAAGGCATACCTAAAATTGTAGGAACTTCCATATTATTCTCGTATTTATTTTAGAATGACTGAGCGGCTGCTGCTCGCTCTAAGCGGAAGTCGGTACCCGCCATATCTAAAATGTAATTTACTGATTAATTGTTGAAAGTCAAACTAGATGCCTTAAACAACAATTAACTCTAATTGAATCGACCAGACTAACCTAGACATTTTTTGGTTCATGAAATAGGTTTTGTCATAGCCAATTGGTGACTGATTCAATCAATGTAAATTAAAAGGCCCATTCTTTTGGGACGCGTCTTATATATTTGTGGTAGTTCGTATTTAATCTGAAACTTGTAATTGAAAGATTTAAATGTAATCTTACGGACTGCAAAGAGTGACTAGCGGAAGTAGAAATTGCCTGCATCTGACGCTCCCACTCAATTTTGACTTTGAAACAATAATGGAACTACTGTGTTCGAGAAAAAATTAGAGACACTATTGCCGCGCAGCTTTGAAATGTATGATTATATGGCGGAGCACGTTGAGCAATTACTAAATCTAGGAGTGACACCAGAGCTTACATCGCGTATAGCATTTAAATCAGGCATTCTGTCATTTGAACATGGCCAATCTTCTCTCAAGTTAATCGCTGATGGTTTTATGTCATCGGGCTTTGCATTGATGCGGCCCCAGTACGAAAGCCTTATACGTGGATTTTGGCTTATGTACGCTGATACTGAAGTTTGGATTAATAGACTCTCATCAGCAGAAAAAATTGGTCCAGACGAGATAAAGAAGCTGGAAACCCCCTTGATTGGGGAAATGCTTAAAACACTTGGACGTTCGGATGCTCCGGCACATATTCTTAGTCAGTTGAATGACTTTAGGACTATTAACAATACAGCGTTCAACAGCTTTACTCATAGCGGCCTTGCCGCGCTAGTTAGCAATGGTATGGGTTATGAACCTAAGGTAATTTATAATTCACTTCGAAACTGCAATGGTGTCGCTGCTATAAATATGCAAATGCTATCTATTTTGACTGGATACGAGGAGGCAATGGAGCCAGTCAAGAAAATGCATCATCACTTCGTCGATTGCTTGCCAATTATTCATGACTAATCACTGTGTTCACCTGCATTAAATGTTTGCAACTCCCCTAATTTTCTAGACATCGCATAAATAAATTAGGGGAGTAGTGTTATTCATGAACATAGGCTTATGGCACTTTGAACGGTCATTCAAGGCTGGTCATATGATCTGCGATTAATGTTATTGTCTGATTATATTGAGACCTATTATTCGCATTTGACAGATCAATATGAGAATTACACATATAACACTTATTCATTTTTACCCTATCAAGTTTACTGCCGCTGCTTTATGCTCTGGTGCAAGATGTGCGTATCGCAACGTCATAGTCAAGTCGCTATGACCTAATAGTTCTCTTACGGTATTTAAATCGACACTGGCCATAACAAGTTTGCTCGCAAAATGATGACGTAAGTCGTGGAATCTAAAATTTTCAATATGCGCTTCTTTAAGTAAATTACCCCATGCTTTTTTAATATCCTTTAATGGAGAATCATCAGCGTTTTTGAATACGTTTCCTTTAGTTACCGTATCTAAGATTAGGTTTGATAAAACAGTTTGAGCCATTTTATTCAATGGTATATGACGCGTTTTACCTGTTTTAGTTTTATCACCAACCACAGTAATATTTTTAGTTTCAAGATCTACGTTTTCCCAAGTTAAGGAGAAAAGCTCGCCTCTTCTCATACCCGTATTCATTGCTAGGAGAATTAAAGGCTCGAGATAATCACAGTAAGATCTATTTCTTAGCTCAGGTAACAAAGGGTAATCACGTTGTTGCCGAAATAAATTTCCATTTTCACGCTCTATCTTAATCCGAGCATCTCGTTGTTTCAGTGCCTCCAACAGTCTAGTCTCTTCATCTTTTGATAAATATCGAATTACCTGATTATCAACTTTGTAAGATTTTACTTTATGAAGGTCATGCTCAGGAATGAGGTTCCATTCTACAGCTCTGCTAAAAGCCCCCTTTAAAGATGCAACGTACCCATTTATTGTTGAAGGTTTACTACCTGACTTTTTCTTTTTAATACGCCATTTTTCAATTTCAGCGGCGTCAATGTCGGATAGCTGGTTATTCAATAACTCAGAAAAGCCTGTTTTGATGGATTTTATTATTTTCATAGCCGTTTTTGGATTACGAGCCTCCAACCAAGGTAAATACTGATTATCCAAATACCGATCTAATACATTATTTTTAGCTAACTCGGTTAATTGCTTTGCTTTCTTTTTTTCTTTTTGAACGTCAATACCTTTAGCAACGTCACCAAGTTTTTGTTTTGCGAGATCTCTGGCTTGTGCCGGAGTAATTTCTGGGTGAGAGCCTAACTTAAAATTTACCTGTTTACCGTCGAGCCGATAGTACACGTAATAGCTGATTTTCCCCTTCGGAGAAATGAGAAGATGAAAGCCTGAAATTTCTGTATCATTGACCCTCCTATCACTGGGAACTAGACCCTTGACACAAGAATTCGTTATTTTTGCTCGCTTGCTCATTTTACCCTCAAAAATCATTTTATAGCACATTTATAGCAAAATAATTATGCTATAAAGAATTCCAAAGAACAACAACGAACAAACAACAAAACAACAAACCCAATAAAAACAAGATGTAGAGAGCAAAAAGAAAGGCGTCACTGTTCATAGAAGAACATTAAGAAACAGTAATTACTTTTTCTCATAATCGGTAGGTCCCCTGTTCAAGTCAGGGAGGGGCCACCATTTAGGAAAAAAGAAGACGCCCTAGAGCGTCTTTTTTTGTGTCTGGATTACAGGTTATCAATATGCCTACATCGAGGAAATGAAGAACATCCCCAGAACTGTTTTCCCTGATTTGCTCCGCGCTTTGCCGTCCTTTTTACCATTGTACTTCCACAACGGTTACACAGCTTTTCATTTAGCTTGGGAAGGGATTCATCTGATGTAATGGGTTGATACGCACCGATCATTCTGAGCAAACGATCCCCTCCAATCAGCTCAATGGGCTTTCCTCGTGCAAATGATTCTGCTTCTCGAGTAAAGCTACCAGAACACATGACAATTCCCCTATCAGCATTGTCGGCCGTGAGCACACCATAAAGCTCCCGCACAGTCTTTACACCTACCTTCTGAGTGCGCCACTGTTTGCACTGCACAAGAACTTTTTCACCAGCTCTATGCAAAACTATGTCAACCCCACCGTCGGCACCTGTGGGAGTTTCCTTTACCGTGTACCCTTGCCCTTTATACGCCTCTGCCACCATCATTTCGAACTCTCTCCAGGTTAAAGCATTCAAACGTTCTTTAGGTGAAGAGAAACTGCTGAAACTCGCAACTTTCGGAATCAAACTTATGCGATGTATGTATTTAAAAAAGTTAATCAGGGCAATCAAAGCAATCAAACCTGCAATGATATGAGCATAGGAGGACAATACTTGGATGAAAGATTGAGCAATATGAGAAGAACTCACTATACTCGGCAGCTCATATTTAAAAAAGTAATATGAAATTGGACTCAACAGCGCAGTAACCCACCAAGGAAGCGCAAATAGAACATCAATTATCAATCCTTGATTTTTTCTAGCCATAAATTTTCAACAACTCCATGTTTACAACTCTTAGAATTCACCATTAAATAAAAACGCAATATTATCAATAGTTAGCAAATCTCTCACTAGATTTCCAACTAATTATTTCCATTGACATAATCGGTAGGTCCCCAGTTCAAGTCAGGGAGAGGCCACCATTTAGGAACAAGAAGACGCCCTAGAGCGTCTTTTTTTGTGTCGAAATACAAAACCTAATGACTACCTATGGCATTACCTTCTCAAAATACTCAACCAGCATACGTTTATCATAGCCAATCATTTCATCCGCGGCTCTGCCGAACAGAGTTCGACTCAGGTAGCCCATATCTTTGATATCGGCACTCTCTTCTCGAACCACCTTGCCACTGCTATCTTTGATAACGTATTCGAATGACATTTTTGGAATATAAACGTCTTTTAATATACGTATCTCCTGCATATTGAATCGAGTCTCACCAGCCAAATCAATATTGGTGAACTTAATATCAATGGTGACGTCTTTACCGTCAAAGTGATCCGCTAACGCTTCCGCCAACTTATCAGCTACCCTCTGCTCGAAATCAGACTGTATGCCGATATTACCAGTGTCTATATCATTAAAGTCACTGGGGTTTAGCAAGGTGACGGTAGCCGATCTATCCGTAGCAGAAACACTTGAGGGTTTTTCTGTCGTATTCGAACATGACGCGAGTAGCACCGCGACCATTAGGGTTAATAATTTGTGCATTTCATTCTCCTACCTTGCTTTAATTTTAGCCGTCATTGGGTCATCAGTATACTGTTTGTCAAATACTGTTTACTAATTTTCAATAACAACTCCTTGGCAAGCGTTCTGTGAATCAGGCTTTTGTCATTACCAGCTTTAACCAGCTTAATTAACACTTTAGATATTTGCGGCTAGCTATGGCCAAATAAATAGTTACAAAAATAAAGCGAACAATTTCAATAGATTATTGCCTAGGTAAATTGATAATGCTAACGTTCACGCGCCATTATAATTTGTTATGGCGTATATTTTATAAGGATTTGAAATGAAAAAACTCACAACAATTGCTTCCCTAGTTACCTTATCATTCGCTTCATTTGCCTCTGCAGCTGCAGAATCACCAAACTGGAGATTTATCGAAGGCTCGTATGTCTCGGCTGAAGTAGATGACTCTGACATTGATTATGAACCAGATGGATTTGGTATTGCCGGTTCAACGTTAATTGGTGAAAACGTAATCTTAGGTGCTAGTTACAGCTCCGTTTCAGACGACATTTACGGTATTGATGTTGACTTAATGCAAGGTGAAGCGCACCTTGGCTATCGCTACGGCGCGACAGCGACAACGGATATCTTTGGTAAAGTGTCATATCAATACATTGAGCTTGAAGCAGACTCTGAGTCTATTGATGACAGTGGTTACGGTTTGCACCTTGGCGTTCGTTCAATGCTAACACCATCATTTGAGCTTGGCGCTGAAATCGCTCACATTGATATCGATGATGAAACAGACACTATTCTGTCAGCGTCAGCTTACTACCATATCAATGAGAGTTTCTCGATCGGCCTTGGTTACGCCGTTGCTGATGAAATCGACACCATGTCTGCATCCGCTCGTTTGTCATTCTAATAACAAACTATCGATGTCATTTATGCCTGGCGCGACATTAAGTGCCGGGCATTATCTTTGCTAACAATTCATATCACTCTAACAATTTAAATCGTTCAAATAGCTCAAACCGTTCAAATATTAAATACATAATAAAAACGATTTACCGGTTATTATCTGCATCTTTATAAACACATTTATCGTCGTAAAAACGATTCACCTTGCTCCTTTCGCTAATAGAAAAGCACTACAAGCAAAACTTGCTTTGTGTTATTCACGATCAAAAGCCTGATCACTGATTCGAAAAATTCGATTAATAACTCGGATAAAAAGGTAAATATCGCTTTTTTACAAAAAAAAACAGTGAAAAAACCTTATCAACTAACGCCGAGCGAAAACCTCCCAGCCCCTTATCACAGAAGACTTTTGACATTTATTAGACATAGTCCTTATTGAATATGACGTTATTTTGACATTAATTTGCCAGCCCTTCTCTTGTTTGCATTTTGCTAGCCGTTTAAAACCAATGGCAATGCACAAAAATACAACACTGAAATTACAAAGTGCATATCCATTAAATAAATCGGGGATACTCTATGAAGTTGAAAAAAAGCGCATTAGCGATTTGTATTGCCAGCTCACTTGCAGCTGGTACATCATTCGTTCACGCAGAAACTGATCAAAAAGCCACCTTTGGAAAGCAGGAAAAAGCGACTCAACAAGTCACTATCTTTCTTCAAGGCGAACCGGCATCAAGTAGCTATGCTAACGGTAAAGCCAACTTTAAAAACGACTTACGCGCCATAAACAAAGCGCAAGACGAATTCTTCAAACATGTTTTAGCAATAGACTCTAATGCATCGATCACAAGTCGTGCTGGATTACTCGCTAACTTCATTACCGTTAACATTGCCTCAGATCGTATCAGCGAACTTGAAACGCTTGTCGGTGTTAGCCACATTGATGTTAACAACGCTCAAGCATTTATTCCAAAATCAGCATTAAAAGCCCAAACCAATGCCACCATTTCAAGCGAAGGCGAAATGGAAGAACTAATGGCCGCCTACACAGCGAACGAAAATGCTGGTGAAGGTGTACACGTAGGTATCGTTTCTACCGGTATCGATTACACTTTGGCATTCTTTGGTGGAACAGGTGAATACGGTGAAGATAACGATCCAGAAACACCACCAGTAGCGGGTAGTTACCTAGATGCATTAGAAAATGGTGCAATCGCCTTTGATGGTTTCCCAACAGAAACCGTTGTTGGTGGTATGGATTTCGCATCAGAGAACTGGGGAATGGATGAAAACCCAATCGACCAAAACTACGAATACGTTAACTGGAATGGTGCGGTATATAACACAGGTGAAGGTACTGAATTAGCAAGTATCGTTCACCAGCTTGCGCCAGGTGCAAAATTGCACGCTTATAAAATCGCTAACGTATCACCTGCGTCTTGGGATCCTGACACCTTGACCGTGCAATGGCCAACTCAAGGCAACGTTATTTCAGCTATTGAACACGCCATGGATCCTAACCAAGATGGCGATGTTTCAGATCACCTCGACGTGATTCTAATTGACTCTCTAGGTGCCGCTTCGTTTTATGATGCGCACTCACAAGCCGGTATCTCGTTAATAAACATGATGATCGACAAAGCATCAGCGATGGGTGTGACAATTGTGACTCCAGCAGGTGCTGGCGGTGAATGGGCAACCATGGACTTAGCCGAAGCAAAACACCGTGGTTGGATTGCCCATGAAGCAGCACCAACGGCAACAATTGCCGTTGGTTCAGTGGTAAATACTGACGATGACATGGGTGTTCGTATCGCAGATTGGTCACCAATGGGCCCTGTTCGTGGCTCAATGGCATTAAAACCTGAAATTGTTACTAAAGCAGATGATATCCCTGTTGTTAAAATTAGCAATGCTGATTCAACGTCAGCAACGACAGGTATGCGTACTGATGCGCTGTCAGCAGCAGCTCGTATTGCTGCAGCGGCGGCGGTTATCAAAAGCAATAACCAAAATCTTGGCCCTGTTGAAATCAAAGCGTTGCTAGCAAATACGGCATCAGCTGAAAATATTTTAAACTCTGCCGCGACAATGGAAGCCAATCTACTGGCTAAAGGTCACGGTGTAGAAGACGTAGACTCAGCGGTTAGCTCGCCAGTATATGTTGTTAATAAGCAAGATGCTCAGCCATATGTGCAGTTTGGCCATCACGAAGTCATGGATGAAAAAACCATCGTTAAGAGCCTTGTGATCAGAAACATGTCTGATTCAATGCAATCTTATGCAATGAGTTTTGCGTTCAATGGCGACAAAGACACTCACCAAGCGCTAACCATTAGTCACCCGCAAACAGTGACGGTTCCGGCACATCATGCTGTTGAAATTCCAGTTACCGTTACTATTGATGGTACTATGCTACCGGCATGGGGCTTGACTGAGACTGCCGATTACACCGATGAGAACCTGACGCAACACGAGATCAATGGTTACTTTAACTTAACGTCTGAAAACAACCCTGATATCGCCCTTGCTTGGATGCTACAAGCACGTCCAGGTACTAGCATCAATAAAAACCCAATTGCCGCGGAATACCCAATTTACAAAGGTTGGAACCCTGATTTAGGTCAAACTGAATGGGGCGTGTTACCACTAGGTGATGAACGCTATGGCACGGACCAATGGGGAGGCCCTAACTACCGAGGTAATGGTGCAACATTCGTTAACGAATCGAACACAGCAACAACGTTTGAAGCATATCCAGTGCTTATCTCTAAGCCACATGTTGATGACGACATCGTTGATGTAAAAGGCCATAAGATTCGCGCCGTTGGTGGTTCCATCTATGATGAAGCCATGTGTGAAGTAACCGGTAAAAAACTTGTTGTTGCAGTTAACTTCCACAACCAAGTACAAACCGCAATGGCCAACTTTACCGACAAAATGGGTCCACCATTATTCTACTACGATATGTTTTCTGAAGCCGTGGTTGAAGAGTTCGGTCTTGATGAAAGCTTTGGCGGTGTTTGGTTGAGTGATGAGCAAACTGTCAACCAACCGTTTGTGCAATTAAACGCCAAAGGTCAACCTGCCACGTACTATATCGATTACAACAAAGCGTACGATTGGGCTGACCCATATGGTCGATACGTAGAGTCAAAGTTACCTGCACGTTTCGTTGGTAATGGCCACAACGTGGTATCGCAACTGTGTGTGGAAGAGTTATTCCATCATGAGTTAGATGAGTTGGCAGATTTTGATCAAAACTTTGGATTCCACATCGAAACCGACCGTGATGCGGGAGC
Source organism: Thalassotalea sp. Y01 (assembly GCF_012932945.1). Classification (NCBI taxonomy): domain Bacteria; kingdom Pseudomonadati; phylum Pseudomonadota; class Gammaproteobacteria; order Alteromonadales; family Colwelliaceae; genus Thalassotalea; species Thalassotalea sp. Y01. Next base: position 581,826 of record NZ_JABBXG010000001.1, read on the forward strand.
CGAAAAGTTCGCACCAGTCACCCAGTTTAACCCAATAAAAGGTGGTTACTACACTGAAGAAGACGTCTGTGGTACCGACTGGTTTGGTAACGAGTGGTGTGAAACAGTCGTAACAGATCTATCAAATGTAGTTGGCTTTGCTAATGTAGGTGAGATTGTACCAACCGAAGAGCAAACCTACGCCGAGGCACTAGCTGACGCCACAACACAAGCTGATTTTAGCCATGTCTATACCGCACAGCCTGGTGAAGAAGTGACGATTGTTGCTCTGCAACAGGCTAGTTGGGACGCTCCTGACACTGAGTTTATGGTGATAAGTACATCTGATGATTTTATGCACTTAGGTGCGGTTGGCGCAATAAGTGGCGGTTCTGCTGTTGTGCAAATTGCCGAAGAGCAATCGTTCAACGTTAATGAAAACGCGCCTATGGGCACTGTTGTGGGCACCATCGACTTAGATGCGGCAGGTTTCTTCGGTTTTGGTAGTTCAAAGTATTACCCTCTTGAAGTGTCTATCGTTAATACCGTTGCCGGTACGCCGTTTGCAATTGACCAAGACACCTATGAGATCTACGTGCAAAACCCAGAAGCACTTGACTATGAAATGGTTAAAGAAGTGACGTTAACCGTTAATACGCAACAAGGTAACTCTATGGGTATGCCAACTGACGTTATGGTTTACATCAACAATGTAAATGACATCGCGCCAAAAATTGACACCGGCAAGCTAGCTGAAATGCCAGTTGTTCAATTAGAAATCGACAAAGATGAAACACAATCTTTCTCTATCGATTTCAGCGATATCTTCTCAGATGTTGAAAGTGACATGCTTACCTTTACCGCGTCAGGTGCTGGTATTGCTAACGTTCAAATCGACGGTTTTGTGGTAACTGGTGATGTACAAGCCGCTGGTGATTACACTCTTACCGTTGTTGCCTCTGATGGTGCAAACGAAGTAAGCGCTGACTTTGCTGTTGTTGCTACAGCCGTAGAAGAAAAAGACAGTGGTGGTAGTGTTGGTGGCATGTTTGCCCTAATGCTTGCTCTAGCTGGTCTACGCAGACGTTCATAACCATTATAACTCTCCATGGAAGCTGCAATCCTGTAGCTTCCTTTTTATGGCAAATTTGGAAAGACTATGAAATTTAACCTTTCACCCCTAGCATTACTTGCCTCAAGTATTTTAATTGGCCCTGCTATTGCTGGCCAAAATAATGGAATTGACGGACGTACTATCATTCCGGGTAAGGAAAAAATAGAAAACATTGTCGCTGATAAAATGCGTCAAGACTCTATGTATTATGTGTTACTAAAAGACAAAGCACTGGCTAACTATAATCCGTATTCTTCAATCACGTCGACTGGTAATCAGTCTTCTCCTCGACTAGACGTGAACAGTGCCACAAGTCAATCATATATCAATCGATTAAAACAAAAACAATCTGGTGTACTTAGCAAAGCTAGCCAGATGTTAAAAAGACCGCTAGCGGCAAAGTTGCAATATCAGATCGCGTTAAACGGCATGGCTGTGCAACTTAGCGACCAAGAAGCGGCAGTACTTGCCAACATGGACGAAGTTGCCAGTGTTGAAAAAATTGGCTATCACCGCCTACAAACATACGCAGGACCTGAATTTATTGGTGCTAAGAAAGTATGGCAAGGTGTCGAAGGCCACACCAGCCATCAAGGTGAAGGCGTTGTCGTAGGTATCATTGATACCGGTATCAATGCAACTCATCCATCATTTGCTGATGTCGGTGGCGATGGTTATGACCATACCAACCCATTGGGTGAAGGCAATTACTTAGGCGACTGTCTACAATACGCTCAGTTTTGTAATGACAAACTTATCGGTGTCGTCAGCTACCCAGAAATCCTTGAAATTCGACCTGCCGATGCAATCGATCATGGCTATGAAGATTTTGAAGATAAGATGAAAGTCGGCTATGACTTTAATGGTCATGGCTCTCACGTTGCATCAACCGCAGCAGGTAATATTCTAAATGATGTTCCGCACCATATGGCGGTTGCTGATGACATAGGTACAATTCGCGCTGAAACTGATTTTTCATACCAGCAAGTCAGCGGTGTTGCACCTCATGCCAATATTGTGTCATATCAAGTGTGTGATCATTTAGGTCGATGCTGGCCAGAAATGGCGATCCGCGCCCTAGAGCATGCGATTACTAACGGCGTTGATGTTATTAACTACTCTATTGGTGGCGGTGCTGATAACCCTTGGGCCACTGCCGATAGCTTGGCATTTTTGAACGCCCGAACCGCAGGCTTGCATATTGCCACGTCTGCTGGTAATAGTGGCCCAGGAGCCGAAACCATTGGTAGTCCTGGTAACGCACCGTGGATCACAACCGTTGCTGCATACTCTCACGACGGTGGTTTTGCCGATAAAGCGCTAACAGGTTTTAGCGGTGGAGATTCTGCGCCAGCAGCTGATCTTGTTGGTAAAGGCGCAACAAAAGCCTATACCGGTAATGTCGTTCATGCCGATACGTTTGGTGATGCGCAATGTATGGAACCGTTCCCTGAAGGAACATTTGACGGTGAGATTGTTGTCTGTGAACGTGGCACTATCGCCCGTGTTCGTAAAGGCTTAAATGTCAAAGAAGGTGGTGCTGGCGGTCTGATCTTAATCAACGTTGACGGTGGTTCAGAATCTGTTGATGCGGATACCCATTTATTACCAGCGATTCATTTAAATGCAACCGATGGCCAAGTCGTGGTTAATTGGCTAGCCGCTGGCACAGAGCATATTGCAACCATCAATGCAGCCGAGCAAGTGCGCGATGCAGAACTTGGCGATATTGCAGGTTACTTTACCTCTCGAGGCCCTAACCTACCATATCCAAACATCTTTGCCCCTGATATCGCAGGCCCTGGTGTGAATATCTACGCAGCGGGTAACGAAGAAACGCCATTTGTTGATGAAGATCAAGGCAGCCCTTATACAACAATGAGCGGTACGTCAATGTCGAGCCCACACGTAGCCGGTGTGCTGGCGTTGATGCACCAAGCACACCCAACATGGACACCTGCACAAGTGCAATCGGCTGTGATGTCGACCGCACACCAAGAAACTTACAAAGATGATGACTTTGACGGCGTTAAACAACGCTCTGACTTCTTTGACCAAGGTGCTGGTAGCATTCGCGTTGATAAAGCCCTAAATGCAGGCCTTATTTTAGATATCACTGAACAAGAGTATCTAAATGCAGATCCAGATAATGGTGGCGACCCTAAACTGCTTAATTCAACCTCTATGGTTAACAGTGAATGTTTGCAAAGCTGTGAGTGGACTCGTGTTGTCGAAGCGACGAAAGACGGTACTTGGACGGCAAGCTATGAATACTTGAATGAAGGTTTTACCTTATCTGTTAGCCCTGCATCATTCAGCTTAAAAGCCGGTGAAAAACAAACGTTAACCATCACCGCAGCAGCAAACAGTGGGTTGCGTGATGAGTATGTTCACGGTTATGTAAACTTGACGGCTGAAGGTGAAAACATCAGTGATTCACATCTGCAAGCAACCGTAGGTTTTATCGCCGGTTATGTGCCAGAAATTTTGGAAAAAACCTACAGTGATAACAACATTAATATCTCAGATATCGAAACAACTGGTAGTGATAATTTGCAGGTCAATGGATTTGGCTTTGTTAAAGCGCAATCGGTCACAGGTAGTGCAATTGGCACGTCAAATGACTCAGAGAAAAGCCAGTTTACTAATAATCTAGAAACCTTGTTTAGCCATCAGATCATCGTTAAGCCATATACTAAGCGATTGATTGTTGAAATCACCAATACTACAGCGCCAGATATGGATTTATATGTAGGTATTGATGAGAATAACGATGGTCAACCTGATGTCTTTGAAGCGTACTATTCAACGATTTGCATCAGTGGTCGCGTTGATTCACAGGAAATCTGCGTTATTGAGAGACCACCAGTTGGTAACTACTGGTTAGTCGCGCATAACTTCCAAGGTACAGTGGACGATGAGCCTGATACTGTCACTATTCGCTACACGGCTATAGAGTTTACATACGAAGAAAGCTTTGATATCAACGCGCCTTCTCAAGTCGACACCAGCGAGAAGTTTGACATTAACTTAACGGTTAACGGTTATAAAAGCTTTAACGATGAGTTGGTAAACCTTGATCCGCACAGCACATATTACGGCTTATTAGAAGTAGGTACCACGTCAGATCTGAAACGCAATGTCGGTTCTACGTTAATTAAATTGACCACAGAAGATGTGAAGTTTAACAAAGCCCCTCAGCTTAGTGGCAAAGTTGATGATATCAACCAAACCATTGATAAAGGTGATTCATACCGTGTTGAAATCGATTTATCTGAAGTATTCACTGATCCAGATGGTGATGAGCTGACATACACGATAAATGATGTGGAAGGTGCGATTTTAGACGGCAATATGCTGATAGTTGAATTATCTTCTGCCGCTGATTTAACCGTAACCGTAACGGCGAAAGATAGCGAAGCCGAAGCTTCAACATCTTTCTCTATCGTTATTGAAGTGGAAGAGGAAGAAACGCCTCCACCACCGCCTAAAGACGATAGCTCATCAGGTGGTAGTTTGCACTTCTTGTCTCTATTAGCATTATTAATGTTAAGAAGAAATAGAAACGCATAATCTTGTTGCCAACCAAGTCAATAAAAGCCGCAGTTCTCCCCTGCGGCTTTTATATCTCGATGTTGCCAATGCCTTTGTCGCCTCAAATGGCTAACCGTAATGATAAAAAGCCCCTTCAATGATGGGGCTTTTTATTAAGGAAATCATGACCGTCATAACATTGCGACACATGTTAAAAATAAAACTAGCTACTCACGAGTCGCGAACATGGGTATCAAATCAGACGAAGCATTGCCCTCTTGCAAAGCGCCTCGGCCATTTTGTTTATTAACCGAAGGCTGAACATTGGTCTCAACTTCCTCATGATTCACTTTATCTTGAGACGATGACTCTGTTCCATTCACTTTTGTCAACAATTGTTGTTGTAAAGCACGCATCGCTTTTAATTCTTCAAGCACTTCCTCTTGAATCTGAATTCGCTGATTTACTTTAAAGTACCAGCAAGCAAACTCTCTTGCCACCAGGACAACGAAAGTTATCACGATGACGATAGGGGCAATATACAGTAATTGATCAAAGGACATAAAAAACCTGTGTTGTTATTTGAATAGCAATTGCTGCTCATTTTAACAAAACCGTTTTTTGCGAATCCTTAGTTTATTGTAAGCCTGTGTAATTAATGGTTACGCTTGGCCAATAATTAAAGCTTAAACAGCGGCAATACACTCCACTTCTACTAATGAATTTAGGGCCAAAGCTTTTACTGCAAAGGCACTACGCGCTGGATATGGTGCTTTAAAAAAACTGCGTATAAATTTTGTTAAATTCAGCAAAGTCGTTAATGTCGGTAAGCATAACCGTACATTTCACTACCTGATCCATGCTATAGCCATGCGCTTGCAGAGTATTTTTGATATTGACCAGAGTCTGCAGGGTTTCCGCTTTAAATCCACCATTGGCAAGACGATTGGTTTGCGGGTTAATGCCGACTTGTCCCGATAAAAACAAGATATTGCCAGCCCTTACCGCCTCTGAAAACGGTAAGGTGTTGGCTGCCGGTTTACTATTCAAAAACTGTACTGATGGTTTGCTATTATTTGCTTCAGCGTCGCTTTGTGTAGCAAACGTAATACCGCTCGCCAAAGCGAAAAAGGTTAGAGCAATTAGAGCCAGTTTATTCATGATTGTTTCTCCCTAAGCTTTTGTTATAAATAATTTTAATTCCTACCGCTTTACAGAGATAAGTTGCGGAAAGGCTTTGGCTATGGTTTTGACATTGTCAGGATCAAACTTTACCGTCGATATGTCTGCCATATTCACTGGCTGTTGTTGGTCAAACAATTGATACACGTTCACTTTCAATTCAATGATGTGATCAGAAAAGGCGTTGGCTTCAGGCATGGCAAATTGAATCTTGGTATAGCTTTCATCAAAGCCAATGTGATAAACCAAAGGAATGGATTCCTGCTCGGTTTGCAAACTGCCTTCCAGCAGCAAAAACTTATATCCAACCTGCCAATTCCAGGCCATGCGGCCATTGGGATCTAAATCTCCAGCAAAGACAATACTGCCATTAGCCGTATCATCGACACCTATGCCCATTTGCAAAGTATCAAATTGTTGAACAGCGACATCATCAATGACGATATCGAAATAACCTTGTTCATTGTCGAAACGCAATAAATGGTAACTGTCTTTTTGACTATATTGTTGTTGGCCATTTTGCAATTGCACATTACTGATAAATAGCTGTAAATCACGAATTTTGAACTGCCCTGGGCCACCTGGATTAGGGTAAATTTGCTCGTTAAGAAGCAATGGTTTATCTCCCATGTACGGGTAAAATCTGATGGTTAGAGACTTTGCCGCAAAAAACTGCCATGTAGATCCTCCCACCACAACCAATATGGTTAAAAACAGTAATATGTTGCTTGCCCGCTTAGTCATCTTCAGCCTCCGCAACAAAAGGGTTAGAAAACGCCTTATTTGTTAAAAAGCTCTCATCAGTCAAGGTGTGTAAAAAGGCAATAATGGCTGCCATTTCCTCATCGGTTAAATGCAAACTTACCGTCTGATTATCGAGCTTCTCCAGATTGTCCGCTTCAATGATTAACGGACTCAAGGTTTTGCTCATCTTGATTCCGGAATTATAGTGTTCCAGTACTTGCTGCAAGGTACTAAAACGACCATCGTGCATATAGGGTGCGGTTACGGCGATGTTCCTTAACGATGGCACTTTGAATAAGCCTTTATGTGATTCGTCTTGGGTAACTTCATAAAGACCGTCAGCAAGATTGTTGTCATCATCCAAACCATTATTACTAAAGCCATCGAAGCCAGTAGCAAAGCCAGAGGTAAGAAATTGACTATGACAATCAATGCAATTGCCACCACGTAACGATACCTTGGTATCAGGATGTGCCATAAACAACTTGCGGCCAACTTCTTCTTGCTCGGTAAGGTTTATTTCACCTCGTAAATATTGATCATATTTGGAATTAGCAGATATCAACGAGCGTTGAAAGTTTGCTAATGCTTTGGCGGTATTCTCAGGGCTAATGTTGCCATAAGCCATGGCATACATCTGTTGATAGGTTTTATCGGCTTGCAACTCATCCATTAACTCATCCATGTCTTGATCCATCTCATCAATATGAGCAATCGGCATTAACGCCTGTTGTTCCAAAGTGGCAACCCGACCGTTCCAAAAGAAATGACGAGGCCCCCACATCAGGTTAACCAGGCTCATCGAGTTAAATGACAGTGGTTTACCGGATGCGCCTACTGCTTTTGGCAGGCCATCAGTAAAGGCCTGCTCTTGCTTATGACAAGTGGCACAGGAAATATCATTGTTTCCCGATAGCTTGCTGTCATAAAACAAGCGACGCCCCAACGCGACGGATTCATTGGTATAAGGATTATCCTCAGGAATATAAAAACGTCCAAAAACAAAAGGCGCGGTAAACTCAACCAAAGTTGTCTCGGGCTTGAGTTTACTGATATTCCAAAAAATAGAAACAGCAATAGCGAGCACTATTGCTGTAACGATAATCTTAAACATTGCTAAATATCGTCGTTAGTGATGATGCACAAAACCGGAACCAAACAGGCTTTCGATATTGTCGATGCCTTTTTGATACTTGTCTTTGAAATTAACCGTACCCAATCTTTCGCCAGTTTTTAGATCATGTACGGTAACCGAGTGAGTATTCACCTTAGCAATAAAATCCACATCTGTTGGGTCATTGTCTTCGGCATTACCGAGATTAAGCAGATTGTTTTGTACCGCTATGAGTTCGCGCCCTGATGCGGATTTATAAAAAATCATATGATGCGCGCCTGCTTCGGTTTTAATATCGTCCCCTGAAGAGACAAGGTCAGGCAGTTTTTGCAAGTCATAACGTTTAACAACGCCTGGTACCGCATGGCTGATGAACATTTCCGTTTCATTGCCATAAAACTCAAGTGGTACGCCTGTACCTTCGGTTGCGCCATCATAGATTTTTTCTGGTTCACCAAAGCTTTTATCCACCTCATTATAGGGGATTTTCCAGGTTTCAAAACCAAACATGGTATTTACCAATACCGCCGGCTCAGCACCTGCAACAATGCTTGGGCGAACAAACAGCACCTCAACCGGAGATGACGGGAAACCGACCGGCTTAGCATCTTCGGTGATGATATTTTCAATCGGTTCAAAGGTATTCAAATCAATAATGGTTACGGCATTACCGACACCTGACGTCATGTCAGGGTGTACTGTCGAGGTAACCACCATACGATCGCCGTAAGCAGAAATACCATGTGGGTACATAATATACGGTTCGCCTTCCTCTAACTGCGATTTTCTCGCTTCGATGATCTTAACGACGTCATTCGATTGTGGATCGAATACACCAATGGAACCGGCATCGGTTTGATCAACACCTGTCCCGCCCATAAAGGTAACAAACATATAATTTTTGCCGTTGACGCTATGCCACATAATATCTTCACCGACTTGCTGACCTTGCGTATCAAGGCACTCAACACCGGTGATTTCAGGTTCTGCTTTAGCATTTCTTACCAAACCTATCTCAGCAAGGCTGCACTGGGCACCTAATCCTGTGGCATATAAACGTCCATTGGGGCTGTAATACATATGATGCAGTGGTGCATCGTAATTGGGTAACGGGTATTCATAGATGATATTGCCAAAATTATCTGACTCAGGATCCAGTTCAACAATAGCAATACTGTCCGTACTGTCTAATGTCGGTAAGCTGGATAATAAAACCACGGCCTGACTTTCTTCAAAGTTTTGATCACTGTCGGCAGCAACATCAGGCGCAGCTACCGGTTCAGTGGTTTGCGGCGCTTTTTCCTCAGTTTGGCTGGTTTGACTGGGCGCCGGTTTATCGTCGCTACACGCAAAAAGAGTGCATGTCATGGCTACCCACAAACAAGGGATTAATTTATTCATAACGTTGTCCTTTAAGGTCACCCTGACGTCATAAACTTTGGTGTCGTGATATTGATACGGCTAACACTGACGCAGGTTGACACTTGCCATAGTTAACAAGGAGGGCAGCTCCGATAAGCAAACGAATTATGAAGGCAAATTGACTGTAACTGATGCGCGCTATAATTGAGCTCCCTCGCCCGTATTTATCTCCAATAATCCATGTCTTCAAGGCAGCCAATTTTCCCCTGAAGCAAACATGCTAACGGTATTACATTTTGAACATAATTACGCACTGTCAAATTATAATCGCTAAACCGAAGAAGTGTTATTAACCTGCCTTAAGTTAGTGTTCATTTAAATTACTGCAAAATAGCTCTAAAATACATTGTGCAATAAACACGATAATTATTAGCAATTTAGCGACAATCTGCTGGTTAATTGGTGAAAACCAAAATCTCTGTTAAATTTAAAGGATTAGCTTAGGAAAAACCTTCCTGCATAACAGCCATATAAGGAGAACGACAATGGCGTTTGAAGTGACCTTTCAATTAACAGACTCTGACTTAGAGCATTTTCGCGGTGTAATGCGTAAAGCTCAAGACAGCGCCAAGCATTTAAGTGAGAATGTAATTCTGGCTAACGCAAAGAATTTGATCACCGATATTCATGGCAATGTGCCTGAATTTGTCAAAGAAAGAATTGGCAAGCTAGAAACTTTAATCGCCATGATCGAAGACGGTGAATGGCAAATTCCGGAAGAAGAACGCAATGATGTTTTAAGTGCGTTAGCATATTTCAGTGAACCCGAAGATTTGGTGCCTGATGACATTCCTGCACTTGGCTTTCTTGATGATGCCATCATGATTGAATTGGTCGCCGAAGATTTAAAAGACGACATTGATGCCTTTGACGAGTTTTGTGCCTACCGTGACCGAGAAAAGGATAGAGCAACCGAAACCATTACCAAGGAAGATTGGTTGGATGCCAAACGACGTGAATTGCATTCAAGAATGCGTAACCGTCGTTCATCGAGACGTCGCGGTGGTTCGTCCTTTAGATCGGTTTTTTAAACGTCATTACAACTGATAATAAACAACCTCTTTGCTTATTGGCAAAGAGGTTGTTTTATTTGAATTTAATTTGTTGTTACGTCTCGCTCATATATAAGTACGCTCGCATGTGAGCAAGCTCTTTTAAGAAGTAACTCGCGCTTGAAATAACTCTAATCGAATTACTGGTTTCATTTTATCAATTAGAAGATGGCGGACTAATGATTATCGAATCACTATCCGCATAACCGTAATCAGGATGCTCTACTGAGCTGATGCTTAACACGGCATTTTGCTCTACCCTAATATTAGATTTCTCTAAGCTACAGCGGCCTTGAGCATTGGTTGTACAACTGTTTGAACCTTTAGCGCTGCCACTCCATTGACCGCTAACCAAAGCGCCAGCGACAACCGGTGTTAATTGCACATCGACGATTGCGTTCCAGCGATTTCGTCGTGCCGGTTCAGAGCTTGCTGATAACCCGACTTCGACCATTTGCTCAGGTTCGGGCTCTGGATCGGGGTCAGGATCAGGCACGCCAGATGGTGCCAACCATTGACTTATTCTAGAAAAATAAGCTGCCAACGCACCGTCTACAGTTGCATTGGCATCAACCGCACATTCATTTTCGAGATCATAGCCACAAGCACCAGATAACTGACCAACAATAAGCCCTTGACTGTTTAACACCGGTGAGCCACTACTGCCGCCTTGAGTTGCCCCAACTATGTCTTTGCTATATATCCAGTCACCTCTTGGCCAGCTGCGACAAGTACCTTTATCCGTATCGACATTGTGTTGCGAATATGCCTGCTTATAACCTTGTGGGTGGCTGATTCGGTACAGCGTATCGCCATCATTAAACGCCACAGGTGTCGCGTCCCATCCAAGTCTAACCGTGCCCGTTGGTAAACTGCCGTTAAGCTCAAGTAAGGTATAATCACTACTGCGATTGGTCGATAAAATCGATGCCCCTAACACACTTGGTGGTGCGCTGGCATTACCGCAACTTTGAAAGAAAAAGTAGGTTTCAAGGGAGTTTGCTTCACCACCTTTACTGACGCAATGATTGGCGGTGAGAAAATAATTTCGACCACTATCTGCGGTATCAGCAATTAATCCACCGCTGCAAATATAGATATAACGACCTGAGACATATTGCATATGGCCAACCGCTTTTTTCGCATCGCTAACTTCAACCCCTTGTTGATTGTCTGCGGCTACTACACAGCTAGCGACCGATTCGCATTGCGACCATAAATCGAGCAGTTTGAATTTACTGCCAATATAGCCCACGCCAGCGATTACAAAACGGGTTGCTTGAATATCTTTTTCGCTGGTAAGGCTACCAAACTCAATTTGCAAATGTAGGGTATCGCCAAATACCGTATGTGACCAAAATTGACCGCTATTATTACGACCACGACCGCTATAAGGGCCAAATGCCTGCCCAGAATTATTGAAAATATAAAGTTTGGCATCATCAGGAAGAGAAAAACCAGCAAAGTGAATACGCATCGCGCTGGCATCAATGGCGTTTATGGTTGCGGTCCATGTATACGCGCCCCCTTTGCGATGCATCATACCGACAGCAAACTTTTGTGAGGCACTGTTAAACTGCGCGGTTTGAAACTGAGTAAAGCTGACCTCTTTGTTTATGTCTCGAACCAGACCTACTTGCTGCTTAAACTCGATGCCTTTGCGTTGCACTGAGCCTTTGTTTTGATTGATTGATGCTTTTTCATTGTCCGACAACAATACTGACAAACCAGGTGTTGGCGATATCATTGCTCGGGAATGTAAACGCTGAAAGAGTTGTTGCTGTTTAAGTTGCTTTTGTTCGAGCTTAAAGCCATTTTTTACAGCCTTGGTCGAGGTCATTTGCGCGTTTTTATACTGATCTTTCGCGTCAACACTAAACGTGCTGGCGAAAAAAACAATCACAATAATGAAAATACCGGCAACAATATGGCGCATGCTATGCCTCTTTCTGTTCATATTTATTCTATTAAAGACTAGCGTTAAGTGGCGTTTTTGCCACTATTGCAATCGTAAAAAGCCCTCACAAAAACCTCATAATTATTGAAAATGTGTATACACTTTAGTTAGTTATGATATCTAAACGCATTTTATTGACTGTTCTATTTATTTTTCAATCTAGCTTAGCTTTGGCAAGCGGCTTGATGCTGTCTGTTGGCACGTCACCACCAAGATATGCCAGTCACGATGACAACGATGCTTATCAAATTACTTGGATAGAACCGCGCATATTTGATATCAGCAATGACTTTTCATTGACTTTTGATTTGGAAGCCTCAGTTAATCAATGGCGCGACAACAGTAAACGTTACGGCAGTTTTGCAGACCAATGGTATGACGATATTTATGGCTTATCAGTGACCCCAGTAATAAAATTTCCCGTCTACCAGTTTGACGATCGTTGGTTACTGCAGTTTGGCTTTGGTATCGGTGTTAGCTATCAAAATGATGATAATTGGGGCTATGCCAAACTTGGCTCGCGATGGATGTTCGAAGATAAAGTCCAATTAAACCTCCTGTACCAACAAGACCATCAATTGACTCTATTTTGGCAGCATTATTCTAATGCCAATTTAGCTAGTGATAATCAAGGAGCGGATGTTTATGGTCTGGCCTTTGGTTTTTATTTTTAACCAATCCTGCAACCACTTTGCCTCATTTATTCACTTTACATCAGTGATATTAAACTGTATTTTTATACAGTCCCAACTAATAAATATGGTTTTGTGAAACTTTATATTGCTGAAAAACCAAGTTTGGCCCGCGCGATTGTTGCCGCTTTGCCTAAACCTCATAAAAAGCTCGATGGCTACTACCAGGTCGGCAATGGCGATTTGGTCAGTTGGTGCATCGGCCATATCCTTGAACAAGCGCAACCAGAAAAATACGATCCTGCGTTTAAAAAATGGCAATTTGAACATTTGCCTATTGTGCCAGAGCAATGGCAATTAACACCAAAATATAAAACGCGTTCGCAGTTAGCAGTTTTAAGAAAGTTGGTAAAACAATGCCCGCAAATTATTCATGCCGGCGATCCTGACCGAGAAGGTCAGCTACTGGTTGATGAAGTGCTCGACTATCTTAACATCGGTGAACAAAAGAAATCCGATTGCCAACGACTATTAATCAGCGATTTAAACCTTAGCGCAGTAAAACGGGCACTGTCTCAATTAAAGCGAAATACCGAGTTTATGCCATTATCGATCTCTGCTCTGGCTCGTTCCCGTGCAGACTGGCTTTATGGCATCAACTTAACCAGAGCCTATACATTGGCGGGTCAAAAAAGCGGATACAACTCAGTGTTATCGGTCGGTAGAGTACAAACACCGGTATTAGGCTTAGTTGTCATGCGCGACCAAGCAATCGATGAGTTTTTATCTAAGCCTTATTTTCAAGTCGATGCCATCGTCGCAGACGACAAAGGCACCACTTTTAAGGCACGCTGGCAACCAAGTGAGGCATGTCAGCCTTACATGGACGAACAAGGTCATGTACTGGTGCGTAAGCTTGCTGAAAACGTGGTCCAGCGAATAGCCAATCAACCCGCGAAAATCACCAATATTAGCGACAAGCAGCACAAGCAAGCCGCGCCATTGCTTTATAATTTATCAAGCTTGCAAATTGACGCGGCGAAGATATTTTCACTTAGAGCACAAACCGTACTCGATACCTGTCAGAGTCTGTATGAGCGACAAAAATTGATTACTTACCCTCGTTCTGATTGCCGCTATTTACCAAAAGAGCATCACGCGGATGCCGCTAAAATATTAGCCAACTTAGCCAGCAATAATGGCCGATACATGTCGTTTGCAGAGCAAGCGGATAGCAAACAAAAAAGTAGAGCCTTCAATGACAGTAAAGTGAGTGCCCATCACGCCATAGTGCCAACGTTAAAATCAGCAAAAAATATCACACTATCTGACGTAGAAGAAAAAGTTTATAGCTTGATCTGTCGGCAATACATCGCCCAGTTCCTTGCTAATTATGTGTTTAATAAGTCGCAATTGACGTTAGATATTGCTGGTGGTCGATTTGTAGCCAAAGCAAAACATGAGCAACAATTGGGCTGGAAGCAAATGTATCAAAGCAAACGACCAACGAGTGCCGATGACAGCGAACCATTGCAAAACGTTGACTTTAATCAGTATCAAAAAGGTCAGCGACTGCACTGTATAAGTGGTGATTTATTAGAAAAGCATACTCAACCACCGTCCAGTTTTACTGATGCAACCTTACTCGAAGCGATGACCAATATTGCCCGATTTGTTGCCGATAAAAACATTAAGCAAATATTAAAAGAGAATGATGGCTTGGGTACAGAGGCGACCCGAGCAGGAATTATTGAGTTGTTATTTAAACGCGGCTACCTAGAACGCAACGGCAAACAAATTAAAGCAACTTTGGTAGGAAAAGCACTCATCAATGCCCTACCAGAGCCTGCAACAAAACCAGACTTAACCGCCAAATGGGAGTCTAGCTTGAATGCCATCTGTGAAAAGCAAATGGGTTACCAACAATTTATGCAACCATTATTGCTGACCATTAACGACTTTATTCAAGCCGGTCAAAAGCAGGATTTTTCAGGTTTACCAAAAAAAGCCTTTAAACCTAAACGCCGCTACCGCAAGAAGTCAGGTAGCGGCCAAAAGAAAAGTGCTTAGCAATTGTTGCGATAAGCAGGTTAATTACTGAAAAATCGTTCAACGATCCAAATATAAGACAGGCCACCTAGATACACACCAACAATGCCCATAACACCCGGTAATACTGGAGGCGCAGGAATAGGCAGCTTAAGGAATGAAAATAAGATCCCAACAGAAAAGCCGGCGATGGTTGCTAAAATAACTTCTTGCATAATAACTCCTTATTAAACCAATAAATGTCGATTGCTTTTTAGTTTAGACCTAAAAAACACTATCGGCAGTGATAGCCCTTGTTTTGTCAGCAGCAAACCTCCATATTTATTAATATCATTCTTTGTGAATCTCATATTATGTTGAAAACATTGTCGTTTGATATTGTCTCCGATGTTGTTTGCCCTTGGTGTATTGTCGGCTTTAAACGTCTCGAGCAAGCGTTAAAACAATTCGAGCAAGTCGAATACCAAATTAACTGGTACCCATTTGAACTGAATCCCGATATGCCTAACGATGGCCAAAATCTGCGTGAGCATTTGATCGGTAAATACCAAATCAGTGTTGAAGAATCACAAAACGCCCGTGAAAACTTGCGCCTAGTCGGTGCTAAACTCGATATAGAATTTAATTTTAGCGACGATATGCGCATTGTTAATACCTTAGCAGCGCATCAATTATTGCATCACGCCAAAGCTCATGGCTTACAGCATGCATTAAAAATGGCACTGTTTGACGCCTATTTCAGTCAGCGTCTCGACATATCGGATCATCAAGTACTGATGACCATATGCCAGCAAGTTGGCCTGCCATTGACCGAGTGTGAGGCCGTATTGCATGAAGATCGTTACCTTGATGATATTCGCAGCCTGCAACAACAGTTTCAGCAACAAAACATTCAGGCGGTTCCCGCATTTATTATTAACGGTCAGTATTTGATCAGTGGCGCGCATCCGGTTGAATCATGGCAACAAATATTAGCTAAAATCATCAATGAGGAGGTGCAATAATGTCATTAGAATCAGCCCCTGATGAAATCAAGCTAGCTATTGATCTGATCCAACTGCTCGAAGAAAATAAAATAGAGTCTGATGTGGCAATTAAAGCGTTGCGCATCGTCATTGCTGACTTCGAAAAAAAACGGGATAACGAACTGCCGCAATAAGCTCTTGTACAAGTGCTTTTGCAAGCATACAGATGAGCCTTTATTTACTCACTCTAAAGGTGTAACC
Organism: Thalassotalea sp. Y01; assembly: GCF_012932945.1. Lineage (NCBI taxonomy): Bacteria > Pseudomonadati > Pseudomonadota > Gammaproteobacteria > Alteromonadales > Colwelliaceae > Thalassotalea > Thalassotalea sp. Y01. The sequence continues at coordinate 597,831 of NZ_JABBXG010000001.1, forward strand.
TGTAACAAAGTTTCTAACAAAAATAAGACTGACCTTGCCGATACTAACCAAGCGTATATTCATGCTGAGCAGCTTTTTATTCTGTATTGCCTCACTGCAGGCAGCTGATAATCATCCGCGCGTCTATAAGTATCAAAGCAATGGCATACCTAGCTTTTCCGACACTCAGCCTAGCCATGGTGACTTTCAAGTCATTGATAATGGTTGTTACGCCTGTAAGCCAGGCTCTCGCGTCGATTGGCATACCACACCGCTTAATCAAAAAGCCTTTGCCCAACAAGTGGCGAAGCATGCACAGCAACATAAAGTACAAGAGGCGTTGATCCGCGCCATCATGCATGCCGAATCTCACTTTCAAGCCGATGCGGTATCCAAAGCTGGGGCAATTGGTTTAATGCAGTTAATGCCTAAAACGGCTGCATCAATGGGTGTTAAAAACAGCTTTAATGCCGAACAAAACATAGCCGGTGGAACAAAGCTGCTTGCTCATCTGTTTAATAAATTTAATGGCCAAATCCACCTAGTAGCTGCCGCTTATAACGCCGGAGAGACAGCAGTAGCGAAATATAAAGGTATTCCACCCTACCCTGAGACCATGGTCTATGTTCAACGAGTGCAAATTCTTTACCAGCGTTACTTACAAGCCAGTTAATGAATTTAATGGCCTGCTTAACTGCTGAGCACCTATCGCAACGACATAACGCAAAAAACGCAAAAAACGCAAAAAACGCAAACAATAATGCTCGACAACATATCACTAACAAAGCACGATAATCCGCACTGCTAAGCAAACCTTTCAGAGTCTATGCGCGGTAAATAATTAGGTCTTAACGTGCTGTTTTTCACATTGTTAAAAAAACGAATTAAATCAGCCGATAGTCATCCCAAAAGACCGTTTATGCGTATAACCCTACATATTCAAAGTTATCGTATGGCACCTGACTATGGCTCTGATACTCAACTCACTGGTTTTCAATGCAATATGGCTGACTGCCGTGTTGGCGAAACAACCTTTACTGGGGTTCGCTATGGTTGTTGTTTGGGCTTACTACCCGCAACCAAGCCGGCCCCAACCAATCTTCGTTGGCCTAGCCTTTGCTCTAGGTCTTTTGGTCGACACCCTACTGGTACAAACCGGCTTTATTACATTCGATAATCAAGTATTGCCTGCCTATGTGTTAATAACTTTGTGGGCAGCATTTTCATATTACTGCGCCATTTTCTTTTACCACAAGACATTCACTCTTTGGCAACTGGCTTTGTTGGGCGTGATTAGCGGTCCATCAAGCTACTGGGCCGCCGCCAAACTAGGTGCGGTGAGCATCTCTTGGAATTTGCTGCCATTGACTGTGTTATTTCTGCTTTTTTGGGCGGTGGTGTTGCCACTGTATCAAGCCCTGCTAAGGAGGTTGCAATGCAACTCAGAAATATTGGCATAGCGCTCGTCGCTGTCACCCTACTGGTTCTGACATTCACCATTTCAGCGCTGGAACAACATAGCTGGCGTCAAGTTGGCAAGGCTAAGCTTGAAGTACTTTTTTGGGATGTGTATCAAGCTCGGCTATACACACCTGATGGCAACTTCAAAGGCATAAAAGGTCCGTTAAAATTACATTTAACCTATTATATTGATATAGATGGTGCAGACCTTGCTGAAGAAACAGGTAACCAGTGGCAAGAAATGCAATTTGAACACGCCGATAACAACACCTGGTTGAGACAACTAAAACAAGTCTTTCCAGACTTGCAAGAAAATGACTCACTGACCATGGTGCTTGACGATAATGATGTCGGTTATTTATTGCATAATGAAAATTTGATTTATCGCTTCGAACCAAGCGTGCAGCTAAACCAATTTCTCGCTATTTGGCTATCCGATAAAAGTACACGACCTAAATTAATGACCAAATTGACCGGCCAAAACCCGCAAAAGGATTAAGGATGAATACCATACGCCTACTGATAATGTCATCACTACTGTGGCTCACTAGCTGCTCTACTGATGTCAGCGAGTATCAAGATACCACCCCAGTATTTACACTCGAAACATTTTTTGACGGAAAAATCAGAGGCTATGGGTTGATTACCGGCTTTAACGATGAAATAACCCGTCGTTTTGTGGTTGATATCGACGCGTCTTGGCAAGGCGATAGCGGCGTTCTCGATGAATACTTTGTCTACAACGATGGTGAAAAACAATTCCGCCAGTGGCGTTTGAAAAAACTTGATGCCAATAACTATCAAGGCGAGGCCGATGATATTCTCGGTACCGCCACCGGTCAACAACATGGTGCGGTATTAATCTGGCAATACGATATGATTTTAACGGTAGATGGCGAAGACTATGAAGTCAGCTTTGACGATACCATGGTGCTGATTGATGAAAACCACATGATCAATACCGCTAAAATCTTCAAATTTGGCCTCAATGTCGCCAACGTTACGTTATTCTTTGAAAAGCTTGAATAGCTACCTCAGCATAGCAGCTCTTTGTGCCAGTTATTTGTACTGGCTAAGGGAATGTTTACAGCTTGAGCACACGATAAACTCTTTTGCTTTAATTTCATACAGACTTTTACATCAATACTTGATAGCATCAATCAGATAACAATCGGCCTGTTATTGGTATAACAATGGCCTATATAATAAATATACATTGATACGTCAGGAATTATTATGGGCGCTCCTCGCGAAGAGTTTAGTTCGAAACTCGGATTTATTTTAGCAGCAGCAGGTTCTGCTGTTGGTATCGGTAATATCGTTGGCTTTCCAGTAAACGCCGCAAAAAATGGTGGTGGTGCATTTTTACTTATGTACGCTATCTTCGTTTTAGCGATTTGTTTACCGGTGATGATGGCGGAAATGGCTGTCGGACGCAAAGCGGCAAAAAACCCAGTTGGTGCATACAAAGCGCTAGCAGGTGAAAACTCTAAATGGGGTATTGCCGGTCTGCTCGGTATTATTACGCCGTTTATGATTGCGGTCTTTTACACCGTACTTACCGTTTGGATTTTTATCTATTTAGTCATGACCGTCACCGGTCAACTCGACTACCTCGCCAGTGGCCAAGGCTTTGGCGAAATCATTAATAACCCATATTATTTATTTTCATCTATGGTGGTCGTTGGTGCGTTAATCGCCGGAATTCTTAACTTTGGTGTTAAAGACGGTATAGAACGCGCCGCGAAAATCATGATGCCATCACTATTTATCATGTTGATACTATTGGTTATTTTTGTATTAACTTTAGATAATGCGGTAAGCGGACTGAAGTTTTACTTGATTCCAGAGATTGACAAAATTACCCCAGCAGTGATCAGTGGCGCCATGTCACAAGCATTCTTCTCACTATCATTGGGTATGGGTATCTTGGTTACTTACGGCTCATATATATCGAAGAAAACCGATATTGAAGGTTCGGCAAAATTGGTTGCAATAACCGATACCAGTGTTGCCTTTATCGCCGGTCTAATGGTGCTACCAGCGATATTCAGTTTTAATCCAAACATTAATCCTGACGAACTTAGTGACAGCTCGGTATCGATGATTTTTGTATTTCTACCGAAGATCTTCCTTGCCTTACAAACCAGTATTGGCTTTTTCTTCGCCAGCGTTATCGCCTCTATTTTCTTCTTGCTGGTATTTTTTGCCGCATTAACCTCATTGGTTTCGATCATTGAAGTACCCGTGTCGTACTTTATTGACGAGAAGAAACATAGTCGTAAAAAAGCCTTAAGAACGGTATTTATCAGTGGCTCTGTGTTAGCGATTTTGGCGACATTGAGCTTTGGCTTGGTACCTTTCCTAACCAAGTTTGTCGCCTACGGTGGCGCAGACAAGTCGTTGTTCGATGTCATTTATGACATGTTCTACGATACGATTTTGCCACTAAACGGCTTGCTAATATGTTTGTTTGTTACCTACCGCTGGAAGAAACATAATTTGAATGCCGAACTAAGTGAAGGTAACGATAGCTTTGGCAAAAGCTTTTTAGCCAAATATGTCGACTTCTCATTAGGTACATTTATACCGGTTATTTTGGCGCTTATCCTGATCAATACCGTAGCGAAAATATATTTCGGCTATAATGTATTTGGCTAATCGCTCAACTGATATAAAAAACCCGGCTTCGGCCGGGTTTTTCCGTTAAAATAGTCGCTATATAATTTCCTCTATTAGTTGTTAGCTATGCTCGAACATATCGATTTCGACACTATTGACGGCATTGAATGCCAACGTTTGTTTCATGGCCGTGGTCATGCTTATCCTGGCCTTGAGCATGTCAGTGTTGATTATTTCCCACCGCTGGCGTTAATCACCTTATACCAAGAAGAGTCAGCACAATGGCTTGACCAGAATGCCCACGGACTGATGGCAAATATCCAAGGATGTCGCTCTGTCAAAGTACAATACCGCTGTCGTCCAAGGGCACCGTTTGAGCAGCTGTTAGGGGATGAAATTGAACAACTTAATGCCATAGAACATGGTCTAAAGTATCATCTAAATTTCAGCCAAAACCAAAACTTTGGCTTATTTTTGGATATGCGTAATGGCCGACAATGGGTAATGGAAAATAGCCAAGACCGCAATGTTCTTAACCTGTTTGCCTATACCTGCGCTTTTTCAGTCGTCTGTATCGCCGGTGGCGGCAAACAAGCGGTCAATATAGATATCGCTAAAGCAGCTCTCGCCAAAGGCCGTGATAATCATCGCTTGAATGATCACCAACTAAGCAAAGTAAAATTTGAAGGGGTTGATATCTTTAAGTCTTGGGCACGATTAAAAAAGCATGGCCCATATGATTTGTTGATTGCCGATCCGCCGTCATTCCAAAAAGGCAGCATTGACGTAAAACGAGATTATCCAAAAATCATCAAACGCTTATCTGAGTTAATGAACCCAGGCGCTGAGCTAATGCTATGCCTAAATTCACCAGACTTAGGCGAAGAATTTATCTTCGAGATGATCGCTGAGCATTGCCCACAATGTCAATTTATTGGTCGTGTTGAGCCGCCTCAAGTATTCAAAGAAGCTCAAGCGGGTAAAGGCTTAAAAGTATTGTTATTCCGCTATCCATCTTAGGCTAGCTTAATATCAGACACACAAGCCGACTCTAAATAGCGACCCGTAATGCTAAGGCAATTAACACCACGCCCGTGATTCGATCCAGTAACTGGCTTTTCGCTCTTAGCTTATTTAATACCGGCCCACGAGATAAACCCCAAGCGACAATACAGTACCAAACGGTGTCAATGATACCGACGGTCAGCACCATAATCGTTAACTGTGTGGTGGTTGCATTGACGTCAACAAAAGGACTAAAAATAGCTATAAAGAAAATCGCCAGTTTGGGGTTTAAAAAAGCAATTAAGAAACCATCGCGCCAACCGTGGACGCTTGCTTGTTGCTCTGGCGTGTCGAGGTTTACTTGGGCGCCTTTACTGGTTAATGCTTGGTAAGCCATGTACAACAAAAAGCCTGCACCCAAGTATTGAATCACTGAAAATAACGTTGGTGAGTTAACAATGACCAAGCCAATACCAGTAACAGCGATTGCTGCATATAAGCCGACACCGATGCCATGCGCAATGGCGGTTGCTAAGCCAGCACGTTGACCACCTAACATGGTATTTCTCACCACTAACGCCAATGATGGGCCAGGGGATAATGCCCCTAACATACAAACTAGTACCAGTGATAACCAAAGCTCTAGTGCCATTTTTTTACCTCAAAATGCAATTTAAGCTGTACTGTATCACACAGCCAGCAATAGCAAAGCGAAAAATAACTATCATGGCTGTGGGGCAAGATTTATCAATGCTCTGGGTCGCCAATAGGAAGCAAATCGAGGCAGACCAGTAACGGTTTTGCCCCAATAACGATAGGTAATTGTGCTGCCAATTGCTGGCGGATTCACGCGCTCTTGACGATTAAAACCGGTGCCAATTTTAAACTCTTGCCCCTGTCTGTTGCGCACCGTTATCGATCCCATCATATTGGCAAACTTGCCCTTGCCTGCATGATGAGCCACAACAACCGCCTCATCATCGGCAAAGCGTTTTACTTTTAACACATTGGCATTGCGACCCGGTTTATATAATGCCTGTTTTTTGTGTAGCATTAAGCCTTCACCACCCTTGACAATTACCTGGTCTAAAAGAGTTTGCAACGCTGCTACAGAGTCTATTTTTTGTTGTTCAATGACCGCTAAATAGCGACTATTACTGGCATCAACGATGTAATTCATATCAACCACACGCTCAACAAATGGCTTAATGCTGCCTGGCATGTCGAACACCATAAAGCGCACACTTTGCCAACCATCATGTGGCTGCTCTTTGGACACTACGCTTAATGTTTTTGAAAACTGATTTCTATCTATCCACAGTTCGCCATCAAGTGCCTGCTCAGGCCAGCCTTGTAAAAACCAATCTGGTGCCTTAAATACCACGCCATTACGACTGAGCAATTGTCGGCCATCAAAACGCGCCCTAACCCCATCAAGCTTTTCGCTGACTAAGTATTCACTCAGTTGCACATCACCTTGATAAGCTTTGCCATGTTGCATCGCAGGTTGCATGTCAACTGGCTTTGCGGATGCGATATTGGCCACAATCAGCACACCATAAAAGATCACATTGATCACCAGAGCACGGCCTATCAAGGTTAGTGAAATTTTGAGTTTAGGTTTGATTTTACTGAAGTTTATTGAGGTTGTGTGAAACATAGAAAGTCCTTTTTCTATTAGCCCAACCTCAGTTTAGTCAACAACTGGCAATAAACCAATGTTGGTCTAATCTTGATATTGTATCACTCACTAAGACAAGGAATGTCACATGAAACATACTCTACAATTGGCGTTTATTCGCGCCCTACTACTGCCCCTCTCAATGTTATTATTTTCAGCGAACAGCTATGCGTTTAGTAAACAACAATGCCAATATTTTGACAATAAACTCGATCAAGTGCGCAGTAAATTACGCTATGGCTATGGCCCAAAAGAAGGCGAACGACTGAAATATCAAGAAAAACAAATTAAGCGTGTTTGGTGGCTATGTATCAACAACAAACTTGATAACAAACAGTTAAAACAATGGAAGAAAAAAGTGAACAGGATGACTAAATCTTAGTTAAATTCACTAAACCCATGCTCAAAAAAGTGCTAGAAAAATCATAAACCACTGTTTTTAATAATATTAATTTTATGGCACGGCCATTGCTTTGTATTAAGCAATAATGGTTATGATTAAATATTCAAGTGGAGAGAATCATGGAAACGCTTAAATTGCATGCCAAAACAGTGCTAGGTGCAATATGTTTGTTTATCGGTATTCTATTTATCGTCCTGCCTGGTCCGGCAATTTTATTTATCCCATTAGGGCTTGTGCTATTAAGCGCTCAGTTCCCAGTGGCAAAAGTGTATTTACGAAAATATCAACGTTATAGCAGAAAAGCCGCCAATAAAACGGATGATATGATCAAAGCGGGCAGATACCACTGGCGTAATCGTAAAATGCGAGCATAAAAAAGCCCGCGATGATATTAGACGGGCTTTATCTAAATAATTTGCTTTAGACGTGTTCAATAAAGCGGTGTTAAATCCGCTTTGTTGTGTGTCTACACTTTAGCGACTTTATAGTCGGCTTTCATTTGCTGATAATCTTCACAGATTTGGTCGATAACACCTTGGTCATATTCACGTAAACCGCTTAATACCATGTATTTTACACCGTCGCCAACGACTTCATCACCACTAAGCAAGTCAAACTTCAACTTAGCCTGACCACGCTTACCATCAACATTAAGAACCGTTTGCTCGGCGTCAAATCGCAATGAAATATCTTTCATATCAACGCGTTTCAGGTTTATTTCCATGCTTTCATACATGATCATTGGTCGTGTTGGGTTGATCATCACGTTATTACGCTTCATCAGGTCGTTTAATATCTCAGGGAAGGTGTGACCTGAAAAGCCAACATAAGAGCGGATTAATGACTCAATCAAGGTTTCACACGAGTTATAATCACCGTTAGCGCTCACCTTGAGGTATTCCTTACCATTATCGTCCACCACTTTAGCGGCATCAACGTGTTGTTGTGGGAATGTCAGTTCGATACCATCGGTAACCATGCCACAAAAATCAAAATGCATGTGCTGGCTTAAGCCTGACTTGTGCAAAATAATTGCAAACAATAAATCGCCTGGTACGCAAAAACGCTTGGCATCTAGGTTGTGAATTGGATTGAAATCATCAGCTACTTGTTTGGCAAAATCGCTCGCTTGTTGACGAGTAAAACTAACTTTCTGATTTTGTTCACTATAAAATTGCTCTATAAACATTTTTGACTTAACTTACCTTGTCTTGAGATTTACGCGGGCGCTAGTTTACCAATCTTCGCCGCACTATTCATGAACTTATCAACATATAAGACCAGTTTAGCCGATCAACGCTAATTTTTGTTTGCGCGTTAATTTTTTTATCGCCGCCTCTCTTTTACTGGCGCTAGAACGACATTGACACGTTTCATGATAAACCACGCTAACTGGCAGACGCACTCGAGTGTATTTAGCGCCAAGCTTACCACCTTGATTATGCTCTTTTACTCGGCGCTCGAGATCGGTAGTGATGCCAGCATATAAGCTATCATCAGCGCACTTGAGTATATAGACGTACCATGGTTGATTCATAAGTTGATGTTTTTCTGGGATTGCACACTCAGGCAGGTTAATATCATTAGTGTTTATATGCAATCACTCGCATAACAGCAATGGTAATTTATGGCAGATATCCGAATAACCCCTCGACTGATTATTAAAGAAGAAGAAATCGAATTACAGGCGATAAGAGCGCAAGGCGCCGGTGGTCAAAACGTCAATAAAGTATCGTCTGCGATCCATTTGCGTTTTGATGTCAAAAACGCCAGCATCAGCGACTATTACAAAGAAAAAATCCTTGCCTTAAAAGACAGTCGCATTAACAAAGATGGGGTGATAATCATTAAGGCACAAAGCCACCGCACTCAGGAAAAAAATCGTCAAGATGCGATAGAACGCTTGCGGGAAATGATCACCCCTGTCACCATAGTAACGAAAGTGCGTAAAGCGACTAAGCCGAGCAAATCCTCACAACGCAAGCGCATGGATAAAAAAACCCAACGCGGTCAGATAAAATCTAATCGTGGCAAAATACGAATTTAAGCTGAATAAACACAACGATTATGACAAATAGCCTAACCGGTCACTTACGTAAGATGACCAGCAAACTCGAAGACGGTCTAGCCCATTATCAACTGCCAGTTGGTGAACAATCGATTGATATGAATGAGCTGATTGGCAAACATTTATCACTGACATTTACCGGCAATATCAATTGTCAGGAATGTGGCAAAAAAACCAAGAAAAGTTACTCGCAAGGTTTTTGTTATCCCTGCATGATCAAACTAGCTAAGTGTGACATGTGCATCATGAAGCCTGAAACCTGTCATTTTGCCCAAGGTACCTGTCGTGAACCAGACTGGGCAGAACAACATTGCATGGTGCCGCATTACGTATACTTAGCCAATACCACAGCCATAAAAGTCGGTATTACCCGACATACGCAAATACCAACACGTTGGATAGATCAAGGGGCTAATCAGGCGTTACCAATTTTCAAAGTGAACACTCGCTTACAGTCTGGCCTTGTTGAAATAGCCCTTGCAGAATTTATCAGCGACAAAACTAATTGGCGTAATATGCTTAAAGGCAAAGCCGATCCTATCGATTTGCAAGAGCGAGCCAAACTATTGATTCCGCAAATCGAAGAAAAGCTTGCCGGTATCAAGTTGGAGTTTGGTGAAGATGCGGTAACTTTATTAGATGAAGAGATGGTCGAAATTGATTTTCCTGTACTGGAATACCCAACCAAGATTTCATCATTTAACTTTGATAAGAACCCAGAAGTGAGTGGCACTTTAATGGGTATTAAAGGTCAGTATTTATATTTCGATAGCGGCGTAATTAATATTCGAAAATTCACCTCATACGAGGTAACCGCCAGCTTTTAAAGCGACGCGAGTCAGCTTAACTGGCTTTAAACATCACCACAGGTTGTGGCGTCAATCTCACCTGAACCTTGCTACCTACCGATACCGGTAGGTGGCCTGGAATCCAAACATCAAGCAAGTTTTGCTCTAACAATGCCTGAGCTCGAAAGCCATCGTCATGAAATTGCAGTTGCAATATTTCCGCGCAATCAGGCTGCTCATCATCTGCCATCTTGATATCAAATTGATGCGGACGAATAAACACCTCAACCGCCTGCTTGTCATTCAATGACACGCCTAAACTATCAAATTGCTGTTGATCAATAGCAACATCACCAAGAATACAGCGCACCGTACCATTGCCAAGATAGGTACCAGACAAAGCCGTTCCTTGACCGAGAAAGTCCGCGACGAATCGATTTTGCGGATTTCGATACAAGTGTTGCGGTTGGCCTTTTTGCATAATACGACCTTCATTTAACAAGGCCATGGTATCGGCTAAGGCAAACGCTTCGTCTTTAGCATGGGTCACGAATATGGCGGCAATGCCGCTGCGTTTTAATATTTCCCGAATGTCTTTGATAAGCGGCATTCGTAGCTGAGAATCAATATTTGAGAACGGCTCGTCCAGTAATAACACTTTAGGCTTACGCGCCAAGGCTCTGGCAATTGCGACCCTCTGTTGCTGACCACCGGACAATTGATGTGGGTAACGTTGTTCAAGTCCTTCAAGATCAACCAAAGTCAGCAGTTCTTTGATTATACGCTGCTGCTCTTTTTTATCTAACTCGCTGATACCAAAACAAATATTGTCTTTAACTGACAAATGCGGAAACAATGCATAGTCCTGGAAAATCATCCCTAAACCACGTTTGTCGGCACTGATATTAATATTATTTTCATGATCAAGTAAGGTTTGCTCATTTAAGGTTATTGACCCCTGCTCGGTTTCAATCAATCCAGCAACCGCTTTCAGCAAGGTGGTTTTTCCGCAACCACTCGGGCCAAGTAAACACAAGATTTCGCCTTGCTTTAATTCGATCGATAAGCCTTCTAAAACCGAGGTTTTATGATAATGGCAACTTAACTGATTAACGGTCAATAAACTCATAATAGGTAAAGCGTTACTCTTTAATGTTGATAGCGTTCCATGCTGCGATTGAGCAATATAATTGGCAATAACCCGGCAATAACGATTGAAATGGCCGCCATCGAGGCTAATTCCAGTTGTTCATCAGAGACATACTGAAAGACATACGTTGCCAAGGTATCGTAATTAAACGGTCTTAACAATAAGGCTGCCGGTAATTCTTTCATTGACTCAATAAATACTAACAACGCCGCGGTAAACGCACCACGTTTTAGTAATGGAAAGTGTACTCTCACCATGGTGATATAACGATTTCGCCCCAAGGTAAACGAGGCCTGATCAAGACTTGGCGGCATACGTTCATAACTTGACTCTACAGAACCAATAGCAACGGCGATAAAACGAATCACGTAAGCAAAAATTATCGCAAAAATAGTGCCGGTAAAAATGAGCCCTATCGGCTTTTGTCCAAGCGACACCAGATAGTCGTTAAGCGAGTGATCCATTATCGTCAGCGGTATCAATACCGCTATGGCTAACACGGTACCCGGCATAGCATAGCCACTGCTGGCAAAACGCATTGGCATTACACCAGCTAAACGTTGATTAAACCGTTTGCCAATCACCACCACCAACGCCAATACCACGCAAATAAAGGCAACAATCAAAGATAAGCTCAAGCTATTAAAGCCAAACTGAAAGAAATCGCTATTTAGTGCTTGCTCTTGGTAGGTAAATGCCATCTTGGCAAGGTATATAACCGGTAACAAAAATGCCAATACCAGCACCAGTAAACAAGCGGAAAAAGCTAACCAGTTTCGATAACCTGTTAAGCGTTTATTTTGTGCTTGTTTTGCAGTTTGATAGCTGCGTTGTTTATTACGGCTAAAGCGTTCGAGAGAAATAAACAAAAACACCATCAGCAGCATCAACACCGATATTTTACTCGCGGCCGTCAAACTGCCATAACTTAGCCAGGTGTCGTATACCGCGGTGGTCAAGGTATTCACCGCAAAATAGCTCACCGCAGCAAAGTCAGCCAAGGTTTCCATCGCCACCAGTGATGCAGCAATGGCAATCGCCGGTCTGGCAAGCGGTAAAGACACTTGCCAAAATACCGTTATTGGCGATTTACCTAGCATGGTCGCGGCATGAGTTAATGATTGCGACTGCTCTTTAAACGCTGTCTTAACAATTAAATACACATAAGGGAATAGCACAAACGACAACACCACAGCGGCGCCAAATAACGATCGTATTTCAAAAAACCAATAATCTTGTTTTGTTTGCCATGCAAATACATCACGTAAAACACGTTGTACCGGACCGGCATACTCTAACCAATCAGTATATATATACGCCATCACATACGAAGGCATTGCCAAAGGTAACAACAGACCCCAATTGAAAAACTGGGAACCAGTAAAAGAATAGTTGGCGAGTAAAAACGCCAATGGCACACCAATCAGCAAACAAAAAACGATGACCAGTAAGATCAAAGAAACCGTATTGATGACATAATCAAGCAATACGGTATCAAACAGATGAGAGAAGACTTCGGTATCAGGTAGTAATGACTGAGCTATCAATGCCAGCAACGGCAAAACCAGAATTGCCGCTGTTGTATAACTAGCCACCGACCAGGGTGAGTACCATTTAGGAGTGAGCAAAATAAACTCTGTTCATCGTAAAAATTAAAGGCGCAATTATACCTCTAATCTTTGCGCCTTGTCGTACTTTTAAAGATCAAACTTCAATTGATCCAATAATTTAATTGCGGTTTTGCGATGTTTAGATATCTCTGACAATGCGATAGTGTCTTCTTTAAACTCGCCCCAACTGGCAACAATCTCAGATGGTTTTACCTGCGGATTTACCGGGTATTCCATATTCACTGACGCATAAGATTGTTGGGCAACTTCAGATGACAAGAATTCCATCAATTTAACTGCAGCGTCTTTATTCGGTGCGTATTTGGTCATGGCGATACCACTGACATTTACGTGAGCACCACGATCGCCTTGATTAGGGAACAAGATATTGACCGCATCGGCCCACACTTTTTGTTCTGGAATAGACTGCATAACACCAAAGTAATAGCTATTCCCCAGAGCTAAATCACACTCACCTTCTTTCACAGCACGAACTTGCGCACGGTCATTACCTTGTGGCTTGCGTGCTAAGTTAGCTTTTAAACCTTCTAACCAAGTTTTCGTTTGTGCTTCACCATGGTGTGCAATCATTGAGGCAATAAGGGCAATGTTATATGGGTGCTTAGAGCTGCGCATACAGATTTTGCCTTTGTACTCAGGTGCGGCTAGAGCTTCATAGCTGATACCGGTAAGTTCACCCATACGCTCTTTTGAGGCATAGACATTACGTACGCGTTTGGTTAATGCATACCAATGTTGATCAACATCACGAAACTGGCTTGGAATGTTTTTATTTAATACATCACTGTTAACCGGTTGGCTTAAGCCTGCTGATGTCATTTCCATAAGGCGAGAAAAGTCAGAGCTAAGCAATACATCAGCTGGACTGTATTGGCCTTCTTTTTTCAATTTTTCAACCAAACCTTTTTTGGCAAACACAACATTGGTTTTGATGCCCGTTTGTTCGGTAAACTTGCTTAAAATAGGTTCAATTAGAAACGATTGACGATAGGAGTATATATTAACTTCTTCAGCGTTGGCGCTGGCAAAGATTGAACCAGCCATCAGGGTTAGCACCGCGGCCGATGTCGATTTAATCCACTTCATTTTTGTTAACATGCTCTGACCTTGTATTAATTTTTTTGTTTAAGTCTATTTATTGCTCTGATAATAGAAGAGCAAAAGCTAAATAGCAATAATTCTCATTTGCATTATACTGATCCAGATCAAGAATAAAACGTTTTTCAAAAAATAATCACTATTTAGCCACACTCACTGAAAAAAATTTTCAGATGGTTTACCCTGTTAGGCGAAATTTTAACAATCCGTAAATTACAGGTAGTGACTATGAAACCTTTGGTAAAATCAACCATCGCCGCCTCGCTTGTTGCAGTACTTGCAGCATGTGGTCAACAAGAAACGCCTAAGCCGGCAACAACAGATGCCGCAGCGCAACAACAAAGCCAAACAGACGCCGTCCGCCAGGTATCTGCCGCTGAACAAGTAAATCAATTATTTGAAGATTACTTTAACGACAGTTTAGCGTTAAGCCCTTTGTACGCGGTGTATGTCGGTGAATACCAATATAATGACCAATTTAACCCGCCGATTTCTGAGCAAAGCCTAGCCGCGGGCAAAGCGCTAGAACAGAAATACTTGGACAAACTGCGGGCTATCGATAAAAGCAAGCTGCAAGGTCAAGACCTACTTAGCTTTGAAATCTTTGAGCGTGACCGCGAACTGAATATTAAAGGTTACCAGTTTAATGGTTACATGATGCCACTAAACCAAATGTACGGTATCCACAATACATTCGCCGCGCTTGGTTCAGGAGAAAGTGCTCAACCATTTAATACCGTAAAAGACTATCAAGACTTTCTAAAACGTGCTGAAGGTTTTGTGGTTTACATGGACAGCGCCATAGCAGCGATGCGCAAGGGTATGGAAAACGATATGGTGTTACCAAAAGCCATTGTTGCCAAAGTCCTACCACAAATGCAGGCTCACATGGTTGAAGCCGCCAGTGATAGCGTATTTTGGGGCCCGATTAATAAATTACAAGATAAAGACTTCAGTGACGAACAAAAGCAACAATTAAGCAGTGCCTATCAGGCGATGATTGAAAACGATCTGGTAGCAGTATTTACTCGATTTGCAGAATTTTTAGAAAATGAATATGCGCCAGTGGCTCGAGATAGCGTTGGCTTATCAGCATTGCCAAATGGTAAAGCTTGGTATCAACATCAAATTGAAGTAAACACCACTTTACCTTTGACTGCTGAAGATATTCATCAATATGGACAAAAAGAAGTTGCCCGTATATTAGGTGAAATGACCAAAGTGAAAGAGACGGTTGGCTTTGAAGGTGATTTGCCAGCATTTTTCGACTTCCTACAAAATGATCCGCAGTTTTACTGGGAAACGGAACAAGAAGTCGTTGACGCTTATGTCAATGTAAAAGCAAAAATAGATGCTCGCTTGCCGCAGCTATTCGATGTTTTCCCAAAAGCTGATTACGTTGTTAAGCCCGTAGAAGCGTTCCGTGCCGCATCAAGCGCCGGTGCCAGCTATCAGGCGCCAGCACCGGATGGTTCGCGCCCTGGTGTGTTTTATATCAACACCTATAACTTAAAAGCGCAGCCAAAGTTCTTGTTAGAAACCCTGAGCATTCATGAAGCGTCACCGGGACATCACTTTCAAATCACCATTCAACAAGAAGTTGAAGGCCTACCTAAATTCAGAAAATTTGGTGGTTACACGGTATTTGCTGAAGGTTGGGCTCTTTATGCTGAAAGTTTAGGTAAAGAGATGGGGATGTTCAGTGACCCATACCAATGGTATGGCCGTTTAGTGGATGAACAATTGCGTGCTATGCGTTTGGTTGTCGATACTGGCTTGCACGCCTTTGGTTGGAGCCGCGAACAGGCGATCCAATTTATGGCCGACAATTCATCTATGGCTTTATCTGATATAACCGCTGAAGTAGAACGTTATATCTCGATACCAGGTCAAGCTCTGGCTTATAAAACCGGTCAAAGAGCAATTCGTGATATGCGTAATAAAGCGCAAGCGGATCTTGGTGATAAATTTGATGTACGCAAATTTCATACCCAAGTTTTGATTGATGGCGCTTTGCCAATGCCTGTTTTGGCCAACAAAATTGATGCATGGGTAGCCACGCAAAAGTAGTCTGCAAATCCGACTCTGCAATGCCCTAAAACAAAAACGGTTACCTCAGGTAACCGTTTTTTTGTAGTCAATGCCACAGCAGCCGCATTCATCTATGCGCAAATATCTACTATATTTGATATATCTAAACTAACAAATGAAAAGTGAAGATTATGACGCGATTAATCGTTATGGCGCTGTGTTGCGCCCTATTTTATGGCTGTGGTACATCGGATAGTGAATTACGTCAGGCTGGCTATGACCAATCATACGTACAAGGATTCCATGATGGCCGACACAGTGGCTTGCAAGAAGCTGGTAATAATTATGAAAGCTATATTCGCGATGAAGAAAAGTTCAATAGCGATGATTCATACAAGCAAGGCTGGCTAGCAGGAGAAGCCGAAGGCAAAAAACTGCAAGCACAAGCAACCTCTATTGGTGAGGGCGTTGCCGGCGCATATTCAAGCGAAAAAATAAAACAAGCAAGCAAGGACAGCACCGATCCAGAGAAGGCTGCCAAAGAAGTAATCGACAAGGCTGATAAAGAAGAATTGAAAAAGCTCAAGTAATGTAAATCATGTTGTTAACAAAAAATTTCGATTTTATTGTTCCTTCCTATATGGCTGCAAGGTAAGATAGTTTGTAACGTACAAAAATGCGCTAAATAACTGGGCTATCGACTATTTCTTCGCCCAGAAATGACAATAATAATCGATATTACGGATAACACATGTCGAAAAAATTTTCTTTTTCTGTATTAGCTTCGTCTATTTTGTTGATGTCTTGTGGTGGCGGTGGCGGCTCCAAAGATATCGAAAATAAACCTTTACCCGTGCCGGTAACCTTTAATTTGCAAGCCAAAGTCATTAATGATTGTGGCAGCGAAAGTCCATTTACCAATGTAGAGTTGATCCTGCAAGATGAAAATTGGCAGGTGATTAGCCGACACGATCCCGACGCACAAGGTGCCTTTGCTGTAGACGTGATTAACCAACGTATCAATTACACCTTGGTTGCCAACTATCAACAAGGTGATGATGATGAAGGCATTGAAGCGGTAAGCTTTCATCAAGTCGACGCGGATGTTGCTGCCACCTATTACGCAACCCATGCCGGCCAAACCACTAACGAAAATTGTCAATGCAATAGCCAAGATTTAACCTTAAATCACCCGCGTATCGATGCCCTAACACAAGCCAACAGCAGCGCCGAATTTGCAGATATTGAGGTTATCAGTGGTACCAGTACCATATTTAAAGATGTTAAAGTTTGTCGTGACAGTTCACAACCTTGGGCGACTCACTCATTTACCGTGCAAGGTAGCGACAACAACGGTAACTTGGTGGCGTTAGGCGGATTTGGCACAGGCTTAGAAGACGTCAATGCCTTTGAATCAGCCGCTATGATTCAAATATCATCCAGTAATCCAGAGCTATACACAGATCAGGTGTTTAATGGGGTTCGTCACTTTGCCATCACCGTCGAAGAAGATGCCGGTGAAGTACTGATTTTTGACAACCATGAATACAGTGCGGAGTCGGTTTACTCAGGTAACGCACAGATTGTATTTGATGATACATCGTCTATTTTCGGTAACGTCAGCGTTTATTCAGAACATAGTATTTATTCCGATAACTACAACGATGCATTGGACTTAAAGCCAAGTAAAAGTGAGCCCGATATCGATCTTGATCGCTTAACTGAAATTCAAGACGATGGTTTATACGATTACGGTTCAGTGAATAACCATGAAATGGCGGTATTTACCTTTGTGTATCGCGCGAAAGATCCGCAAACAGAGCTAGATATGCCAGCTAGATGGAAAATCTATGCACCAATTGCAGGTGCCCTACCGATTATTGATGGCCTACCAGGATATCAAGATATCATAGGCACTGATACCAGTATTAAAGGTACTTTCGTCGACTTGATTCGAAGTTATGATAGCGGTGATTATGACGACTATGTCGACTACTACGCCACTGGCAAAGATGCCTTAGAAGAGCAACATGTTAATGATAGTTTTGCCTCGGAGCGACACTTTTATCATATCGGCATCGAGCTAAAATAAGCTCACGGCAATCCTACAAATGTAAAAGAGAATGTAAAAAAGGTCCCTTATATAGGGACCTTTTTAAGGTTTAAGTAAGCAACAGTGTTACTAAGGATTAAACGATGTGAAGGCTGTCTCGAACGCTGCTTGCTGATATTGCTTTAGACCAGTATCTCTAAAATCAATACTCACCTGTGATTTCTTTAATTTTTCATTAATTACGTTAGCACGCACCAGATCAACACGCAGATCATCAATCAACTGGATCGCCGCTTCAATTTTAAAGCCCTGTGAACCACCTGCAAACTTACCTTTAGTCGCGCGCTCTTTGATAACCACTGCATCAATCTTGTAATCTTCTACCAACTTGGCAAAGGTAAACTGAAACTTGCGAATATTTTCGGCATCGGTTCCTTTTTGTAAACTGATTTTTGGTACACGCATATAAGGGATATCGTATAAATTATTCTCAAGTGCCACCAAACAGATAATGGCATCATCGCCTTTTATTTCTACGCCACAAACTCGCATTTTAACTCCTAAACATTTGTATTGGCGTTATTATAATGCAATCTGATTCAGTTGTTCATATTGATTTGCCAGTATTTTATTGGCAAGGTAGGAACACTAAAACCAACTCAATGGGTCGATTACCATGAAAAAACACATACTCGCCAGCGCCATCATTATGGCTGTAACCGCTTGTTCACCTGCTGATGAGCAAAAAAAGCCGCAAGCAACAGCTGAAGCACAAGTCAGCGAAGCTGCGCCAAAAGACAGCCAAGCCAAGCAAGATTTGAATCCGCAGTTTAGTCGTTTTTCTGAAGACTTAATTGAAAAGTTGTGGGAGCTTAACCCAGGTTACGCAGTTTATGTCGGTTACTACAAATACGATGACAAAATGACGGTTCCAAGTGAAGACATATTAAAAAGTGAAATTGCCGTCGCGAAAGAAAAATTAGCACAATTATTGGCAATGGATGTCAACCAGCTAAACGATAGTAACGCCAGTGATTACTACATACTGAAAAACCACTTAGAATCTCAAATCTTTACCTTTGAAGAGCTGAAAAGCTATCAATGGGACCCATCCAACTACAATGTAGCCGGTGTTTTTGGCGTGATTCTTAACACCGATTACAAACCGATGGAGGAGCGTTTACGCACCATTTACCGTCGCATGCAAAACGTACCTGCGTTTTATCAAGCGGCAAAAGACAACCTAATGAATCCAACCATTACTCATACCGAATTAGCAATTCAGCAAAACCAAGGTGCCGCGGCTCTGTTTAACAACTCCATTTTGCAAGCGGTTACCGACTCAGGATTATCTGAGCAGGAAAAGGCTGATTTCAATGCGCGTCTTGCTGAATCTACCGCGGCGATAAACGATTATATTGACTTTTTAAGCAATAAACTTGAAGAGATGAAGACCTCCGGCAATGCCCGTGATTTTCGTATCGGTGAAGACTTATATGAGAAGAAATTTAAATTTGATATTTACTCAGGCTTAACCGCAAAACAACTTTACCAAAAAGCGCTAGCGGAAAAAGAGCGAGTTCATGGTGAGGTCATTAAGCTGACTGAAGAGTTATGGCCAAAATATTTTGCCGAGCAAGCAATGCCAGAAGACAAGTTGGTCGCCGTGAAACAACTGATTGATCACTTATCCGTAAAACACGTTAAGCGCGACGATTTTGTTGACGCAATCAAGGCGCAAATCCCAGAGCTTGAACAGTTTGTCATGGAAAAAGGCCTGATTGAAATGGATGCCGACAAGCCGTTGGTGGTGCGTGAAACTCCGGCTTACATGCGTGGTTTTGCTGGTGCATCAATCAGTGCGCCAGGGCCATATGACAGTGGTGCTAACACCTACTATAACGTTACCCCATTGGATAACTTTAATGATGAGCAGGCGGAGAGTTACTTACGCGAATACAATCATTGGATCTTGCAGATACTGAACATTCACGAAGCGGTACCGGGTCATTACACCCAATTGGTACACAGTAATAAATCAAAATCTTTGGTTAAATCGATCTTTGGTAATGGCGCCATGGTCGAAGGCTGGGCGGTTTACACAGAGCGCATGATGCTTGAAGAAGGCTACGGCAGTTTTGAGCCTGAACTTTGGTTGATGTACTACAAGTGGAACCTGCGTGTCATTATGAATTCTATCATTGATTACTCGATTCAAGTAAAAGGCATCGGTGAAGAAGAAGCATTGGACTTAATGATCAACCAAGCATTCCAACAAGAAGCGGAAGCTCGAGGTAAATGGCGTCGTGCGACATTGTCACAGGTACAATTAACCAGTTACTTTACCGGTTACTCTGAGATCTATGATTTACGTGAAGAGATGAAGCAAAAAATGGGCGACGACTTCAATTTAACCGAATTCCATAATAAATTTTTAAGTTATGGTAGCTCACCGGTACCTATCATTCGCCAAATGATGTTAGCCGATTAATCGATTGTTGCTAACCAATTCATTAAAAAGGGTCGCCATAAGCGACCCTTTTTAATGAATTTATTGCCGATATTTAGCCGGATAAATCGCCATCCATGACTTTATAAATATCATTATTTGAATTACGAATTTGTGTTTTCAGTTGTTCACAAGCTTGTTGCTCCGCCTGACATAAGGTTGACGAATTAATAAAGAAACGATTGCCATTTTCTATTAAGACCCTTTTGATCGCGCTCGGATGCGCCGCATGAGACTTTGGCGTAAATGACCAGAGTACAAAGTAATTATCTTCGGTGTAGTTGACCACGGTCCAACCGCTGTAGGTACGAAAGCTGGTACCTTGCTTTTCTTTTAATGATGACAAGGCGTCAGCAACGCTATCAAAACCAATTGAGTTGTTGGCAAAACAGATGGGAATGATACAGCTAAATAAAAGTGGAATGGTGATCAATTTTTTCAATTTTGTGTGCTCCTTGCAAATTGGTCAATAATCATACTATAGCTGTAATATAAAACACAGCAACTAATTAATAAAACTAACCAGCTCAACAACATATAAATTACCGAGCAATTTTTACCAGAACACAAAAAGCACCAAAAAAAGCTAACAGAGTTAGCAAATAGATAGTAAAATTAGCCTAATTCATTATTACTATTTGTTATACAGGGCTCCGTCATTGAAACCAGACTCGTTTACACAAAAACGTCACTTTATTATTACCTTAGGTAAAATGCTGCATAAGTTCGGTGCAACCGCTTATCGTCTGGAAAATCATCTCAAAAGTGTGTCTAAATTACTCGAAGTGCAGGCGTCTTTCGTTCTAACGCCAACATCAATGACCTTTGTTCTCTACAACCCTGAAGATCAGCAAGACTACAACTTTATTGTTCGTGTTAACCCTGGCGATATTGACTTGGCCGCATTGTCGCGCACCAATGATGTGGTTGAAGAGTTGGCTTCAGGACAACGAACCCTTAGCGAAGCCATTGAACGACTGCGCGAAATTGAAGAAAAGCCATCTCCCTATTCAACCATACTAACCTTTTTAGGTTTCGGTGCCTCAGGTGGTGCCTTTGCGTTGTTGATGCACACCTCTTGGAATGATGTGTTTTGGTCGACGATGTTAGGCTTTGTGGTGTTTTTATTGGTGCTGTGGTCACAACGTTCCAGCGGAATCGCCAATTCTCTAGAGCCGCTTTCCAGTATCGTTACCGCCATATTGGCGAGCGTTATTACCCTAATTGACCCCTCTATTAATGCACCGCTAGTGATACTGTCGAGTATCATTGTATTTATACCGGGCTTGTCATTGACCACAGGCTTAAGTGAGTTGGCAGAAAAAAACCTGATCTCGGGTACGGCAAAAATAATGGATGCCACCATGGTCATGTTCAAACTATATTTCGGGGCTATTTTGGGCCTAACCTTGGGCAACTTGTTATGGGGCACTGCAGATAAAATCGATGCTGTCATGGTGCCACAATGGAGTTCGTGGTTAGCAGTATTTATTTTGTCACTGTCTTTGGTGATTATCTTTAATGCACGTCCACGCCATGCCTTTTGGGGAATTTTAAGTGGCTTTATTGCCTATGCTGCTAGCCTCTGGGCTGGTAAATACCTAGGTTTCGCTTTAGGTGCCTTTGTCGGTGCTTTTGCCATTGGTATCTATTCAAACTTATTCGCGCGTTATATAAAAGCGCCAGCGACAGTGGTGATGCTGCAAGGCTTGGTCGTTTTGGTTCCGGGTTCAAAAGTTTATATCGGCCTTAATGCGATGATCACCGGTAGCCAGATTGTCAGCACCGAGCAAATTGGTTCACAAACCTTTTTAATATTTATGTCACTAGTCGCTGGGTTGATATTTGCCAATGTAGCGCTAAGACCGAAAAGTTCGTTGTAACTCACGTATGTGTATTTTATTCATTGCCATTGACCAACACCCAGATTATCCATTGATAATCGCTGCCAATCGCGATGAATTTCATGCTCGACCAACCCAAGCAGCGCACCATTGGCAGCAACCAGACGGAATAATCGCCGGCAAAGATTTACAACAAGGTGGCACTTGGCTTGGTTTAAACAAACAAGGACAGTTTGCTGCACTGACCAACATTCGCGCGCCCAAAGCCCATAGAGATGACGCGCTCTCTCGTGGTCACTTGGTAAGCCAAGCGTTAGTACAGCAAATAACGCCACAAAGGCTTGCTCAGAATCATCAACAATACAACCCATTTAACTTGATATATAGCGCCAATAACACACTGTATTGCTTTAATAGTATGACGGCACGTTCAAGTGCGTTAAATGCAGGATTTCATGCGGTTTGCAATGGCAAAATGGATGATGTTTGGCCCAAAATGGCGCGCGGTGAGCAAGCGCTAGAGGCTTTAGTAAAACAGGCTAAAGCCAAACAACAAGCTCCGGATTGCCAACAAATGTTGCGCTTATTACAAGATACACAACAAGCACCAGAACATTTACTGCCGGATACCGGCGTAGGTCTTGATTGGGAACGAATGCTGTCGAGTATTTTTATCACGTCCAGTGATTATGGTACCCGCTCCAGTGCGTTAGTATTAAAACACACATCCGGTAATATACGCTTTTTTGAGCAAACATATGATCGTCAGGGCAATATCAACGATCAACAACGATTTCACGTTAATGGTCAAGCCAGCTAACATCAGTACGGGTCAAAAGTGAGAAAGTACAATGAATAACGATAGCCTTCAACAACAAAACAAAGTATGCATTGTCACCGGCGGTTCGTCAGGTATCGGCCTTGCCATTTGCCAATCATTTATTGATGCAGGTTATATTGTCTACAACCTCGATATTAGCACGTCAAACACCGGCCATTTTATAGATTGCGATATGCGCGACAGTCAACAGGTTCATACCGCAATTGGCAACATCATCAATAGCCATGGCCGCGTTGATGTGCTGATATCAAATGCTGGAATGCATTACACAGCCAATATTGAAAACACATCAGAGCAAGCCTTTGAGCAGCTGTTTTCGCTCAATGTTAAAGGCGCTATCGCGGCAACACAAGCGGTGCTGCCGATGATGAAACAGCAACATAATGGTGCCATTGTTTATATCGCCTCAGACCAAGCCATTGTCGGTAAGCCATCGTCATTTGCGTATAATTTATCAAAACATGCCTTGGCCTCTCTGGCTAAAACCACGGCGCTGGATTACGCCAGCTTTAATATTCGCGCCAACGCCATTTGCCCTGGCACCATAGAAACCCCGTTGTATCACAAGGCTATTGATAACTACTGCCAAAGCAGTGGTGCCGATAAAAATAAGGTTCACGCCGAAGAAGCGGCACTGCAACCATTAAACCGTCTTGGTCAACCGCAAGAAGTTGCCGATTTCGCGCTATTTTTAGCATCCGAAAAAGCCAGCTTTATTACCGGTTCGCTGCAGGTCATCGATGGTGGTTACACCAGCAAATAATATGAATATTATTGACCCGCACCTGCACTTATTTGATTTACGCGCTGGTGACTATCACTGGCTTAATGCCGACCAGCCACCGCACTGGCCTGATAAATCAGTTATCCGTAAAAATTTTAGTGAAGATGATTTACAGCTGCCGGCGAGTATTAAGTTAACAGGGTTGGTGCATCTCGAAGCGGGTTTCGACAATAACCAACCAGAACGTGAAATTCAATGGTTGCAACAACATTTGCACAAGCCATTTAAAAGCATCGCCTTCGCTGATCTCAGCACGCAAAGTTTTGCTCAGCAGTGCCAGACGTTGCTAAATCAAGGCAGTGTTGTTGGCATTCGCCATATTCTTGGCGATCAGGCGCATGCCATTCTCGGACAAAACATTAGCCAGCAAAATTTGACGTATTTAGCACAACAAAACCTGCTCTTTGAATGTCAGGCGGCGCTGCATAATAAGCAAAACATTAACGCCTTGTTGCACGTTTTGTCCACAACCCCAAATTTACAGGTCGTTGTTAATCATTGTGGTTTACAGGAAAATCAGTTGACGCCAACAATGCATCAACATTTAAGGGCGTTAGCAAATACTGGCCAGGTTGCGATTAAATGCTCTGGCTGGGAAATGCGTGATCGCCGATGGCAAGATGCCGAGATGCAGCAGATCGTGTTGCAGTTGCTTGACATCTTTGGCGAACAACAAGTGATGCTCGCCAGTAACTTTCCATTGACCTTATTTTCGCGCAGTTATCAGCAACTATGGCAAAGCTATTTAACCATCCCCGTGTCGGAAACGACGATAAATGCGATTTGCCATGATAATGCTAAGCGAATATATCGCTTTGATTAAGTTTATTTCACTTCCATATGTGGTGAGCGATAGACGATTTTATCATTCAGCTCAATGCCTAATCCCGGTTCCTCTGAGACCTCAAAAAAGCCATTAACCGGTTGCGGATCCTGAACACACAATTCACGGTTCCAATCTTTTATGGCGTAGGTGTGATGTTCATGAATAAGAAAATTAGGGATCGCAGTTTCTAAGTGCAGCGATGCGGCCGTGGCAACAGGGCCGCCGCATACATGAGCCTGAATTCGAACATCGAATGTGTCCGCATAATCACAGACTTTTTTGGTTTCCGTGAAGCCACCTGACAAACCAATATCGGGTTGTAACACATCTATCGACATGTCTTGCATGTATGGTTTTATGCCCCAACGATTGTATAAGCGTTCACCGCCGGCAATCGGTACATTGACCTTATCCGCGACTTTACGATGCAAGTCCGGATTTAGGTAATTAACCGGCTCTTCAAAATACATACAACGAAACTCTTCAACTAACTCACCCAACTGGACCGCGCTAGTAACCCCCGGCAGCGAGTGGCATTCAAAGATAATATCAGCATCTTCACCAATAGCATCGCGAATCGCTTGCAAACGCGCACGGAACAGTTTCATTTCTTTATTAGTGAATAACTTGGTGCGATCAAAAAAGCAGGTGCCTTCAGCATCATACATAATCGGGTCGACCTTAACCGCGTCATAACCGTCGCCTATCGCTTTTTGTGCCGCCTTGCCATAATCTTCAGGTGCAAATAGTCGATTAACTTCGCTATCCCAATCAAACTGCAATTGTGACGCGTAGGTTCGCAATTTGTGGTTTACCTTGCCGCCGAGCAACTGATAAACAGGCACACCAAGTGCTTTCCCTTTGATATCCCAAAGCGCTGTATCGATGGCACTCATCGCCGCATAAATAACCGGTCCGCCTCCTAAGCCCCAAAAGCTTTCACGTAACATGCGAGTCCATAATGCTTCGGTTTGAAATGGGTCATGTCCGATTAGCATGGCCTCGGCGATCTCTTTGATCATATGTGCCGCGGCACTGTGGCCGAGATCGTAGGCTAGCCCTGCTTCACCGACGCCACTAATACCTTGATCGGTATGAATACGAATGAATACTGGGTTCCATACATCTCGTTTAGGGCACTCAATATCAAAAATTTCTACTCGATTAATTTTCATGTTTTAGGATATCCAAATAATAGTTGCGAGGTTATTTAGCAAAACCTGGATCAAGTCGGTAGGCTTTGCGCATCATTGCTGGCCAGGCTTTTTGACCACCGGTTTTACCGGAATGAACAATATTTGCCTGCTTATAAATATTATCAATAATGCGCTGTGGAATATTGATCAAGTCTTGCCCAGAGGCTTGTAACTGCAATTGAATCTCGCAGGCTCGATTAAGATCATAAAAGCGCATAAAAGCATCGGCGATAGACGGGCCCAAAGTTAAACCGCCATGATTACGCAGTAACATATGATTATTGTTATCAAGGTTTTGCTGTAATCGTTGCTTTTCCGACGGATTTACCGCTAACCCCTCATAATTATGGTAGCTTAGGCTTGGAAGTGAAAACATGGCGTATTGGCTAAGAGGTAGCAACCCTTGGCATTGTGATGCAACGGCGATTGTCGCTGGGGTATGCAAATGCAACACACATGCGGCATCATGGCGTACCTGGTGTATGGCACTGTGAATGGTAAAGCCTGCAGGATTAATCTGAAACTCACCACCATCAAGGATATTGCCGTCAATATCAATTTTAACCAGATTGGACGCCGTTACCTCATCAAAGGCAACACCAAAGGCATTGATCAAAAACTCCTCACTATCACCAATGCGGGCAGAAATATGGGTATAAATTAAATCATCCCAACCCATATCCGCGACCAATCGATAACAGGCGGCTAAATCTAGGCGCGTTTGCCACTCGATATCGCTGACTTTTGTTTGTAAATTGCGCTCGACTAATTTGTACACTTAATCGTCCTATATACCATGATTAAAAATGTTCTTTTTGCTCTTTATTAACAGCAATTTCCACTAAAACTTGGCAGCTTGCTTCTCAAAACTGGTAATCCAGAAAAGGCCAGAGTAAACTTACTTTATATTTAAATAACGACCTACGTCTATCGTATTTGGCATTAAGTTAGCACACAAATGAATAAAATCGCTTTTTGGTTCACAAAGGTATGCCTTTTGTTGACCTGCTTTACTAGCAACGCCCTTGAATTTAACTTACCACAAGACAAAAGTCGTTTGGTTGGTGAACTAACTTATTACACTGCCAAAAAAGGTGATTATTTTCAAAAACTGGCCGAACAGTTTAACGTTGGCTTCCTTGCTCTAATGGAAGCAAACCCAGGCGTCGACCCTTTACGCCCAGAGCCTGGCACCGAATTGCTTATTCCAACGCAAATGATTCTGCCTTATGGCAAACATGAGGGTATAGTCATCAACCTATCCGAATTGCGCTTGTACTTTTTTGATACTAAAAAACAAAAAGTTCATGTGTTTCCAGTAGGCATTGGCCGCATTGGTCATATGACACCAACTTTAATCGATAAAATTACCGAAAAACGGAAAAACCCAAATTGGTTTCCGACGGCGGACCATCGTGAAGAGTATTTAGAAAAGCACGGTAAAGAAATGCCTAAGATGATCCCTGCGGGGCCAGATAACCCTTTAGGCGATTACGCGATGCGCATAGGTACCAGTGCCTATTTAATTCATGGTACCAATCAAAGATTCGGTATTGGTATGCGCGCCAGCGCCGGTTGTATTCGTATGCATCCCGAAGATATTGAATGGTTATTTAAAAAATCAGCGTCAGGTACACGAGTAAAAATCATCAATACGCCGATTAAAATGACTTATATTGAGCCAGATACTCGTATTATTGAAATTCATAGCCCACTAACCGATAACGAAGGCAATATCCCGAGCTTATTGCCAATATCCAATGGCGTACAGCGCTTTATTGGCAATAATCCTGAAGATTTAGAGATATTGGAAGAATTGATTTTAGACCCTAACGGCCTGCCGGTTGAGATCAGATCAGAATAATCTGCGGTCTAAGCCACTATTGTCCCCATGATTGAGTGACAAGCTTAACTGACAATATAAACTGAACCCCATTTACTTACGGACAAAAAAATAGCCGGCTTAGCCGGCTATTTTATCTTTGTTTAAATCTGTTTATTTCTTGTATGAGCTTACGACGTTATCTACGCGCTCATTAGCTTTTTGCGCTTCAGCAGCGGCAGCAGCAGCCATTTCTTTTGCTTCTTGTACTTCAGCCATGGTTTTTGCATGATCAGCTTTTAGGCTTGCATGCTCACCAGAAAGAGCTTCCATCTGTGCAGCAAGACCGTCAATTTTCGCGTTCATATCACTGCTGTGGCTTTCTAATTCACTAGAGGTAACGCACCCTGTCAAAGCTAGGGTCAAAACCGCACCGGTTAGTGTCATTAACTTTTTCATTCTGTCGACTCCGATTTGATACTATTGTTAACAATGAGTTTACAACTCAAACCTGAGTATGGCATAAAATTTTAATATTGCATATTTTGTTTTATTATTTAGAGACTTGGAACAAATACGCTAGTTAATTGCCTTGCCTAAAACAGGTAACCCTAAGTCTTCTTTGACTTTTTCAATAACCACATAGGTATGGGTTTGACTTACCCCTGGCAATTCAACCACTTTACCTAACACCTCTCGATAGTTATCCATGTCGGTTACCCGCAATTTTACGAGGTAATCAAAACCACCAGCAACCATATGACATTCAGCCACTTCTTTAATATCGACAACGTTGTCGCGAAACTGGTTAAACACCTCTGCTTTTGTTCTATCTAGCGTTACCTGAATAAAGGCAGACATACCAAGTTCAAGCTTCTTGGCATCCAACACCGCGCCATAGCGTTTTATATAGCCTTCGCTTTCCAATCGTTTGACTCGATCTAGGCAAGGGCTTGGACTAAGGTTAATGTGCTTAGCCAAATCAACATTAGAAATGCGGCTATTTCGTTGCAAAGTATCAAGGATTGTTAAATCAATACGGTCAAGTGTTCTACTTTTGTAACTCATTCAGAATTTAATAGGGTTATTTTTTAATATCCCCCTATATTACACTAAATAAATTGAAATTTCATCAGCACATTCTGTGGTGAATCTGCGATTATTCGAAAAATTTCCAATTAATTATTATATAGGTTTGCAATATGCTTTTTAACGGAACCTTGACCACTGACGATCCAATTCGTCAACAAATTCGTGACCACTACCGAGCAAACGAAAATGACGTTCTTGACACGTTATTACCATTAGCCGAAATCGGCGCTAATGCCCGTTCACGAGTTTGGGAAAAAGCACGTCAACTTGTTGTCCAAATCCGTAAGGACCAAGTCGGTAAAGGCGGTGTAGATGCCTTATTAAATGAGTTTTCTTTGTCTACTGAAGAAGGCGTAGTACTTATGTGTCTTGCTGAAGCACTGCTGCGTGTTCCAGATAAAGAGACAGCCGATAGCTTGATTCGCGACAAACTTGCGGAAGGCGATTGGAGTTCACATATTGGTAACTCTGACTCAATTTTTGTTAATGCCTCATCATGGGGCTTGTTGCTAACCGGTAAGCTCGTTAACTATTCTGACGATAAGAAAAAACAACAATTTGGCCTATTGAAGAAAACGGTCGGTCGCTTAGGTGAGCCGGTGATTCGTAAAGCGGTAAGATACGCGATGCAAATCATGGGGACTCAATTTGTTATGGGTCGCAATATCGACGGCGCGGTTGACCGTGCGGTTAAAACCGAAGCCAAAGGTTATACCTATTCTTATGATATGTTAGGCGAAGGTGCGCGCACAATGAGTGATGCCGATCGTTATTTCGATAGCTATGTCACTGCTATTCACGCCATTGGTAAAGCCGCTAAAGGCCGAGGTCCGCAAAAAAGCCCTGGCATATCGATTAAACTTTCTGCCATTCACCCTCGCTATGAATTTACCCATCGTGAACGTGTTATAAGCGAATTGGTTCCACGTTTGAAAGAACTGGCGTTACTGGCCAAATCATACAATATCGGTTTTACCGTAGATGCCGAAGAAGCTGATCGTCTAGATATATCGTTAGATGTGATTGGCGCAGTATTCCTAGATAAAGATCTTGATGGTTGGGATGGTTTTGGTATTGCATTGCAAGCCTATCAAAAACGCGCTTTATACGTTGTTGATTGGGTGCGCGAGCAAACCTTAAAAGCACAACGTCAAATGATGGTACGTTTGGTAAAAGGCGCTTATTGGGACAGTGAAGTGAAAATCAGTCAAGTTGAAGGTTTTGAAGACTTCCCAGTATTCAGTCGCAAACCATCTACGGATGTGTCTTACCACGCTTGTGCTCAGCGTCTATTGTCATACCGCGACACGATCTACCCGCAATTCGCCACACATAACGCTTATACCGTTGCAACCATTTTAGAAATGGCTGGCGACAAGCACGGTTTTGAATTCCAGCGTCTACACGGTATGGGTGAGTCGTTATACGATCAAGTAGTCACTAGTGATCGTGTCGCTTGTCGAGTCTACGCGCCGGTTGGTGAGCATTCAGATCTGTTAGCTTACTTGGTTCGTCGTCTTCTTGAAAACGGCGCAAATAGCTCATTCGTGAATAACATCGTTGATGAAAACATTCCTGTTGAGTCACTATTGACCGATCCAGTGGAAGAAGTTCGCAGTTGGCAAAACAAGTACAACCCAATGATCCCTCAGTCAATTGAGCTTTATGGTGCAGAACGTGCCAACTCTAAAGGCATTGATTTAACCAATATCGATCAGATCACAGCAATGCGTGAACAGCTAAATACTTGGTTCGAACAAGCCAGTGATTGTGAGGTTGTTGATGATGCTCAACCGGTCACTAACCCTGCGAACCACGAACAAGTGATTGGTTACCTTAAACATGCTAGCGCTGACAAAATGCAAGACATTCTTGCGCAAGCTCAAGACGCATTCACTAGCTGGTCAAAAGTCGATGTGCAAGTTCGTGCCGACATTCTCTTGAAAACGGCAGACAAACTTGAAGAACACCGTGACGAGTTAATCGCCATGTGTATCAAAGAAGCCGGTAAAATTCCTGCTGACGGTGTTGCCGAAGTACGTGAAGCGGTCGATTTTTGTCGCTACTATGCTGCTCGCGCAACAGAAATGATGAGTGATGAGCGACTGCAATCTCGCGGTGTTGTGCTATGTATTAGCCCGTGGAACTTCCCGCTTGCTATTTTCCTTGGTCAAGTTGCAGCTGCCGTGGTTACCGGTAACACTGTGGTTGCCAAGCCAGCAGAGCAAACCAGTTTAATTGCCTTACGCACCATTGAATTGATGCATGAGGTTGGCCTACCTAAAGGTGTTGTCGTTCCAGTTATTGCTCGTGGTAGTCAAGTTGGTGCCAACATTGTACCTGACGGACGTATTCAAGCCATTATGTTTACTGGCTCAACTGAAACAGGTACTTGGATTTCACAAAAACTGGCTGAACGTAGCGGCGACCCAGTGCCTCTTATTGCCGAAACAGGTGGTCAAAACTGTATGATCGTTGACTCTACAGCCTTACCAGAGCAAGTGGTTGACGATGTTGTTACCTCAGGCTTCCAATCGGCAGGTCAACGTTGTTCGGCATTGCGCGTATTGTTTGTGCAAGACGAAATCGCCGACAAAGTCATCAAGATGATCACCGGTGCAATGCAAGAGTTGCATGTTGGTGATCCTGCATTGCTAAGCACCGATGTAGGTCCTGTTATTGATGAGAAAGCCTTTAACGCCCTACATAGCCACGTAGAATACTTAAAAGATAAAGCGACGTTGCATTATCAATGCGAGTTGCCAAATCTCGAACACGGTAACTACTTCTTTGCGCCTCGTTTATATGAAATCAGCGATCTATCGGTTCTAAAACAAGAAGTTTTCGGCCCATGTGTGCATGTTATCCGTTACAAAGCCCATGAACTGGAAAACGTTATTGATCAAATCAATGGTACCGGTTTTGGTTTAACCATGGGTATACATACGCGCATCGAAGAAAAAAGTGAATATTTAGCAAAACGCTCTCGTGCCGGCAATGTTTACGTAAACCGTAACATGATTGGTGCGGTCGTTGGTGTGCAACCATTTGGTGGTCGCGGACTATCAGGTACCGGTCCTAAAGCTGGTGGTCCTATGTACTTAACTCGTTTGGTTAAAGAAGCGTCATCTGCTGCGGAACATGTGCTGAGCGAAAGCGACAAAGCGCAACTTGAGAATCAATTTAATGATTACTCAACGTCAGCGTGGAAAATTGGTGCAAAATTGCAAAATGCCAAAAACGATGAATTAAAGTGGCGTGATACCGACGTTACCGTGCGTATCTCTGTTGGTCGACAAATATTGGCACAAATTGCAGCGAATAAACTATTTACCTCAGAACAGAGCGAAATAGAAAATGTTGTTGAAGCGGCACGCAAACAATTAACCATGATTGAAAAAGCGTTAAGTAAGCCGATTACGCTACCAGGTCCTACAGGTGAATCAAATAAACTGTACATGGAATCGCGCGGCGTACTTACTGTAATCCGTGATCAAGATACCAGTTTCGAATATTGGCTATTGTCTGTGGTCTCTGCTTTGGCTACCGGTAACAATGTTATCGCTATGGTTGAAGAACAATACCTTGAACAAGCGCAGCAATGCGAGAACGTATTCACTGAGTTGGGTCTTGTTACAGGTATATTCCAAGCGGTATCACTGAACCACTTGCCAACGGTATTGGAAAATCCACATTTGACCGGTGCAGTTATCGCTAGTAACTCTCGCCTAAAACAATTAGTGAGTGAGAAGCTTGCGGCTCGCAGTGGCGCGATATTACCTGTCATTACCGCACAAAGTAATGCCAACTTATTTGAGCGTTTGGTAACCGAAAAAACCGTTACCATAGATACCACAGCAGCGGGTGGTAATGCCTCGTTGATGACAATGGAAATCAGCGACTAAGCTTTGTTACAAACAGAAAAAGGGCTATGTGAAACATAGCCCTTTTTTATTTGCGCTTAGGTAAGCAACTGTAAATTTATTTTTTCAACAGTCGAATCGAACCGTTAACGCTTTCTAATTCGATATCACTTGAGCCATCGCCAATTTTGCCTTCTAAATCGGTGCCCCAATATTCGCCTTTAACGGATTTAATACCAAAATCGGTTTTTATTGAGCCATTGCCTGTACTGGCATCAACATTTGCGCCAAAGTTTTCTGGAAGGTACAAACGAATACCGCCGTTAACCGTTTCTACTTCAATATCCACATTCTTGGCATCATCGGCAAAGGTTAACTCAACGCCACCATTAACAGAATCCACTTCAACGTCAGCAGCCATTCCAGTTGCTTCTACCGAACCATTAACAATATCGACATTTAGTTCACCAGCAACGTTTTCTACCAATAATGACCCATTGACTAAATCTATTTCACGTAAATCAATGTTCTCTGGCACTTTTACGCTGTAATCAACACTGCCACTATTGCTATTGCGACCCCAGCCACCATCGCTTTCTTGGTATTCGGTCTCAACAATGATGCGATTGCCATTTTGTTTCATAATAACTTTAACGTTGTCCAGATCGTCTTGATCATCTGCGGTTATGTTAGCGGTGACTAATACCGCTTTTTCTGACCATGAAGTGATTTCAACATCGCCATTAACATTCTCCAGTAACAACTGACCTTTACCCGTTAAATCAAAGCGTTGCTCTTTGGTTTCATTGGCCGCAGCGATACTGCCAAACGACGCAAGTAACAAAGTAGGTAGGATTATTTTATTGATTGTTTTCATCTGATTTTTCCAATTAATCTATCTCTTTGTCTGTTATGATGCAGTAAGTTTGAAAAAGGTTTAAAAACAATTTTAATTTTCTGGAAGCTGATATGTTAAATGTGCAGTTATTACTCACCGGTAATGAATTAATGAGCGGTGATATTGTCGATACCAACTCGGTTTTCCTAGCTCAACAACTCAAATCTATGGGTGTTGAGTTAACGCGAAAAACAACGGTAGGTGATAATTTGCCACTGTTGGTCGAGCAGATGAAAACCCTGTCGCAAAGCGCCGACGTTGTCATTATTAATGGTGGCTTAGGACCCACTGTAGATGATATGACCGCACAAGCGTTAAGCGAGATGAGTGGTCGTACTTTAACGATTCATCCCATCGCATTAGAGCAAGTGAAAGCATGGTGCGTTAAACGTAACTACCGCCTCACCGGCCCTAATATGAAGCAAGCCCTATTGCCGATGGAATGTGACATTGTCGATAATCCAATTGGCAGCGCGCCAGGTTTTAGCTTGCGTCATAACGATTGCTTGATCATCTGTACTCCAGGTGTACCTCGTGAGCTTAAAGCCATGTTTAACGAACAGATAGAGCCAATTTTAAAGCAAATGTTGCCAGACTCAGTACACGTGGTCACCGACAAAATGCAAGTATTTGGCATTGGCGAATCAGGCTTACAAAAAATGATCAATGAATCATTTCCCGATTGGCCGGAATCATTAGAGTTGGGCTTTAGAGCCAGTATGCCGCTGCTTGAAGTAAAGCTTACCAGCAGAGAAAAAAGCCAAAATACGTTAAGACAAATCTGGTTTAACAAATTAAAAACACTATTTGGTTCGCATTTAATCAACACAGATGGTGCCAACATACAACAAACATTAGTACAGCTGTTACAACTAAAACAGCTGCGCATGACCACGGCAGAATCCTGCACCGGTGGCCTAATAGCGGCGAAAGTGACCAGTGTTGCTGGTTCATCACAGGTTTTTGAAGCCGGTTATGTCACCTACTCGAATCAAATGAAACAAGCTATGCTCGATGTCGACGCCGAGCTTTTAGCCCAGCATGGCGCGGTGAGTGAGCCCGTGGTTATTGCTATGGCTAAGGGTGCGTTAGCTAAAAGTAATGCCGATTATGCCGTTGCCGTCTCTGGCATTGCCGGACCCGATGGCGGCAGCGATGAAAAACCCGTTGGCACGGTATGGCTTGCTTGGGGCAACAAAGATGCATTGCAAACCACTCAATTGTATTTTCCAGCTGGTCGAGCTTACTT
Source organism: Thalassotalea sp. Y01 (assembly GCF_012932945.1). Taxonomy (NCBI): domain Bacteria; kingdom Pseudomonadati; phylum Pseudomonadota; class Gammaproteobacteria; order Alteromonadales; family Colwelliaceae; genus Thalassotalea; species Thalassotalea sp. Y01. The sequence goes on from NZ_JABBXG010000001.1 coordinate 632,725, forward strand.
TCAAGCCTATGTTGCTAATGCCGCATTAGATTTAATTCGTCGCGACGTGCTCGATATTGATGAAACGCCTAGATACGTTACTGAACGTCAATTACCGAAACAAAAATAAATGTTAATGAAAATGACTAATAGTTGGTAAATATCACCAGTCATTTGTCTATAAGGTTATATAACTTACATTTAAAAACATTGTAAGCACATGATTTATAAGTACATTTCACTTTATGGCACTGATATTGCTCATTAATTACTGTATATAAATATAATTAATGACTCACGGGAGAGATATTTAGCATGAAAAAATTTGTACTAGCGGGACTGACCAGCATTGCCCTGACTTCGGGTAGTGCATTTGCCCATGACGATGATAGCTACAATTTCAGCTCAGAGCATTGCTCTGTCAATGTTAATTATGGTGTGGTTGTTGAAGAGCAACACATTCGCTTTATTGATAAAGACCAAACCATTATTCAAATCAATGACGGTGACCAACTATTTGTTAAAGGCAAACAGGTTCGTCTAACCAGTGAGCAAAAACAATTACTGTCAGATTACGCCGATGCAATCAACGAGCAAGTACCGAACGTGGTCAATTTGGCCAACGAAGCCATAGGCATTGCCTTCACCGCCATCAGCCATGTCGCCACGGCGTTCAGTGGTGAAGATACAGATAATAGTGAAAAGCTGGAGAAAATCTTTGCTCGTATTGAACAAAAAGTTGCCGAACGTTTTAATAAAGACAAAGGCAGTTACTATGTCGCGCAACAAGACTTTGACGAGTTTGATCGCTTTATAGAAGATGAATTAGAAGCCGAAATTGAAGGCGTTGTGTCGAGCTTTGTCGGTGATATCCTTATTGCCGCTGGTACGGCAATGACCGAAGGTGATGGTAGCTTTGAAGAAAATATGGAAGCTTTTGGCGAGAAAATGGAAAAAATGGGTGAAGATATCGAAAGCACCGTCGAAGAGCAAGCCGAAGAACTAGAGAAACAAGCGGAAGATCTTTGTCATAACTTAAAAGAGCTGGATGATATTGAACAACGTCTAACCGACAGCGTTGACGAGCTGAACGACATTGACCTAATTAGCGTTGGTGATTAATACCTCGCAGCGTCAAAATAGCCAATAACACAAGGGAAGCATCAGCTTCCCTTGTTACTTTTTAACCCTACTACAGCACTACCTGCTGCTCAAAACGTTTACCATACCGTCCCGTATAAGCGACAATAATAGGGATACCCACCATAGTGATCACTGAAAACCAAATAGGGTGATCTATCATCATCAAACTGCTGATGGCACCAAAAAATATCAGCAAACCAACAAAGAAGGCCATCATCATGCTCGCGCCTTTGGCGATAAAGCAACTGACAATGCCACCGACAAAGGTCGCTACAAACCATGCAATGATGACGAAAACCAAAGCCCCTACTGGCGCAGTTTTCATGTATTCATTGACCTGCTGCTGACTGGTTAAATCGGCCGGCGGTGGATAAATTAGGTGTCCCAGCTGCTCTACGGAATAAACCATAAAGATGGCAATAATCCAGCCAAGAATCACCGCTAATGGATATCTTAATGATTTAGGCATGTATCCTCCTGTTTCCATTAGGTATAGCACATAAAAATTACAATTTTCAGTAACTTGATTGAGCGTAATTAGCTAAAATAGACAGTAAGTAGCTAACCGGACCTCATTAAGATGCAAATCACTGATCTCACTAAAGAACAAAATATTGCGCCATTCTTTCGATTGGGCTTTCGCCCATTTTTTACTTTAGGTGCATTTTTCAGCTGCCTTGCCTTAATTGTTTGGGTTGGTGTGCTGTCAGGTTCATTGCATTTCGAGGTGTACGGTGGAGGCTATTTTTATCACATTCATGAAATGGTCTTTGGTTTTGTCATCGCCATCGTTGTCGGCTTCTTACTAACGGCGGTGCAAAATTGGACTGGTATTCGTTCCATTAATGGCAAGCCTTTGATGTGGCTTGTATTGTTGTGGTTTTTAGGCAGGTTGGTGATGCTTATGCCATCCTGGTTTGGTGCTACTTTAGCGGCCATTATTGATGTTAGCTTTTTGCTGGTTGCTGCTATCTATTTGGCGATTCCCATTATTAAAGTGAAGCAAACCCGCAACTTATTTTTTATTCCAATGCTGCTATTTTTTGCTTTGCTCAATGCGCTTATGCATAGCAGTATTCAAGGCTACCTCGTTATCTCATTAAAAACGTTGAGCTATGCGGTGTTGTTATTAATTACCTTGCTGATGTCAATCATGGCGGGACGGGTAACACCGATGTTTACTGCCAATGGTACTGGTACGCAAAAAGTCGCACCTTTAGCGTGGCTTGAATGGTCATGTACAATCAGCCTATTATTGCTTATTGTGGTTCACTTAACGCAAGCCAACCTAATGATAGCTAACGACATTGTTGCCACATTATTCGTTATCAGCGCCGCTTTGCAAGCCATTAGATGGCTACGATGGCGACCATGGATTACCTTATCAGTGCCGTTATTGTGGTCACTACACGCCAGTATGTTCTTTGTTTGGTTTGGCCTGTTAACCATTGGTATAGGCTTGTTTATGCAGTCCGTCGCATTAAGCCATATATGGCATTTATTGACCATAGGTGGCATGGGTGGATTGATTCTAGCGATGATATCGAGAGTAAGTCTTGGCCATACAGGGCAACCGCTAAACCCATCGAAAATAATGAGTTTAGCCTTTTTATTGGTTATTGTTGCCGCCCTAGTGCGAGGCTTCGGTCCTTGGCTGGCACCACAACTGCACATGCTGTTTATCAATTTAAGTAGCCTGTGCTGGTTAATAGCCTTTACAATATTTGTTATAAAATATGCACCTACGTTGATGCAACCACGAAAAGATGGCAGACCCGGATAAAAAAATGCGCGCTGTATTCCTAGATAAAAGCACTATAAATGACAAAATAGACTTTTCAGCAATTGAAAGCCAGTTTGACACTATTGGCTACTTTGACTGCACAGATGCCGATAAAGTGATACCACGTTGTCGATTTGCCGATGTCATTATTACCAATAAGGTAATTATAGATAAACAGGTGATGGCGCAGTTACCGCGTTTAAAACTAATTTGTATCGCCGCTACGGGTACCAACAATGTTGATTTGGTCGCCGCCAAGGCACAAGGCGTAACGGTAATGAATGTCAGTGGTTATTCCACCACAGCTGTTAGCCAATACGTATTTGCGATGTTGTTAGAGCATTTGCAAAAATCGTCAGAGTATATTGCCAACGTCAAACAAGGTCAGTGGCAAAAAAGTCCGGTATTTTGTCATTTCAGTCAACCATTTAATGAACTTGCTGGTAAAACCATGGCGATCATAGGCTATGGCACGATAGCGCAACGTGTTGCTATTATTGCTGAGGCATTTGGTATGCAGGTGCTCATTGCTGAACGCCAGGGTAGTCAATCAGTTCGTAGTGGGCGCACACCGTTTGAGCAAGCGTTAGCAGTTGCCGATGTGGTGAGCTTGCACGCGCCATTGACCGCTGAAACGGAATTGATGATCAACCAACAGACTTTGGCGATAATGAAAAAAGACGCCATTTTGGTCAATACCGCTCGTGGTGGTTTGGTTGACTCTAACGCCGTTGTTGATGCATTAAAATGTAAGCAACTAGGTGCCGCCATATTAGATGTGCTGGAGATAGAGCCACCGCCTGCAAATCACCCCTTGCTCAATAATAAGCTAAAAAACCTTTATCTAACCGCACATATTGCCTGGGGTTCTCAACAGGCACAGCAACGCTTAATTAATGGTATCGGTAAAAATATTGCAGACTTTAAAAGCAAAAACCGTGTCGAATGACACGGTTTTTTATATCAGGATGCTTACACGGCGTGCTGCATTGAGTCCGGCATTCGTTCGCCGACTTTGTTGATGATATTTAGCTCGCCTTTGTATACAGAAATAATCGACTTGCCTTGTTTATACTGCACCGGAATGATCACTTTACCTTCGTCACTGACTTCGAGATCAATAACATCATGTAAAAGTTCTAATGATACAGTTTCATAATAGATGACGGTTACTTGCATGGATTTACTACCTATCCTTAGCACTCAGTAGGAATGCATAATCTCTCGTGGTTTGCATAAAACATGCACAGTTAGCTGGCGTATTCCAACTCTAAAGGCTGATTATCGCCTTCACAAACTGCAATAATAGATTTGCCTTTTTTAAACGCTTCACAAAGTACCACTCGGCCTTGCTCGATTGTTGGGAAGTCACCCACGTGGTGATTAAGCTCTAGGGTCTCACTGTCAAAATAAATGACGGTGACATTTCTAACATTATCGCTTTTCATATCGTTGAACTCAGTTTTATCGTTATTATTTTGAGTTCCATTCTAACCATAAGTGGTTGTTTAAACACTTATATTGTCGATTCCGTTCCTCCACTACGCTAATAATTCCAAGTAAATAGGTCAAGATATTTTTTCCTAAATAAGGTCTTTTTTTCTGCGCAGTGCAGCGACATTTACGCGCTATACCCTACTACATAAAGCGATCAGCAAATTTGCCATAATGAAAATATGCCCACTGACCAACGCGACGAAACATCGGTAATGGAAACGCAGGTAATTGCGATTGATATAGCGGTATATTCGGCACCGGCTGGCCTGCCACTTTGTCCGCTAACCGTTTTCCCGCTTGCACAGAAAAACTTAAACCATTGCCACAATACCCCATCGCATAAAAGAGTCCAGGCTCGGATTCTGCCTGGCTAATATGAGGAATATCATCTAGGGTCATACAGATCCATCCTGACCAACGGTATTGATAACGAATGTCTGCTAATCCAGGGAAGCTGCGTTTAAGCTCCTGCAATAAACGCTCTGCAAAATAAGGGTCATCGGCACCTTTGCCGGTAATTGCGCCACGACCGCCAAATAATATTCGATTATCCGGTAGTTTACGGTAGTAGTATTTTAGCGCTCTGGTATCCATGATCACATTCGAGGTAACAAAATTACATGCCGCCAACTGTGCATCAGATAATGGTTCGGTGACGATAATTTGCGATAACACCGGTAAGGTTTTATTGGCAACCGCGGGATGAAAACCTTTCGGCATATAACCATTACCGGCGATAACCACATTCGTCGCAGTAATAATGCCTTGTGGGGTATGTACCTGATAGCGTGCACCGTGCTTTTGCACATCAATTGCCGGCGTATGGGTATAAATATCAACCTCAGCGTCGATTAATAGACCTTGATAGCCGAATGCCAATTTTAATGGGTTTAATCCAACACCATCTTCAAATCGTATCGCCCCATGAGCATTTTCATCGGCCATATAATTTTGATGAATTTGCGTGCGAGACAAGACATCAACATCATAGCCAAACATGGAACTTAGCAACTTAGCCTGGGCTTCTAGCTCTTGCATCTTATTGGCTTTGTGAGCGACACGAATATAACCAGGTTGCTGTAAATCGCAGTTTATGCCTTCGTTAATAAAGGCGTGCACACGTTCAACACCTTCACAGGCTTCCTGATACACCATGCGCATCACGGGATCGCCCCACTGTTGCTGCATTTTGGTCCACGACTTGCGACCCGTCGACTTTAAAATAAAACCCGCATTACGGCCGCTACAGCCCCAGGCGGTCTCATTTGCTTCAATTATTACCGGTTTTATATTGTAATCACGTTGCAAATGCAAAGCACAAGACATGCCCGTGTAACCGGCGCCTATCACCACCACGTCGGTATCTAAGTCCTGTTGCAAACGGCCTTTATTTTGCGGCGCTTTACCGCTAACACTGGCCCAGTAACTGTCTGGGTATGGTTGATGATTGGCAAGCTGGTTTTGAATAAGGGGATCGTACATGGGTTATTTGTCCTGGGTTGCGACCTAAAACTGTCGCACAAATGTGTGCAAATTTGCTATATACTATCAGGCCTTGGAATTACGACAATAGCTGATATGAAAGAAGATATTATTTATAAAGAGATGCAAGCAAGCGACTTTGACGCCATCATCGCGCTAGGCAATTTTGTCCATGGTGATGGCTATGTTGATAGCAGTAATATTCATACTTGGTATGCCAAAGGTTTAAAAAACGGCGTTAACTCAAATTATGTTGCCTATGATGGCGATAAGCTCGTCGGTTTTCGTATTACCTATGCCGCGCAACAGTTTAGCTTGGACCAATGGTACAGCCCTGATTTATGGCAAACGGATATCAGTGAAACCGCCTACTTTAAATGCAATACCGTCGATGAAACTTATCGTGGCTATGGCATAGGTTCGCGACTGCTAGAGTTGTCTATAAAGGCATTGCAAGCGCAAGGTGCCAAAGCTGGCGTCAGTCACTTATGGCGCCCAAGTCCGGGCAATAGTGCGGTAAAATATTTTACGAAATGCGGTGGACAGCTGGTCAAAGATCATCCAGGCAAGTGGAATGAAGACAGCAAAAACGGCTACAACTGTACTATTTGCGGCTATGATTGCCACTGTGTAGCCGCTGAAATGATTATTTATTTCAAGTAGTTAATTACTAAAAAGGGCGAGGGTAGTTAAAATAGCTGGCCTTGCTTTTTCACCACTTCGGGTACACGCCATTCAATAGCTTGTTTGCCTTGTTGCTGTAGATATTGATTGGCCAATGAAAAGTGCTGACAACCAAAAAAGCCGCGGTAAGCCGATAGTGGTGACGGATGCGCTCCAGATAATATGCAATGACGCGTATCATCTAGGTACTTACCTTTTTGCTGCGCATGTTTACCCCATAATATAAACACCAAATTATCAGCGTGTTCATTTAATGCGGCTATTACCGCATCGGTAAATGTTTCCCAACCAAATTTAGCATGCGAGTGAGCCTGTCCTTGACGCACCGTTAATACCGTATTGAGTAGTAACACCCCCTGCTCTGCCCAGCAAGTCAGGTTGCCGTGCTCAGGTATATCAAAGCCATTGATATCGGTTAGCAACTCTTTGTACATATTTTTTAAGCTAGGTGGTACTTTTACGCTATCTTGCACAGAAAACGCCAAGCCGTGCGCCTGTCCTGGACCATGGTATGGATCTTGGCCAAGAATGACCACCTTAACTTGCTCAAACGGCGTTAAATCAAACGCTGAAAACACCTGATTTTCAGGTGGATAAATAGCATGATCAGAGTCGCGTTCATTCGCCACCCTGCTCATTAGCTGCTTAAAATAATCCTGTTGTTTTTGCTGTTCAAGAAACTCTTGCCAATTCATGTCTTTTTAGCCAAGCAGAAAATCCCGTAGCTTAGCAAAGTCGTTGGCCATTGACACGGACAAAATCTCTTCCGTTGAACAAGCAGCTAGCTCTTTTGGTAAAGCTATCGGTGTGCCCAAAATGCTTTCAACCGTATCTTTGAATTTAGCAGGATGTGCCGTCCCTAAAAATAAGCCAAACTCATCGTCTTTAAGTTGATATTTAAGCGCTTTGTAGGCTACTGCAGCATGAGGCTCACTGATATAACCTAACTGGTTCAATTGGGTTACACCGATTTGTGTTTGCTCTTCGTCAATGGCAATACCCGCTAAATCTTGGTCATCGATAATACCCGAGGTCAGCATATGCTCTACTCGCGGCCAGTTATTTGGCTTAGAGACATCCATGGCATTAGACATTGTCGAGATAGTGTCATTTGGTAGCCACATCTTATTCTTCAAGTATCTTGGTACGGTATCATTCACATTCGTAGCTGCGACAAAACGCTTAATAGGTAAGCCCATGGCTTTGGCTAACATGGCTGCCGTTAAGTTACCAAAATTACCACTTGGCACCGATACGACAACATCATCAATGCTGCCACGTTGGCGCTTGAGCTGTGCCGCAGCTTCAAAGTAATAACAGATTTGCGCCAGCAATCTAGAAATATTGATTGAATTAGCCGAATTTAAACCAATGCTGTGTTTTAAATGTTCATCATCGAAGCTTTGTTTAACCAGCGCCTGGCAATCATCAAAACTGCCATCAATGGCTATCGTTTCAATATTGCCGCCTAACGTGGTAAACATCTTTTCCTGCAATAGACTGATTTTGCCTTTTGGATAAAGGATCACCACCTTGATATTAGTTAACCCATAAAAGGCATGGGCAACCGCAGCACCGGTGTCACCAGAGGTTGCGGTTAAAATGGTGATAGGCTTGCTGCTTTGTTGACTAAACGACTGTAAACAGTGCGCCATAAAGCGCGCACCGAAGTCTTTAAACGCCAGTGTTGGACCATGAAACAGCTCCAACGTCGCCATTTTTTCATCAATCGCTTGTACATTGGCAGGAAAGTTAAATGCGTCATTAATCAATTGCAAAAATGCATGTTTACTAAATTCATCAGCAACGAATGGGTATAAGATTTTCGCACTGCGCTCAGCCAACGGCATCGCCAATAACTCATCGATATTGTCATAACGCGGCAAATCTTTAGGAAAAAACAAACCTTGATCCTGACCCAAGCCTTGACGGACGGCATCGGCAAACGACAATCTTTGCTGTGGATGTTTTAAATTATAATACTGCATACTGTCCCCTTAAATCACTCGGGCACCTTGCTGATCCGCAAGGCAAATGTGAACAAAACCTGCATCAGATTGCAGATAGTTGTCTGTTAAATATTGTGCTAATTGCTGCGCTTTAGATAAATCTTCGCAGGCGACAAACAATGTCGGTCCTGATCCGGAAATACCAGCCGCGGCGGCACCATTTTCTAATACATATTGTTTTGCTTGCTGACATCTGGGAATCAACTCTAGTCGATAGGGTTCAGCAACAACATCGTTAATATACGACAATGCCTGTTTGTTATCCTGGCGATGACAGGCATCAATAAAGCTAGCGAGATTTTGTCCGTATTGGATCAATGTCTGCCTGCTATATTGCAAAGGTAGCACTTCTCTTGAAGCACGAGTCGACACCTCGATACCAGGGTAGGCCATAACCCAATAGATGTCGGCCAACTCGGGTAAGGTTCGAGTGATAACGCGGTCATCACTGACCATAAGTTGCAAGCCACCGAGAAAACACGGTGCGACATTATCGTAATGCAAGCTGCCACTGATTTGCGCTTCCATTTGTCCCATCATGGTGAGTAATTTACTGTCATCAAATGGCTTTTGATAATACTCATTAAGTGCAACTAATGCCGCAACAACGGAACAAGCACTCGAACCTAAGCCACTGCCAACCGGCATACTCTTGTTAAGTTGCATCGCCACAGGAGATGCCTGTTTACCTACATCTGCCAACGTATTTTCAAATAACTGTAGACAATGATAAACAATATTATCTTGATAGTTTGTCGGCAATTTATCGGCGAAATCACCGACCACCTCAAGTTGATTTTCACCTGTGGCTGAGGCCTCAATACTGACCACATCACCAAGCAATTCCCCCGATAATGGGGTGACTGCCATGCCAAGCACATCAAATCCGACACTGACGTTACCGATTGACGCTGGTGCATAAACTTTTACTGTCATTACAACTCCTGCTTCCAAGCTTGAGTGCGCAGCATATCGGCGAATACACCTGCCGCAGTAACTTCAGCGCCAGCACCATAGCCTCTTAGTACCAGTGGAATCGGTTGATAATAACGACTTAAAATCGATAAGGCATTTTCACCGTCTTTAATCGCGTATAGTGGGTGGCTGCTATCAACGGCTTCAATGGCCACCTGACATTCACCGTTACTGATTTTACCAACATAGCGCAGCACTTTGCCCTGCTCTTTGGCACTTTCAACTTTATCTTGAAAATAGCTGTCCAGCTCAGGCAAACGCTGCATAAAATCATCGACCGAGCCAGTTGAGTCAAAGTTGTCTGGCAATACCGACTCGACCTTGATGTTGTCCAGCTCCAGAGCCATACCGGCTTCGCGTGCCATGATCAATAATTTACGAGCGACGTCCATACCACTTAAGTCATCACGAGGATCGGGTTCGGTGAAGCCGTTTTGTTTGGCGATTTCGGTTGCTTGCGACAAGCTCATGCCTTCATCTAGCTTACCAAAAATATACGATAATGAGCCTGATAAAACACCGTCAAATTGCTGTAAATTATCACCGGCTTTAAAAAGGTTTTGCAACGTATCAATTACCGGCAAACCAGCACCAACATTGGTTTCATATAAAAACAGACGATTGGTTTTACGCGCATTTTCACGAATTTGGCGATAGTACTGCCAGCTGTCGGTATTAGCCTTTTTATTTGGCGTTACAACATGAAAGCCCTCAGCAAGATAATCGGCGTAATTAAGCGCCAGCTCCGCATCCGAGGTGCAATCAACCAGTACCGGATTAATCAAATGATGACTGCGGGCAAAATGCTTAACGGTATCGACACTCAGCGTTTTTTGTTCGCCTGTTAACGCCGATTGCCAGTTATCCATAGGGATACCTTGTGCATCAAACGCCATGCCTTTTGAATTGGCAATTCCGTATACGTTCAGTTCAATACCTTGTTGTTTTAATGACGCCTGCTGACGTGAAATTTGCGCTAACAATTCACTGCCAACAACCCCGCAACCGACAACAAAAGCATCAATAGTTTGTCTGCTTGAAAAGAAGTTTTGATGACATACTTTCAGTGCTTCAGTACATTTGCGTTGTTCGATGACTACTGAAATACTGCGCTCTGATGAGTCCTGAGCAATAGCGATAACGTTAACTCGCGCTTGCGCCAACGAACTAAACAACTTGCCGGCTACGCCACGCTGATGATGCATACCATCACCGACTAAGGAGACAATAGACAAATGCGATTGCATATCGATTGGTTCAAGCAATTGATTAAGTAATTCAAGTTCAAACTCTTGCTGCAGGCTTTGCTGAGCTCGATAAGCATCGGCAGAATAAACACAAAAACTAATACAGTATTCTGAAGACGATTGGCTGATCATTACCATTGAGATATTTTCTCGGCTCATGCAAGCAAATACTCGGCTCGCCATACCAACCATGCCTTTCATGCCTGGACCAGAGACGTTGATCATGGTTAGCTCATCAAGGTTTGAAATGGCTTTAACCTGCTTTTCACCCTTGTCTTCATTGGAAATCAAGGTACCCTTGGCATCAACGTTCAACGTGTTTTTAATCAAACATGGGATGTGATATTGAGCAATCGGGCCAATGGTTTTAGGATGCAATACCTTGGCACCAAAATAAGAAAGCTCCATCGCTTCTTGATATGACAAGTGCTCTAATAAGCTCGCTTCTTTAATTAAGCGCGGGTCGGCATTAAAGACACCGTCGACGTCAGTCCAGATTTCACAGCATTCCGCATTGACGCAAACACTCAATACCGCTGCAGAATAATCCGATCCATTACGACCTAGGGTGGTCAATTTTCCAGATGGGGCTACGCCGATAAAACCTGGCATTACGCTGATACGCGGTAGTTGATTGTATTTATCAACAAATTGTTGGCGTGCTAACACCAAATCGGCAACCGCATCGAGTGACGATTCATTAGTTTTTAAAAATTGCTCTGGCTCTAATACCGCAATGGTTTGTTGTTCGGTATTAAGCAACGCTTCGAGGATAGCGACGCTTAAACGTTCACCAAGACTGATCACACAAGCACGAATATGATCTGGACAATGATTCAACATCGCTGAACCCTGCATCCAACGTTTTAACTGGCCGAGACTGCGAGCTAGAGATTGGTCAGCGTGATGACGATTAAACGCCCGCTGGCCATTATCTAAATCATCAAAAATCGCGTTTACCGTTTTTTGCAAATGGTCAATTTGTTGTTCGAGAGTGTTGCTATCATCTAGGTTTTGCGTCATCGCTACCAAATGATTGGTAACGCCTTTTGGTGCTGAGACAACAACCGCAACCGGTGAATGCTGGCTTTTCGCTTCGATGATTTCGCAAACCGTATTAAAACGGTCTGCATTGGCAAGGGAAGAACCGCCGAATTTTATCACTCTCATATTGTTTTCCTCGAATTAGCCATTGTTATTAACAAGTGTGGCAAATAATTTTTGCTTTAAAAACAAAAGCCCGTGAACTTTGCAGGTCACGGGCTTTTATGTTTGAACGTTTTATTTACACGCTAGCCACTGACCTCCATTGGGGTACCAATGGTGGTGGTAATTGTAATGTTGGTCAGGTGCATAAATATTCTCATGCTTTCACTCTGCACCAGCGGTTCGCCGCTGTCAAGCCATTAATCACAAGAAATTAACAATGAAAAATTACATGTAGGACAACAAATTGCAGAATAAATAAACAATAGTCGATAAATATTCGACTAGTTTATCCAGTAGAGGTGAGATTGATGTTGCGTTAGCCATGTTTTGGCGACTTTGTGGTTACCATAAAATGACGAGACCATTGCCCAAAATTCGGCAGAATGGTTCATGTGTTTAAGATGGCAAAGCTCGTGGATGATAACGTAATCGATAACCCAGTCTGGCGCCATGACCAATAACCAGTTTAGTTTGACATGGCCTTTACTGTCACAACTGCCCCAACGAGACTTAAAATAACGTACAGTGCTACACTTTGCCTTTAACTTTGTGTCTTGCTGCCATTGTTCGCTGCGCGCTAACAATATCGACATTGCTTGTTGTTTATACCATGCGTGCAGTTGCTTTTTCACGGCATTGGCTATCATTGCAGGGTCATCGTTAGCCACTTTAACCGCAACGACTATGTGTTCCGCTTCAATCGACACGCTATTTTTACTGGCAACAACAACCGACAAACGATAAGGCTTACCTAGATAGTAAAACACCTCGCCATGTTGATACTGGCGCTCGACAGTCTCACTGCTTTGCTGCTGCAAAGCGATTTTTTGCTGTAACCAGGCACGCTTTTTGACAACCAACTCGGCAATGTATTGCTCATTAACAAATTCCGGAGCAAGCACTCGTACTTGACCATGCTTAACTTGCAAGCTGATGGTCTTGCGCCGACTACTGCGCACCAGTTGATAATCAATTGACGCCATTAGGCAGATTTAGCTTTCGATTTTGCCGCAGTTTTCTTTGCGGCAGGTTTTGTTTTACTGGTCGCGGGTTGCTTTTCAACAACAGGTTCCGCCGCCGGTTTAGGTTTTTTTGCCAATAGTGAAATCAATACTTGTTCGCGATTTTTCGCGAGGAAGATACTGACATCTTCAATCATTTGCTCTTCAAGTGCTAACGAAGATTGATCGAGTAACGCCGACAAATTATCGGCCATGTCGAGCATCTTGTCGTACTCATCGGCAGCCTTTTTGTCCATAAACGTTTCAACCTCCACCCCATTTCGAACCACTACAAAGCGACTTTCAACAGCCATAGTCTTTCCTTATTACCCAGTGTATGACGTAAATATTGGCAATATAATGCCAGTATTTTCCGTGCATTTAATGTAAATTGTTTCAGGTAGTGTATATTTATCCAGTAATTTAACAGCTTTTTTTATGACTCGCCAGAAAAAATTTTTTTTCCTTTTTCACTCATCGCACAAAACCCGCAACTCACCTTGACTAAATATACAATTTAATCGTGTTTTTATGCACCGATGTAAAAAAATGTTTCTGTTAACACATCTTTAACATTTGATGAACTCTTCTAACCTCGTGATTTTAACTGAATTTGTCCAAATTAACGGTAAATAAAGGCCCGGCAAAGTTGTTACATTCACACATTCTGCATTAACAACTTTTCTCGCAAAATGCGTCACTATTAGATTAACAGCAAACGACAACAACACTGTTACAGAATACTTAATGAGAATGTGGAGAACAACGATGAAAGCACTAACTTTAGCAGCAGTAATGGCAACCAGCATGGGTTTTACAATGAATGCAACCGCGGGCATGGATCCTTATCTTGAAAATGCACTAATTCAAGTATGTAAATCTGCGCAAGCTGACGACCTTGGCGATATGCGTCGCACTATTAAAGGTTATCATCTAAAAGAGAAAACCGTTGCAGCAAAAGTGGTATGTAATGGCGAAAATATTGTTAACTTTGCAGAAAATGCCGGTGCATATAACACCGCCAGTCATCTGCAAGAACGCCTAGGCGGTAGTGAAATTACCGATTTGGCAAACGTTTATGCGGTAAATTTTTAAGCCCATAAACAGCGAGGACTGATCTGTCACCCTGGACCTTGCTTCCCCCCAACGCTCTGGCTCGATGTTTTTGAGTCAGGGCGTTAATCTTTACACATCCCACGCACTTAAAAGCACACTCTAGCTCAATCGGCGCATTATCGATAATGGCAATAGAGGTAAAATATAACGCATCACAGCCCATGGCCACCCCGGTACAAAGGCAATGTTTTTTTCCGCTTCAATAGCAGCGATGACCTTGTTACAACCAGATGTGACGTCAACCAAAAACGGGGGATTTTTATCGGTATCGGTAATTTCTGTTTTAATATAGCCAGGATGTATGGTTGACACCTTAATAGGGCTGCCCAAGGTATCAATTCGAATGCCTTCCGTCAATGACGCCAACCCTGCTTTCGTTGCAGCATAGACAGTCATCGAGCGACGAAAACCTCGTTGTGAACTTACCGATGATATGGTGACCAAATGACCACTATTTTGCTCTCTGAAAATCTCCATAGCGGCTTCACATTGGCATAACGCAGCGACAAAGTTGGTTACCGCAGTCAGCTTATTTTGCGCATAATAGCCGGTGCCTATGGATGCTCCTTTGCCAATACCGGCATTAACTATCACCCTATCAATACTGCCAAGCTGCTGTTTTGCCTGTTTAAATACTGTAAACACTTGCTCATCTTGGTTTACATCCAGAGCAAAAACCAACACCGTAATGGCTGGATAGTGCTGCTCAAGCTCGCTCGCTAGCGCTTGCAATCGTTCGGTGCGTCTGGCACATAGCACCAGATTTCGCCCCATTTGCGCAAACTGTTTGGCCAACTCTTCGCCGATACCAGAACTGGCGCCGGTAATTATAATATTCTTGCGTTGCATGACGTCATTATCTCATCTGTTAACGTGCTATAAACCAAGTAAGTCTGTCGTTGTATTCGACAAACACCTTAAAAATTATCAAACATGGTTATTGTTCAATAACTTACCTAATAAAGATAACGATGTCTCCCATAAACTTAAACACCGCCCTTTCCGCAAAGTAAGTCAAAACCATAAATTCACTGTGTATTTACTCGCAAACATCAAGCAAGAAGCAGGCCTGAACAGCCTATAAACAAAGGGATGACGTTTTTTTATGCATTTGATTTAAAAATCGCAAATTTTGTTTGACGTACGATTTGTTTTTGCCTATTTTTCACAAATAACGGTCAAACGAAATTATTGAGGATGTAGTAATGTCTCGAAATAAAATCATTAATGATGTCGATTTAACCAACGGTGATATGGATTTTACTGATGAGGTTTCGTCAAACACAGAAAATGATGCGGGTAACCCAGATACAGCAAAAACCCGACGCCGTATCGATGAGTTACTTGAAAAGAAGCGACTTAAAGAGTTGCTTGACGAAGATGAGTGGGATTTATAAATCCCACTTATTAGACTGCTCATCTGCCACATTTCCTAAATTGTTCTTTTCATTTCCCTAAATCTTCTCTACTCTCAGTTACATAGCAATAACACCTATTAGGGAGATTTATGTCTTATTTTCGAAAAACCGCGTTAGCCGCAAGCTGTTTTGTAGCCTTTAACTGCGCTATAACAAGCAGCGTTGCCAAAGATCTGTCGCCACAAACGATGGCAACAAGTGTCGAGCAGGACGTAATTGAATGGCGCCGCCATTTCCACCAGCATCCGGAGTTGTCAAACCGAGAGTTTGAAACAGCCAAGCGAATCGCCGACGAGTTAAAGCAATTAGGTTTAGAGGTGCAAACCGGAATCGCCCATACTGGTGTTGTCGCTGTATTAGATTCAGGTAAACCTGGCCCGGTCGTAGCTTTACGCGCTGACATAGATGGTCTGCCAGTAAAAGAAATATCCGGTTTACCTTTTGCTTCCAAAGCGGTAGGCGAGTACAACGGCCAGCAAGTACCGGTTATGCATGCTTGTGGCCATGATACCCATATAGCAATGCTATTAGGCACGGCAAAAATGCTTAGTCAGCATAAAGAATTACTAACCGGTAAAGTGAAGTTTATCTTTCAACCTGCAGAGGAAGGTGCGCCCGCAGGTGAAGAAGGCGGTGCCGAATTGATGGTTAAACAAGGGGTAATGAAAAAACCTGACGTTGACGTCGTATTTGGTGTTCATATTTGGTCTAACTTAGAAGCAGGAAAAATCAGTTATAAGCCAGGTGGCACATTGGCCGCGGTTGATACCTTCAAGATTGTTGTTAAAGGTAAACAGGCGCATGGCGCTTACCCATGGAAGAGTGTCGATCCTGTGGTCACCTCCGCGCAAATAATTATGGGCTTACAAACCATCGTTTCTCGCGAATTAGAATTAATCGAAGAAGCGGCTGTTGTCACCGTCGGTAGCATTCACGGTGGCGTACGTTCGAACATTATCCCTAATGAAGTGGAAATTGTTGGTACCCTAAGATCGTTAAACCCAGAAATGCGAGAGCACATTCGCGAAGCGGTAAAACGCAAAGCAATCAATATTGCCGCAAGTATGGGCGCAGTCGCCGAGGTAACAGTGCCTTTTGGAGCTAATTACCCAGTTACTTATAATGATCCGGCGTTAATGGGAAAAATGTTGCCTTACTTACAAAACAATTTAGGCAGCGAGAACGTGGTGTTATCAAAAGCGCAAACCGGTGCCGAAGACTTTTCATTCTATCAACAACAAGTGCCGGGATTATTTTTGGGTGTAGGCGGAATGCCAAAAGGTACCAACAAAGAAGAGGCGCCAGCGCATCATACGCCTGAGTTTTTTGTTGATGAGGCAGGTTTAAAAACCGGTGTGCAAACTCTGATTGGTTTGACGTTAGATTACATGAATAGTCACCAGCAATAAGCGGCTCAAAAACGGCTAGCAATTACCTGTTAATTAAGCCATAAAAAAGACAATAAAAAACCTGCTCATTGAGCAGGTTTTTTATTGTCTTAAACTAGCGCTAGTTTAGAACTTGTAGGTAACCTTACCGTAGTAGAATGCACCGTTGTAATCAAATGGACCACTTTCGTAGTACTTACCACCAACAATGGAGTAAGCGCCATCAGGGCCTTTCTGCAACTCTTGTGCTTCTTCGTCAAGCAAGTTATTACCACCAACCGTAAAGGTTAGGCTATCAGTCGCATACCAACTTACTTCACCATCTAGAGTGAAAGTAGAGTCAGCTGTTTCTGACCAACCATCAGAGGTATCATCGGCATGCACCGCGTAGTACTCTCCGAAGTAGTTAAAGCGTAAGAATGCACCAAACGCGTCCCAACTTTGACTAACGGTAAAGGTTGCTTGGTGATCTGGAATACCATCTTCCAATCGCTCTACTTTACCTTCAGACGTGGTTTCAGGATTAAACTTATCAACGGTTGTATCGTTGAAGTTGTATGCCAAGCTAAACTTGGTGTCACCGCCTAACAGACCCATTGAGTAGTTAGCAACAACATCCACACCTTCAGTTGTGGTATCAAAGTCATTGTTAAAGTAGGTTACCGCTGAAATCAATTCAGGGTTTTTAACACCTAAGTCACGTAGGTCATCCCAATCTTCTTCAAGTACATCGATTTGACTCGATTGCGCTAGACGATCCGTTACTTCAATGCTGTACGCATCAACGGTTAAGAAGAAATCACCATTTTGGTATACGATACCTGCTGCATACGATGTTGATTCTTCAGGTTGTAACACTTTACCACCATAGAATGCTGATAGAGGATCAGTCGGTGGCGCTAAGAATGACTGGATTAGCTCACCTTCAACTAAGGACGTTTGCGTATTAACAACGTTTTCTTGACCAACAGTTGGTGCACGGAAACCTGTACTATGTGACGCACGAATTGACAAGTTATCGGTTATTTCAAACTGTGTCGTAACTTTGTAATCCGTAGTATCACCAAAGGTATTAAAGTCTTCGTAACGTACCGCAGCACCGACCATCCAGCCTTCAGTGAAGTAGGTTTCTACATCAGCATAAAATGCCCAGTTACGACGCTCATTGCGACCTTGTGATTCTGGACCAAAACCTTTAAAACCGTGTGAACCGATGTTGAAGCCTTGGTCAGCATAAGGACCAGCTTTCCAAGATGACTCTTCACCAGAAACGATTTCAAAACTCTCTTCACGCCACTCGGCACCAAATGCAAAGTTTAAGTCTTCCGCTAAACCAATATCAAACCCGCGCACTAAATCAAGGTTAAAGGTTTTCTCTAACTGAATGTACTTACCTGTTTGGAAGTTAGTTGGCGTTGAAAGACCAAGCGATGGGTTAAGGGTGTTTTTCAAAAAGAATTCAGACTCATTTCGACCGACAGAGGCACTTAAGTCAAAGCTCCACTCTTTCATCAAACCAGCATTGATATCACCACGTACACCACCAGTAATGGAGGTATCGGTAATGTTACCGCCGAACTGCGGTGTATAACCGCCTGGCATGATTGAGTTCATTGAGAAACAGTTTGGATCGGCCAACATGGCTAAATACTCAGGCGAGGTTAGCACGTTACCATCTGAACCATCAGGGTTCTTAGGAATATTTACAACCGCACAACTGCGTGCTGCGCCTTCCGATTGTGCGACATCACCAACCAATAGTGTTTGACCACCATCAATTGAGAAAACGTTACCACGGTTATGTGGATTACGATAATAGAAACCACCAGTAACATCTCGCTCAGAATAGTTACCAAATAAGTACGCTTCTTTATCATCTTCTAAATCCAATCCGATATTACCAAAGATAGTGATATCGTCTTCAACTTCTGGGTTACCCCAGATTTGCGCTGGATCGTTAACGTCGGTGTTTCCTTGGTCAATCAGGTTAGCCGCATCTGGGCGCTGTACTGAACGACTTGTCGGGTCAACGTTTTTCAGTTGGAAACTGAAGTTAGCAAAGCCGTTATCGGTAAACGGTAAACCAATGTTACCGTCAACAACGGTGGTTTCACCATCGCCTTCAGAAAACTCACCATATTTAACCGAGATAGAACCGCCATCTCTATCGTCACGTAAAATAAAGTTCATAACACCAGCGATAGCATCTGAACCGTATTGTGCTGACGCACCGTCACGTAGTACTTCCACTTGCTTAAGAGCAACGGATGGAATTACTGAAATATCAGGACCTTGAGCACCATCATTGACACCACCACCTTGGAAGGCAATAACTGATGCACGATGACGACGCTTACCATTGACAAGAATTAGTGTGGAGTCTGAAGACAAACCACGTAAGTTAACTGGACGAATCAAGGTCGCAGCATCCGAAATAGGTTGCGCACGAACATTGAAGGACGGTACCGCACTTTGTAGTGCATCAAGCAAATCCGACGCACCAGATTTAGATAGTTCATCACCGCTTACTACATCAACCGGTACCGGCGAATCCGCTACCGAGCGTGGTGCAGAACGAGTACCAACAACAACGATCTGCTCGATGTTTTCATCGGCTACTGCTTCGCCCTCTTCGGCTGCCAGTACCGGCTGGCTACCAAGAGCGATACCGACCGCTAGGGTCAGGTGACGCAATTTGAAGTTCCTAGACATTAGATTTCTCCCTCACATTTTTTTTTATTAACGAGTATATTATTTATACTTCAACTACCTTTATATCTGACCTAGAGCGCATTTACAAACTATTAACATGAAATGTTTTCACGCATCCTTTTAAAAAAATCAAAGGGTTACATTTCGTTACTCTGTTTTTGTTATCTTGCTTGTTGAAAATAGTTATCATTAACAGGCATTTTTCAGGTACCTAGGAAGGGCTATTTATGGAGCAATTTTTACAACAATTTTCTCTGCTAATTACTAATAAAATTTTTATTACCATCGCCATTGTGGTGGTATTGCAGTTGCTGTCTAAGTACATCGTTGTGTTTATTAAACGCGATAATGACATCCTCAATGAACAGCACCGAACTTGGATATCACGAACTAAAAATATTAAAGCCATGGTCATGGCGATTTTTCTGCTAAGCCTGTGGTGGGGAGAGTTACAAACCTTTGCACTTTCAATTGCAGCAGTAGCGGTGGCAATTGTTATCGCCTCAAAAGAATTAATACTGTGCTTGAGTGGTTCGATATTACGCGCCACCTCGAATGCGTTTGTGATAGGTGACTGGATTAAGGTCGGTGATAATCATGGTGAAGTGATAGAGCATAATATTCTGTCAACCTTGATCCAAGAAGTCGACTTTGCCAACAATACGTACAATTACACCGGCCGTACCGCCATCATCCCGAATAGCCAGTTTTTAACCGAGACGGTTAAAAATATGAATTTTATGAAACGCTATGTGTATCATACGTTTTCGATTCACTGTGATACCAAGATAAACATGTTTGATGCGCGAGATTATATATTCCAACGTATGGATGAATACACTAAAGAATTCTTAGAAATAGGCCAACGCTATAATTCAGTGATTGAAAAAAGATTGGGTGTCGATTTGCCCGGTGAAGAACCTTACATTCGCATTACAACGACAGACCTTGGTCATTTTAAATTTACCATAATTTTATTTTGTCCTACCGAGCAAGCAGTCTCTCTTGAGCAGCGTATTACTCAAGACTTTATGCAATTTAGATATGAAAGATTGGATTCTTAAACTATTTTTTTATATAAAAACCTAATTAAGGGAATGTTAAAGCGTATATTTATGCAGTTTTACTGTCTAATTATTAGTCTTTTAGGTGGCTAAACGTCTTTGCACAAAAAATCAATTTAACAATATTTTAACATGAAACTTCAATGACATACGATGCTTTTTTGTACAATAAATCAATTATAGAAAGATCACTAAATAGACAAAAACACAAAAACATCAACAACTTAAAAAAGTTATAAGGTATTACTTTTTGTTATACCCTTTACCGCTGACATTTAAAATTATATCTCTAAACTGAAAAACTCTTGTCGTTTTAATAAAACCAATTGATCTTCCCCAGAGATCACAAAGAACTCAAACGACAGGAAAATAATTATAATGTAAGGGAGAAAACCAAAGTGAAGTTAAAAACATTTCTAAGTTCTTCATTAGCCTTGGCAATAAGCACAAGTTTTGCCGCCAATGCCGCTGATGACCGATACGTAATTCAAGTAGATAACAGCAAGAAAGGTGTGGTAAAAGCACTGGCGAAAAAACTAGGTGGCGATATTAAACTTGATTCTGAAGGTTTTATTGTTGCGAAATTCGCTGGTAAAGATTTAGCCGCAGTTAAAGGTTTATTAAACAACCCACACGTACAATTAGTTGAGGCGGATCAGCGTCGTTACCCAATGGCCATGTACAACGATGACCTTGGCGACGCCATGCAAGAACAGCTTACGCCGTACGCTGTGTACCAATCAAAAGCCAATCAAGTGAGTTTCAATAGCCAAGCAGGTATGAAGGTGTGTGTTATCGATTCAGGTCTTGACCGTTCTAACTCTGATTTTAATTGGGGCGCTATCACTGGCGACAATGACAGCGGTACAGGTAACTGGGACGAGAATGGTGGTCCACATGGTACTCACGTTGCAGGTACTGTAGGTGCTGCAGATAACAACGTTGGTGTTGTAGGTATGGCGCCAGGCGTTGATATGCACATCATCAAAGTATTTAATGCCTCCGGCTGGGGTTACTCGTCTGATTTAGCCCACGCGACTAACTTGTGTGAGCAAGCTGGTGCGAACATCATTTCAATGAGTTTAGGCGGTGGCGGTGCGAACAACACTGAATCAAACGCCTTCGCTAACTTCACAGCTAATGGCGGCTTAGTTGTTGCCGCTGCAGGTAACGACGGAAACAGTGTTCGTTCATACCCAGCAGGCTATGAATCAGTAATGATGATTGGTGCAAATGATGCTGATAACAACATTGCAGATTTCTCTCAATTCCCGTCTTGTACTGCAGGTCGAGGAAAAAATGCAACATTTGATGAAACCATTTGTGTTGAAGTTACCGCCGGTGGTGTTGATACCTTATCAACCTACCCAGCCGGTATGGCAACCTCAGCGAATATGAGCGCTGATTCACAAGCCTATGCAACCTCGGCAATGGAAAACACCGGTTCTGCAAGTGGTGCAGCTTACTATATGGGTACTGCTGAAGCGGTTGACTCAAGTGCCAATGGTAAGATTTGTGTTATCGATCGCGGTAACATCAGCTTCCATGACAAAGTACAAAACTGTGAAAACTCAGGTGGCCTAGGCGCTATCATCGTTAATAACGAAGCAGGTATGTTATACGGTACGTTAGGTGAGACGAATGCAACTAGCATTCCAGCTGTTGGTGCCGATTTTGCCGACCGCAGCAGCCTAATCGCAGCGTCTTCAGCTTCTGTTTCTGTCGATGCGAGTGACTACGGTTTCATGAGTGGTACGTCAATGGCGACACCAGCAGTATCTGGTATTGCAGCACTTGTTTGGTCTAACCACAGCAGCTGTACTGGTACTGATATTCGTGAAGCATTGAAAGCAAGTGCAACGGATTCAGGCGCAAGCGGTCATGATGTTTACTTTGGTTACGGCATTGTTGATGCAGTAGCAGCCGATGCGTACTTAACAGCAAATGGTTGTGGCGGTACAACTCCTCCACCAGAGCCAGAGCCAGAACCATGTAAAGGTAATGGACCTCGCTGTCGATAATAACGACCCAACCCTTGGTTATTATCTAAAAAGACCGGCTTAGCCGGTCTTTTTTTATGCGCAAAATTAATCCCAG
The DNA here is from genome assembly GCF_012932945.1 of Thalassotalea sp. Y01. Lineage (NCBI taxonomy): Bacteria > Pseudomonadati > Pseudomonadota > Gammaproteobacteria > Alteromonadales > Colwelliaceae > Thalassotalea > Thalassotalea sp. Y01. The sequence goes on from NZ_JABBXG010000001.1 coordinate 655,529, forward strand.
AATATTTAGGAAAATGCCAGAGCAATTGTTAAGGGTGCTCGAGCCAAGCCGTTTGGCTGACGCGAAGGTTTACAAACAAAACATCCCACAGGCTTTATATTTTCTAACCTGAACTAACTAAGTATGGTCTAATTCAGGTTAGATTGACTACATTGAGCGAGAAGCGGTTATACGCTGTCTCTGACAAATAACACCGTCACTGCGGCGAAGGCCGCAATGACGCAATGACGCAATGACGCACGGATGTGCTAATGCAAATAGCGTCATCAATGAAGTTGGTATATTTGTGACGGCGCCATGTCTTTACAATTGTCAGTTCTGCATTATTGAAACTAAATGGTTATTGCTTCTAGGTAATCATGCTCAAATTAAGGTAATAGGACTTGTTGATTTTCAGCGGTTAACGCTTTTATATAGTCCCACAACAATTCAACTCGACGAATACGTTTTCGATCAGGTTGCGCCATTAAGTAAAACGAACGCACCAGATCAAAGGTGTCGCTAAACAATGGCACTAACTCGTCTTGTTGCGATACTAAAAAACACGGTAAAACCGCCACACCTAAACCACTTTTAACCGCCATATATTGAGCAATAACACTGCTGCTTTTTAAACTCGCATCATTATTCGGCGCGATCTCGTCAATAAACGCCAGTTGTGAGGCAAAGTCCATATGCTCGGTGTAAGAAACCCAGGGGATGTTTTGCAAGTCTTTCACCGACTCTACCGAATGCGCATTAAGCAATTTCTTACTGGCATAGATTTTCAATCGATAATCACAAAGTTTGGTGACAATCATCGACGTGTTGGTAGGTTTGCCAACCGTAATAGCGATATCCGCCTCATAACGAGATAAGTTCACTTGCCGTGACAAAGGTAGAATATCAACACTAATATTAGGGTGGGCTAGTTGAAATCGATTAAGCTGATTAGCAATAAAGAAGCTACCAAATGCCTCGGTACAGCCTATTCGTACATTGCCTTTTTCTTGTAAGTCTTTGCCTTCTAGTGTGTTTAGGCTATTGTGCAAGGTGTTTTCCATTTTGCGAGCATTGCGCAAAAACTGCTTGCCTTCTTGGGTTAGCACATGGCCTTCACTACCTCGCTCAAACAAGCTGACACCGAGATTTTTTTCCAATTGATGCAGACGCCGAGACACCGTCGAAGAGTCGATATGCAGACTTCGTCCAGCCTCACTTAGCGTGCGGGTACGAGCGACGGTTAGGAATATTTTAATGTCGTGCCAGTTCATCTTTGCAGAATAACAAATTCGGTTAACACTGTCTTGCATTATTGCAACACTACGTTGCACCAATGCTATTGATAAAGACGTGGTAAGCCCCTACTCTACGCACAACCAAGGCAATTTTCATTTTTATGACCATTTTTGCCTAATGCTATAAACAATAAGGGGCGAGCTATGAGTATTCGCGAGATTCCACTGATTATCGGTGGCGAAAAAGTTATTTCAAAATCAGACACTTGGTTGGATGTATTAAATCCGGCCACTCAAGACGTTGTGGCTAAAGTACCAATGGCAACAATGGATGAAGTTGAAGCTGCTGTTGCTAACGCCAAAGAAGCGTTTAAGACATGGCGCAATGTTTCGCTAACCAAGCGTATGCGCATCATGCTTAAGTTCCAACAATTGCTTGAAGAAAACACCGTTGAAATCGCCAAATTAATCACCGAAGAGCATGGTAAAACATTACCTGATGCGGAAGGTGAAGTTGGTCGTGCTCTTGAAGCCGTTGAAAATGCTTGTTCAATTACCCGCTTACAACTAGGTGAAATCGCCAATAACGCTGCGACCGGTGTTGATGTTTACACCCATAACCAACCGTTAGGTGTTGGTGTTGGTATCACCGCATTCAACTTCCCAGTAATGCTTCCGGCATTTATGTTCCCAGCGGCGATAGCTTGTGGTAACACCTTTATTCTTAAGCCATCTGAGCAAGATCCATCCGCCAGCTTATTTATGGTCGAACTTGCACTTAAAGCAGGTGTACCTGCTGGTGTTGTTAACGTTGTTCATGGTGGCCCAGATGTGGTTAACCGTTTATGTGAACATGATGACGTTAAAGCGGTTTCTTTCATTGGTTCAACCAATGTTGGTACTCATGTATACAATCACGCCAGCAAACACGGTAAACGTGCACAATGTATGATGGGTGCGAAAAATCACATGGTTATCATGCCTGACGCCAATAAAGATCGTGCGATTAACGACTTGTTAGGTTCTGCATTTGGTGCGGCTGGTCAACGTTGTATGGCAAACCCAGTGACAATTCTTGTTGGTGAAGCTCGAAATTGGTTACCAGAAATCGCTGAACGTGCGAAAAAGATGATCGTTGATGTGGGTACCAACCGTGCCGCAGACTTAGGTCCAGTGGTATCACCACAAGCTAAGCAACGCATCATCAACATCTTAAACACAGGTGTTGAACAAGGCGCTAACCTATTGGTTGACGGTCGTGACTGTGTTGTACCTGGTTACGAGAAAGGTAACTTTGTTGGTCCTACTATGTTCTCTGGTGTTACCACAGACATGGACATTTATACGCAAGAAATCTTTGGTCCTGCGTTATGTGTACTTGAAGTTGATACCTTGGCAGAAGCCATTGAAATCATTAACAGCAACCCGAATGGTAATGGTACATCAATCTTTACTTCATCTGGTTATGTTGCCCGTACCTTTGAAAATGACATTGATGTTGGTCAGGTTGGTATCAATGTACCAATTCCTGTACCGGTTGCGTATTTCTCATTCACAGGCTCACGTGCTTCAAAACTTGGTGATCTTGGACCAAACGGCAAGCAAGTAACGCAATTTTGGACCCAAACCAAAACCGTTACAGCACGTTGGTTTGAACCAGACCATCAAGATGGTGAAACCGTACACACCACCATCAGCCTAAAATAGTCCGCCGCTATTAATCCGCTCTCGTAAGCTGGATTAAGCAGATAAAATAAAACACCGGCAATTGCCGGTGTTTTTGTTTGTTCTTGTTTGTTTTTGGCAATGTGATTAACTGCATTTTAAACTGAGCGCTCTGTAAACTGAGCAACCTTTATACACAATCAAGACAGCGCTAGCGGCTCGCTATCTGCTGGCATGGTGTGGCTCTGAGAAATGCCTTTATAATGGCGATAATATCGGCTTTAAGTTGTTCAGCGCCGCCGTCCCACATATCATTGTGCTTAGCATCAGCAATGGTTATCACGCAACTCCCATCACGTAGCTGTTCATCGCGTGTTGGCAACACTCCTTGGTCTGCAGCAAAATCGCTGGCTCTAATCGACAAGGTCTTTATATCTGAGTTTCGTGGCAAGGGTACACGGCGATGATCAAGGGTAATGATGCCGCTTATATGCTGTGTACTTTGTTTGATACGCCAAGCAGAAATGTCACCGCCATTTGAATGACCAACAAGCAGCAGCTCATCGAAATTATAATTGCTTAGTTGGCCGCTCAATTGCGTTCGCACCACATCTAACGTTTCGGCGCCGCGAATCCAGTTTTCACTGCGTGTTTTATATAACTTACCCGTTACCGACAATGGTGGGTCACCGACCAATTCATGCCCTACGGCAACGCTAAGATAGCCTTGCTGACTAAACCATGTTGCTAAAAATGAATATTGGTTATGTGCCATGCCATAGCCTGCGCTTAACAGTACCACCGGACACTTATTGTTTGCCTGACATTGCTCAGGCTGTACCGGCAACGTTAACTCAACCGGTATTACCCGGCCTCTTTTGCCATCCTCAATACGATCTAACCAAAGTCCATTAGCGAACGTGATAGGCGTTATAAGCGCTAAAATGAGAGCAAAGATGAATATCATGATTGGCCTTAACGTATTTCTATTGCATAAAGTGGGATGATGTTTGGCTATTGTGATGTGCAAATGGCATCTTTATAAGATGCCTACCATATTTTCAAAATGCACCTGATTACGACCGTTGCGCTTGGCTTTGTATAAAGCCAAATCGGCTAATTTTAACCAGCTCTGAACATCGGCAGAGAATGAAGCGGGCGCTAAAATTGCACCAAAACTCGCCGTCAGTTTTATTTCCTTGTTGTTGCTGTCGATAATACGTTCACTTTGTATCGCCAAGCGCAGCTTCTCTAGCTTGTGAGCCAAATGCTCTTGGCTGATATGGTTGATCAAAATTACAAATTCTTCACCACCATAACGGGCAATCAAATCTGTATCACGAGAGAAAGCCTCAGCAAGTAATGACGATACGGTTTGCAAACATAAATCGCCACTGACATGACCATAGGTATCATTAACCATCTTAAAATGATCTAAATCGATTAACACCAACGCCATATCATTCTTGTTACGAATCGCCATCTTCTTAAACAAAGCAAAGGTTTCTTCAAAATGACGGCGATTAAACACACCGGTTAAACCATCGCGTTGTGCCATCTCTTTTAACTTATCATTGGCCTTTTCAAGCTGTTCCGTTCGTTGCTCTACTTTTTCCTGCAAATGCTGTTGGTATTTAAAAATTTCCTTTTTTGATAGCTGCATTTCATCATACAAGGTGATGATTTCTTTCGCGGCATTAGGATACAAAGGTTCAAATTGAGGCTGTTTATCTTGCTCAAACTTATGTAACTGACCAATGATGAATTTCAGCGGTCTGGTGATTTGCTTGCCAATTTTATGCGCCAAGCTGATAGAGATTAAGAACGCTAAAAACAGCAAATAGAAAATCAATAAGTATTCTTTTTCCACCGACTTCATTACCGAGATTGACGGCAACAAGACAAAGGTTTGCCAACCATTGCTGAGATAACCTTGGCTAAGAAAGTAATTAACGCCGGTCGCTTTGCCATCGGTAACTAATTCCACTAACCCGGTATTTTTAAAGGTAATATCCTTTTTCGGGCGAGCATCAATAACCGTCAACGGCGCTACATTAAGCGAAGGGCTAGCGTAGATGATTTTATTCGCATCATCGGTGACAACAATGGCGATATCTTGCTGCATTGTTTTTGGCAATATCTCTTCAATGGTATGTAAATTAAGCGCGCCTTGAATTATGCCACTGTTCGACGCTGAGTCTTTAAACTTAAAGGATTTACTGAAAGTAACAATCGGATCATTACCAAACCCTTGCCCAACCATGGCATTTGAAACCACCACCTCAAAGCTGTTCATCGAACGCTGAAAATATTCCCGAAAAGAGATATTCAGTTTGTCTTTTATCGAGGTAACGTCCAATAAGAACTCTGGGCTTGAATGCACCACATCGCCGGTGCTATTGGTTAACGCCATGGTGCGAAACTGTGGATATTGAGCCCGTAAAGTCTGCAAATAGCGTCCCGCTTCAGGCAACTGCTTTGCATCAAGCTGGCTTAAAAAATCAGCGCCATGAGTTACCGCACGACGATGAGTATCAAGCATATTATTGGTAGACCATAAAATGTAATCGCGGCTTTCAACAATGCTTTTCTCTAACATGCTGTGTTGGCGGTCGATAACGCTTTGGCTTACAAATATTGAGGTGGTCATTACCGAAAAGGTAATAATTAAGGTGGTCGCATAAACCAATTGCACTTTAAAACTGCGCTGCACCCGCGGCTGTTGGCGAAAAGAAAAGGCAAAGGTCTTTGGAAAGAAATAAACTACCAGCCCGGCTAGACAGGCGTAAATCAAGCCATTAAACCCTTGTTTTACGGTGGCAAACATCCAAATCTGCCCCGGTGCGTCTATTACAAAGTTCAGGATAAACGCCGTTAAAGGCATACCAATAACCAGCCAATAGGCAATGTCAGCATACAAGACATACCAACCTCGCTTGCGCAAATACGCCAGAACAATGGCCTCAAGCACAAAAATGCCATAACCAAATGGGTGACCAAAAGAAACCACAAAAGCGGTCGCGACAATAACCGCACTTAATGAACTGTAAAGCACGCCAAAACGCATGGCGACAATAACAAACGCCACATTACCAAGTATCAGGTGGATATTGGCAAACAATGGGACAGGATAAAGGTTGGCGATAAAGCCCAAAATGGATACAGCCAAGACGACCATAAGAGGCTTTAGCTGTTCATTAAAGTCCTTGGTAAATGACAAATTCGGCTCTTTTTATTGTTATTTTTGGTTATCAATTATGGTTGATATTTACGCTATAGACTTGATGTTACCAATAATCCGCGACCTTTAAAACCGCAATTATGGTTTGTAAAATTAAAATAACAACAAGGGGTTATATGCCTGATTTTGTGGTTAAGCATGTTTTGTTACATTTTCACGGTTTCATTTTGTTTGCCTTTAACTCAGCATAGCCCCTTGATATTTGTATTAAACGACAGCAAATAGTAAAGTAGATAAACAAACCTAAGGCGCATCGTAACAAGGCGTCGACATTAAATGACAAGGATTAACTATGCAGTTATCTCAATGGGTAGATGAATTATTTGAAGTGTTTGACGAAGATAAAGACGGCGTGATTAATCGTTCTGAGTTTGTCGAATTGATTGATGTACTATTGCAGGATAAAGGTATTCGTATGTGCGAATCTATTTTCCATAAATTTGATACCAATCACGATAATGCGATCTCCAAAGAAGAATTGACTGAAATGATTATCGACTTGGCATTGTAAGTAGATATAAAAAACCGGAGCCTAAGCTCCGGTTTTTGTTTTGCTACATGCTGTATTCGCAGATTCTATTCGAAGTAGAACGGTTTACGTTCATTATCATAATTACCAACTTCATTCATGGTGTTGGCATCATACAATCGGCCATTAAGCATCACGTGGCTGATCTTATCTGACTGACGAATGTCGTTTAAGACATCACCATCGACCACAATAATATCGGCTAGTTTGCCTTTTTTTAACGATCCAATGTTATTATCCAAACCTAAGTGAATAGCAGAATCAATGGTCGCAGTGCGCAGTACTTCTAATGGCGTCATGCCACCTTGTGCGAACATCCACATTTCCCAGTGCGAACCTAGACCTTCACGTTGACCGTGCGCGCCAATGGCAACTTTAACGTCTAAGTCTTGCATCTCTTTCGCCACTTTAGCCACGTTAATGTGATTGTAGTGATGTTCAGGAGCCGTGGTACGACGCATTGAACGAGGTGCTAGCACATCTGACGGTACATACTTGCTCAACAACGGGTGTTTCCATACCTGAGTTTTGTCGTACCAGTAGTGCTCACCAGAGATACCGCCGTAGGCAACCACTAAAGTAGGTACATAAGCGGTTTCTGACTGCTGCCAGAATTGACGAATATCATCATAGATTTTTGCCGTTGAAATAGAGTGCTCTAGCGAGGTGTGACCATCAGCAACCATTGACAGATTATGCTGTAGCAATGAACCACCTTCTGGCACTACCATCATGTCCATTTCGCGAGCCGCTTGAATAACCTGTTGACGTTGATTACGACGCGGTTGGTTATATGACTTAACCGTAAATGCACCGACCTTTTTCAAACGTTCGATGTGAAAACGAGCATCTTCTAAGCTATCGACATGCGAGGTATAACCTGGCATTGACGCACCATATAAAATGGTACCCGTTGAGAAGATACGCGGCGCAACAATATCACCGGCTTTTTGCAATTCCGAGGCAGCAAATACTTCGGTGGTATCGTTAGACGGATCGTGAATGGTGGTTACACCAAGCGCCAACGTTGCATAGTTACTCCAGTTTTGTTGTGGAATAATTTCATTGCTACCTTGTGAGCCATGCGCATGGGCATCAATCAGACCAGGCATCACCGTTTTGCCTGTGACGTCGATAACTTCAGCCGACGATGGAATATCAATCTCACCTTTCTTGCCAACGGCTTTAATGTGCTTACCATCAACGAGAACAACACCGTTCTCAATCACTTGCTCACCTTCCATGGTTACCACGGTACCACCAACTAAGGCGATTAGACCTTCAGGTGCATCGGCTTTTTTGTTAAAGCCAAGATTGGTGATTTCAGGTTTTTGCTGTTCATCTTGCTGGTAACCAATATCAAACATGCCACCAAGGCTGGCTTGATAAAGTTCTGGGCCTAGGCTCCAATACAGTTTATCTGAGTTAGCGTTCCAGCTGATGCTCTCACCAGCACGACTTGATAGTTTACGAACCGGGATATTTTTCGCATCTGGACCAATGTGGATCACATCACCACGCTCTGTTAATGGCGTAACAAAGACTTTGAAACGTTCTGCAAAGGCTAAGTATTTGCCATTTGGTGCAACCCTAAACTCGGTCGCATATTTGCCGGTATATAAGGTTTGCTCGTTTTTACCATTAAGGTCAATGCGAGCTAATTCTGGCATTTCACCATAGCGCATCATATAAATGCGATCATTGCGGTCAGCAAATTGTGGGTGAGTACCGTTTTCTGTGACCAGCTCAGCGTCGCCGCCGTCACTTGCAACGTGGTAAATGCCCGGGTTTAAACCAAACTGTGGCGAAGTAATGTAACCGCCACGAGTTTTACGGAACACAATGGTTTTACCGTTTGGAGAGAATACTGGCTCAATGTATTTGCCAGGTTCGTCCAATAAATTTTTACCTTTACCGGATCGGCTTGATACAACACGAATGTTACCTTGCTTTTGGTCATTCCAAGTAGCAAAGACAATCTTTTTACCATCGCGTGAAAAGCTTGGGTTTAATTCAAAGTAATCATCTTGACGTGTTAGACGTTTTGGCTTGCCATCTGGCAATGAACGCACATACACGTGGCCAAGGGCTTCAAATACCACTTTCTTGCCGTCTGGTGAAATCTCCACATCGCGCAGCATTTTGACATCAAAGTTATCTTGATCAATATCTTGTGCAACACGTAACGCTTTTTGCATTTTCTTGGTCGCAGACACGTTAAACTCGATCACTTCAGACTCAGCGTCATCTAGGTTGAGTTTATTGATTTTACCGCCAGCCCAAAAGATTAATTCTTCGTTATCTGGAGTCCAAGCCATCGTTGGATAAACACCGTGAATCGCCCAAGTTTCTTGCATGTCGCGATCTAACTTGTCATAAACCGCCGTCTTTTTGCCGGTCTCAAGATCGTAGATAAATAAGGTTGACTGAAAATCAACACGAGATATGTAGGCTAACTTCTTACCATCTGGTGATGGCGTAGGTCGAATGGCGCCACCACGACCCGACAATATCACTTCGATTTCGCCCGTCTCACGGTCATAGCGTTTGATTTTATAGATACCCTTTTCACTGTCTTTTGAATAGTGAAAGGTTTTGCCAGGTGTCGCATCTTGTGAGAAATACACATAACGACCATCTGGAGAAAATGCTGGCTCACCTAAATCTTTCTGCTGATTTGGGCGCTTTGTTAGCATCATGCCTGAACCACCAGCTTTGTGGTACATCCACACTTCACCCGCACCAAGTGAACGCGTGCCCGTAAAGTGTTTGCGAGCTACGATATAATCACCATCTGGACTCCAGGCTGGCGAGTTTACTAGACGAAATGTTTCTTTACTGATTTGCACTGGGTTGGAGCCATCAGCTTGCATCACCCAAATGTTATCACCACCACCTTGGTCTGAGGTGAACGCAATGTGCTTACCATCCGGTGAGAACGTTGGCTGCATTTGCCATGCAATGTCTTGTGTTAAGGCTTTCGCTTCACCACCACTAACTGGCATGGTGTAGATATCACCAAGTAAATCGAACACCAAAGTTTTACCATCTGGTGATATATCAACGTTCATCCAGGTACCCTGATCAACGTTAATATTTACATCGTAAAATTCACCCTGAGGCTCATTTACCGACCACTCTTTGCTTTCTTCTGTTTCCGCTTCTTCGGCGTAAACCGCAGAGCTAGCCAATAATAAACTGACCGCGACAGCCGCCGCTTTGCGTTTATTGTTTAGTTTAAACAATGACATCTAATAAACCTTATTATTGCAATGAACCAAACGTTCTACGTTTGGCATAGTAAAAGTTTTTACGCACTACAACACATTGATAACAAGGAGTAAAGGATGGTTACAAACAATCAAAATAGTTTAAGATAAAACACCAATATTTTGCGATAAGCGACAATAAAAAACCGGCGTAATTGCCGGCTTTAGATTGCGTTAATTGCTTATCCGAAATGGGCGATATTATTGGTATCCCCATCTAGGCATAATTGCTTGCTCAATGCCCAAATGATCCAACATCCGTCCCACCATAAAGTCGATTAAATCATCAATCGATTCAGGGTTATGATAAAACCCAGGCGCGGCTGGCATTATGGTGACGCCCATTTGCGACAAGCTGTGCATATTAGCCAAATGAATGGTCGAAAACGGTGTTTCCCGTGGCACTAAAATCAGTTGGCCTCGCTCTTTGATGACAACATCTGCTGCTCGTTCGATTAAATTGTCACTCATACCCTGACTAATCGCCGCTAGAGTTCCTGTAGAACAAGGGCAGACTATCATTTGTTTCGGCGCGGCAGATCCCGATGCGACAGGCGAGAACCATTGCTCTTTACCAAACACTTTCAGTTGACCTTCTTTGGCATTAAACTTTTCCACCAAAATGGCGGTTGCAGCATCTGGGCTGCCCGGCAATTTAAAGCCGGTTTCAGTATCAAGCACCACACGAGCTGCAGAAGAGATCAATACATAGACTTTATATTCTGCCGCCAACAAGCACTGCAACAATCGCAATGCATAGGCACTTCCCGATGCGCCGGTTATGGCTAAGGTAATCGTTCCTTTATATGCCACCAATAATTCCTCTTAATTTAAGGTGTTAAGCTTTTCTATAAGCTTAGTATGAAAGCCACCGAAGCCGCCATTACTCATCACCACAATGTGATCACCGGCTTGTGCTTGCTCTGCAACTAAGCTTGCCAATTGATCGATATCGTCGCGAAAAAATGCCTGCCCTTGGCATTCGGCAACCATGTCTTCTACCGACCATTGTACGTTGTCATCTTGATATAGGAACACTTGATCGGCATGATCAAGACTCGACGCCAGCGTATCTCGGTGCACTCCGGCTTTCATGGTGTTAGATCGAGGCTCGAGTACCGCAAGAATTCTCTGTTGCCCGACTCGAGCGCGAAAACCTGACAAGTTTTTACTTATTGCCGTTGGATGATGCGCAAAATCATCATAGACACGAATATCGTTTACCTCACCGACTAATTCTTGGCGACGTTTGGTGTTAATAAATGATTCTAAAGCGTCACAAGCGACCGGCACTGGCACCCCGGCATGACGAGCCGCGGCGATGGCCATTAAGCCATTATCAATGTTGAAGTCGCCAAGCAATTGCCATTTAACCTGCCCTTGCTTTACGCCAGCAAAGTACACCTCATATTCGCTGCCATCATCACATAGTTTGTGCGCTTGCCAGCCGTTGTCATCATGACTGAGTTCAAGTGGCGTCCATCGCCCCATATCCAATGTTTGTTGCAGCGCTCGCTCATCTTTTGGCGCAAGCAATAAGCCGTTACCAGGAACCATACGAATAAGATGATGAAATTGGCGTTTGATGTCATCTAGGCTATCAAAAATATCAGCATGATCAAACTCAAGGTTGTTCATGATCAACGTTCTTGGTCGATAATGTACAAACTTCGAGCGCTTATCGAAAAACGCAGTGTCGTACTCGTCAGCTTCAATAACGAAAAATGGGCTATTACCTAGTCGTGCAGAGGTACCAAAGTTTTGTGGCACGCCACCAATCAAATAACCCGGTGTAAGCTTGGCATATTCCAATATCCATGCCAGCATAGAGCTGGTTGTGGTTTTGCCGTGGGTGCCAGACACCGCCAATACCCATCGATGTTTAAGCACATTGTCTAATAGCCATTGTGGACCAGAGGTATAAGCAATGTTGCGTTCCATCACATATTCAACCATAGGGTTACCACGCGACATGGCATTACCAACAATCACCATGTCAGGTTCGTCGGCAAGGTGTTCGGTTTTATAGCCTTGTTTGAGTTCAATACCCAATTGCTCTAATTGGGTACTCATCGGTGGATACACGTTGGCATCACAGCCTGATACCCGAAACCCCATTTCTTTGGCTATTGCCGCAATACCGCCCATAAACGTGCCGCAAATACCCAGAATATGAACATGCTTGCTCATGGTTACTCTCCTGCCATGCCTATTGGCGAGCCTGGTGGTAAATTAGCCGGTTGATGCTTAATAACCACATCACCTTGTTCAAAGCTGTAGGCGATTTGTTGTTGCATCAATAAATATTGACCGTATAACGGATCACTTTTTTGTTGCTGTTTCTTTAACCAAGCTTGTAAGTCAATCAAGCTTAAGTACACGCTGCTGCGCACTTCTGGAACCAGTTTTTCGTTATGGTATAAGGCGATTAGACCATCAAGTACTTGCTGATTAACGCGCTGTTGTACCGCAACTGATAGTCCTGAGGTAGCCGCTTGTTCAATGGTTTGTTCAAGAGTACGCTCAATCAATTGTGTTACCGATGGAATATTGCCGTCAATTTGATGCTGTTGATACAATCGCGCCAAACGTGCCGGATTAAATAACAGTTTCAAGGTATGTTTAGCACTCGATTCTGCCGCTGTTACTGGGTCAAAGACCAATCCAGTATTACTGGCAAAGCTTTCTCGAGTACGACCATAGCCATAGGCTTTTGGTGGTATTAGCGCAACAATATGCGCAGGCATCGTTAAAAACTTACTATCTAATGTATCTAACAAAGCATCGATTGCCTGGTTTTGACGACCCGCCGTTACCACACTAAATGGCTGAGCATCTTCGCCTTTGATGGCGTAACTGTAATCAACACCAGCAACCGCTTTGACAACCGCCTCAACTTGATAGCGGTGGAAGTTATATATCGGCACTAGGGCATTTTCAATTTCAGAGAATGGCGTGCCTGTGGTTATGGTATCTACGCCAAAATCAGTCAATGCTTTTTCACGTACTTTAACAACTCGCTTCAGCTCGGCTACGGCATCTTCGCCGTTGTCCCATAAGTGACCATTGGTATCGGCACCACTTTGCGGTCTAGAATCCGGGTCTGACATATATTTCAGGCCTTTGTTTTTTGCCGCCATAACAATAGCGCGTAAACTGGCACGGTCATTGGCGTCGCCATAAGCGTAATCAATTACATGCTTATCCCATTCACCGATTTTATCGTCATAAGCATTGCTCAAGTCGATATTACCTTTGCCATCAAGGCTAACCAACGGATGCGGGTAATCCATCACCGATGCGCGACCATTAACACTGGCTGAAAAGTTATGGGCTATGCCGAGTGTGTGGCCAACCTCATGAGCAGATAATTGACGGATACGCGCCAATGCCATGTCTTTTTGACGGCTAGTATCGGTGTTACTGCCTTTAAAAGGTGATGTTAAACCAAGGGCGATTAGGTAATCTTGACGTACACGCAATGAACCAAGTGTGACATGGCCTTTGATGATTTCACCACTGCGTGGGTCAACAACTGAGGCACCATATGACCAGCCTCGTGTGGCACGGTGTACCCATTGAATGACATTGTAACGAACGTCCATTGGATCGGCGTCAGCAGGTAACATTTTCACTTGAAATGCGTTCTTATAACCTATCGCGTTAAATGCTTGATCCCACCATAACGCGCCATCAATCAGTGCCGAACGCACAGGCTCTGGAACACCTGGGTCTAAGTAGTACACAATTGGCTCGACAGCTTCGCTTACGTTGGCGTTTGGCTGTTTTTTTGCTAAACGATGACGAGGAATCACACGTTGCACCAAAGGATCATCAATGGCACTGGCGTAATCGGCATAAGCTACTGACCACATTCCTGAAAATGGATGGAATTGACGAACTTGGTAATCATTATCTGGTAAGCGAATCAAAGAGTGATGCAAATTGACGGTGACCGCTTTTGCGTCAGGCGTCACCGATTTTAAATGCGAACCCGCACCAGAACCAGTGAAGGTCACGGTGGCTTCTAATTCACTATTATCAGGGAACACTTTGGTACGTTTGCTATATAAACCGCTGCGCGAGCTGTCAATTTTAAAGCTCCCTTGCTTGGTCGCTTTTAAGGTATCCGCTAGGTTATGGATATCAGATAACAAAAATGGTGTGTAATCGATAATAACTTTATCATCGTCTTGCTCGACCACTTTGAACCCCCAAATAATAGACGAGGCAAACGCTTCATCTATGGCTTGGCGTTCTAGCGCGTTGTCACTATCGGCGCGGTAATAAGTATTCAACTGACGTAAAAAAACTTTATCGCCAACCTTTTCAAATTGCACCAAACGGGTACTTCCCAATTGGCCGCGATCCAAGCCTATATCATTGGAACCAATGCCATGCGGCATGCTGCTTTGAAATAAAAACTGTTGTTCAATTTTATCAATTTGCAAATAGACTTTACCGCTAGCATCGTCAATATACAGAGGCATAAAACCGTCTAAAAATGACTTGTCGTCAGCAAAAGCTGCTAATGCTTTAAGCGGTAGCAATACCATAGCCAAAAGTATGACATTGCAAAGGCTGGTAAAACGAGACATGAAAGTTACCTGATTAGAATTATTATTAAGCGTCAATATACCTTAATTTAAACGTAAATGGCGATAGGCTAAGCATAAAATTTAGCGATTAAACTAGGCTTTGACGGGTGAGTGATTGGAAATCGGCTGGCGATTGCCGATAATTTGCGTGCAATGCGCCAGATAAGTGATTGTAGAAACGATCTTAGTGGTTAGCACTGGAACAAAAACCATACAACAAAGCATGCAATGTTCTATAAAACTGACACTTTTATTTAGCTATCTCTGCCTATCTTTAGTACAATTAATCTCGGTTACTCACAATGATAACTTTCACTTAATATTACAACATTAATTCTTAAGTTCAGGTAAAACATGCAACGACTCGCTCCAGCGCTACGTGAAGACGGCGTGCCTTTAGACTTGATTTCGCTAATAAAAACAATCCTTGCCGCGTGTAAAGAAATTTCTTTCCGTGTTGGCCAAGGACAAATGAGTGGCGTAATGGGCTCGACTCTTGATGAAAACATTCAAGGTGAAGTACAAAAACGCCTTGATGTGGTTGCCAATCAGCTATTTAAGGACATCACCCTTGAATCAGGCTTTGTTCGCGCCATTTCCTCTGAAGAAGAAGACACTTCAGTACCAGGCAACCCAAATGGTAAATATATCGTCTCTTTTGATCCGCTTGATGGTAGTTCCAACATTGATATCAACTCATTGATTGGTACCATTTTCTCAATCATGGAAGTCGATGAAGATGCGGATCCGTCTGATCCTAATATTTTCATGCAACCAGGTACCTCGCAAGTATGTGCTGGTTACGTACTTTATGGTCCATCGACGATGTTGGCGATGACTACAGGTAATGGTACTCACTTCTATACCTTAGATCGCACCCATGGCAGTTTCATGCGCACAGAACGTAATGTGCAAATTGAGCCTGAAACGTCAGAATTTGCCGTCAACATGTCAAATCAACGATTCTGGCATGAGCCTATGAAGAACTACATTGACGACTTGGTTGCGGGTAGTGATGGTCCTCGCGGCAGAAACTTCAACATGCGTTGGATTGCAGCCATGGTCGGTGATGTGCATAGAGTCTTAGTGCGAGGTGGTATTTTTGCCTACCCTGCGGATACGAAAAGTGCCGATAAGCCATATAAATTGCGTTTGATGTATGAAGCCAACCCAATGAGCTTCCTAGTTGAACAAGCAGGTGGTTTGAGTGTGACTAGCACAGGCCGTATTATGGAAATGGAACCATCAGGAATTCATCAACGAGTTGAAGTTATTCTTGGTGCCAAAAAAGAAGTTGAGAAGTGTCTGAGCTACTATAAGTAAGCACAAACCAACTGCGCTGTATCTAAACAGCCATATTGATGATCAAAACCGGCCTCAAAGCCGGTTTTTTGTTTTTCCTATTCCCCATCTACCATTGCGTATATTTTTATGCAAAATCAATAATCTAGACCATACTCAAAGTTAATAATTTAAACGGGAGAGTTGGCAAAAGTGTATTGCGACCTTAAAAATAAAAATGCACACCTTGGTCTGTACAAATATCTGATACTCGCTCTACTGCTGTGTCTATTGGCGCTCGTGCCGAGCGTTTCTGCCGAACAACAACCGGATAAAAGCGAACAAAGCCAACCTGCCGCTGAACAAACAACTGAGCAAGAAAGCCAGCAAAAGAGTAAGCAACCTGCGCCATCAGACAAAGCAAAAACAGCTGAAACTGATCAAGACGGCAATGACAAAACACAACAAGCCAACGATGAAGATAAAGGCGCTAATGATAAAGCTGTAGACGCAGACGATAGCGACTCAAAACGAAGTGACTCAAAACAAAAAAACTCTGAGGCTGATGAATCTGAGCAAGACAGTTCTACACTAAAGACGTTAGACACAGATATCGATGATAATGACATTGTCGACACCGGCGATGCCAATTACCTCGAAGATGATTTACTACAGCAGTTTGAAACCGAGTTTGACGAGTTAAAAGGCAAGATTATCGATCTTTCTCGCAGTGTCGATGATTACGAAGAGCTATATGCTCGAATGCGTCCAGTCATCGAAGAAAAGACCCAACGATTATACGAACGCGTAAGTGCCAAGCATGTCGACTTACGACTGATGACACAGCTGGAGAATGATTCTGAATATCAGGAATTGTTTGCCCGAGTTCGTGAAATTCGTAATTTCTACTTGCTAAGGCAACAAATATTTAATGAAGCCAGTGACGAATTCAAATCACTGCTTACCTCAACCAAACTCAATGGCGTAACCGAAGCCAAACTGGAATTAAGCTACTTACGATTGCAGTTGGTGATCATTATACGAGGCACCTTTCAACGGGTTTTTGAAGTACCTGCACGGTTTGCCGCAGCTCCACTCGATATTTTTATGAACCTAGTGATGCTTATTGTAGGCATCATCTTATTTAGAACCTGGCGCAATTGGGCTAAAGAAGGCCTTAGTCAGTGGCGGCAAAAAATACTCGCCGTACGACCAAGAACATCAGGCAAAATCAAAGCCGCACGAGCGGTTTGGTATTTCGAACATACTCGCAGTCCGCTTGAGTGGCTGATTTTTATCAATTACATGTTGCGCAGTGCCGACATATTGCAAATCCCGATGGTGATAGAGGTTCTAACCACAATCACGTTTTGGGTTTGTGTAACATTTTTTGCGTTCAGCTTTCTCAGTAAGGTTATTGAACGGGGCAAGCAAAACTTGTTGCGCAATATTACTCGAGCGCAATCACTGTCTTTAAAAATTGCCGTATGGTGGGTCGGTTGGTACAAACTCAGTATTGAATTAGCAGAAATTTTTATTGCCCACGGTACCATTTTATCTTGGTTATTCACTGCATTTTTATGGTTACTATTACCGGTTTATATCTTCTTTATTCAACAGTGGCGTGATGACTGTTTCACCTACATGGATCAAGAACGTGATACACCAGAATTTATCAGCAAGTTATTAAAATCGAGAACCCGCCTAAAAGGTTTTGCCATGGCAAACCTAGCATTGGCCATGGTGTTGTATTACGTCATAACCAAAGGCTTTCTTGGTCTCATTTCAAAGGTTGAATCTGGACGTCGTATTACCGCCGAAATTTATCGTAAAAAACTGCTCAGTGACAATTCGGAACTGTTAGAAAAGTCAAAGTCATTGGCAAATCTTTCTCCGGAGCAATCTGACATATTAATTGAAAGCGAAGAAACCTACGTGGCATCTGTGCTGGAAGAGCCGATAGACAAAGTAATGACCATGCTCGAACAAAACGAGCGTTCGCATATTGCGGTTACTGGTGAACGTGGCATGGGAAAAACGTTTTTCTTGCATTCACTGCAGAAGAAACACCCTAACGCATTGATTCTCAGATGCAGTGAAGATTTTGGTGAAATAATTGAACAAGTTCGCGAACAGCTCGAGATAGAAAGCGAAAACGTTAAAGCCGGCGATATTATTAAAGCCTTAGAAGAAAATCAAATTGATTTGGTGTTAATGGATAACTGCCATCGCTTATTGACTCCTGAAGCCAGCGGGCAGCGAGAAATTCGCCGCCTTTATGGCTGGATTAATGAGCTCAAAGGCATGTGTCTTTGGGTACTAACATTTGATAATAGCAGCTGGCCTTTACTGAGTGCCTTAGGAATAGCCACCGGTTTTTATTCTGCCACCATAGAATTGCAGCCTTGGAGTGAAGAGCAGATTATCGAGTTATTCGATAGACGCTGCAAAGAGGCTAACATTGAGGTTGATTACAGCCAACTCATTATCCCAAGACAACTTGTCGATGTTGAAGATGAAACCATTGAAGGTCGCAACAAAAGTGGTATCTATCGTATTATTTGGGGCTACGCTGAAGGTAATCCGGCGATTGCGTGTCGCACCTTAGCGGCTTCGATTAATGTTGAATATGGTGGTTATTTAGCGCAACTCCCAGCCTACCCAGACAACAAAATCATAGAGAGTTTCGATATCAATACCTTATTGGTATTGCGTACCATCTGCCAATTTGGTCGTTGTAATACCAACGATATCGTTAACAACCTGCGTTTGCATGGTCTGATAGTCAACAGTGCATTATCTGCCTCAGTTGCCCAAGATATCCTTGAACAAGTAAGCGGTCGATATCAAATCACATGGCTTTGGTTCCGTCCTGTGTCTAAATATCTGGCTCGCCAGAACTTGTTACCCCGTTAGGAGCGCCATATGATTCCCCCTATTCGTCTTCTAATCTTATTACTTGCTGTATTTAACAGCTCCGTCATGGCACAAGTGCCAGATTCAAAGGAGTTGCAGGTCATTACCACTTTGGCTGAGGTAATAAAACCTGGCGGCCTGTTTGTGTCGATGATTTTGTTTATCACGGTATGGATTGTACTCAAGGTGGTCAAATCTATCGTCAATGACTTGGCGGAAGTATTTGCCGAGAAGCGCCTATTATTGCAAAAGGCGTTGGTGTTTTTTCAATTCATTATTTACTTCTTCGCGATTTCCACCGCCGTTTTACTCAGTTTTGAATTCAGTAAAGAGTTATTGGCTATCTTAGGTGGTACCTTAGCGGTTGCGGTTGGTTTTGCAATGAAGGATTTAGCTGCCTCGGTTGTTGCCGGTATTATCATCATGTTTGACCGCCCTTTTCAAGTAGGCGATCGGGTGTTGTTTGGCGGTGAATATGGCGACATTATTGCGATTGGTCTGCGCAGCGTCAAAATGAATACCTTAGATGATAACGTCGTCACCATTCCCAATAATATATTTCTCAATCAATTAACATCTTGCGGTAACTACGGTGAGCTGGACATGCAAGTGGCGATTACTTTTCATATTGGTGTTAATGAAGATTTAGCCAAAGCGCAAGGTATCATCCGAGAATGTGCCGCATTAAGTAAGTTTGCCTATCTAAATAAGCCAATCAACGTGTTGATATCGCAAGTACTGACCAACAATTTTATTGCCTATAAGTTAACACTCAAAGTCTATGTGCTAGATACCAAATATGAAAAAGCGCTAGAAACAGATATTACCTTGCGCGTGAACGAAGAATTTCGCAGTGCCAACATCTTAGCGCCTACCATGGTGGTCAAAAACCAGATATCTCGATCTCCGGCACAATCATAATTATTGGCTAAACTTTATTTTAGAAACATCAACCAAGGATATTGCACGTGAGCGAACCAAGCGACTTCAATACCGCAGATAATAATCAAGATGACGTAAGCCGAACCAAAGAGTTTAAGGCGTTCATTTTTATCATTTTATTTTTCTTTCCCATCGTCACTACTCTGGCTGTAGGTGGCTATGGTTTTATTGTATGGATGTCACAGCTGATTTTTGGCCCTCCGGGTCATGGTTAAGACATATATAAACAGAGACGAGAATCCATATGCTTAGATCGTTAAAAGAATTTATAAGAGTGATACGCAAGCCAAGCGTGCATTACAGCTTAGGCACTTTGGCGTTTGGCGGCTTTATTGCTGGCATCATTTTTTGGGGTGGCTTTAATACTGCCCTAGAGGTAACCAACACCGAAAAGTTTTGTATTGGTTGCCATGAGATGGAAGATAATGTCTATCAGGAATTACAAAGTACTGTGCATTGGAAAAACCATGCAGGGGTGCGAGCAACGTGTCCTGATTGTCATGTTCCGCACAATTGGACCGATAAAATCGCCCGTAAAATGCAAGCCTCAAAGGAAGTCTGGGGCAAGGTCTTTGGCACCATTAATACTCGAGAAAAATTTCTATCCAAGCGTTTGGAACTTGCTACCCACGAATGGGACCGATTTACCGCCAACAACTCATTAGAGTGTAAGAATTGTCACGATTATAACTCCATGGACTTTGACGATATGAGTGAACGCGCCAAGGTGCAAATGAAAATGGCGGCAGAGCGCGATCAAAGCTGTATAGATTGCCATAAAGGTATTGCCCACGAATTGCCTGAAGACATGCACTCCGGTGACGGTATGTTAGCCGAACTAGAAGCGATGGCGGCCAGCAGTTTTGAAGAAGGCAGTAGCTACTATAGCGTAAGACAATTGGCCCTCTTTGAAGACAGTGAACTTAAAACCCATGCCGGCGAACTGAATGCCGCAACAAAAGTCACAGTCTTAGAAAGTAACGCAGAAGCCATTAAAGTTGAATTACACGTTTGGCGCAAAAACAAAGGGTATGGCCGTGTAATGTATGAGGACTTTTCCCTTAACATCAACGACGGGTTCTTAACCCCTGAAGTTGCTCAAAATGAGCAATTTGTTGTCGCCACTGGCGAAGAAGTCGAAGATGAATTAACCGGTTTGCCCTGGCAAGAAATTAAAGTCACGGTATGGATGCGCTCAGAGTCTTTGGCCGACTCCACGGATGACCTTTGGGTTTATGCTAAATCAACTTACGACAAAAGCTGTTCGGTATGTCATTCACAACCAGCGGTAAATCATTTTGACGCGAATACTTGGCCAGGCATGTTTAATGGCATGTTGTCCTTCGTCAATCTTGATGGTGATACTCAAGCGCTTGTACTTAAGTATCTGCAGAAACATTCATCGACATTCGATAAAGATCATTAACCTGTGGGGTAGATCATGACTATTTCCAGACGTTCATTTTTAAAAGGCTTAATGATAGGTAGTACCGCATCATTAGTAGGCCCAAGCTTATTAACGGTTGCTAAAGCGGCAACAAGCCTTGAAGAGGCTGCGAAATGGAAGATTTCGGGTTCCCATTGGGGGGCGTTTCGCGCTCAAGTTATCGGTGGCAAAGTCGCAAAAATAAAACCGTTTGAGCTGGATAAATACCCGACCGATATGCTTAATGGCATAAAAGGTATTATCTACAGTCCAAGCCGCATCCGTTACCCCATGGTACGATACGACTATTATCTCAAACGTCACGAAAGTGATACCAGTCAACGTGGTGATTTCAGATTTGTACGAGTGACTTGGGATGAAGCAATTGACATGTTCTATGAAGAACTTGAACGTGTACAAACCACTTATGGACCGTCTGGCTTATACGCCGGACAAACAGGTTGGCGTCAAACCGGGCAAGTGCATTCCTGCGGTAATCATATGTTTCGTGCTGTATCTATGCACGGTAACTATGTACGTAAAGTTGGCGATTATTCAACAGGCGCAGGGCAGACCATACTGCCATACGTATTAGGCTCTACCGAAGTATATGCACAAAGCACGTCGTGGGAAAATATTCTTGATAACAGCAAAATTGTTGTGCTTTGGGCTAATGACCTTCACAAAAACCTGCAAGTTGGCTGGGCATGTGAGACCCATGAATCATACGAGTACCTTGCCAAGCTAAAAGAAAAAGTCGCCAACAAAGAGATCCGCGTGATCAGTATTGACCCGGTAAAAAGCAAAACACAAAACTACCTCAATTGTGAACATCAATACATTAACCCACAAACCGACGTAGCTATGATGTTAGGCATGGCACATCACCTTTATACCGAAGAGTTATACGACAAAAAATTTATTGATACTTACGCGCTTGGTTTTGATGATTTTTTACCGTATCTAATCGGTGAAAAAGATGGTCAACCTAAGACTCCAGAATGGGCGAGCGAAATTTGTGGTATCAGTGCCAAAGACTTAAAACAGTTGGCCGAAGATATGGCGTCGAATCGCACTCAATTATTATATGGTTGGTGTATTCAGCGACAACAACATGGTGAACAACCATACTGGATGGGCGCAGTACTTGCGACTATGTTAGGTTATATTGGCTTACCCGGTGGTGGTGTAAGCTATGCGCATCACTATTCTGGCGTAGGTGTGTCATCAACTGGCGCTGCTGGCCCAGGTGCTTTCCCTGGCATTCCAGACTCGCCAGATCATATCAAACACAAAAGTGATGACTTTAAAGGTGCCAGTGCGGTCATTCCCGTCGCTCGTTGGGTCGATATGATTCTCAACCCGGGTAAAACAATTGACGCTAATGGCTCAAAAGTGACCTTCCCTGATGTGCATATGGCCATATTTAGCGGCAACAATCCGTGGCATCATCATCAAGACAAAAACAAGATGAAGAAAGCCTTTAGAAAACTGCAAACGGTTGTTGCGGTTGACTTTAACTGGACCGCGACCTGTCGCTTTGCTGATATCGTTCTACCAGCCTGTACTCAATATGAGCGCAGTGATATCGATCTATATGGCAGCTATTCCAGTCGTGGGGTTATTGCCATGCATAAACTGGTGGACCCTTTGTACCACTCAAAAACAGACTTTGAAATATTTACCGAGCTGTGTAAACGCATGGGCACCGATAAACAGTATACCCAAAATCGCACCGAAATGGAGTGGGTTAAACATCTCTATGATGGCTGCGTAGAAGCCAATAAAGGCAAATTTGAGATGCCTAAATTCGCTGAGTTTTGGGAAAAAGGTTTTGTTGATTTTGGTAAAGGCGCATTATGGACCAAGTTTGCCGACTTCCGAAAAGATCCAGAGTTAAATTCTCTTGGTACGCCCTCAGGATTTATAGAAATATTTTCTCGTAAGATTGATCGCTTTGGCTACGATGATTGCCCTGGCCATCCAACATGGATGGAAAAAAAGGAACGTTCACACGGTGGTCCAGGCTCGAAGAAGTACCCATTATGGTTACAGTCCTGTCATCCTGACAAACGACTGCATTCACAAATGTGTGAATCTACGGAGTTTCGTAACACCTATGCTGTGCAAGGGCGCGAGCCTATATACATCAACCCGGACGATGCCAAAGCGCGAGGCATCAAAGATGGCGATTTAGTCAGAGTATTTAATGATCGTGGCCAACTTATTGCCGGTGCTCGCGTCGATGCAAACTATGCGCCAGGGGTTACACGAATACATGAAGGAGCCTGGTATGGCCCTGTCGATGAGAAGATCGGCTCAATTGATACTTATGGCGATCCAAACACCTTGACGATGGATGTTGGCACCTCAAAACTAGCCCAAGCTTGTAGCGCATTCACTTGTGTCGTTCAGGTTGAAAAATTCAAAGGTAAAGCACCGGATGTTACTGCCTTTAACCAACCAACGGAGATGAGTTGATGCAAGATAAGCAGTTAATTGAAATCAGAGCGACCATCTTTTGGTGGTTTTCAACTCTGCTTAGTAAAGAACTGAGCAAAGAGCAGTTCAATGCGTATATTAATCAACAAGGGGCGACACTGCTCGATCAGTTAGCGCTTGAGCCATTACTAGCCAAAAGCGTCCGTGCTATCAAGCAAAGTCTTGCCAAGCTTAATATTCATAAACACCCTTATATAGAATGTAAGGTTGAGTTTTCTCAGTTGTTTTTAATGGATAATAAAAATGGTGCACCTCCGTACGCCTCAATTTATCTATCGAATGAAGAACTGATGTTTCAGCAAGCTCATGATGAAATGATGGCACTGCTAAAAAAGCAAGGTTTAGCGGTGATTGAAGAGTTTAATGAACCCGCAGACCATATTGCCATTCAATTAGATTATTTGGGTAACTTGGTATTGTCATCACTTAATGCACCAGATCCTAAACGAGCAAGTGCTGACCAACTTGAGTTTATTCAACATAGAGTTCTTAATTGGTTACCTTTATTGTTGGATAAAATGAGCCGCATTGATAATTCAGGGTTTTATCAAAGCATCTGCCAATTACTCTATAAGTACTTGTTATTGGATGTGTCGCTATTGAAAGAAGATATAAACGCACTTTAGGGTAATTATAAGTGTAGGAATAACAGAAGCACCTTCGTTAGAGACACATTTTAACGAATCGGGGTCCCCGCCTACGGCATATGGGGATGACAGCGCTATTTTTAGAAACAGTTCAACGTCATCCCGGAATTGCGCAGCAATGTCCGGGACCTCATGAAGCACACTGAGTGGTTATTATTTAAAACGTGTATACAAAAAAGGGTTCCCTATAGGATACCCTTTTTCATTTTTAATAGGAGCCTAGCGATAACGTACATGGATGTACTGATATTGACAGGTTCAGGGGTGAACGCTTTATGTCGTCGACCTACGGTAGGTTGAGCGAGCCTGGAATGTAAAAAATAGTATGGAACTATTTTTAAATGCAAAGTCTCCCGAAGGGCGTTTTATAGGGACGTAAAACGTAAAAAAGCCCTTAGCGTTAACTAAGGGCTTTTTCGGAATAGGAACCTAGCGATGACCTACTCTCACATGGGAACTCCCACACTACCATCGGCGCTACTTCGTTTCACTTCTGAGTTCGGCATGGGATCAGGTGGTTCCAAAGC